>CAJTOZ010000021.1 GCA_910578095.1 uncultured Muribaculaceae bacterium | reverse complement strand
GCCCCCTATCCGAGCCCCGGACCTCCGCAAGGAAGCCCGGGGCTCTTTCTATATTGTGATTACTGCAAGTACCTAAACTGACATTAAAGACCACAAGTCGAAATATCGGTATATGGACGCCACTTTGCGATGTTGTCCTATGCCCGTTAGCCAAAATCGTTGGTGTGCGCTATCGGGAGGCGTAGGAGAGCACTATAGGGCTCTGTACGTCGACCCCGAACTCGCGTGCCCTGGCGAGGATGGCTTGCGCGAGGCGCGGCTTCAGATTTTCGGGACAATAACGGAAATAGGCTTCAGCCGCACGCACATGGGCGGCATCGGGCATGGGGTATTCGCGGCGCTCGGGCAGGCCGAAGGCGCTGTCGGGCAATTCTTTTTTTTCTTCGTAGGAGAGACGGTCGGTCATAATGTTTGCTTTTATCTTTAGATAAAAACGATGGCGCGCAACCAATAGTTTGCGCTCATTTTGGTCTTTTGCGTGAAAATTAGTAATTTTGCACTTCGTAAGCTAAATTGCAATCTAAATATAAATTAAATACCATATATGGCAACAACAGCTGATTTTAAGAACGGTATGTGCCTCGATATCGATGGCCAGTACTATTTCATTGTGGAATTTCTCCATGTAAAGCCCGGTAAAGGCCCTGCTTTCGTGCGCACAAAACTGAAGAACGTGCGTACGGGCCGTATTCTCGACAAGACCTGGAATTCGGGTGTGAAGGTGGAAGAGGTGCGCATCGAGCGTCGTCCCTACCAGTTCTCCTATAAGGACGATATGGGCTACCACTTCCTGCACACTGAAACCTGGGAGGAAATCATCGTGCCCGGCGAGAGCATCGAGGGCGTGCAGTTCCTGAAGGACGGCGATATATGCGAGGCCATGGTGCATGCAGCCAGCGAAACGGTGCTGACCTGCGAGATGCCCACCAGCGTGGTGCTTGAAATCACCTATACGGAGCCCGGCATCAAGGGCGATACTGCTACCAACACTCTCAAGCCCGCTACTGTGGAGACGGGCGCCGAGGTGCGTGTGCCCCTGTTCTGCAATATCGGCGACAAGGTGAAGATCGATACCCGCGACGGCTCTTACGTGGAGCGTATCAAGGCATAAATGCCTGCCCGCATTCTGACGACAATATACGACGAGGGCGCATCCGCGGATGCGCCCTCGCTTTATTGTCTGGAGGCTGTGGTTTTATTTGTTGCGGAAGATGGCTTTGTAGCACACAGCTGCAAGGAGAGCACCCACAACCGGGCCTACGATCATGATCCAGAGATCGGGCATGCCGTTGCCGAAGAGGGCAGGACCGAAGGAGCGTGCGGGATTGACGGAGCAATTGTCGACGGGGATGCCAACGATGTTGACGAGGCCGAGTGCGAGACCGATGGCTGCACCGGCGAGGTTGCCGGCTCCGCGCTTGGCATCGGTGGCGCAGAGGATCACGAAGATGAAGAAGAACGAGAGAAGGCCTTCGGCGAGGAGTGCCATGCCGGTGGTGGCACCGGGCTGAAGCACGTTGGCTGCGAGGCTGGCGTCGACATCGGGTGTGGTGCCTCCGAAGTTGTAGCCGGGAGCGAGGCTAACGAATGCGGCAAGAAGGCCGGCGCCGATGGTGGCACCGATGAGCTGGCTGACGATGTAGCCGGCGCATTCGCCTGCTTTCATGCGGCCGGTGAAGAGCATAGCGAGCGATACGGCGGGATTGACGTGGCAACCGGAAATGTTGCCAATGGCATAGCAAAGGCCGAGGAGCACCAGGCCGAAGCACAGGCCGATGCCGAGGACACCGATGGCGGGGCCTGCCAGTACGGCGCTACCGCAGGCAAGAAGCACAAGGAACATCGTGCCTATGCCTTCTGCAAAATACTTTGTCATAGGAATTGAATTTGTTTGTAAATTATTATGAAAATTAATCAAAAGTCGATATCTTCGCCTCAAAGATACGCGTTATAATTTATATCTGCAACTTTTTTACACTTTTTGCTTATGCAGGAAACTGACAACAGGACCGAACTGCCGGTGGAGACTCATCCCTGGCCACCCTTTATACCCGATGGCGCGCGCGTGCTTATCATGGGCACATTTCCGCCTGCTCCCAAGCGCTGGAGCATGGATTTTTATTATCCTAATCCCACGAATGATTTCTGGCGGATAGCCGGGATGGTGTTTCTGGGGGATGCGTCGGCTCTATACGATAATGCCGGAAAGTGTTTCCGCATCGACGATGTACGTGCGTTGATGGCGGCCCACCATATTGCTTTGCATGATACATGCCGGCGGATAAGGCGTCTACAGGGCAATGCCTCGGACAAGTTTCTGGAGGTGGTGGAGGCGGTGGATCTGGCTTCGCTGCTGAAACGGATGCCTGAATGCCACGATATTGCCACTACCGGCGAAAAAGCTGCCGGCGTGGTGGCGGCGCTCACCGGCTCTGAGCCGCCTAAGATGGGGGAATATATGGAAGCGGAAGCATTCGGGAGGCGCCTGCGCATCTGGCGCATGCCTTCCACATCAAGGGCCTATCCGCTCAAGGCGGAGCGTAAGGCCGAATACTACCGGCGCCTCTGGGAGGCGTGCGGGTGCATGTAGCTTCTTTTTGATGGCGTGCTCAACGATTTTCGTTGTCAACTTGTTGTATAGATATAATGTAAAGTGTCACGCTTCAAGCAGTATAGCCATGCCCGAGATGAAAGATATATGCTCTGCCTTGTTTTCCGTGCCAGCATCGGTTTCCATCAAGCCTGCCGGGGGGAAGCTTCTCATATCCGATCCTTTTCTGGAGGAGAACTATTTCACGCACTCCGTTGTGTCTCTCATCGACTATGAGGCCGGCGGTGGTGCGATGGGAGTGGTGCTGAACCATAAGTCGCCTTCGATTCTTGCCGATGTTCTGGATGATCCATCGATACGTGTGGATGTGCCTGTGTATTGCGGCGGACCGCTTGCCCAGGACCGCATATTCTTTCTTCACACGCTTGGCAGCGAGATTATCCCGGGGGCCAGGGCTTATATGCCGGGGATGTATATCGGAGGCGATTTTGATGCTGTGACTGACTACATCAATTCGGGATATTCGCTGGAGGGAACTGTGCGTTTTTTCATCGGCTACAGCAGTTGGGAGGACGGGCAGCTGGAGAGTGAGATTGCCGACGGCGCGTGGGCTGTGGGTGATGCTCCGGATGCGTCGGAGCTGCTGCGAGGCAACAGCGACCGTTTCTGGCACCGCGCGGTGCGCGGGCTCGGAGAGGTGTATCGTTCGTGGAGATTGGTGCCCAGAATAACGTGTGCCAACTGAAGCGCGGCGTTTTAAAGGGGAGTTATGATGCTTTTTACATGAAAAAATACTGCATTTGCGGGGTTTCGAACTATTTTAATTAAAAAATGTTATAGAATTAATTGGTAATCTTTGTAAAAATGCTTACATTTGCAGCATATTTGATGCCATGATTCAGCAAAAGCAATAAATGTCTAACAAAACATAAAGACTATTATGAATACTGAAACAATTGGAACAAACGCCGGTACCGTATGGACGGCCCTCAACACTGCAGAAGCTCTCGGCATCAAGCAGCTCAAGAAGATGACGAAGCTGAAAGATAAAGAGGTGTATGCCGCTCTCGGCTGGCTTGCCCGCGAAGGCAAGATTGAAATGGCTCCTGATCCTCAGGATGAGAAAGACTATATCGTAAGCCTGCTCTGACCGCAGCTTGCAATCAAGCAATAGCGCGGCGCGTTGCCACCATGGCAACGCGCCGCGTCGTCGTTGTTGGAGGAGGGAAACTGGTCTCAGCCGACAGGGTGCAGTGCCGTGACGGCGGAAGTGTCGGTGCCGTATCGCCGCGGCATAACCAGAAGCACCCATTCATTGCCGTTGATGTCGGTGAATGGCTGCGGCACGATGCTGCGTGTGGCATGGGTGCCGTCGCTGAATTCCACCACAGCGCTGATGTAGCCGTTGCGCATGTAGGGGCCCGCGCTTTCCGGACGGCTGACGACGAGATGTCCGTCGGTGTATATTCCGGGATTTGCGGGCAGTTCCGAGAATTCGCTCATATCTGTGTGCTCCAGTTGCGGGGGCAGCACTTTGAACATACTGCCATCGCAATAATAACGGCCGAACATCTCCAGATCCATTTTTGAACGGAAATGATCGGATTTCACACGCCCGAATGTGATAATCTGGTCTCGCACCGGCATTGAGAGTGTGTGGCGATACAAATGGTCGGTTTTGAGCCGCATTACTTCTTCTGTTATAAGTTTGTATTCTTTGTCGAATTTCATGCACCAGTATACTGACCATGACAGAGAAACGACAAGAACCAGGGTGGCGGCTGGGATGAATACGCGTGGGACGATGCGCGGAATCCTGATGTGGAACGCATGTATGGCCATGAGCACAGTGAGGATGCCATAGAACTGGCAAATCCACATGCCACGCAAGATACCAGCATACAGATATATCATAAATGCCGCTGCAGTGGAGATGGCGAGTGTGGCCATAAGAGCCTTGTCGCATGTGCGTTTACGCGCCGCGAGTGCAAATATTGGTGCTACCCATGCGAAGCATGTCATTGCGAGTTTGATCGGGGCGACATTGGATACTAAGGAAGAGTGTGTCATCGAGGCCCGGTGCCATATGGCCGGAAATACGAAGTTGAGAGCGGTGCCTATGGCAAAGAATACAGCGAGAGCGATGTGGCGGCGCGATATGTGCCGGTGGTTGTAGATGGATGTACATGCCAGTCCAACGCATACGGGCAGCGAGAAGCTTTCGTGCATCCATCCCGCTGCCAGAGCCAATATGAGCCATCCGATGTCGGTGCCATTGGCGTGGTGTCTGAAGAAAGCATATAGGAACAGCACTATCAGGGCTGTGCTCCATACGTAGTTCACACTATAGTCAAGCACGGCGATGCTATCGTGCCATGGGAGAGCAAACACTACTATGGTGGCGTACAGTGTGCGGGCAATTCTGCTGGTGATTCCTATTAGCCTGCTACCGAACTCAAGAATGATGTAGACTGCAACGGCCTGAAGTATGGCGAACACGAAGTGTGGCAGCAGACATAGGAGCACAACGGCGATGACGTTTGACAGGCGCCCCACATCGTAGATGAAATGGGCGAGCAGTTCTTCCCATCCTAATGCGAGTTTTTCAAAACCTATGCCTATGCCGCAGGAGTCGCCCATGAAAATAAGGTCGTCGACGAGCGGAGGAGTGAAGAATGCAATGGCGGCATAGAGCAGAGACAGAACCACGAACAGCGGACTGGTGCGTATGGAGCGTAGCATGATGTACTTGTTTATGCGTAATGGCGGAGATTGTTGAAAAAGAATCCCTGCGCGGCACATGCGCAGCGCAGGGATTAGAAGTATGTAGCGGGATTATGGGTATCAGTACACGAGCTGGAGGTCGTCGAGGTACATCACAGAAGCGCCGCCGGCGAAATAGTCGCCGCCTTTGGAGGCAGATGCGGTGCACAAGATGTAGGAGGGGAGGATGTCGGTGCGGTTGTAGTTGAGGGGCACCGTAAACTCTACCATGCCATCGCCTGCGGTAGCTTCGGAGAATATGATTTCTCCGTAGGCTATGACGTCGGCACCGTCCTTATTGAAGAGCTTGGGCTTGCCGTCGCTCTGTTTTTCGGTCTTAACCACGACAGGGTAATCGGGATATTGGGTGTCGCCCTGAACTTTGGAGCCATCGAGAAGGGCTACGTAAAGGATGCCTTTGTCCATGACGCCCTTGGGATATTCCGTAGTGTTGTCGCTGTACTCTGTGTTGGCCGGTGTGTATTTCACATAGCCTTTGAGAGCCATGGGGCGGGAGGTGAAGGGACGTCCCCAACCGAGCACGCCGTTTGTTCCGTTGGTGTCGAGATATTTACCGATAAACACGTTGCCTGCTGCAAATTTACCAATGAGCCCGCCGATACCCACAAACTGCGACTGGAGCTTAGCGGAATAGTTGCCGCCGTGCTTGACAGTCTCATCCTTTGTTGTCACATTCTTGCTCATTGTGGCTGAACCGTGGTTGCCGCTGTCCCAGAATCTTTCATCGCCCGGAGCACAAATGAGATATGCCTTGCCGGATTCATCCCAGTCCTCAAATCCTGCGTTGGGCAGCTGAGGAGTGGCGGCGGTGGTGAATGTCTTCACATCGGAAGTGAATTCCGAGCCGTCGGCCTTTGTACAGCTTGCGGTGTATTCGATTTCGGTGTCTGCCTCAAGATCGGAGAGCTCAAGGAAGTGGGTCGTGGTGCGTGCGGTCGACGACGAGGGCTCGACAGTGGTCCAGGTCTGCTGGCCGCGGTAACGGTAGTTGAACATCACACCGGTAGCGCCGTCTTGTGTGAGCTCGCAGCTGATGGTAGCTTTGTGTGCCCAGATATCGGCGGCGGCTACGTCGTTGAGACGGAGGGGCGCATCGCTGATCTCGATGGCGAACACAGCCTGCGCGGTTTTGTTCTCGCTATCGGTGGCTGTGATGTTGATGGCGTATTTGCCATCGGTGAGCGCATCGGTAAATTCGGGCTCGAAATTGATTTTCATGCTGCTGGCTTCCTGATCGGCGAAGTAGGTGTAGACAAAGTTGATGCCTTTTGCCTCCATGGCGGCCCGCACTTCGTCGGTCATGGCCATAAGGTCGAAATCGCTTCCTCCCATGCCGATGAGGCTGGTGAAGAGGTCGCAATCGAGCATCACGGATGTCATCTCGGACGATGCAGTGATGAAGAGCGAGCGCCGGCCCACCTGTCCGGCTTCCTTGGTGAGGGGCTGTGAGATGTCGAATCCCAAGCCTTTGATGATGGGGGCTACGGTGATTACAATCTCATCTTCCACCACGATCTCGGTTTCGTCGATCTCGATGGTGAAGTATCCGCCGCCGATTTCGTCGGAGGATGTGGTGTACTTGACGTTGAGCACATACTCGGTGGCCGGTTTGGCATCGGCGATGGTTCCGCTTTTGGTGAATTCAGAGCCATCGGCGAGTTTGCCGCTGAGGGTCCATTCGAGGTCCTTGGCATAGGGGTTCATCATGAAGTAGCCCTTGCGCGTGTCGTCGCCCTCAAAGGTGAGGGTGCCGTAGTGGTGTCCCACTGTGAGGGTGTAGTCGGAGAGCGCGTCGGCCACGGATTCGTCGTACTTGACGGATGCCACTACATTGGCTATCTTGCAGACGAGATCCACCGCGGTGGTTTTCCCGGCTTCGATGTTGAAGCCGGTGCTTCCTTTGTAGCATTTGGCGTCGAACGACGCTGCCACGCTGTCGCCGGTCCATGCCTGGGCGGTGTAGCGTCCGGACGTGAGGGCTATGGAGGAGGGAATGTTGCTTTCGCCCTCGTAGTTGCGCACAAGGCCTTTGTCGTTGGAGATCCACAGCACGAGTTTGTCGCTGAGTTCCTGCCCTGTGATAGCCCGCGAGGCCACCTGCACGTCGCTGCGCACGGTGGTGGTGATGGCCACGTTGCCTTCGCCACCGTTGTCCTCGCCATAGTTCCATGCATCATCGCAGCCGGTGACGGCCGTGAGGCCGATGGCGGCGATTGCGAGAGATATGATTTTGCTGTTCATGATTGTTATTCGGCTACGAAGGTTAATCTTCTGCTATCGCTGCCTCCGGCGTTGTCCTCTACGGTGATCACGAAGTCGTGAGTGCCGGGGAAGGCTCCGAGCAGCGGGATGAAGGTTGTGATGTCAAACACGAGGTCGTTCTTGCCGATCACTTGATCGCCGACGGGGAATCCAAGGCCGGAGAACTTTGCCGTTTCGTTTTTGGAGTCGTCGGGATATGCGAGGTCGAATGCAAGGCCTACCATTTCGCCCACTGCTGATTCGAAGCTTGCGCTTGTGGTGGAGATGTTCACGCGTAGATGGGCAATGGGGAGCTTGCTGTATATGTTGATTTTTCCATTTGTGCCCTCGACCGGCGTGTTGGGCGAGTCGAAGGAAAGCGCTTGGCCTTCGCTTTCAAATGAGAACTCCGATTCGGGATCCTCCGGACCGGGGCCGGGAGGAGTGGGGGGTGTGGGCGGTTTCCAGGGTGAGTCGCCGCCGATGATGGGGTCTTCGCCCACGTTGACATTGCCGTTGAGATCGACGGATTCTACTTCGAGGTCGACGCCGATGCCGTCGGGGTTGATTGTGCCGGTCTCGGGGTCGGGCTCAAGTCCAGGAATCCTGGCCTTGAATGTGATGATGCGGTGCTGGCCGGCGGCCACATCGGCGAATACGCGCTGCAGATGGGTGGGCGAGCCGCTGACTTTGCCATCGAAAGTGGCCACGAGCGTGGAGCTGCCGTTGACGGCTGCAAAGTAGCCGCTGCGAGTCTCCGAGGGGGTGAAGTCGAGGGAGCCTTCGTCGTTGGCGAGGACATTGACCACGGCATCGCCATCGAGCTTTTTGAGCAGCTCGTCGTCAAACTTGATTGTAACCTTTATGCTGCTGAAAGTGCAGCGCACCTCGCCGATCTCTGTGACGGCACCTTCGGTGATATCGAATGTCTTGCTGCCGCAGTAGTATGGGCGCGACCATTCGGCTTTCTGTACCTCGTGGCTTTTCACGTCCACGGTGTAGCCGGAAGCGACCGGTAGTGTCATTATCTCAGGCATGGTGCTGTATGTCCACTGGCCTGCTATGGCGCCTTCGGCGTCGGTGACGGTGACGATGAAGTCGGAGAGGTCGACCGCGGCGCGGCTGCCGGTTTCGGCTGCGGCACGGGCCGGCGTGTGGCGTATCACGTTTTCGGCCACGGAGACATCGACGCTCATCGATGCGAACGACAGCGTGCCGCTGGCATTGCCGTCGTTCTTGATCTGGCAGTCGTCGTGGCAGGCGCCGAGACCGATGGCCAGGGCTGCAGCAGCTGCGACGGACAGTATGGAGTGTTTCATAACTATGATGTCGGAATATTGATTATACGAAATTAATATACAAGCTCGATGTCGTCGATATAGAGTTCAGAACCCACATATTCGCCGCCGGATACGTTTTTAGCTCCAGGGCATCTCCAGTATGTAGTGCTCTTGCTCATTGCATCGGCATTTCCGGACGATTTGAAAACCACACTGATCTTTGCGGCTTTAGGGGCGTCAAGAGCGTATGTGAGGGGGAGCGACACCTGTGTGTAGGCGCTCTGCTCGGTGAGCTGTTTCAGGTTGCTCGTTGCAATCACGTTTCCTTCGGCATCGTACACCGTTGCCTCTACCGTACCGAAGTCACCGTTGCCGGAATTCACAACATCATAACGGTAGAAGAACGAAATCTCCGACGGACGCGATGCGAAAGCATAGCCATATACAGGCGCACCGTTTTCATACGTGCCGAGATAAAGCTCTCCGGCAGTCAGATTTTTGCAGGTTCCGAAGCCCGAGCCGGAAGCTTTGGCTGTGTTGCCACTACCCCAGCCCACACTGCGTATGAGCGCCGCATTTGCGCTGCCGTTGTGAGCCTTGTCGCTATGCAGCGAGGCGTTTCCTTCGGTATGGCCATCGGAATGTTTTTGCGTTCCGAAAGCGCCGCCACCGGCTCCCGACTGCGTGCTGCGTCCGTTGGCCGGAATAGTGCCGGAGGTGGATTTGTATGCGCAACCGCCCGTGTTAAGGCCGTTGCCGCTTCCGCTTCCGCTCTGCGATGTGGTCAGTTCATTGAGTGTGCTCCACGGGTTTCCGGCTCCGGCTTTCCAAAGATACTGATAGTCGCCTTTTTTCTCGGAGGTCCAGTTGTCCATGCCGTATTCGGGCAGCGGTGTGGCAGCTTCTGTGCTGATGGTCACGGGGCGGCTGGCATGCGTGGCGTCGTTGACACGCAGGAGCAGCTGGGAGCCGCCGGGCAGTCCGCCCACCTTGAAGTAGCCTTCGTGGACGGTGGCTGTAGCTTTGGTGTAGGTCTCGCCGCCGTCGGTGGAGTATTCAAAAGCCATGTCGTCGGCAGTCTCGCCGGATGCCTTTACAAGGGTGTAGGTGGCGAAGGTGTTGAGATCGGAGGCTTCGAGTTTTACGTTGGGTTCTACCACGGGCACTGCGATAGTGTTGGAAATGAGACCGTTGGCGGCTACGGCGCGGAACGTCATGTCGGCATCGGCGCGAGGTATTGCCACATTGAGTGTGTAGGCGTCGTCGCCGGCCGGGGTTGCGGAATTTATCTTCAGGTTGTCCCAGCTTCCGCGGGCGTTTTTGGCTTGTATGGTGATGTTTTCCTCGGGCTTGCTACCGTTGTAGCTGATGTTGATGTCGACGTTGTCGGCATCGTAGAGGAGTGCGCCTGCCGAGGTGATCTCAAGTGTCAGTTTGGCGAGCGATACGGTGAGCGTCACAGGCTCGGCGGTCTTGGAATAGCGGTCGGTCACGGTGAATGTGAAGCTGCTCTCTGTGGCTCCGCCGGAGGTGATGGCGATGTGGGGGAGCACCTCGGAAAGGTCGATCACGGCCATTTTGTCGGGGTTCTTGTAGAGGCCGAGGACGTGGAGGCCAAGGTTTGCGAGCGTGTTCTGCTTATCGGAGGATGCTCCCACGAGGTCGATCTCATCGGGCCATCCTTGCTGGCGCAGTGAAGCGCTTTCGGTGGTCATGTGCACGGATGCAATGCCTCCGCGTGCCACGATGTTGAGCTTGAGAGGAGTGTCGGCGCCCGCACCTTCCACGAGATTGATTTTGTCGCCGGAGGTGAATCCTGCGGTGGTCAGGACCGGCGCGGCGGCGGTGATGATGTCGTCGCTGAGGTCGATCTCTACGGTTTCGGTTTCGGTGGAATCGTCTATGGTGATGGAAAGAACGGCATCACCCACCTCTCCGTTGTTGACGTCGATAGTGACGATGTAGTGGTGGCGTGCCACGGCAGAGAAGCTGGCAGCCTGAAGAGTGGCTGTGAGACCGTTGGGCTTGGTCACGTTCACTTTAATAGTGGCTGCGCCGGGGGTGATGTAGGCGGGGCGTGCCTCGTCCTTTGCAAATTCGATGGTCGACTTGCCGGCGTCGCTGGCCACGGATGCGGTCCAGTCGGCCATATAGCTTTTGAACGCGTCGGTATAGGATATGCTCACCATTGCATTGGCGAGGCGTGCGGTGACACTTACTGGTGTGCTCTGATTCTCGCGTACGGTGAGCGCGGCCGACCCCGAATAGTAGGGGGCTTCGAATCCTTCGCTGTCCGGAGTGCCGTAGAATGCTTCCAGAATGTAGTCGCCGACGCTGAATTCTTCTTCAGGGTCGAAATCTGCCACCTTCGCCCACGTGCGGTCGAGGCTGCCGTCGGAGCTTGTGAGGCGTAGGCTGAGGTCAGATGCTTCCACAGCCTTGGGAGCGTGCAGGGCACGCGAGCCGGTGGCCACGGATGCGTCGACATTCACTGAGGGCGATATGCCACCGGTGGATGTGGACCATCCTTCGGGCAGGCGGCCGTCATTGCAGCCTGCGAGCAGGCCGGCAACGCCGACAATCCCCAAAATCAATGATTGCTTCATAATGTGTTTATAAGAATTGGTTTATAATCTTAGGAATAGATGGGATCTTTAGATTAAAAGATACAAAAACGAAGCAAATTTAAGAAAATATATCTGTAACGGCAAATTAAATCAAACATTTGAGGAAAAAAGAACCAATATTAGGCATAAAAGGTGCTTGTCCGAAAGGTATGAAAAAGTGGCCTGAATGTTCGTATAAACGGCTGCCCGCACAGCCGGAAATGGCTGTGCGGGCAGGTGGTGGCGGGGGCCGGTGTGGAGCATGGCGCCGCAAGGGCATCAGCCGCAGTGGAAATAGCGGGTGACGAGTTTTTGCATCAGTTTCTGGTCGGATAGCGCTGCGCGGGCTTCCTGGGGGTCGTAGCTGCGCAGGCGCGCCATGATGCCATCTATCATGCCGGGGGAGAACACGCCGGCTTTCTCGAAGATGTGGCGTGTGGCTGCCAGACAATCGGCCGACTGTGCGCAATCCACAGGCAGGCTGTCGAGCGAGGCAAGACGTCCGGCATTTTCGGCGCTGTGGATGTTTACGTCCACATAGGTGCGCTCTGCGATGGCGAGTGCGTCCTCGAGCTCGAAACCGTAGCGTGCGGCTACTGCGAGAGCTGCGAGCAGCTCGTAGACGTTGGCCGAGCCGTCGGCGCTGCGTATCTCGAAGGTCTGTTTCTGCGTGGCATCCACGGTTCCGGCATCGGAGCCGGGGTTGGCTGTGGCGCACATGTCGGTGCCGGCAGTCCATCCGAGGGGCACGCGCACGAGCACGGAACGGTTGCGGTCGCCCCAGCATACGTTGGTCGGAGCTTCCTGATGCGGCACAAGGCGGAAATAGCTTGTGGGATTAGTGTTGCCGAAAGCCGTAAGCGCGGGCGCGAGCTTCATGATACCGGCTATTGCGCGTCGCGCCGTGTCGCTGAGGTGGCGTGAGGCATCGAGCACCATATTCTGTCCGTCGCGGGTTATTCGCATGTGTATGTGCAGGCCCGATCCGGCTTTGCCGGTGGTGATCTTGGGCGCGAAGGTGACATCGTAGCCCAGCTCTGCCGCCAGGTTTCGTATCACCCATTTGGCGAGCACGAGCTGGTCGGCGGCCTGCTCGGCGTCCACCGGCAGGAACTCGATCTCGTTTTGCTCGTAGTTGAGGCCATCAAGGGTGAAATTGCCCACTTCGCTGTGTCCGTACTTGATGCGTCCGCCGGTGCGGGCGATGTAGCTCATGCAGAGCGTGCGGAAATCGTTGTATTTGGCAAATGGGCCGCTCTCGTGGTAGCCTTTCTGGTCGGTGGCGGGGAAGGTGTCGGTCTCGGGGGAGATAACGTAGTATTCCAGCTCACCCATAGCCTCGAAGCGCATGCCGGTGACACGCTCAAATTCCTCGCAGGCCTTGTGGAGAGTGTGCTCGGGAGAGCTCTCGAGCGGCTTGCCGTCTTTGTCGAAGAACGAGCACAGCATGGTCACGGTGGGCAGCTCCGCAAAGGGGTCGACGAACGCCGTGCGGAAGCGCGGCAGCACATAGAGATCGGAACTGCCGGCGCTGATGAAAGGAAAGAGCGACGAACCGTCCACGCGCTCGCCAAGAGAGAGGATTGTCTCGAGATAATCGAGATCGTTGATTACAAAATTGAGTGTCTTGAGGCGTCCGTCGCCGGCGGGATACATGAAATTCACCATTTCAATCCCGTTGTCGGTGATGAAGCGTATGATGTCGTCTTTCGTAAAATCTTTTGCCGGCTTCTGTAGAGCCTTCACAATGTCGTTTTTGCTTAGAGCGAGATGTTTGTCCATGATAAAAGGTGTAATTACACTGCTAAGTTATGAAATAAAGGCGTCCAAAAAGCTTATTTAAGTATCTTTAACAGCAAAATGATATCCGCCGCGGTGTTCGCGGTTAAATGTAGTTAAAAAATTGGAGATATTATTATTAATGAGTAATTTTGCAATTCATACAAGCAAAGCACCGCTTGTCATGCATGAAAAGACGGGGATGACCGGTTTTGACAGCGTGTAGAGGTGGTGTGTAAGCGTGCAGAGCAATGATGGCTACGCTCTTTAATCAGGGACATCAGCAATTTCAAATGGCGAAAACAACTACGCTCTCGCTGCCTAATTGAAGTACAGTAGATTAGCTTTATCTCCGCAACAGTTGCGGAGACGAGACATCGCCCGATTGCCCATTTTCCGAGGCTAATCGATCCGGCGGTGCAGGAATATCGGGAATAGGACATCAAGAGCTCCGCGCGACGTCCGAAATTTAAGGAGATAAGGCGCCGGTTGGCGGTTCCATGCCTGCCGACGCACGAAAATCAATTTGGAAATACGCACGTAGAAAGCACATTAGTTCCACGTTTGGACGAGGGTTCGAATCCCTCCATCTCCACAAAAGCTCGCTTCTGCGAGCTTTTTTTGTGGAGATGAGGCGATGAGAACCCGGTAGAGGGTTCGTCACCGCGAAGCGCTTTCGCAGCGAAGCAAGAAAGAATCCCTCCATCTCCACTTGCTACTACGGACACTCTGTAGACTAAATCAGACTAATCGTCCGTCAGGCGCTTTGCAACGCAAAGAAACCGCAGACTATCAATTAGTTCTGCGGTTTTTTCGTGTCTAATCCTTTCGATTCTTTGCTGAGCAAAGCGCTTGGAGAGCGATTACAGGACCGAAATCAGACCAAGAAAAGACCGTTACAGACATAGTTTCGTTACTAACTCGTTACTAAAATTTTGGAAAATGAAATAGTAACGATTTAGTAACGATTACTACGGTAAAATTTTAATATACACATAGTTACAAAGACGCAACTTAGTCGTAAGTCGGAAAATATCGGACATCAAACAGGTATAATCCCCCATTAAATCCCCCCTTGCCATTCTGTTGTGAATGGCAACCGTATCAGAATGGACTGTCACCATAAGCTGCTGGCAGGATTGAATATTTGAGAATTTTTCTCACAAAACAAACTCTGAACGAAATTTTATTGTTATCTTTGCAGAAAATCACGATAGAATATGTTAGTCAACTTTACATTCAAAAATTTCAGATCATTCAGAGATGAAATGACTTTAAGTATGGAGGCAGCTTCAATTCAGGAGCTGTCCGGCGCCGTAGTAAAGTCTTGTGATGAGGAATTGCTCCCTGTCGCTGTGATGTACGGGGCAAATTCAAGCGGAAAAAGCAATGTGTTGAAAGCATTGAAAGCTATGCGTGATGTGCTTCTCAACTCGGTAAAGCTAAATCCCAAAGATAAACTTGATGCAGAACCATTCTGCCTTGACCTCACATCGGCGGAAGAACCCACATCATTTGAAATTCAGTTCACTCTGACCGGCTCTAAATTCAGATATGGCTTTGATTATACAGCCAATGAGATCCTTGCCGAATGGCTTTATGAAAAGCGTGTAGGCGAAAGAGAATTTGAGCTGTTTTTGAGAAGCGGAAATGAGTTCAAAATCTCCAAAACACGTTTTGCAGAGGGTAACGGCAAACAAGATGCTACGCCTTCAAACCGCTTGTTCGTGTCGCTCGTGGCACAACTTAACGGAAAACTGTCGCAATCAATTCTTGACTGGTTTTCAAGCATCGAGTATATTTCCGGAATGGATGGAAAAGAATATGCCGGCAAAACATTACGCACTATTGTCTATAAGGAATCTGGTGGAGATGATATAATGAATCTCCTTTCCCAAACTCAACTTGGCTTTGACGCTCTTGAAGTAAGCATGAAAATAGAAGATGAGAATTCAGTTGATTCTAAAACCATTCATCGAATTTATAATAGTGATGGAAATGTTGTAGGAACAAGCAAGTTCCCAACAGACAAGATGGAATCAGAAGGAACAAAGAAGATGATTGAAATTGCAGGGCCACTTGTCGATGCAATCCTTTCAGGCAAAATTCTTGTGGTTGACGAGCTTGATGCAAAACTCCACCCGTTCCTTACACGCAAAATCATCGGGCTGTTTATGGATAGCGGGATTAACCGCAACGGTGCGCAACTTATCTTTGCGACACACGACACAAATTTGCTCAATCTCCAATATCTGCGCCGCGATCAAATCTGGTTCACCGAAAAGGATAAAACCGATTCAACTGAATTGTATTCACTGGTTGAATTCCGTGATGATGCAGGAAACAAAGTGCGCAATGACCGCAACATTGAAAAGGATTATATCAATGGTCGCTATGGCGCTATACCTTTCATGAGCTGAGAATATGGGACAGCCGCCAAAATCCATAATCAAGCAACGCCAAATGGAAAGGCGTGTAGCCAAGGCTGCAAAAAAGCGTAAAATCGCCACGAGAGATAAGATTGTGCGTTTCCTTGTAGTCTGCGAGGGAGAACGCACCGAACCTAATTATTTCAAGGAACTTGTAAAAGACCGCTATTCAGAGGTGCGTTCCGAAGAAATTGTAGGCGAAGGTCGTTCAACCTGCGCACTGGTAAAACGTGCAGCCGACATCAAGACACAGCTTGAACGACAAAGACAACTGCCTTTCGACCGCGTTTGGGTAGTGTTTGACAAAGACGACTTTAATGATTTCAATGAAGCCATTCAGCTTGCATCAAGAAAAGGGTTTTATGCTGCATGGACCAACGAGGCGTTTGAGCTGTGGTATCTGTTGCATTTTGTCTATCTTGATGCCGCCATATCCCGTGCAGACTACATAACCAAACTCGAAACCGAGATCCGTAAGCATAAGGGATATGCAAATTTCAATTACAAAAAGAATGACCCCGAAATATATGCTTTACTCCAAGCAATCGGCAATGAAAATCAAGCAAAGATAAACGCAAAGAAATTGCGTAAATTCTTTGAACACTCTTTCGACTACAAAAGCCACAAGCCATGCACCACAGTCTATGTATTGGTTGATGAGCTTGAACACCCCGAAAGCATATTACCCACCTTAGAATAGTCGGCTTAACATGGATTTAACGATTGTGGTTGAATTTCTTAAAATGAATCTTTAAGGTTGGAATAGTGCCAAATATTCCATCTCCACTTGATACTACGGACACTCTGTAGACTAAATCAGACTTATCGTCCGTCAGACGCTATGGGACGCAAAGAAACCGCAGATTATCAATTAGTTCTGCGTTTTTTGAGCCTAATCCTTATCTATTTCGCAGTCAAATATGTATTAGTACTCATATTATGAGTATTTATAAAAGTTTCATTCTCAACGTAAGCATAACATTCCGCTCGCGGAGGGTGTAGGTGCTGGTGTAGATATCCATTGCGGTATAGCTCACTTTTGTGAACGATTTGAAGTTGAAAATGTTGTTAAATGCCAGATTCCACTCAAACCTTCCCCGTCGATAAGTTATTTTTGAATCTCCAAACCACACGTTCTTGTCCCCTGAAGTCAAATTCGTATAGTTGTTTTCGGCTGAAATATTGAATATTAGATTCTTAATGGGGTAGAAATTAATATCGGCTCTGCCTGTCCAAGTACGCACCCATGGAGAGCCGGCTTCTATTCCCTTCGTTTCACTTCTATTTTCGCCATAAGCGAACGCAAGGGCAGCTCCCATCCAGCGGGCAGGAGTTGTTGAAATTAAAATGCTGCCACTCCATGTTTTGGAATTGAAAGCAAAGAGCGAATTATTTATCAAAGAGTTTCCTTTGTAAAGCGAAGCTGCAGCTCCTAATTTCACGGTAGTATTCCAAAAGCCGAGCCCCTTGCTTAAGTTTGCTGTAACGGAATAACTGTTTGCTGTGTTTTGCAATGGCAAATTGATGCTCACAGTCGAAAACCCATCGTAATCATAGCCCGTGATACTGTTATGCCTGAACTGATTCCAGGATAGGCCGGCATTACCAAAAATCTGATGGAAAGGATTGGAAAAATGGTACGCCAACGATGTCAGCCATGTTTCATCTTTCATTGTACGGTCAATCTCCGATCTTCGGAATGAAAGATAGTCGGTCATTACAATTCCTGTTGCGGCCCTTTGCGAATTATCTATCATCTGGTTGTAGGTCACGTCTAATGCCAACCAGTTGCGCCCCATCTTATAGGTTATATGTGTCTGGGGCATTATAGTGATATAATTCCAAGTCGTTCCTCTGGATTGGTCTATCCTGTCGTTGAGCCACTGCAGGTTGTACGAAGCAGACAAAGTTAACTCAGCGTAAAAGTTTCCTATTGGATAGGATATCTTTGGCTGAATACCAACATTTAGTTTTCCAAATAGAAAATCATTTTGCGTCAGATCTTTGTCGGTTAATTGTATTCCGTCAAGTTCCGACTTCACATTTTCCATATTGAATTCCGTAAAGATTCCGGTATAAAGTCTTACCTTATTTACCTGGAGGCTCCTGGAAGTGAACAGATTCGCCAAAACGGCATCAGTAGTGTAATTCTGAATGAGATTAGAACTTTGGGATGCCTCATCTGTACCCGTTTCAACGGATAGCGACTGGGGTTTGTGGTTCCATCCTGCGGATAGATATATTTCCCATGCATGTTTTCCACTATTCTTAATAAAGCTAAGGCGGTCGGTTATTTCAATAGCCGGATTGTCAAGATTTTGGTCAACTGTTGTTTTTCCTGATGTAAAACTACCGGTGGTTATTGCAGTGCCATTGTCATGATTCCAATTCGTGTTTATATTCAAAGAATTATCCAGGTATATGCTCTTGTCATTCCTCTTATAATTCGTTGCCGCAGATAATGAATTTATGTAGTTATAAGCCTTTAACTCCTTATAGATACTTCGATGTTTTCCGGAAACCGGTTCATACTGCTGAGATATTTCTTCTCCGGATTTACGAAGTTGGTCATTATAATACCCTAAATTAAATGTCAAAGTGGTAAGGGAATCAGTTTTAACCAACTGATTTATACTTATAGTATTTGATTTATTGTCGATATAGCGGCGGGATGCTATTCCGGGATTTGGAGGAGCCGCGACTGAAAGCGGAGCATTATTAATGAAGCGCGGAAGATTGTCGTCTGTCATCGATTTGAGTTCAGCATTGACATCTATCCCGCTATTGTTTCCCTTGTAAGTTGTCATGTTCTGCACTTTCTTTCCGAAAAACATAGCGACAAGCTCGGCAGCCCATAATGCCGGTTTATATCCACCGCCGCCCATCGCCGATATTGTCCATGTGCCTTTCGCTGATGATTTCAACTTGAGATTTATGGTTATATCTTCGGAAGGGGCTATGTCTTTCAAGGCTCTTATCGGCTGATGATTTTGGTAGACCTGAACGGAGGCCACATCATTGGCCGAGACATTATTTGTGGCTATTCCGTATCTCCCCTGCAGAAGATCCATATCTTCCACATAGAAATTCTTCACCTCCTTGCCGTTGAAACTGATACGTCCGGACTCACTGACCTCCAACCCCGGCATCTTTTTAATTACATCGCCGATAACACGGTCCGACTTGTCTTGGTAAGAGCCAACATTAAAACTTAAAGTATCTCCTCGTTCGGTTATCTTATCGGCAACAACAACAAATTCTTTGAGTGTATTTCCACCCTGCAGGACCAAATCAATTTGACTTGACGATGCTTTAATATTCTTTTTAAGAGGAGTATATCCTATCATTGAAGCCTTAATCGTCACACTGTCTGATGTTGAGTTAAACTCAAGGGCGTATTTCCCGGACTCATCAGCCATTGTATGCGCCACAATCCTCCCGGCATCCGTCACTGTCACCATGGCTTCGAGAACTTGTCCGGAAGTGTCGGATACTTTGCCTCGCAGTACAATCTGTGCACAGACAAACTGCGCACAAGTCAGAAATACTAAGCTGATTAAAGCCTTGGATTGAGGGCTCAACATGGATTTATTCTAACTCAAGCTGAGAGTATGGGTGCTCTCGTGAGGTAATTTCACGTCCTAACTTAATGTTAAAAACAGACCACCCCGTCGTTTTAAAATAATTTTCATTTAATGCGCGCTGAAGCTTCCAAACTTTGTCGCGAGTAGCTTGCTTATACTTGCTGCCACGGGGTGCAAAAATTGGAAAATTACCGTTTTCTACAGCCACTGCCTCAAAAGTGTAGATTCCGTCGTCGTCCGACACCTTCATTATCAAGCCCGGAAGACCTCCGAATTTCCAAGGGCCATATTCCACGGGGATATCCGGAGTAAACCAAGCCGTAAAACCACGGCCACGCCAATGGCATGCGGCCTTTATGCATTCATAGCCGCATACTGTGTCAGTTTCTGTGCAAATCTGCCAGTTGAAAAGCGGAAGATTCTCCGTATAATACAGGTTTTCCGAATCAAGTTCTCGCGGCATAGTGGCCCATTCGGTCAAGATGCTGTCTTGTGTAGTTATCTGAGAATACTGATACTCTATCCAATAATCGGGGCGATGACCTTGAAGCCAACGTGCCGGTGGATAAACATTACTCCTTTTGTTGGCGTCAAGCCAATGAGCAAGACTGTCCTCATCGACCTCGACAAAATAACTGCTGTAGTCAGTCATGTCCGGAGCGATTTTCAATTGTCCCTCGTCAATCCAAGTAGACTTGTCTTTTATATCTTCTGCATTGAAAGCGTATCTGATGCGAACATTCGCTTCACATACCGTATCCCTTTGCCCTCTTGCCGACCTCAAAAAATTGGAGGGTGATATTTTAGCATCGGAGTCTTTTCGTTGAGCCCAAAGCATACATGGTGACAGACACAAATATATAAGGATGGCAATAAGAATCTCATCATTGAGATTTCGTAAAGATATTCTCTTGATTTTCATACGGAAAATCTTTTGGTAATTGTTTCGCCGCTAATTTAAAAAAAACTTAATATATCGGCTTTTATTTCAGTAAAGTTAACAAAGTTTAACTGATGTATTTTAAAATCGTGGTATGTGTGGTTCTTTTGGCTCTTTTGTGTAGTAAACGTTTGTTTATAAATTCGATATGATTATTGCTGTTTGATCATAAATGCTTATCTTTGCCATGTGTAACCACCAAATCTATTGATATGAAACGCTTTCTCCTCTTCGTGTTGCTCGTGACTGTCGCTACCGCAGTTTTCGGAATCAAGGTCACGTTAAATTCATCCAAGGCTGAAGCCGAAATTGTCCTGCATAGTGGAGTACATGTGTGCGGCCTTACGGCCATACCGAAGAAGAAGGCTTCGAAAATCAAGTTGCGTACCGAACGTGGCGACACCGTTATAAAGGCCGACGACATAGCTTATATGACCGTGCGTTCGTCAAAATTCAAATCCGAAAAGAAATATCTGATGCTGCGTACGCCATATCATGCAAATCCGGGTGGAAAGACCGGCAAGCCTGTGTGGATGATACTGTGGAGCGAAGGGCCGTATTGCAGCATGTGGGTAGTGTCGCGGGGCGCGCAGTTCGAGGGAGATGGCAAAATGGTGTTGTGGATCCGCGACGACAAATCGGCTGTAGAGCTATATTGGAAGAAGTCGGAGGAATATCCCACAATGATATGGAACAGGAAGCAGGCTGCGCGGTATTTGGCCGACGATGAGGTGTTGGTCGACAGTTTGCGCACGCGAAAAACATATAAAATGGCCGACCAGGTGCGCGATTACGTTCCCGAAAGAAAATTATAATGCTATGTGATTGTCCGCAAAAGCACCGAAGGCCACAGAAAAACGCCATGCGGTAACCTATTTATGCGAAACAGTATTTAATATCTTTGGCTATTTCGCGGATAGTCATTGAATGAAGCAGTAACGATTGCCATGGTAGCCCAATCCCCGGCGATGCATAGTCTATGATTTTACATCAGTTTGAAAAATGCTGCAACAAACATGCCGGGTATGGAAGGTGGGCGTTTGGTGGGTTTTGTGAAAAACGTTAACTTTGTATTGCTATGAATAGGATTGAACGATGCGGCGAAAAGGACTATCAGACGCTTGCGGAGATATGGGAGCGCTCTGTGAGGGCCTCGCATGCATTTCTCAGTGAAAAAGATATAGAAGAGATACGTGAGGCTTTGATTCCGGTTTATTTTCAAGGCGTAGAGTTGTACGGGATAGTGGACGGCGATGCGCTCGCGGGGTTTATCGGTGTGTCGGGGAAGAACATAGAGATGCTGTTTGTTGATGATGGCATGATGGGAAAAGGTCTTGGAAAACAGCTCGTTGATTATGCCAAGGGTCTTGGCGCCGAGACAGTGGAGGTTAATGAGCAGAATCCACGGGCTTTGAAGTTTTATGTGGCCAATGGGTTTCGCGTGGTCGGCCGTGAAGAGCAGGACGGCGAGGGGCGCCCGTTCCCGATTTTATTTTTGTCTCTTTGACTTTCCGTGGAAATCAGAAGATACGACAGGGGCGATCTGGAAGCTATCGTAAAATTGTTTTACGATACGGTGCATAGAGTCTGCGTCCGGGATTATTCTCAGGAGCAGGTGGATGCATGGGCTACCGGGGTGGTGGATATGGATGCGTGGCACCGGTCGTTTTGCGCTCATCACAGTCTTGTCGCTGTTGACGGTGCTACCGTTGTCGGTTTTGGCGATATTGACCGGACCGGCTATCTGGACAGACTGTATGTTCACCATGAATATCAGAGGCAGGGAGTGGCTTCAATAATATGCGACAGACTTGAGGCGGCGGTAAAACCCGGTGTGACAGTCAGGACCAACGCATCGATAACGGCAAGGACCTTCTTTGAAAACAGAGGATACGTGGCTGTAAAAGAGCAATTTGTGGAGAGGCATGGCGTGTCCCTCAAAAATTACGTAATGGAACTATACCCTATGGAAAAACCAATATTAAACGAACATAACAAGCAAGAGTATCCTCCGATGCACACCGCCGAGCATCTTCTGAATGGGGAAATGGCCCGCCGGTATGGCCACGGGCGCGCCTTCAGCGCCCATATCGAGCGTAAGAAGTCAAAGCTTGACTATCATCTTCCGAAAGGGTTGACCGATGAGGAGCTAAGATCCCTGGAGGATTATATCAATCATATTGTCGGGGAGGATATCGAGGTGACGGAAGAATTTCTGACCCAGGCCGAGGCTATGGACCGATTTGACATGAGCCGTCTTCCTGATGGTGCCTCAGATACCCTGAGAGTGGTTAATATCGGGAAGTATGATCAATGCCTGTGTGCCGGCACGCACGTCGGACGCACCGGCGAGATAGGCGTATTCCGTATCACCAGCAGCCGGTATGAGAACGGAGTGCAGCGCATCGTCTTTAAGTTGGGACAATAGTATATCCGGATACAGACCGTATTCAGCCCTATTCCTGCTGCAACAGGCTGCGCAGTACCACGGCATTGTTGTGAATCTCATCGTGGGACGAATAGAGGAGCGTGACTTTCGGTTTACCGCCGATCATTTTCTTCAGATTGGCTAAAGCCGGGTTTGACAGCAGCTCCTGTCGGTATCGTTTTTCAAATTCAGTCCATTCGGCCTGAGGGTTGGCATGGAACCACTCGCGCAGTTCGGTTGACGGTGCAATCTCTTTGTCCCACCAATCATAGTGGAACGTTTCGTGCGACAATCCTCTCGGCCACAACCGGTCGATGTAGATCTTGTATCCGTCGTCGGCCGATGCCGGTTCGTATGCCCGTTTTATATCTATAACCTGTTTCATACAAACGGAACAAATTATCCGCTGATATGTTGCTTGGTGTCCGCAAGTAAATTTTTTGTGGCCGGGGTGTAATTATTGCGTCGGAATTGTGTCTTATAGGTATAACATTAAAAAAACGTATCAATGAAACATTCATCAATTATTACCGCCATTGTGTCCTGTCTTATGTTTTTCACAGCCTTTTGCGCGTGCTCCAGCACCGATGCAGGTGTGGCAGCCACCGGCACGGGCGAGGTCAGGGAATTCAAAGTGGGCGATTTCGATGAACTGTGCGTGGCGAACGTGGACGTCACGATCACGGTGGGTGCCCCTACGGGTGTTGTGCGCGTTGAAGCGCCCGAAAAGGTCATTGAACGTATGGAGGTGAAGTGTACCCGCGGCGAGCTTTCCGTGAATTATAAGAAACGCAATTCCGTGCGAGACAACAATCCGAAAGCCAAGGTGTTCATCACCGTGCCCTCGCTCAAGGATATTGTGGCCACAGTCGGCGCCACGGTTTCCGTCGACAAGGCAATGTCGGTGCGCGGCATAGATATCTGCACCACCACCGGCGCATCGGTTGAATTTCCAGAGCTCAAGGTTTCCGGCGATTGCGACATCGAAGCTACAACCTCCGGCGAGGTAGTCGTGGGCAAGCTTACCGCAGACGAGCTCGAGGTCAGTGCCACCACCGGCGCGTCTGTGAAAATAAAAGGTGGTGCCGTGCGCAAGGCCGAACTCGATGCCAATACGGGTGCGGATGTAAGATGCGCAGCCATGTCGGCCACCACAGGCTCTGCCTCGGCTTCTACAGGAGGCTCGGTGGACTGCCACATCAGCAATCTTACCGACCGCATCGTCTCCACCGGCGGCAGTGTCGACAACCATTAAGAGGATGTTATTAAACACCCTCTAAGACACATTCCATGTCTCAGCGGCAGGGCGGCGCATAAGCGTCGCCCTGCTTTCATGAAAGATTTACACCCGCTGTGCCCTGGCGGCGCTCAGATGGTATAGATCAGTCCGGCGCCTATGGAGAGTATGTCTTTCAGGGGGATGTAGCTGTTCAGCACCTTCTGCCTCACATACAGATCGCAGGTGGAAATCTCATAGTACACCGAGATTCTCCGTCCGAGGAAGCGCTTGCTTTCGGGGATGTCGTAGGAGAAGCGTTGCCCCAGGCCGAGGTGGAAGCGTATCCTTGTGGAAAATCCGTAATATCCGTCGGGATATCGGTCGGGTTGTGATGTCCAGAAGTCGCTGTGCAGGATGGAGTTCAGGGATAGGCTCACCGTGAGCGGCTTGACGCTCCATTGGTTTTTTATGCGCAGGTTCCACGGCGAGTATGTTTCGCGCACGGTGAATGTCCAGTAGTGATGGTATTTGTATCTTTTGGGGAGAAATCCCACCAGCACATGTGTCTCCCACTGCCGGGAGCTGCCGTAGTCCCAGCCTGGCCCGGCGGATATCATTCCTATGCCACCGGCATATTGCAGGGCGAACAGGTCGGGGATGAGCCGGTTCCACCGTTCCTGCCGCTTCTGCAGGCGCTTGTAGTAGGCTGTGTTCACGCCGGTGGCGGTAGCGGTGTCGGGGTGCGCGCATTGCGGCTCCGCAGCGTAGGCGTGGCTGTGTGCGCACAGCGTCATGGAAATGGCGAGGAGGGTGGCGGCGATGGTTTTAAAACTCAACAGTCTCATATTCATATCCGTCGTCGGTCATTGTGAAGATGAAAAAGGTGCGTTTCTTGATATTCGGGCACTGATAGTAGATGATGCCGTTGTCGAATATGTCG
The DNA here is from genome assembly GCA_910578095.1 of uncultured Muribaculaceae bacterium. Classification (GTDB taxonomy): domain Bacteria; phylum Bacteroidota; class Bacteroidia; order Bacteroidales; family Muribaculaceae; genus CAG-873. The sequence goes on along the minus strand of CAJTOZ010000021.1, from coordinate 28,110 downwards.
GAAATATCAAGGCTGTGGTTGTGGCCGTTGATGCACAGGCATCCGGGGTAGCCGGTGAGATACAGATTGAATGCTTTGGCCACATTGTTGTTGAATTGCTCGTCGTAGGGGCGCGAGTGCATTACCACTACGGTGTGTGTGATGCGTCCGGGCTCGGCCTTGTTGAGTTCTGCCACGCCGGTGGCATCGGCTTCGATGAAATCCAGGTCGGGCACGGGATGGGAGTAGTCGTATTCCAGGGCCACGGTGTTGAGCCCCACGAAGTGGGTGTGACCGATATTCAATGAGAAGTTCTGCGGTCCGAAGATATAGTTGAAGGTATCCTCGCCGTTGCCCAGACAGTCGTGGTTGCCTATTACTGTCAGAAATGGCAGTCCGGTGCTTTCGAGAAGATCGCGCCCCCAGATGAATTCTTTCGGCAATCCGAAATCCGTGATGTCGCCGCCATGGATTATGAAGTCGATATCGCCACGGCTTTTTATTATCTCCAAAGCGTCGGCGGTATCGTCCAGGGCGCCCTGCGTGTCGGTGATGAATGCAAATTTGTAGGGCGTTGCTATGTCCGCTTTCTCAAGAAGGCTTATGTTGCGGGTGTTTATGTCGTGGCTGCCTGTGAGGCCTGCGGAGTAGGGGTGGTAATCGTTGTCGCAAGCGCATAGCACAATGGCTGCAGCTATGGTGTATAGGATGCGTTTTGTATATTTCATGCAGCGAAATTACGAAATATTCGTTTTCGCTGCCGGCGCTGCGGAATAATGGCAAAATATTCGGGAATATTCTGCAAACTTTTGGCTATGCACGTATATGCCAAGCCCTCCGGGGCAGGAAAGACATGCGTCCTGCATCGGAGGGCAAAGAGCGTTGCGGAGAGAGTGCCGTCACTCTGCTGCGGTGAGCGTATAGTTCATGCCGGGAGCAGAGAATACTTCCAGCCCGGAGTTGGTCATGGTGATGGAGTTGCCGGTGTCGACGAGGAAGTAGATGGGAGTGTCGGATGCGCCGGCTCCGTCCTGTGTGAGCGTGAGGTAGGTCTTGTCGCCTTGCTTGCCTACGGTAAAGTCGCCTTCGCCGGTAAAGCTTTTCAGATCGGCATAGCCGAGGGCGCTGAGGGTGTCGGCCTGCAGATAGGTTTCTACGAGCGTGTAGTCGCCGCCGTTGCCTTCGTCGTCGTAGTCGAGAATGAGCGTGTAGCGCACGCCGTCGCAATCGGCTGCAGGCAGAACGCCGGTATAGGCTGTGGTTTTACCGTTGCGGGGGGCCGTCGTGTCGGCCTTGTGGTCGGAACAAGCGGCCGCGGATAGCAGAGCGAGAGCGGATACGGCCAGGAGTGTTGTCTTTTTCATATCGTTAATTAAAGTGTGATATATCAGTGAAAACACACTCCGGGGCGGAAAAGTTGAGACTGCCGGTCCTATATCAGCTGCGCGGTATCATGGAGAGCCACTTGCGGTAGCCGAACAGGGCGATAACGGTGTAGACGGCGTAGAGGACCGCGTAAAACGGTATGCCTTTGTATATGTACAGCCCCACGCACACCATGTCGACGGCAATCCATGCGAGCCATTGCTCGGCGAATTTGCGGGCGAGGAGCCACATAGCCACGATACTCATCGCTGTGGTGAAGGCATCGTATGGAGCCACGGTGCTGTCGGTGCAGTGTTCCAGGAATAGCCATAGAGCTCCCCATAGCAGCACCATCACCGCGATTGCCGCTGCTGTAGCGCGTGCCGTGATGTGGCTCACCGTCAGCGGCTTTTCTTTTTTGCCTCCGGCAGTGGCGCCCTTGCGCGTCCATGCGGCGTAGCCGTAGACGGCGATGATGAAATAATAGATGTTGATACCGAAATCGGCGTATAGTCCCTTGCTGAAGTACACCCACATGGATATCAGCGGCATTACCACGGATGCTATCCACATGCGTGCATCGGCGTGGTATTCCCACCACAGATATAGCAGTCCGATGCTGAAGCCGAGTATTTCTATGATTTTATCCATATATCGTGTCAGAAAGAGATGTTCATCGTGGCCATCACGTGTGTCGGTGCCTGCGCTGCGAATCCGGCGTAGCTGTAGACCACCTTGTCGCCGTTGTCGTCCACATAGTATTCCGTACCGGCGTAGCCGTTATTGCAGTATTTTTCGTTAAAGATGTTGTAGACGGTGAGCCCGAGCGTGAGCGACCGCAGGGAGGGAATGTTGCGGAAGGTGTAGGCCAGCCGCAGGTCGCTCACGAAATATGCGTCGAGGCGCGCCTCCGGGGTGCGGGCGTTGTCCATATATTGTGCCGAGACATAGCGCGAGGTGAGCGATGCGTCAAGGCCTGCCACCCGGAAATTGAACGCGTTGTGCACCACGGCCGAGGGAGAGAACGCTATGGGCGTGTCGCCAAGTTCCCTGGTGATCGGGTTGGTCCATCCGTCCTCATAAATATATTGCACGAAGTCGCGGATGCGGTTGCGCGACAGAGTGGCGTTTATCTGCCAGTCGAACCATGTGGCGGGCCGCAGCGCGGCCTGCAGCTCCACTCCCATGCGGTAGGAACTCGGCACGTTGACACTCAAAGGGTTGCCGGTGTCGGACAATTGTCCGGTGGCCACGAGCTGGTCCTTGTAGTCCATGAAGTAGAAGTTGGCCCCGGCGCTGAACATGCGTCCGGTGTAGCTGTAGCCTGCCTCGTAGTCGAAAAGCCGCTCGGATGTGGGGTAGTGGGCCGGATCGCCATCGGTGAAGTTGTCGCGCACCGGCTCTTTGTGCGCCACGCTCCACGATGCGTATGCCCGGTGTTTCCCGCTTATGAATGTAAGTCCGGCCTTGGGGTTGAAGAAGTCGTAGTCGCGCAGGACGTCGAGCCGGGCAGGGGCCTCGGTCGACCAGTCGAAATTGTCGCTGCGTCCGCGTATGGAGTAATGTATGTGGCGATACTGCATATCGGCGAATGCCGAGAGGCCTCCGGCAATTGTGGCATCGGCACGTGCATACACGTTGCTGTCGAATTTCCGTCCCGTGTTGCGGTAGTATTCCTGGAGGGGATTGATGGCGCCGAGATAGTTGCGCACCCATGCCACCTGCCCGAAATGCGCGCCATGGTGCCAGTTGGCTGCGCCGCCGAATGTGGCGTTGATGGCATTTCCTGCATAGTTGACGGTCAGCATCGCGCCCCCGAAGTCGTTGTCGTTGGACTTCAGCCGCACCAGATCGCTTTTTGTCACGGTGGTGCCGTCGGCGGTCTCGAAGGGGCTCAGGCCATATTCCTGCAGCGTTCGCCCGGTTTTGTACTGTTCATAGTAGCCATCGCCTTTGGTGTAGTGCAGGGTGGCGTTGAGGCGCCATCGGTCGGTCAGGCGCTGTGAGCCTATGAGCTGTATGTGGTGCTGCACGAAGTTGTCGCACTGGTCGGGGTAGAAAGCCGTTGTGCCATCGTCGGCGGTGTATTTCCCGCAGGGATTGTAGCGGCGGCCGTACTTTTCCATTTCTTCTTTCGAGGCGTAGTCCCATGCCATGTAGGTGCGTTCCTTGCCGCCGAATGCCAGCAGGCGCAGCATGGTGCCACCGCCGCTGTAGGCCAGTTGCCCCATATAGCTCCAAAGGCGGGAGAAGGCGCGGTCGATGTAGCCGTCGGACCCCACGTGGCTCAGACGGGCGTCGATGCTCCAATGTCCGCCCAGAAGTCCCGACTGCAGGCGCAGCGTCTCCTTGTTGGCATTGTAGGAGCCGTAGGACAGGGCCACTTCGGCCATGGGTTCGAACGATGGAGCGTCGGTGATCATGTTGATGGATGCACCGAAGGCGCCCGCTCCGTTGGTCGAGGTGCCTGCGCCGCGCTGCAGCTGTATGTCTCTCAGCGACGATGCTATATCGGGCATGTTCACCCAATACACGTTGTGGCTCTCGGAGTCGTTGATGGGCACGCCGTTGGCTGTGATGTTTATGCGTGAGGCATCGGTGCCTCGCACCCGTATGCCGGAATATCCGATGCCGCCACCGGCATCGCCTGTGGTGACCACCGATGGCATCGTCTCGAGAAGAAACGGTACGTCGCGTCCATCGTTGATGCGGCGTATGTCGCGCGCCGACATCTCGGAGAACGCAACCGGTGTGCGGCTATCGGCCCGGTTGGCCACAACTTCGATACTGCGCAGCCGCACTGTTGTGCTGTCGTGCGGGTTCTGCGCCGAAACGGCTCCCGGTGCGGCAAGACACACTGCCGCCAGAGCCGAAAGATAGAATTTTTCTTTCATTACTGTTTTCACTACGCCGGTGCTAACCGGATCAGGTTCAAAGGGTGTGATCTCAGCCCCGTCGCCTTAACCGGCGTACGGAGCACCCCTAACGTCTATCAATGTATGTGGTCTGCTGATGCAGCGGACCGCTGTGGCAAATCCACGATGTGCGTGGTGTTTTCCGCAATCAATCCGGCTGCAAAAGTACGAAAAAGTAGAGAGCAATGCAAAATTAATTTGTCCCGCGTGTGTGCGCAGCCTGTCCGGCGCGGCGTGCGCAGATGTGGCAGAATGCATTTTTTTGTGGATTATCCGATTTTTTTGTTGATATCCGGATTTAAAAAGGTATATTTGCGTCTGTAATCAAAACCAACCGCCGCTATCACTACTCTCCGCAACATATTTACCTGGCTGTGGGCTGTCATTATAGGCTGCGCACCGCTGTCGGCCGGCAATGGCGCGGACGATAATATAATTGTGGAGAAGCTTGAAGGCTTGTACACGATATCGGCCAAGGACGGCCGTATGGTGTCGGTGAAGCATCGTGAGACAACGACATTTGCGGCACAGCGCGCCGACGGCGAGGGCTACGTCACGGCCATGTACAATGAGGATATCTCAATCGACAAGGCTTCGGCACCGGGCGCCACGCCTTACTACCGTTCGTGGGAAAGCGACGATTATTTCTACGATGGTGCGAGGATATGCTTCATGAAAGTGGATGTGGCCCGCGGCAAGAGCGCCAGAGCGGTGGTGGAGCGCACGTACAGGGCTCCTGAGCAGTTTTGCAGCATAGTGCTCGTTTCGCCGTATTTTGTCAAGACCCTGAGCGTGGAGCTTCGGGTTCCGGCCGAATTGGCCGATGGACTGCATGTGATGCCCTACAGGTTGCCGGCCGGCATGTCGTTCAGCCGCAAGGCGCAGAGCGATGGAAGTGTGGTGTATCGTGTGGATGCATCGGATGTGGATGCCTATTCCGGCGAGCCGTATGCACCCTCGGCATCGGTGTCGGCTCCGCAATTGTTTGTCTACGGCTATTTCCGCTCTCCGCAAGAACTTTACAGTCATTTGCGCAGCTATTGCTCGCCCGACGATCTTGGCGATGAAGAGGTGGCGCGTGTGGCAGCCCGACTGCGTGCCATCGCGCCGTCCGATGACATGGCGCTGGTGGATAGCACGTTGTTCTGGGTGCACGACAATATCCGGTATCTCGCCGTGGAACACGGAGAGTACGGGGTGCGCCCTGCGCCGGCTGCCGATGTGCTGGCACGCCGTGCCGGCGATTGCAAGGGCTCTGCCAATCTGCTGCGGGCGCTGTTGAGGCGCAACGGAGTGGATGCGCGGCTTGTGTGGACCGGCATAAACGGCTATGTGGCCACTGATTGGGATAGCGTGCCTGCACTCTGTTCGGGCAATCACATGATAGCCGCTGCCATGTTGGGCGATTCGCTCGTGTTTCTCGACGGTACGGCTGCCGGGATTCCCGCGCGGTATGTTCCGCAGGGTCTGCGCGGACGGCGCGTGATGGTGGAGAATGGCGATGAGGTGCTGATGGCTACGATTCCGGATGCGGCCACAGATGCCGATACGGATACGCTCCGGGCCGATTACGCTGTGGAAGGAACTGACTTGCGCGGGCGCATGGAGCGCATTGCCGGAGGGGCGGCAAGGGCAATGCTCCACAATATACTCACATCCGTAGCGCCTGCCGAACGCATGGCGATGCTGGAGCGGTATCTGCGCTATCCCAAGAAGAATGTGGCTGTATCGGAAGTGGAGATAAGCGCTCCCGACCATGCTGCATGCCATAATGTGGCCGCGACTGTGGCCGAGCATGGCTCCGCCGTGCGCATGGGCGATCGCATAATGCTTGATATACGGCCTATACGCAGCATTTATGCAGAGCCCGTGCCAACGAAGGGCCGCAAGCATGATTATATGCTCTCCGGAATGTCGGGGAGCGTGTACCGCTATCGGGTGCGTCTCCCCGAAGGTTATGAGCCGCAATCGTTGCCTCCGCGTTTTGATGTGAGCGACCGGTGGGTGGAAGCCTCCATAGCCTATTCCTATGCCGACGGGGTGCTTGAGTGTGAGGCATCCTTCAAGCCTGCCGCCGCCTTTGTGCCGCTCGCCGAGCTGGAAGCACGCAATGCCGCGCTACGTGCCGTGCGGCGTGCCTCTGAGAACCGTATCGTGATTGTACCAACTAAATAAAATACTATGCCAAACCGCCTTATCCTTATCTTGCTTGGATGTGCCGTAACGGCCACATGCTATGCCGCCGATATGAAATTTTTCCGCAAAGCGGCAGAAAAAGTGTGGCAGTCGCACCCCGAGCTGTTCGACGCATCGAGGCCCGTGCCTGACTCTGTAGCTGCCGGCCATTCGGCTGTGATACTATGCAGCCATTGTTTTCTTGACGCCCGCTACGAGCGTGTCACAAACGCGCGCATGGACCGCACGTTCACGCGTCGCACGTCGTTCTGTCACCGCATGGTAAAGCTTCTCGACCAGAAAGGCGTGGCCGACTTCGCGCAGCATGAGTTCGGAGAAAGCATGCGTGCGAAAGTTCTGTACCACACTTTCATGAAAGAGGACAATGCCTTCGGTGCCCGCATCCACAAGCCCGACGGCAGCGTGCGGGAGGTGGACCTGTCGGAGGCTTTCGCCATCACCGAGGGCAAGAAAGGCGACGATAAGAACGCGCTGAAACGTAAGATCGACATTCCCGGACTGGAACCCGGCGATGTGTTTGAATACTTCACCTACGATGAGGACATGGTGCAGGAGTATGATCCCACACCTGTGAAAATAGAATTGCTCGATTCGTATCCCATACTCGAAACCTTGATAGAATGCCGCTTCTCGCCAAAGCTGACGGTGGAATACCGCAATTATAACGATGCTCCTGCTCTGGCAGTGTCTGAGGCGTCCAACGGCGACCGCCTGCTGACACTGCAGCGCTACAACCTGCCTGTGCTGACCGACAAGCGCTTTCTTGCCAAGGAGCGTCAGCTCCCTTTCTATGTGCTCTATACGCTGAACAACACTTCGCCTGTGCGTTATTATCCGGCGTCGGCCCGGCGCGGAACACTGAACGGCAATATTATGGTGGGCACCGTGTACCGCGACATCTCGCATACGCTGGCCGATGCCGACTACAGCACGTCGGACACGCCAGGCCGGCTGCGCAAGCTAATACGCGATTTCCGTCGCGATCATCCGGAAGCGAGCCGTACCGAGCTCCTCGACGCCGCCTGGACCGGTGCTGTGTATCTGAACAATAAGGATGCCGATGACGAGGTGAGCGATTACTGGTTGGCGGTGATGTTTTCCGATATAGCTGAAAAGGAGGCTCTGGCCGATACCATAGGCGTAGGTTTCCTGAATTCTGTCCACGATGTGCCCACGGACGAGATCGTGAACTGGCGCCAACCCGACTATGGTGTGTATGCCGACGGCCGTTTCCTTATGGAAAACTCCACCCTGTCGCTGCCTGCGGGCGAGCTCAAGGCGGCCTATCAGGGCGAGCGCGGAGGTGCCTACACGGGGCCGCGCGAGAGCCTCAGCCGCTTCCATCTGCCGCATGTGTTCACGGCGCCGAAAACACCGGCGCATAAAAACCGCTCGGTGGTGCAGTGCACGGTGACGCCTGATGCCGAAGGCGGAGCCCGCGCCGCCTACGCGGTGGCTCTTACGGGCAGCGCCAAGGAAAAGGTGCTGGATTTCACATCGTCCGAGGAATGGTACGCGGAAGTGGAGGAATATCTCGGAATTGCTGCTGCCAAACGCATGAAACTTAAGAACTATGATGCGGTGGAGCGTGCAAAGGAAGTAAAGAAGCTGGCCGGCGACTATGTGAACGGATATCTTTATGCGGGCGACGATGCGGAGGCGGATAGTGTGGTGGTGCACACGCGCGGCGTGGTGCCATCAGCTCCGGTATTCAACATGTCGCTCGAAGCGGAGATGACCGACGCCGTGATGCCTGCCGGCGACGACCTGATAGTGTATGCGGGCCGCTTTGCGGGCAACAATCCCCGCATCCCTGATGCGGAGCGCGGGCGTCAGACCGATGTGTATCTTGCGTCCGCCGACCAGAATTATTACGACATCACCATACGCATCCCCGAGGGCTACGAGGCCGATGCGGAATCTCTCGCCGCCCTCAAGTGCAATGTGCGCAATCCGGTGGGGATGTTTTTCGCCGATGCATCTGTTGGCGAAGATGGAGCGGTGGTGGTTCACGTGCGCGAGAAGAACAATTACTCGTTCATCCCCATCTCGGCATGGGATGCGGTGCTGGAACTCTCCGATGCGCGCGCAGCCTTCAATGATGTGGCCGTTGTGCTGAAACGCAAGCCATAGTCAACCGGCGGCCAGTCAATCTTGTTGTAATATCAAATGGAAGGACTTATATTAGGATTGGCTTTGCCGCTCGCCGGCACCACGATGGGTGCGGCCTGTGTCTACCTCATGAAGGAGGCGATGCCTGCTGCCATGCAGAAATCCATGCTCGGATTCGCGGCAGGGGTGATGGTGGCCGCATCTGTGTGGTCGTTGCTGATACCGGCCATGGACATGAGTGCGCCTGAGGGCGCGCAGCGTGTGGTGCCGGCTATCATAGGTTTTCTGTGCGGTATCGCGTTTCTTCTGCTGCTCGACCGCCTTACGCCGCATCAGCACATGTTTGACAAGAAAAGCGAGGGACCGCGCAGCCGGCTGTCGCGCACTTCCAAGCTCGCTCTTGCGGTGACGCTGCACAATGTGCCAGAGGGTATGGCCGTCGGTGTGGCGCTCGCTGCGGCTCTGGAGCATGAAGCCGGCATATCGATGGCATCGGCCCTAGCGCTTTCGGCCGGTATCGCCATCCAGAATTTTCCGGAAGGGGCCATAGTGTCGATGCCGTTGCGAAGCGCCGGCAATTCCGGCCACCGTTCCTTCGCCATTGGGGCGCTGAGCGGAGCCGTGGAGCCGGTGGCAGCGGTTGTCACGCTGCTGCTGGCCACTTTCATCGTGCCTGTGTTGCCATATCTGCTCGCCTTTGCTGCGGGAGCCATGCTTTATGTGGTGGTGGAGGAACTAATCCCCGAGACGCAGGAGGGCGACCACTCCAATGCCGGCACGCTGGGATTTGCCGCCGGGTTTGCGCTTATGATGGCTCTCGATGTGGTGCTGGGCTGATGCCGAAAAACATTTGGCGTCGGGGGATTGTTTCTTCAGTATGAAACGAATCGTACTTTTACGCCACGGGGAAAGCGTGTGGAACAGGGAAAACCGCTTCACGGGCTGGACCGATGTGGACCTTACCGAGAAAGGCGTCGCCGAAGCGGCCGCGGCCGGCGAACTCCTGCGCGCTGAGGGCATAACATTCGACCGCGCCTATACTTCTTATCTGAAACGCGCTGTGCGCACTCTCGACGAGGTGCTCTACTGCATGGATCTCGCATGGATTCCGGTAGAGAAGAGTTGGCGCCTCAACGAAAAGCATTATGGGGTGCTCCAGGGCCTGAACAAGGCCGAGACGGCCGCGAAATACGGTGAGGAGCAGGTGAATGTATGGCGCCGCAGTTTTGACGTGGCACCGGCCCCGCTGGCAGACGACGACCCACGCAATCCGCGCTTTGAGGCGTGCTATGCGGCTGTGCCGCCCGCGATGCTGCCGCGCACGGAAGCGCTGTGCGACACCATCGCGCGTGTGATTCCATATTGGGAATGTGAGATTCTGCCGGCGCTCTCCGTCTGCGACAGCATTCTCGTAGTGGCCCACGGAAACACGTTGCGGGGCATAATAAAGCATCTGAAGGGAATCGGCGACGATGAAATAGCGTCGCTGAACCTGCCCACGGCAGCCCCGTGGGTGTTTGAATTTGACAGCGAAATACGGCCCGTGCGCGACTATCTGCCCGGCGATCCCGAGGAGAATGCCCGGCGCATGGCGGCTGTGGCCGCGCAGGGCCGCGCCGGCTGAGCCTCATGGCATGTGCGGCAAAGCATCGCCTGATGTTGTCACGCGTATCTCTGCGACCGGCGGGATACGTGCCGTGTCGAATAAAGCAACGAGTTCGTCGGGGCGGCAGGGCGCGGCATCGGGGGTGATGCCGGCAAGGCATGCCAGTTTGCCTATTATCTCGCCGGCGGAGTAGCGTTCCCTCATCTCTTCCATGCCGAGCGAACCGTCGCGCTTGGACAGCCGGCGCCCATGCTCGTTGCACAGCAGCGGCACATGGGCGAATCGCGGGGGCGCCTCTCCGAGCAGACGGTAGAGGTAGATCTGCTGCGCCGATGACAGAAGCAGGTCGGAGCCGCGCACCACTTCGGTGACACCCATGGCGGCATCATCGACCACTACTGCGAGTTGGTAGGCCCATGCTCCATCGGCACGCCGGAGCACAAAATCGCCGCAATGAGTGGCGAGGTTGCAGCGTTGCGGGCCGAACACGGTGTCGGCGAACGTGATGTCCTCGTCCGGAACAAACAGCCGTACGGCGTGCGGGGCAGTGGGGAAGACGCGGCCGGGCGCGGGCAATAAAGCCGGCCGGCATGTGCCGGCATAGACAATGCGCCCGTCGCTCTGGTGCGGTGCCTGCGTGGCCATGATATCGGCACGGCGACAGAAGCAAGGGTAGGTGAGCCCGGTGGCGTGCAGACGCTCCATCGCCGCGGCGTAGATGTGGCTGCGGCGGCTCTGGCTGTAGGGGGCTGCCGGACCTATATCGCCGGTGCCGCCTTCATCCCAGTCGAGCCCGAGCCAATGCAGGTCGTCCTCGATCCGACGTGCATGCTCGGCGCGCGAGCGCTGGGGATCGAGGTCCTCGATGCGCAGAATCCACCGAGCGCCGGCACTGCGGGCCGAGAGCCACGACACAAGAGCCGTGAACACGTTGCCAAGATGCATCCTGCCTGTCGGCGAGGGTGCGAAGCGTCCGGCGCCGGCGCTTGCGGATGGTGTGGAAATATCTTGTTTCACGCCGCAAAGTTACAAAAAAAGACTTTTTTTTTGAACGTGTGACAAAAAAATGCTACCTTTGTGCCGTGATACCATGCAGGTGTCGCAGAAACAAGCAACAGAATGAACCGTATCAATCATCCACAGACCATAGCTGCCGCGCCGAATTCCGGTGTGGAGAACATGATGGGTATGATGATGATGTGCAGCCGACGAAACCGGGTGTAGGTTCTTTCACGCATACAATGAACAACGCATACAGCCGGTTTCCCGAACAGGAGGCCGGCTGATTTCTTTAACTGGTAAATTTATTATAAACAAATTCACATATGGACTACAGCACACTCAGATTTGAAACCCGGCAGATACATGCCGGCCTGGACAAAAACGATGCCACCGGCGCCCGCGGAACAGCCATCTATCCGACAGCGGCCTACCGCTTCCGCACCTGCGACCATGCCGCAGGCCTTTTTGAACTTTCCGAACCGGGCAACATATACACGCGTCTGCAAAACCCCACCACTTCTGCCTATGAGGAGCGTATCGCCGCACTGTATGGCGGAGTGGGGGCTATGGCTGTGTCGTCGGGAATGGCTGGTATCCTTATCGTGGCTACCGCTCTCGCCTCTGCCGGCGATAATATCGTGGCATCGCCGTATCTCTACGGCGGTACCTACAACCAGTTCCGCCACACTCTCCGCCGTCTCGGCATCGAGGTGCGTGTGGCAGCGTCTGAAAGTCCCGCCGATTTCAATTCGCTGATTGACGGAAAGACCCGTTTTATCTTTGCCGAGACCATGGGCAATCCCACATGTGCGGTGCCCGATCTCGAGGGTCTTGCGGCTGTGGCCCACGCCGCAGGCATACCGTTTGTGGCCGACAACACCTTTGGCGCCGGCGGATATCTGTGCAATCCTTTTGAATGGGGTGCCGACATTGTGGTGGATTCGGCCACGAAATGGATCAACGGCCACGGCAATGCGATGGGAGGTATCATCGTCGATGCGGGATCGTTTCCCTGGAACAACGGCCGGTTCCCCCAGATTGATGGACCGTCCGAGGGCTATCACGGGTTGAACCTGTACGAGGCTTTCGGTCCGGCGGCTTTCATTGTGAAGTGCCGAGTGGACGGGCAGCGCGATCTGGGCACATGCCCTTCGCCTTTCGACAGCTATCTGATGATGCTCGGTCTCGAGACCCTGTCGCTGCGGGTGCGCCATCAGGTAGATGCCACGCGTGCGCTTGCCGAGTATCTTAAGGACCACCCCAAGGTGAAAAATGTGAGCTATGTGGGCTTCAGCACCCACCCGTCGCACGAGGCGGCCGCGAAGTATTTCCGCTACGGCGCCTCCGGTGTGCTCAATGTGGAGCTGAAAGGCGACACGGACACGACGGTGAAATTTGTGGAGGCGCTTCAGCTTGCCGCCCACATGACGATGATTGGCGACTCAATCACCGTGGTCACGCATCCTGCCTCCACCACCCACAAACAGCTTTCTGATGCCGATCTTGCAGCGGCCGGTGTCACCCCCACGCTTCTGCGCATATCCCTGGGCCTTGAGGCTGTGGAGGATATAATCGCCGATTTCGAACAAGCTTTCACCGCTGCAGGTCTATGATGCACACCTACCGACACAGCGCGCCTTTCGAACTGGAGAATGGCGGGGTGCTTCAGGACCTCACGATAGCCTACCACACGTATGGCACGCTTAACGCCGACGCATCGAATGTAGTGTGGGTGTGTCATGCACTCACAGCCAACAGTGATGTGGCCGACTGGTGGCCCCACACCGTGGAGGCCGGCTGCTTCCTGGACCCTGACAAATGGTTTGTGGTGTGTGCCAATATCATAGGCTCGCACTACGGCACCACGGGACCGCTTTCTATAAATCCCGCCACAGGCGAACCTTATTATGCCGATTTTCCGCTTGTGAGCATCCGCGACATGGCCCGTGCGCACAGCTTGCTGGCGGCGGCGTTGGGCATAGGGCGCATGCACGCGCTCGTGGGCAGTTCCGTGGGCGGATTTCAGGCACTGGAGTGGATAGCGGAAGAACCGGCGCGTTTCGACAAGCTGGTGCTCATAGCCACCGATGCCAAGGCTTCGCCATGGACAATAGCTATCGACGAGACCCAGCGCATGGCCATACGTGCCGATGCCGGATATGGCCAGCGCCGTGCCGACGCTGCCCTCGATGGCATGGCTGCCGCGAGGGCCATAGGACTGCTGTCGTACCGCGGTCCGGGCGGCTACAACCGTTCGCAGGCCGATGCACCCGGGGCTGCTCCCGCGCCGGGAGAACATCGCGCATGCTCCTATCAGCGCTATCAGGGAGAAAAACTGTGCCGCCGTTTCAACGCCTACTCGTATGTGTCGATACTCAACTCCTTCGACACCCACGACATAGGCCGCGGGCGCGGCGGGGTGGAGGCGGCCCTTGCCTCAATAAAGGCCGAGACAATAGTCACGGGCATATCGTCGGATATCATATTCACGCCGGCGGAGATGAGGCTGCTCGCCGACAGGATTCCGGGCGCCGTGTATGCCGAGATAGATTCCGATTTCGGCCACGACGGTTTCCTGGTGGAGCATGCCCGCCTCAATGCCATACTCAAACCATTCATAGAAAAAATACGACAATGAATCAACAGATATCAATAGGTCTCTTCGGCTTCGGCACCGTGGGGCAGAGCGTATATAAAGTGATTTCCGGAGCCAAGAACGCTCATGCGCAGATAAGCCGTATATGTGTGCGCAATATCGCTAAGCCTCGGGCTGTGGCTGTGGATCCATCCATCCTCACCGACAATCCCGACGATGTGTTTGCCGATCCTTCCATCAATCTGATAGTGGAGGTGGTGGACGATGCCGAAGCATCCTATCGCATCGTCTCCACGGCGTTGCGCCGCGGCATTCCAGTGGTGTCGGGTTCCAAAGCCATGATAGCGCGGCATTTGCCGGAACTGATAGAACTGCAGAGGGAGTACGGCTCGGCATTGCTGTACGATGCCTCGTCGTGCGGGTCTATTCCGGTGATACGCAATCTGGAGGAATACTACGACAACGACTTGCTCCTGGAGGTGAAAGGCATTCTCAACGGCTCGTCCAATTACATCCTCTCCCGTGTGTTCGACCACAACGAGGACTATAATGCAGCCCTTGAGAAGGCGCAGAAGCTGGGTTTTGCGGAAAGCGACCCCACCTTCGATCTGAGCGGCATGGACTCGCTGTTCAAACTTGTGATAATCACGGTACACGCCCTTGGTGTGTATGTGGCTCCGGAGCGGGTGTTCACATACGGCATATCCACCATTCACGATGCCGACATACGCTATGCGCGCGAGAAAAGGATGAAGATAAAACTAGTGGCGCAGGTGGTGAAGGTGGACGACAGTAATTTCACCATGTTTGTGATGCCGGAATTCGTGAGCCCCTCGAAGTACATATACAGCGTGGACAATGAGTACAACGGAGTGGTGATACGCGGTGAGTGCTACGACCGTCAGTTTATGTTCGGCAAGGGCGCCGGCGGTCTCCCCACGGCTTCATCCATTCTCAGCGATGTGATGGCGCGCCGCTATGGCTACAGCTACGAGTACAAGAAGATGAGCTACATCGATCGTCCGCGCTACACTACAGATGTGATGCTGCGCGTGTACGTGCATTACTCCACCACGGATATTCCCTCGCTGCTGCCGTTCGAAGTGGTGCGCGAGCAATTCATCTCGGCCGACGATAATTATGTGATCGGCGATATCAGCCTTGGCCAACTGATGGCCGCACGGCAGGTGCTGTCGGCGCCGGATGTGTTCCTCGCCAATATTCCGATGTTTTTTCTGGACCGCGACGACTAAGAACGCTCATATACATTGAAAGGGCAGGAAATGCGTGCCCGGCATGGCTGCCGGAACCGTGTTTCCTGCCCTTTTGCTTGCCTATGCCCCGGGATTCTATTCCGGGCGGAACTGGTCTTTGCCGACGCCACACAGCGGGCAAACCCAGTCGTCGGGCAAATCTTCGAATGATGTGCCGGGCGCAATTCCGTTGTCAGGATCGCCGATTTCAGGATCGTACACCCATTCGCACACTTCGCATACATATTTCTTATTGTCCATAATTACTTGTTTTTTGGTTAGTTCTCTTTTTCAACACGTTGCGGATGGTAATTGTTCGATATGGCTTGCGCCAAGCCATATTTGTCTTCCAAACGGTGAAAATCAATAAAATTGAGTAACTTTGGAGCCGTAAAGCACACCCAACCGCTTCACTCCTACAGATCATGAGTAAACTTATAAAAACTGATACCGACTACTCCGGTGGATACAGGAGTTGAAAGACCGATACAGATGCGTCCAAATAAAGGCAGCTACACGCGTTAACCAAGAGTTGCTACGCTTCTATTGGTCGGTTGGACGTGACATTGTGGCCCGTGACGCTGAAAACAAATACGGCTCCGGATTTTATAAAAATCTCAGTCATGATTTGAAAGATGCTTTGCCCGAATCCGTCGGCATGGTGTTGTGTCGGGCCTGGCGATCTGGGCGTTGAAGACGTCCGCCAGATAGCTTGTTGGCCGACCTCTTAGAGGCCGGATTTGCTAAATTCACCATTCTCCATGCCGAGGGGCTCGGGCCTGCGGCCTCTCTCCCCTCGACATGGAGCTACTAATGCAGCGCGTCTTCGACGCTTCGATGCTTGTATGCGAGCGTCGCGGCTCAGTCGAATGTGGTGTCTTCGTCGACGATGGTGTCGGCCGATGGCATCAGGATGCCGAAAGACCCGTCGGAGCGTTCCTCAAGATTGAATGTGAACACAAAGGAGGTGTTTGCTTTCCACTCAAGATTTTTTGTAGCCAGCAGATAGCGCTTGTTGGCGCTGTTCTCATAGTAGAGGCGAATCAGGTCGTTGCCGCTATGATAGATATTGCCGAAACCGCTGAAATCCTCGGTCTGCTCGTAAGGGCATGTAATCTGCACATAGTCGGCGGTCACGTCGCCGGGGGCGAAGCTTACCTCGCGACTGCCGTGGTAGTCATATTCCAGAGTCAGGCGTCCTTCGGTGAAATTGCTGCAATTGAGCTTTATACCCATAATGCAGGAGGCGAGCTGTATATCGATGTCCTTGTCGCTGTCGATTGTCAGTTCGCGCAAGCCCATGTAAATCGGCGTGGTACCGCGCACGCAGTTCGCGTCGATGGCACAGTCGCTATAGCCGGCACTGCTGTTCTGGTAGTAATTGTGGAAAATGTTGTATACGAAAGTGCCCTCCGAATAGTAGACAGGCTCGTTGAGCCGATATGCCGGACTGGACAGATAGGGGTCGTTGAACGGACGGCCGTAGGTGCCGTTGCCGTTTCGCCACACGATGTTTTTGGCGTTGGGGTAGTAAATCATGTTCACGCGGTAGCGCTGACCTTTGTTGAGCTTGAAAACCATGGCGTTGACATCGTCGAAGACACCGTAGGCATACTGGAACTCAGACGTATGACCCTCTTCGGCCTTACTTATGTGAAAAATCGACACGCCGATAAGGTCGTTCGAGTTGCCCCCCTCGCCGGCGCGGCCCTGAGGAACGAGGCTTTCCTGGCTGACGTCGACACTATAGCCGATGCGTACCATCACCTCTTCGGTTACGCCG
Organism: uncultured Muribaculaceae bacterium; assembly: GCA_910578095.1. Taxonomy (GTDB): domain Bacteria; phylum Bacteroidota; class Bacteroidia; order Bacteroidales; family Muribaculaceae; genus CAG-873. The sequence goes on along the minus strand of CAJTOZ010000021.1, from coordinate 11,303 downwards.
GGCTCTATGGGCTCGGGATCAGGCTCGTCGCCCGTTGTGGATGAACACGATGCCTGCACAGCCAGCAGACTGATAGCGAACATGAATCGAAAAACTTTTTTCATGATATTAAAAAAGTGGCTGGCTGCCCGCTTGCCCGCCATTAAAGAGTTGATAATCAAAAAAAGCGTGGGGCCATATCGTTGCTCGTCCCACGCCTTGAGGCCTTCGCATTGCCCGAATGAGTTGAACGAGCAAACGCAGAGGCCTCACGCAGAATATGCCGTACGCACCGCAGAGCCGAAACCTAAGCTCCGGCTGCGGGCATGAATATGCATATCCACAAGGCATCTACCGTTTGCATCAATCCTGACTCATTCTGAAAGTTGCGAAGTTTCAAGGCGTCAAGAAAGAGCGTCGGATAAACGCTTTTCATTATGTTTTCGTCTGCCGTATCGGCAGTTGTGTTCGCGCTCTCTGCGGCTTTCTGTCGATTGGGACATGACGGCCTTACAGGAAACGTGGGTCAAAGATACGCATAAGCGAGTGCAAATCCAAATTTATTTAAGTATTTTTTTGATAAGCAAATGAAAGAATGAGTTGGCCTAATTCATCGTTCTTTATTTGTGATTGTGGTCAGAACTTCGGTTTAAATCCTCTCTTTATCTCAAGATAGATTCCTTTATTCTTTAACCAATTATATAGGCTGACCATTTCTGGGGAATTCGACTTAAGATCTCTGGCAAGAATTGGTTTTTGAGAGTTAGTAGCTTCGGCAATTTTTGTGAAAAATATGTCTGCTCGCGAATCGCTTTTTGCCGCTACGATTTTGCATGGGATATAAAAATCCTGAGAATTGTCACCCTTGTATTTGCCTATTAACGTTGTTGTTTGACTTCGCCCGCTACCGCGACATTGACGAGGACATGAAGAAGGAGCTTGTCGGGTTGTTGGAATAAATATATTCCTCCGCATTCAATAGAATGTGGAATTATCGATTTATTGGTGTAACTATTTGGAATCTGGGTAATTTATTGCTAAATTTGTGATTCAAAATTTCAGATATTTTATCAAAAACTCTGAAAAACTAATCGAATGAAAAGTCTTGAAAGCAACGTACAACAGAAAATTTGGAGAATGAGGAAAGGGTCAATCTTTTTCTCGGAGGATTTTCTGTCCATGGGAACACAAGCTGCCGTTAACAAGGCTCTAAGCGAATTGGCAAAAAAAGGAATTATCATAAGACTTGCTCCCGGTATATACTGTAAACCCCAGAAAGACGAAGTATTTGGGCTTGGCGTGATGTATCCTGGAATAGACCAGATAGCTCAAGCGATAGCAGCAAGGGACAAAGCCGAAATTGTACCTACAGGCATATATGCCCAGAATCGTTTGGGTCTATCCACGCAGATTCCGATGAACGCCGTGTATCTCACCAATGGATCCGCAAGGAGAATCAAAATATACAACGGTAAGGGCATTCTGTTCAAGAGGGTTTCGCCTAAGCATTTCAAATTCAAAAATAAGTTGGCGTTGATGCTTACCTTAGCCTTGAAAGACATCGGTGAAGACAACGTAACGGACGAGCAGAAAAAAACAATAAAAAAAATCGTAAACAAAGAATCAAAACAATCCTTGGCCCAAGACTATGTGCTGATGCCGGATTGGATAAGGACATTAATCGAATCATTGTATGATTGACATAATTTCCCAACCTGCAGAGATACGCCGCAGATTATACGACCAGATAGGTCTCGGACTTGGATTGCACCCTCGCTCCGTGGAGAAAGACTTGTGGGTAACTTCTGTGTTACAGGCTCTCTTTTCTCTGCCATATGCAAACGCTTTTGTCTTTAAGGGTGGCAGTTCACTAAGTAAAGTCTGGTCTCTTATCAGTCGGTTTTCAGAAGACGTGGATATTGCAGTTGACAGATCTCTTTTCGGTATTGAAGGTGATGTGACTAAAAAGCAACTGAAGAAACTCCGTAAAGATTCGTCCCTGTTTGTAAAAGAGAGATTGGCTAAGGACGTTAAAAATAAGCTCGGAGAGTTAGGGCTTGCCGACTATTGTAAGGTTGAACCACAACCGGACGGCGAAGGCAACAGCACCTACCCCGAGCCCAGAAAAATATTCATAAGTTACGACACGGCGTTTATTGATGACATTCATTCGTATATGGATGCCAGCGTCATGCTTGAGATTGGTGCTCGGTCGTTGATAGAGCCCACTGCAACGGCAAAAGTCCAGTCATTGATTTCGGCCAATAGCCCGGTAAACACGACATTGATTGATTCAGACATCATTACAGCCGCTCCGGAGAAAACATTCTTGGAAAAGGCATTCCTTCTTCATGAGCTTTTCGCTACCGGCCATTGCGACAACGCCAATCGTAAGTCTCGCCATCTGTACGACCTTGAATGCATGATGGATAAAGATTTTGCCAAAGAGGCAATAAATGACGATGAACTATGGGAAAACATACGACATCACCGTGAGATATTCACCTCTGTTAAAGATATTGATTATTCTGCAGATATTCGCAAAGAGATAGTACTCGTACCTCCAACAGATGTTATTGGCAATTGGGAGTCAGACTATCGTGACATGCAGGAGCAGATGGTATATGGCGATTCGCTTTCATTCTCCGAATTGATTGAGAGGATGCGGGAACTGGAAGGTAGATTTCATTTAAAATAACTAAAAGGCAACTAATTGACTGAAATGTGGCCAGTCCTGAGAAGCTCCATGGGCGCGAAAGAGTGCGTTGAAGCACTGTCCCCAAATGAGCCAGCTTGCGGACCTCTGCCGTCATAGCCGTCTCGATCTCACGCAGTGAATCGAAACGCATGATCATCGCAAATAGCATTGTCAGCAGGTGGAACATAGCCGTCAAAGCTCTTTACATACTTCTCTCCGCCGTTTTTGCGGCTCATTTCAACAATTTTTGCCCGGTCAAGTGATTTTATCAGTTGACCATACACCGGCTGTCAGAAAAAATGGGTAATTTTGCTCATGGTTAAACTTTAAATGGTCGTAACTTCAAAGTAACCATATAGGGCTGACTCCACCAAATGGAATCAGCCCTAATTTTATCTCCGCTCAATTTTTTTTAGCGGACAGTAATAAAACTCAATGAATAAAATCAGGCATCAAGTAGCGATACTCGGTGCCTGATTTGGTTAATATCCTGAATGATTGGGGTGGGGGAGATGTCAGATGGCAAATTTAAAGGTCTTTTTACCAATCTGCATCACAATGACACCTGAATAGTCAATCGTAAAATCCTTGGAATGAGTGGACAGGATCTTGCCGCCGTGGATATCGTAGGCTGTGATGACAGTAGCGTCGTCGCATCCGTCTACAATCACACGTTTGCCAAACACGCGCAGCTTTATGGCGGAAAGATCGGCATCGGCACTCTCCTGCGACGTTGTGGTGTCGCGGGCATACACTGCCTGGAGCTCGCTGTCGGCATCCAGTTCGGGTACGGTAAAATAGCCATTCTCATCCATTTGCTCCGTGACATCTGTGCCGTTGATGGTGAGTGAATGCAGCTTGTAGCCTGGCTCAGTGAGCAGCTGAAGTTTCATCCCCTCTGCATCGGGCAACACCATTTTGCCACCGTCAAGAGCAATGGCAAACGAGTAGTCAGGTTTCGTGATGTTGCTGATGCTATTCCATCCGGTGGCCTTCCTGTATTTTTCCACTGATTCGCGGGGAACCGTCAGCTTAGTTATCTTCGCGCCGGAAAATGCGCTCGCGTCGCAAGCCGGAGGAGTTGTGGCCGTGATGGTCATGGAGCAACCGTTGTTTTTTCCGAGATTATCAAAAACGTCAGGCTCTATTTTCTGCAACGTTGTGGGCAGCGACATAAATGCCATGTTCTTGCAGTTGCGGAACGCCTCGGTGTATAACGTGTGGATTCCTTCCGGCACAATGACTTCCGACAACGACGAACAATCGATAAATGCCCACTTCGGGATCTCGGTCAGGCCGTTGCCTAGCGTCAACTGCTGCAGCGATGTGCACCGGTCACAAAATTGGAGCGGGATAGAGCTCACACAATCGGGAATAGAGAGCGATACAAGACTGGTGGCTCTTTCAAAAGTTGCCGTAATTTGTGTCACAGCATAGCTCTGTACAGTTTCGGGAATTACAACATCCGACGGAATGGAATTGATGTCAATTGCAGTCAGGCTGCACTCCATAGGTTCTTCAGAAGTCACCTCGTAGGTGAAAGCTCCATCCGTCATTTTGTCGCCGATAGCAGCATACGCACTTGCCGATGTGAATGCCATCAGCAACGAAAGCAGTAGTGTGTTTTGTTTCAAAGGGATATGTGTTTAAAGGTTTGAGTACATTGCCAAAGTTACGAGAATAGGGTCACATATTTTAATAATTCACGTTAAAAATATATAAATGTGGATTGTGCAAGCAAAATAATGAGCTTTTAGGTATAATCATCTTTAGAAACTTTAGATGATTTTTTGCAAGTACAGTATGACGTAAGATTTTGTAAAGCAGCGTAGTCGCTGTTGATTTGTGCTTCCAAAGACGTCGTTATGCAAAAATAATAGTGACAACGCTACGGCCTGACCATTGAACAAGGCAGCCGGCTGCGGTTGCGCCATCTATAGCCGCGACTCACTCCAAAGCCCCGGCAATTACCCTGTCAACGCCATCACTCGGAAGCCAATCTGCAGACGACACCAACATGGTACTTGGCGGAGGCCTGTCAGATGACTTCGCTCACTTCCTAAAAATGCACCCCGGCCTCAGCATCGAAGAAGCCAAACGCAAGTTCAAGGAACAGCAGAAACTCAAAGCCCAGCAGCGTCGAGGCCCCAAAATGCACCACTAACCCCAAGCCGCCGAGAGAACCCAATCACTCGGCGGCTTTTTTACGCTAAATCTCGCCAAATACGATATGTTACGCAGCATATAGGCATTGTCAACTCAAAAATTCTTTGTAATTTTGTAAAAGGAATAGTAACGTCTATCTGAAAATGGCAAAAACGAATTAACCCACAGGCGACATTGCCTACAATTAACATGGATACCCGAAGCAGAGATTCCTCAGGCCATCTTCAGACAGCTGCATCGGGTTTTGTTTTTTATTATGAGCCAAAACTCGTTTATTACTAATAAGGACAAATTGATGTCTGAGATAGTCAACGGAATCCTGCCTAAAACGGATGCCGTTGATATACTCGTGGGTTATTTTTTCTTCTCCGGCTATCATTTGCTATCACAAGGGTTGTCTGATAAGAAGCTAAGAATCTTGGTGGGATTAGATGTAGATACAAATATATCCAAGAGCATACAGGTTATAAACAACCTTTCAAGCAATACTCTTACGTTAGGCCAACTCAGAGAGCAATATTATCAGCAATTCGTACATCTCTTCAATAATTCTGATTTCTTGGATAGTGATGATAAACAAAAATCGTTCACTCTATTTTACAATAAAATCAAGGACGGTTCACTTGAAATTAGAAAAACAGAGGAGCCATGTCATGCAAAAATGTATATTTTTGATTTTGGTTCTGATTTTAACGAGAACGGCGAAGATCCGGGAAATGTAATAACAGGCTCCAGCAACTTGTCATATCAAGGCTTGGAAGGGCGCGTTGAGATAAATGCAAGGTTCAAAGATAAACAACACCATATAGATGCCAAATCAATCTTTGAAGAATTGTGGTTGAGTGCAGTTCCAGTAATAGACACAGATACAATTCCTGAATGGGAGGAAAAAGTTATAAAACATATATGGTACGAGAAGTTGTATTCGCCATATCTGATGTATATTCGTGTACTTCATGAGTACTTTAATATTCCTTCAAAAGAAAATATACTGACGCCGCACGACATCACCGAAGGAAGATATTCAAATCTTAAATATCAAACGGATGCTGTCCAGCTTGCTCTTAACGCCATTGACAATCATAATGGTGTCATAATTGCAGATGTTGTTGGACTTGGAAAATCAGTCATTGCCTCAACTATAGCTCGTAATCTCCGATTAAGAACAATAGTCGTTGCCCCTCCGCATCTTGTTAGGCAATGGGAGGTGTATAAAGATGAGTTTGGTTTCAATGCATCTGTATTCAGTGCGGGTAAGATAGAATCAGCTTTAACTCATTTCAAAGAAATTGCCCGTTCAAACGAACAATTCTTGATAATCATTGATGAGGCGCATCGTTTCAGAAATGAGTATATAAAAGACTATTCTCTACTACATGATTTATGCAGTAACAATAAGGTGGTGCTATTAACTGCGACTCCATTCAATAACCGTCCGAATGATATATACTCATTGTTAAAGTTATTCCAAATACCTAATAAATCGACACTTAAAACGGTTGAGAATTTAGGAGAGTCCTTCCGTGAACTTATTGCCACATATAAGGAAATGGAAAAAGCAAAGCGAGAGAAGCGTATAACTGATGATGAGGTTAAAACCGAGGCTGAGCGTATTGCGTCAAGCATTCGTTCTATAATCAATCCGCTTGTGGTACGCCGCTCCAGAATAGATTTGATGGAGATTCCGGCCTACAAGGAAGACTTGAAGCTGCAAGGCATTAAACCTGTCATACCGGACGACCCGAAAGAACTGAATTATGAACTCTCTGAAAAACAGCTGAGCTTATACAAACGTACACTTGACCTTATAGCAGAAGATGAACCAAAGAATGATGGTTTGATTCGTTTTAGGTCTGCACGATACAAGCCGATTTCTTATGCTATACCTGAAAAGATTGAAGAACTTACAGAGTATCTGGAGAATCGTACAGGTGTTGAGTACCGCATGTTAATAGGACGTCAGCAGAATGTGTCATCTTTTATGCGTAAATTGTTGGTGCAACGCTTTGAAAGTTCTGTATATGCGTTTCGACAGTCCTTAGGATTTATGATTAAATCCGCTGAGAATCTGCTGACATGGATTGATAAATCAGGAGAAATTCCTGTATTCAAAAAGGGAGGTCTCCCTGATGTTGAGGATTTCTATGAAATTACTGATGATGGCGTTAAGGAGATTTATGATGCCTTTGAGTTATACGAACAAAAAGGTCTCTTTACTATTCCACGTAAATTCATCTCTGATGATTTTATTTCGGATGTTGAATCTGATATTGCATTACTGAAAAAGATTCACGAAGAATGGTTTGGGAATGATGATAAAATTAAATTTGACCCCAAACTTGATGAGTTCCGCAGATTACTTACAGAGCATCGTTCTCATGACCCTAAACGTAAAATTGTAGTATTTTCTGCATTTGCCGATACGGTGAATTATCTGGGCGAGACTTTGCAGGCTGATGGCAATCCGTTGAGAGTGATGAAATATACCTCTGGCGACGCTTCAATGCTCAATAAGGAGAGAATCCGCGCAAATTTTGATGCCGGACTTAGAAAAGAATTGCAGAAGGATGATTTCGACATATTGATTGCTACTGATGCTATTTCTGAGGGGTATAATCTGCATCGCGCTGGAGAAATCTTCAATTATGACATCCCATACAATCCCACTCGCGTAATACAGCGAATAGGCCGTATCAATCGAATAAATAAGAAAGTATTTGAGCATCTTTATATCTTTAATTTCTTTCCTACCGAAGTAGGAGAAGCAGAAACACGCACTAAAGAAATATCTACACTTAAAATGGCTATGATTCACGCTATCATGGGTGAAGACACCAAAGCCCTTACTAAGGATGAAGAGGTGCAGAGTTTCTTTGTAGAAAGATACAGGAAAGAAATTGGCAAGACGGAAACAGCGTCTTGGGATACTCCATATAGACGTTTGCTTGACCAGTTAAAAGGGACAGACCTCCACAAGGCAGCCTTGCAGATACCTCATCGCGCCCGTATTGCGAGACATGTTGATAAACCTGTCCGAGGCGTTGTGATGTTTGGTAAAAAAGGTAATGACTTTGTATTTAAGGTGGCCACAGAAAACAATATCGTAATGCTGAGTGCCGAAGAGGCTTTGGCGATTTTTGAATCTCAAGAAAGCGAACAACCTCATAAGGTAGAGGAAAATTTTGACAGCATATATCAGATGCTAAAGTCAAAATTATTTGCCGGAGTTGAAAAACAACGTCGAGATCCTCGCCTACTTGAAGCATTAGCTAAAATAAAGATGATACGAAATGCACGAATGCTTGATAAGGCATATGTTGACGACCTGATGGTTGTTGCTCAGGCTGATGGACTGTCTGGCTACGAAGTGCGATTTCTTACCAACTTAAGGAAAAATGAAATCGCTGCATTACCGCAAATTATTTCTCATGCATATCTTCTACGCAAGTTAGAGACTATGGCTGCTGTTGAAGCGGGAGAAGAATCATTGATATTAACAGAACAAATATTACCACAATAATAATGGAATTCGATAAACCATATTCACGCATTGAGTTTACACGCTTTCTCAAAGGGTTCCTCCCTATTGATGCTCAGTTGAACTCCCATTCTGAGGTCGCATTTTTTGCAAGAATGAATTATGCGGTCTCGGCTACGATGTTGGGTCGATGCGAGTCTCTGGATTTAAATATCTATGAAATCCGACACAATTCAAAAAATGACGCGAGGGTTGGACTTTCAAAAGATGCATTCCGCCTGATTACGGATGATGGTGTTGACCGTGCATTGGTAATATTTGTCCCTGAAGATTCTAATGAGAACTATCGGTTCTCGTTGGTTGAACTCACCTTGTCATGGGAAGATGATAACCGAACGAAACGGACATACTCAAATCCTCGTCGATACTCTTATTATTTGGGTAATGGGGTGGCCTACTATACTCCCAATAAATATCTGAATGAACCGGGACGTATAGTATCGGTTGAGGATTTGCGTAATAGATTCTCAGTAGATGTCCTTACCAAAGCATTCTATAATGAGTTGTCGGATTGGTATGCGTGGGCTATAAAGGAAATCCAGTTCCCCAATGATATAGATGACCCTCATGACAATGAAAAATATAATCATGAGGCGGCAATTCGTCTTATTACCCGGTTGATTTTTGTATGGTTTCTCAAACAACGCAAGTTAATCCCGTGGCAATTCTTTGACGAGCATTACATTGCACAGAATCTTCTTGACGGTTTTACTCCCCATGAGGTTGTGAATCTCTTTGGTAAGTCAAAAGAAAGCCGTTATTATAAAGCAATTCTTCAGAATCTGTTCTTTGCCATGCTCAACAGTCCGATGACGGCAGAGGGAAGCTCTGAGTTGACAGAACGACATTTTAGGAAACTCAATGAAAATGGTTCTGCGAGTAGAACAGATTTTGACAACAACAAGTTGATGAGGTATGAAAAATTCTTCAAGAATCCTAACCACTTCGTTGAGCTTGCAAACTCTACAGTCCCATTCCTGAATGGTGGTCTGTTTGACTGCCTTGATGATAAGGAAAATGGCATATATCTTGATGCCTTCACAGATAGGGACAAAATCAATGCACAGCTCATCATTCCTGATTATCTTTTCTTTGGTGAAGACGTAGGTAAAGATATTGACCTCTCTGAATTTTATGGAGACAAGAACAAACGTAAGGTCTCCGCAAGAGGCATCATTGACATACTCAAAAGATATAACTTTACAGTTGAGGAAAATACGCCTTTCGATCAGGATGTATCGCTCGATCCAGAATTGCTTGGTAAAGTATTTGAGAACCTGTTGGCATCATATAACCCGGAAACTCAGACAACTGCAAGAAAGCAAACAGGCTCATTTTACACCCCTCGTGACATTGTGCAGTATATGGTGAATGAGGCTCTTGTTTCTCACTTGAAACGAGTTGTGGGAGGCGAATTGGAATCTCAATATCGTCAGTTGTTGGATTACTCTGACGAGCCATTGAATCTGAATACAGAACAGCGCAAATCAATTCTTGAAGCTGTCTTCAAATGCAAGGTTCTTGACCCGGCTTGCGGTTCAGGAGCATTTCCTGTCGGTATGCTTCAACAAATGGTGCATATCCTGCAACGGATAGACCCCGACAACGAAATGTGGCGCGGCATGATTCTTGAAGCCTCTTTGAACTCAATGCAGGAATCGATGACCTTGAGCGAGGAAGAGCGCAGAGAGATACAGGATGATGTTAATCGAAATTTCGATGAGAGTTGTAATAACCCCGATTACGCCCGAAAATTATATCTGATAGAGAATTGTATCTACGGTGTGGATATTCAGCCGATTGCTATTCAGATAAGCAAGCTTCGATTCTTTATCTCGCTGGTAATTGACCAAAAGACAAACAATAATGCGTCAGAGAATTTTGGTATTCGTCCGCTGCCCAACCTTGAGGCAAAGTTCGTAGCAGCCAATTCTCTGATAGGGCTACAGAAACGGGAAGGAAATCTTTTTGACATAGAGGATATAAAATCAGATGAGAAACTTCTGCGCATAGCCAAACATAGGATTTTCGGAGCCAAGACGCTTCGCACCAAACGCAAATGGAAAGCCCGTGTTGCAGAACTTCGGCAAAAGATAGCCGATGCTCTTATCAAAAATGACTTTATCGGTAACGAACAAGCAGCCGATCTTGTCGGGTGGGATATGTTTGACCAACACAAATTTGCTCCGTTCTTTGACCCAGAATGGATGTTTGGCGTCCAAGTTGGCTTCGATATTGTAATTGGCAATCCGCCATACATTCAACTCCAAGCCAATAAAGGAGAGTTGGGGAAATTATACGAAGGTAAAGGTTTTATTACTTTTGCTCGAACAGGAGACATATATAGCCTTTTCTACGAACAAGGTTGGCGAATGTTGAAACCTGACGGTAATCTGTGTTATATAACGTCGAATAAGTGGATGAGGGCTGGCTATGGTGAAAAGACACGCGAATTCTTCGCTACCAAAACCAATCCTGAACTTCTTATAGATTTTGCAGGAACAAAGGTTTTCGACAATGTAACTGTTGACACTAACATATTACTTTTCTCTAAGTCTCAGAACCAAGGAAAGACACGATGTTGCATTGTCGATGGCATCTCAAATATGAGCGATTTTGTTAGGCAAAGCAGTTTTATAGCCGAATTTGGCACATCCGAGGCATGGGTAATCCTTACCCCAATCGAACAAAGTATCAAACGTAAAATCGAATCTGTTGGTACCCCATTGAAAGACTGGGACATTCAAATAAACTACGGCATAAAGACAGGTTTCAATGAAGCGTTTATTATCTCATCAGAAAAGCGAGATGAAATACTCGCCAACTGTGCAGACGAACAGGAGCGTACAAGGACGGAGAATCTTATACGACCGATTTTAAGAGGCAGAGACATCAAGCGTTATTCTTACCATTGGTCGGGGT
>CAJTOZ010000020.1 GCA_910578095.1 uncultured Muribaculaceae bacterium | reverse complement strand
CATCCACCACAAACCGTTACCTAAAAATTGTCATGTACTGTAGCCAAAGGCACGTATAATTGGCGTGCAGGCATATTATACATCGCAAAGCGATGTACCTACCTTGCAGGCGGTAACCTTATGATGTCAACTTGGGTGATTTTGCGGATAATCAATTTGTTAATTATGTTTCTTCTGTCGTTTTGTGCTTCCGCACCCGCCGAAAATCTAAGGTGATCTATGCAGCGACATTTCGGCTTGTAGAGTTTTTTGCGCTTGCGTAAAAAATGAATATACCTCCCCCTCTCCCTCTCTCCCTACCATCCGGAGAGGTGGCGGGTGAGGGGGAGGCTGTGTGGTGGAGGCCTTGTTGCGATACAAAGTTACGCACGGCAGCGCCCGCATCTACCCATATTTGCGCAATCATATTACCCTTTTCTTGCAAAAAAGCATGGGTGCAGTATCGGTGTCCACACTGTCCACACTGTCCACGTCCCCCCGTAGTGTGGACACCGTGGACACCGTGGACACCGTGGACAGCTGCGTTTCCGATTATGCGAGCCAGCAATGTAGGGACGCTTGAATCGAAGGTACAGAAGCACAAAACGACAGAAGAAACAAAAGAATTAATAAATTGATTGAACCATAAAAAAAGCGCTCCGGCATTGGGAGCGCTTTCTGTAGGGGTGTGCGTGCACGGCATCAGTGGAGCGTGCCGGCTTCGGCCTGCTGCACCATTTCGGGCGATGCGGTGATGTAGATCTCCACGCGGCGGTTCTGCGCGCGTCCGGCAGCGGTTTCGTTGCTCGCCACATAGTCGGCCATGGGGATGCCCTGGGCGTAGACACGTGTGGGCGACACGCCGCTGTTCACGAGGTAGCGGAGCACGGCGTCGGCGCGTCCGTTGGACACCTTCTCGTTGACAGCCAGCGAGCCGGTGTTGTCGGTGAAGCCATACACCTGCACGTTGGTGCCGGGGTTCTGCTTGAGGTTGGCGGCGAAGCGGCTGAGGTCGGCCTGCGCCTGCTGGCTGAGGGTGGTGCCGTTGGTGGGGAAGAGGATTCCGCCGTCGAATGTCACCTTGATGGCCTGGAGGCCGTTCTGGTCGGTGGTCTGCTCCACCTTGGCCTGATTGGCGAGCTGCTGCTCGAGTTCCTGCTGCTGCTTGTCCATCTTGCGTCCGATGAGAGCACCAGCTCCGGCGCCCACGGCCGCACCGATGGCGCTGCCTATGCCTGCGCCCTTGCCTCCGCCTATTATGGCACCGAGACCTGCGCCGAGAGCGGCACCGCCGCCACCGCCTATGAGAGCGCCTTTGCCTGTCTGTGTCATTGACGAGCAGGCAGTTTCTCCTACGAGCATCGTGGTGCCGAGGAGCGCTATTACTGCGATTTTGATCAATTTCATGTCGGTAAGTTTTTTTGGTTATGAGTGAAATAGGCTCTATAGTCTTTACAAAAATACAAATATTCTGCCATAATAGTTTTGAAGAAGCCGTTTTTTTATAGTAAATTTGCATCACGAAAGTTGCAAACCCAGTTTTTATGCTACATGAAAGCCCTACGCCCCGCTCTTCTTCCCGTTTCAAATCCGGCAGCTCGATGCTGCTGGCCCATCTGGGAGCTCTGCTTGCGGTGACGATGTGGGGTGTGTCGTTCGTGTCGACGAAAGTGCTTCTCGACAACGGCATGAACCCTGTGGAAGTATATGTCTACCGATTTGTGATCGCCTACGTGCTGGTGCTGTGCTTCTGCCACAAGCGCCTGATGAGCCATTCGTGGCGCGACGAGATGCTGTTTGCTGTCTGCGGCCTTTGCGCGGGCAGCATATATTTTATTGCGGAGAACACGGCGCTGGAATATACGCTGGTGAGCAACGTGTCGCTGCTCACATCCACCTCGCCGCTGATAGTGGTGCTGCTGGTGGCTGTGCTCTACCGCAACGACCGCCCCAACCGCGGCGTGGTGGCGGGCTCGCTCGTGGCCTTTCTGGGAGTGGCGTGCGTGATATTCAACAGCAGTTTCAACCTGGAGATACGCCCGCTGGGCGATTTTCTCTCGCTGGGCGCGGCATTCGGCTGGGCCATCTACTCGCTGGTGCTCAAGAAGCTGAACGTGGTGTACGACGCATGGTTCGTCACCCGCAAGACCTTCTTCTGGGGCATACTCACAGCGCTGCCGTTCATGCTCTTCGAGCCCGAGATGACCTCGCTGGACAGCGTGCTGGAGCGCCCCGTGGTGCTCGGCAATCTGCTGTTTCTCGCCGTGGGAGCGTCGGTGGTGGGCTATATCATGTGGGCCCGCAGCGTCAAGAGCCTCGGCGCCATCAAGAGCAACAACTATCTTTACTTCCAGAGCATCGTGACGCTCGTGGTGTCGGCCGTGTGGCTGGGCGAGAGAGTGTCGGCCGTGGGCTATACGGGCTGCGGCCTCATCCTGCTCGGCCTGTGGCTCAGCGACTATCTCGGCCGCAAGGTGGCTCTCGGGAAGTGACACGCTCCGCGGATGCCATAGGCACAAAAGCACCCAAAGTTTTATTCTCGATGCAGGTACGTGCCTCTGGCACGTAAAATTGGCATTGCAGCAAAAAGCCCGGAAGCGTGATGCTCCCGGGCCTTCCTTATGTGTATATGTTCAGGGGGTTATTTGCCGGTGTGGTTGAAGGTGGTGGTCTTCAGCGGCACGTTTTTCTCCATGGCGATACGTGTGGGCGTCGGATACTCGAGCTTGTTGAGATCGTCGACGGCGAAGCGTATGTCGGCCAACAGCTGGTCGGCCATGTCGCGGCTGAATCCCTGCTTGCACAGCACGCGCATCACCACTATCTGCTCGATATTGGCGGGCATGGTGTAGGCAGGCACCATCCATCCCTTCTGCGCGAGCTTGTCCTGGAGGTCGAAGAGGGTCCACTTGGCGGTGGCCTGGTATTCGGGCTTCATGAGCCATACGAAGATGGGGTTGGGCACCTCGTTGGAGTAGGGCTGGAACTCGGGCATCGAGCCCACCTGCCCGTGCAGGTATTTGGCCACGGAGAGAGAGTTGTACTGCACGTTCTTGTAGCCTTCGAATCCGAGACGTATGAACTGGTAGTACTGTCCGAGGATCTGCGCTGCCGGGCGGGAGAAGTTGAGGCCCACCTGACTGATTTCCGCGCCGAGATAGTTGACGCTGAACGACATCACGTCGGGCAGATACTTCTTGTCTTTCCATACCACCCATCCCAGACCGGGATATACGAGGCCAAACTTATGGCCCGATGTGCTGATGGAGAGCACCCATTTGAGGCGGAAGTCCCACTTGCGGTCGGGGTCGAGGAACGGCAGGATGAAGCCGCCGCTGGCTGCGTCGATGTGGATAGGAATATCGTAGCCCGTGCGTGCGTTGTACTCGTCGAGGGCCTTGTCGAGGGCCTCGACATCGTCGTTAAGGCCGGTCCATGTGACACCCTGTATGGGCACGATGCAGATAGTGTTTTCGTCGCAAAGCTTGAGCGCGGCTTCGGGGTCGAGGGTGGTTTTCTCAAGCGTCAGAGGCACGGTGCGCATCTCTATCTGCCAGAGCTGGGCGAATTTCTCCCACACGATCTGATAGCCGGTGGAGATCACGAAGTTGGGCTTGTCGTAGGGCTTGCCTTCCTTCTGGCGGCGTTCGCGCCATCGGATCCAGGCGGCGATACCGCCGAGCATACATGCCTCGGACGAGCCTATGGCCAGCGCGCCGGTCTTCCATTTGTTGGTCTCGGGCGTGTGCCACAGATTGGCCATGATGTTGATGCACTTGGCGTTCATCACGGCGATGCGGGGGTATTCCGTCTCGTCGATGTAGTTGATGTTGATGGCCTCGTTCATCAACTTGGTGGCATAGTCATCCATATAGGTGGTGACGAATGTTGCCAGGTTGAGGCGCGGTTGCGTCTGGGCGAAAGTTTCGTCCTTTACCATCTGATAGGCTACTTCGGGGAGGGTGGGGCCGTCGGGGATGCGGTCCACGGGCGACGGTTGCAGCATGGCGTCGGAACCGAACGTATCGGTCTTGGCATCGCCTGTGCGGAAATTCTTGTCGATCATAAGAATCGTAAGTTAGAGAGTGTGTGTTGGTTGTTTCTTTATAGTAAAGAACATCCGGCCGGCAAATAAGTTGCACCGCCATCCCGATATTCTGTGTTTTTTTGCAAAAGTCTAAAGTGCATGAATCGCATCAGGTTTTACGGCGGGTGCGGAAGCACAAAAAAAGTATGCTTATCCGCAAAAGTCCCCAAGGTTTTATTCTCAATGTAGGGATGTGCCTTTGGCACGTATAATTGGCATGCAGGCATATTATACATTGCGGGCGGTAACCTTATGATGTCAACTTGGGTAATTTTGCGGATAATCAATAAAAAAAAGACATAAGAGGCAAACGGGTTGTCTCTTATGTCTTATTATGTCTATGTAGTGTGGCGGGGGATCAGCCCTCGAATTCCACGAGGAGGGCGTCGGTGCCCACCACGTCGCCGGGCTTCACGAAGATGCGTTTCACCACGGCGTCGCGTTCGGCGGTGACGTCGTTTTCCATCTTCATGGCTTCGTAGACGAGCAGCACGGTCTTGGGGCCTACTTTGTCGCCGGGCTTCACGTTGACCTCGATCACGCGTCCGCCCATGGGAGCTGTGAGGGTGGGGCCGGTGACGGGTTCCTGGGGAGCTTCCTCCACCACGGGCTCGGCAGCCTTGGCAGCAGCGGCTTCGGCCTCGAAGGCTTCGGCGCGGCGCTTGGTGAGGTAGGGCTTCGCCACGTTGGGGAGAAGTTCGAGCAGGAGCTCTTCCTCGCGGTTCTGGGCCAGTTTGGTGCCGCCGAGTTCGGGCAGTGCGGGATTTTCGGGGCGCTTGTAGGAATCCACGTCGTAGGGCTTCTCTACGGGCGAGCCGGTGATTTTCTCGCGGAAAGCGGGGTCGACGGGCACGGGGGTGTGGCCGTATTCGCCTTTCACGAGCGAGATGAACTCATTGCTCTTGGTGGTGTAGTCGGGCTTGCCGCTGCGGCGGTCGATGGCCACCATCACGGCCTGCGAGCCCACGATCTGGCTTGTGGGGGTGACGAGGGGCACCAGTCCGGCATCGCGGCGCACCATGGGGATGAGGCGCATGGCGTCGTCGAGGAGGTCGTCGGCCTTGAGGGCTTTGAGCTGTGCCACCATGTTGGAGTACATGCCACCGGGCACCTCGGCTTCCTTGACGAGCTCGTTGGGCTTGGGGAATCCGAAGTATTGCTCCACGGCATGGCAAGCGTCGAGCAGCGTGGCTTCGTCGCCGGCCTTGGCAGCGGCCACGGCGCGGTCGATCTGCGATTCCACCTCGGCGGGGAGCTGGTCGGTGAGGGGGTCGAAGGGGCGCGGCATCTTGTCCTTGTTGAGGTCGAATGCGGCCAGCGAGTGGCGTGCCTCGAGGAGCTGCCTGCGTATGGCGCCTACGGCTTCCATGTTCACATCTATCTCTACGCCCAGTTTCTTGGCGAAGAGGTAGACGAGCTCGATGGCCGGAGCAGCGGAGCCACCGCCGAACCACCAGATGTTGGTGTCGAGGATGTCGACGCCGTTGATTATGGCCATGATGCTTGCAGCGAGGCCGTAGCCCGGGGTGCAGTGTGTGTGGAAATCCACATCCACCTTCAGGGCGGCTTTGAGCTTGGAGATGATGGATGCGGCGCGCAGCGGGTTCACCAGTCCGGCCATATCCTTGAGGGTGATGATCTTAGCTCCGAGAGCTTCCATCTCCTTGGCTTTCTCCACGAAGTATTCGTCGGTGAATATCTTTTCGGGCTCCTGGGGCTTCTTGCCCATGAGGCGTGCGAAGAATCCCACCTTGGGGAGCGATGCGGGGTCGACTTTGGGGTCGACGGTATAGCACACGGCACCGTCGGCAATGCCGCCGAGCTCGTTGATGAGGCGAATGCTTTCCTTTACGTTGTCGATGTCGTTGAGGGCGTCGAAGATACGCATCACGTTCAGACCGTTGGCTATGGCCTCTTTGTAGAATCCCTCAAGCACGTAGTCGGGGTAGGGCTTGTAGCCGAAGAGGTTGCGGCCGCGCGAGAGCGCCGACAGCAGCGAGCGTCCCTTCATGGCCTTGGAGCATGCGCGCAGGCGGTCCCAGGGCGATTCGTCGAGGTAGCGCATAACGGAGTCGGGCACAGCGCCGCCCCACACTTCCATGATGTAGAATCCGGCATTTTCGTAGAGGGGAAGAAGCTTGTCTATCTCCTTCTGGCTCAGGCGCGTGGCAAAGAGCGATTGCTGACCGTCGCGAAGCGTAAGGTCGCGAATTTTGAGTTTTCGCATTTCCATTATGATTTTGTTTTGATGGATTATTCCTTTCAACGATGCAAAAGTACAACAATTATACTGATTATGGAAATTTTTCCGTAATTATTTTTCCACGGCCGTGTTGTTGCCTCCGGCGCGCTCCACTCTGCGGCCCACGATGGCTGTGACGAGGCCTCCTGCGAGCATGACGGCGGCGCTCACTGTCAGCACCAGGCGCATGCCTCCGGCGTGCAGCAGCATGGGCATGAAAAATACGCCCAGCACGGCGCCCACCTTGCCTATGCAGGCTGCGATGCCGGCACCCTGGGCGCGCACCTCCACCGGATATATGGCCGCAGGGAGCACGTAGGTGACCAGGTGCGGGCCCATGTTCAGAAACAGCTCGAAGGCCATGAACGCGCCGATGGTGATCCAGGCGCTCCACCGCAGCTCGAACGACACAAGCAGCACCAGCAGCGACAAGCAGCTGAGGAAGAAACCCCACGCCTGCAGCCCCACCTTGCCGGCGCGGCGCAGCAGCAGGAGCCCCAGGATGAAGCCCGGCAGAATGATGCAGCTGATCCACAGGGTGATCTCCACCGATTTGGTCACATGCAGCAGCGGCGCCATCCCCGGCGTGAAGTGCTCGAGCCCGAGAGCGGCCACCAGCACGGGCAGGAACACGCCGATGCCGTACACTCCCAGCCCCTCGCAGGCCCACGGAATGCCGCTGAGCACCACGCGACCGAAGTAGGAGCGCACAAACTGCCATGTGCCCATAGCTGCCTGCTGCTGCCTGTCGGCGGCCGGCACGGCGGCCTCCGTCACGCGCACGTCGGGTCCCAGCAGCTTTTCAGCGGCTTTCTCGGCCATGGCTGTGCGTCCGCGCTCCAGCAGCCATAAGGGGCTCTGGGCGAAATCTATGCGCGACAGCAGCATCACGGCGGCTATGCCGGCCACTATCCACATCAGCTCGGGCCAGCGCCCTGCCTCCAGCCCGCCGCGCAGCACCAGGAAGCAGAGCCCCGCAGCTATGATATTGCCTATGGCCGAGCCGGCCTTGGCTACGCCCACCATGGTGGAGCGCCACCGCACGGGCATTATCTCCGACACGTAGCCCGAATCGAGGCTGTACTCGCCGCCTATGGCGAAGCCCATCACGAACAGGCTTATGATGAGCACCGGCAGCGACGGGAAGAATATGGCGGCGAGGGCTGCGGCTATCATCGCCGCCGGGCACGCGCGGAACACGGCCAGATAGCCGTAGCGGTCGGCCACCGGGCCGAGCACCGCCGAGCCAACGGCTATGCCCACCAGATCGGCCGCGCCGATTATGCCTTGCATGGCCGCCGACAGCTCGGGGTGGGCCACTATCTGCATCAGCGGTATCACCACGCCCACGGTGGTGGCCAGGGCCGTGCCTATGAGCTGGCCGAGCGAGGCCGTGAGAAGCACGCGGAAATGGCCGGCGCGCAGCGGCATGTCCGACATCAGGTATGTCTTGCTGTTGTTGTCCATAATGTGATGTGATTATGCGTTGTTGTGCGGAATCAGTTTTGTTTCGGTGCCGACGGGGCGAGCAGCGGCAGCATGAACAGCCATGTGCCGATGCAGAAGGGGGCCGTAAGCGACGCCAGTCCAACGGGGGCGAGCAGAGCGTTCATCGCGGCCTGGATAAACACCGTGGCCACCACGCCGAACGCCGCCATCAGCGAATTGCGCAGCGTGGGCTTCCAGAAGGTGGCGCCCAGGGCTATGCCCGTAAGCACGGCGCTGAAGCCGTAGAGGCCACCGATGATGGAGCTGCCCTGCGCCTGCCACAGCAGCGCCATCACAAGCGCTATCAGCGACGATATGCCGGCCCAGAGCGCAGCGCGCCACGACGCTATGGCGAGGCCTATGAGGAACACGGCACCCGTGACCCACGAATTTATAAGAAACACCTGGGCGATGCCCTTGAGCCAGTACTCGGCGAAGTCCAGAACGCTGTGGCATTCGAGCGGCGAGATGGTGTAGGCCAGCTCGGGCGTGCTCATGTGGGCCGGTCCCATGCCTGCAAACTCGCGTCCGGCCAGCAGGAAGCACCACGTGCAGAACACGAAGGGAAATGTGAACGAGCTCACACGCCAGGGCGCGAGCAGATTGTTCATGCCCGTGCGCACCCATGTGGTCATGGCCGCGCACACTATCAGCGCGATCCACATCCACACGGTGTTGGCCAAAAACGTGGGCAATGCGCATCCCACCAGAATGCCGTTGAAGCCCCATAGCCCCTCACGGCCGTCGGCATCGGGCATCTTGAAGAGATAGCCCGCAAGTGTGCTCACGGCGAGACCTGTCAGCGCTCCCCACACCACCACGGGCATGCCTTCCATATAGGCGCCCACGAAAATTCCTATTATAAAGAGAACACCGGTCCATACATTGTCCTGGAACATTACCTGGCCGGCACCGCGGCACATCGCCCACGGAGCCGTGCCCGCTAAACGCTTGATTGAAAAGGTGGCGTCAGACATCGTTGTGATTTTAATTTATTTATATATGATGTTTAAGATAAAACACGCCTGCGCCTCAGAATGTTTCTGCGCAAACAAAAGCGTCGGCACGTTGTTAGTAATTCAAACAACCCATTAAAACGGAATCACACTATGCACATGTCCGACGGATTGATATCCACCCCCGTGGCCGCAGTGGCCGCAGTGGCCGCCGCCACGCTGATAGCCGTGGCCGGCAGCAAGGTGAGAAAAACCTCACGCACCGACCTGGTGCCCCTCACGGGGGTGCTGGGCGCATTTGTATTCGCCGCCCAGATGATAAATTTCAGCATTCCCGGCACAGGCTCGTCGGGCCATATCATAGGCGGCGTGCTTCTCGCTGCCTTCCTCGGGCCCTGGGCCGCTTTTCTGGCCCTGAGCTCGGTGCTGATAATACAGTGTCTGATATTTGCCGACGGAGGGCTGCTGGCCCTCGGGTGCAACATTCTTAACATGGCTGCCATGAGCTGTCTGGTGGCATATCCGCTCATATATCGCCCGCTGGTGGCCCGGGGTGCATCTACGGCCCGCATCATGTGCGCCTCCGTCATAGCCTGCACCGTGGCACTGGAGATGGGCGCCTGCCTCGTGGCCGTGGAGACAAAGCTCTCCGGCGTCACAGCCCTCTCTACAGGCCGTTTTCTGCTGTTGATGACAGCCATACACCTTGCCATAGGCATAGGCGAGGGCCTGGCCACCGGAGCGGTGCTCGGATTTGTGCGTCGCGTCAAGCCCTCTCTGCTCGCGCCGGAGCCTCCCGTGGCCACAGTGCGGCGCAGCGCGCCCATGGGAGCCGTGGCAGCCTTCGCCGTGGCAGCGGCAGTCATAGCCGGCGGCTTGTCGTTCGCAGCCTCGCAGGACCCCGACGGCCTCGAATGGTCGGTGGAGCGGGTGGCCGGCACATCCGAGCTCGGCAACGATGCTGCGGCCGCAGTGGCGGCCGGGCGCGTGCAGCAGGCCACCGCAGCCATGCCCGACTACGACAACACCCTTTCCGGCATCATAGGCGCCGTGCTGGTGATGCTCACCGTGTGGGGCGTATGCTCCCTCCTCTCGCGCAAGCGGGTGGCTGTGAAAGTGAAAAACTGACGGTATATGGGCAAGATAGACAAAGCTCTGGCCACTCTCGCCGCCATGGAACGCGGCTGCGGCGACACATGCCCCGCCTTTGCGCGCTGCACGCAGGCCAATATGGCCGTGACGCTCGTCTATCTGTGCCTGCTTCTGTCGGTGCCCCTGCAGGATGTACAGCGGCTGGTGTGGTTCGCCGCCTACCCCATAGTGTGGTCGTCGGTGGTGGGCACAGGCTACGGCCGGGTGCTGCGGCGCTCTCTGTATGTGCTGCCGCTGCTGGCCTTCGTGGGCATGTTCAACCCCATGGTCGACACCGCTCCCGCCTTCAGGGTGGGTGCTGTGTCTGTGAGCCGCGGTTGGGTGAGCTTCGTGTCGATCCTTCTCCGCGGCATGCTGTCGGTGCAGGCGGTGCTGGTGCTGATGGACACTTGCGGCTTTGCCGACATCTGCCGGCGCCTGCGTGCGTTGGGCGTACCCGCTTTCCTTACCACCCAGCTGCTGCTCGTGTACCGCTACATGGGGCTTCTGCTCGAGGAGGTGCAGACCATGTCGCGCGCCAGAGCGGCCAGAGGCTACGGGCGCCGCAGCTATCCGCTCTCGCTGTGGGGCGCCATGGCCGGCCAACTGTTCCTGCGATCGGTCGACCGTGCCGAGCGCATCCACCGTGCCATGCTCGCCCGGGGATTCGACGGCGGAATGCCGCGCTACACGCCGGCCGACCGCCACGGCTCCCACGGCCGCGGCGCGGTGGTGTGGGCCCTGGCATGGACGTTGCTTCTGGTGTGGCTGCGCTTCGGCCGCGTGTGCGTGCCTTTTAACTGATGAACGATATGACAACAGATACTCCCGACATAGAATTCCGCGATGTACGCTACACCTATCCCGGCGGCGGCGAGGCTCTGCGAGGCCTCAGTTTCAGGGTGGACCGCGGCGAGAAGGTGGCCATCCTTGGGCCCAACGGTGCAGGCAAGTCGACGATGCTGCTGCACACCAATGGCCTCCTGCTGCCATCGGCCGGCGAAGTGCTCGCCGCAGGCGTGCCTGTGGAGCGCAAGACCCTCGCCGAAGTGCGCCGCAGCGTAGGCATGGTGTTTCAAAACCCCGACGACCAGCTCTTCATGCCCACAGTGGAGGAAGATGTGGCCTTCGGGCCGCTCAACATGGGGCTGGACCAGGACGAGGTGGAGCGCCGCATAGACGCTGCCATGCGTGCCGTGGGAGCCACCGGCCTGCGCCGCCGCTCTCCCATGCAGCTGAGCGGAGGCCAGAAACGGGCCGTCGCTCTCGCCACCGTGCTGTCCATGCAACCGCGCATCCTGGTGCTCGACGAGCCCACGGCCAACCTCGACGGCCCTACGCGCCGGTCGCTCATCGGCACGCTCGGCACGCTGGAGGCCACCTGCCTGATAGCCACCCACGACCTCGACATGGCACGTCGCATCTGCCACCGTGCCATAGTGGTGGACGAGGGGCGCGCTGTGGCCGACGGACCGTGCGCCGATGTGCTCGGCAGCTCCGTTCTACACGATATATTAGGATATTAAAATATAAAGTATCATGGCAAACAACTCTCCAACCTCCAATCCTCAGCAGACGTTGGCCTTCACCACGCAGAACGTGCTGAATTTCCTGCACATAATCGTGCTGGTGCTGTCGGTGCTCCTGATTGTCACCATCTCGGTGGATACGTTCAAGAATATACAGTACAACAGCGAGCCCGAATTCGTGAAATTCGAGTTTTGGATCTGTATCATATTCCTTGTCGATTTCTTCTTCGAGATGGCCGTGGCGCGGAACAAAGGCACATTTTTCCTGCGCAACATCGTGTTTTTTCTGATCTCCGTGCCGTATCTGGCCATCCTGAAGTATTTCGATGTCGCCATCACCCCCACCGCGGCCTACATCCTGCGCTTCGTTCCTTTCGTGCGCGGCGGCTACGCGCTGGCTCTTGTGGTGGGATGGTTCACCAGCAGCCGTGCCACCAGTCTGTTTGTGACGTACCTGGCCACGCTCGTCTCCGGCATCTACTTTTCAAGCCTGATATTCTATGTGTTTGAGCATGGGCCCAACAGCCTCGTGGTCAACTACGACGACGCCTTGTGGTGGGCGCTCATGGATTGCACCACCGTGGGTTCCAACATCGTGGCCGTCACCCCCGTAGGGCGTGTGTTGTCGGTGCTTGTGGCCGCTCTGGGCATGATGATGTTTCCTATCTTCACGGTGTATATCACCAGCATCATCACCAAATACCACAGCGCCAGCCACGACGATTCCGACGATCCCGGAGCAAACAAGGGTTAGGGATTGTACAGGTCGCGATGGTAGAACGCCATCACCTCGCGCGCGAGCTGCAACGCAGCGGCGGCGGGAGAGCCGGGGCCATCCAGGGCCACGGCTTTTTCGTAGTCGGCTATAGCCGCGCCGTAGCGCTGCAGGCGCCACAGCAGGCGTCCGCGCTCCAGATATAGATCGCCCGATGGCTTTCTGGCTATGGCCTCGTCGAGCAGTACCAGTTCCTGTTCCATAGCGCGAAGATACGAAATTTATGATGAAAAAACACACAACGGCGCGTGCGAATGAAGATAATGTGCTATATTTGCATATTGTTTCAACCTTGATTTCTGAATACCAATATAAATAGTAAAGATTATGCGTCATACTTCAATTGTAAAATTTATGCTGCCGGCACTCGCGCTGGCGGCCTGCACCTCGGTGCCCGATGCCCATGTGGCGTCGCCCGATGGCGCCTTGTGTCTCGGCTTCGCCACCGGCGAGGGAGGCACAGCGCTTTATTCCGTAGTATATAACGGCGACACAATAGTGCGCCCCTCTTCGCTCGGCTTCAAGTTGCTGGGCCATTCCGACCTTGTGGACGGATTCCGTGTGGATGCCGTGGAGCATGGCAGCTACAGCGGCAAATGGGCTCCGGTGTGGGGCGAGAACGACAGTATAGCCGATGTGTATAATTCCATGACCGTCAGCCTCACGCAGAAAACGACGGGCATGAAGATGAACGTGGAGTTCCGCGTCTACGACGATGGTGCCGCTTTCCGGTATGTATTCCCCGAGCAGCCCGGGGTGGATTCCCTCGCAATAGCCGAGGAATTGTCGCAGTTCGCCATGGCCGGCGACATGACTGCCTGGTGGATACCGGGCGATTATGACACCCAGGAATATGAATACACACAGTCGCGCCTGAGCGAGATACGCGCCAAAAACCGCAACGACCAGCCCGGAAATGTGTCGCAGACCGGTTTCTCTCCCACGGGAGTGCAGACATCGCTGCTGCTGCGCAACGATTCAGGCCTGTACCTCAACATCCACGAGGCCGCTCTCATCGACTATCCGGCCATGCATCTCGACCTCAACGACACCACCATGGTGTTCACCTCCCACCTCACACCCGGCATTCCCGAGGCCAAGGCTGTAGTGACGCTGCCATTCGCCACTCCCTGGCGCGTGGTGATGGTAGGTTCCGCCACTGATATACTGGCCACTGATATCATCTACAACCTCAACGAGCCTTGCGCCCTCGACGATGTGAGCTGGATCCATCCCACAAAATATATGGGCGTGTGGTGGGAGATGATCACAGGCAAGAGCCAGTGGAGCTACACCAATGCCGAGAATTTCGATCTCGCCACGTTCGACTACTCCAAGGCACGCCCCCACGGCAAGCACGGAGCCAATAACGCCAACGTGCGCCGCTACATCGATTTCGCTGCCGACAATGGCTTCGACCAGCTGCTCATCGAAGGATGGAACGTGGGCTGGGAAGACTGGTTCGGCAAGGAAAAAGAATATGTGTTTGACTTCGTGACACCATATCCCGACTTCGACCTCAAAGCCCTCAACGACTACGCCCACAGCCGCGGCATCAAGCTGATGATGCACCACGAGACCAGCGGCTCGCCGGCCAACTACGAGGCACACATGGACACAGCCTATGCACTGATGAACCAGTACGGCTACGACGCTGTGAAAAGCGGCTATGTGGGCAATATCCTTCCCAAGGGCGACACCCACTACAGCCAGCGCATGGTGCGCCACTACCTTGATGCCGTGAAGCGCGCAGCCGACCACCACATCATGGTCAACGGCCACGAGGCTGTGCGTCCCACCGGCCTGGCGCGCACCTATCCCAACATGGTGGGCAACGAAAGCGCCATGGGCACAGAGTATCAGAATATGAGCACGCAGCACGTCACCATACTGCCTTTCACGCGCCTCAAGGGAGGCCCGATGGACTTCACGCCGGGTATATTCCGCATGAATCTCGGCAGCTTCGCGCCCGGCAATAAGGAGCATAAACGCGCCACCATCGCCAATCAGCTCGCGCTGTATGTGACCATGTACTCGCCCCTGCAGATGGCTGCCGACCTGCCCGAACACTACGCGGAGAAAGCCGATGCCTTCCAGTTCATCAAGGATGTGCCTGCCGACTGGAGCGAGAGCCGGTACATCGCTGCAGAGCCCGGCCAGTTCATCATAGCTGCGCGACGTGCCAAAGGCGGCGACGACTGGTACATAGGCGGCGTGAACTCCGAGACTGCCCGCACCGCTGTGGTGAACCTGGATTTCCTGACACCCGGCCGCGAGTATGAGGCCACAGTATATGCCGACGCTCCTGACGCCAATGCGCACACCAACCCCGAAGCCTACCGCATCTACACCGAGCGCGTCACGGCCGACAGCACGCTCAGCGTGCCGATGGCAGTGGGCGGCGGCTTCGCAGTGTCGGTGAAACCCCTGTGAATCGAAAACCTAACAGTTAACTACCCAATAAAACCATGGAATTAAAAGAAAAAGTACACAGCGCCTTTGAGGCCCGTTTCGGCACCGACGGCAAGTTCTATGCTTCGGCCGGACGCATCAACCTCATCGGCGAGCACACCGATTATAATGGCGGATTTGTGTTTCCCGGCGCTATCGACAAGGTGATCCTTGCCGAGATCAAACCCAACGGCACCGACAAGGTGCGCCTCGTGAGCGTGGATTTCGACAACGCGTTCTGCGAGTTCGGTCTCCGCGAGGAAGACGCTCCGCAGCCCTCGTGGGCACGTTACGTGTTCGGCGTGTGCCGCGAGATACAGAAGCGCGGCGGCAAGGTGCACGGTTTCGACGCGGCCTTCGCAGGCAATGTGCCCAACGGCGCGGGCCTCAGCTCGTCGGCAGCGCTTGAGTCGTGCTTTGCTTTCGCTCTCAACGACCTGTTCAACGACAACACCATCGACAAGTTCGAGCTTGCCAAGATAGGACAGAGCACCGAACACAACTACTGCGGTGTGAACTGCGGCATAATGGACCAGTTTGCAAGCGTGTTCGGCAAGAAGGGCAATCTGATGCGCCTCGACTGCCGCTCGCTCGAGCACGAGTATTTTCCTTTCGATCCCGAAGGATACAGCCTTGTGCTGGTGGATTCGCGCGTGAAACACGAACTCGCCGACTCTCCCTACAACAAGCGTCGCGCTTCCTGCGAGCGTGTGGCTGCCAAACTCGGCCACGAGACGCTGCGCGATGCCACCCGCGAGGAGCTCGAGGCAGTAAAAGGCGAAATCACGGCCGAGGACTATCTCCGCGCCAAGTTTGTGCTTGAGGAGAAGGATCGCGTGCTGGCGGTGTGCGATGCCCTCGTGGCAGGCGACTACGAAACCGTGGGCCGCAAGATGTACGAGACGCACGACGGCCTCAGCAAAGACTATGAAGTGAGCTGCGAGGAACTTGACTTCCTCAACGATGTGGCCCGCGAATGCGGCGTCACAGGCTCGCGCATCATGGGCGGCGGTTTTGGTGGCTGCACCATCAATCTCGTCAAGGATGAGCTGCGCGACAGCTTCGTGCAGACTGCCGTGGCCCGCTTTGCCGAGCGCTACGGCCATGAGCCCAAGATCTACGATGTGGTGATCAGCGACGGCGCCCGCGCCCTCTGATCCGGTACTATTTAATTGCATGGGACTGCGCCACCACGGATTGTGCGGCGCAGTCCTATGTTTTCTACACTTCTATTCAACATCTCTTGTTTATGGATATCAATACTTTGCTCACAACCCTCGGCACTGGTCAATGGGTGCATGCCGGGGCCAAAGACTCGCCGGAGATCTCCGCTGTGCTGCAAAAAAGCGCCGATGCATGTTTTGAGCTCAATGCCATGGCACCGTCGCGCAGCGCCGACCGCGAGCGGCTGCTGCGCACCCTGCTCGGGTCAGTGGGCAGCTCTTGTGTGGTCAACAGCCCTTTCCGTTGCGACTACGGCTATAATATCCATCTGGGCGATAATTTCATCGGCAACTACAATCTCTCGATTCTCGACGAGGCCCCTGTGGTCATAGGCGATAATGTGATGATAGGTCCTAATTGCTCGCTTGTCACCATCACACACGCCCTTGATGCCGGGCAGCGAGCCGATGGCATCATGACGGCCAGGCCCATTACTATAGGCAATAATGTGTGGATTGCGGCCAATGTTGTGGTGCTGCCCGGTGTGGAGATAGGCGATGGGGCTGTGATAGGCGCAGGCAGTGTGGTGGTGAAATCCATCCCGGCCGGCATGCTGGCGGTGGGCAATCCCTGCCGGCCGCTCCGTGCCATCACCGCGGCCGACCGCGTGGACGTGGTGCTCTAATCCAATTCTCCTGCGAGCAGCAGCAGGACCTCTGTGGCTGCGCGGTCGATCACTCTTGCGCGGTTGCCGGGCAGATGAAGCAGCCGTGTCTCGGTGCGGGCGGGAGTGGATGCCGCTATCCACACAGTGCCCACGGGCTTGTCGGCGGAGCCGCCGCCCGGGCCTGCCACGCCGCTGGTGGCCACAGCGCAGTCGCATCCGAGGGCGCGTCGTGCTCCCTCGGCCATCTGCGTCACCACCTCCCGGCTTACGGCACCGTGCGTGTCGATATCACGGGCACTCACGCCCAGCACGCCCGTTTTCACGTCGTTGGCGTAGCTGACCACGCTGCCGAGAAAAACATCCGAGCAACCGGCCACTGCGGTGATGCGCGAGGCTATGGTGCCTCCCGTACAGCTTTCGGCGGTGCCGAGCGTGTAGCCTTTACGGCGGCACGCTGCGAGAACGATCTCGGCCGCTGAGGCATCGCCGTCATAGCGCAGATTGTCGCCCACGAGGGCTTTCAGGGCCGCTAACTCCCTGTCCATGCCGGCGTCGAGAGCGGCGGCATCGTTGCCACGTCCGTCGAGACGCAGGCGTATGAGCCCGGGAGTGGGCAGATAGGCCAGATGCATGTGTGCGGGCAGAGCGCTTTCCCATGGTTCAAGGCGTTGCGCAAGCGCCGACTCGCTGATGCCGCCCACCATCAGGCAGCGGTGGCGCAACACCGTGTCGCTGCCGAAATGTGCGGCCACTTCGCGGGCCACCTCCGGCAGCATGCCTTCCGTCTCGAAGGGCACGCCGGGCATAGATACCAGTACTTTCCCATCGCGCTGAAACCACATGATGGGCGCTGTGCCGAGGCGGTTCTGTATCACGCGGCACGACGACGGCACGTCGGCTTGCATGGCCGTGAGCTCGTTCATGCGCAGGCCGCGGAGCTCGAACACACGGCGTATATTTTCCGTGACGGCCGTATCGCGCACCATGCTGCCGCCGAATATGTCGGCGAGCACATGCTTGGTGATGTCGTCCTTCGTGGGGCCGAGGCCTCCGGTGCACACCACCAGATCGGCATCCGTCATGGCGCTCTCTACTGCCGTGCATATGGCCTGCCCGTCGTCGGGGACGGTGTTCACACCGGCGATATCCCAGCCCAGAGGGCCGAATGTGCGCGCTATGGCGCCTGAATTGGTATCGGTGACCTGGCCTATGAGTATCTCGTCGCCGATGATGATGATGCGCAATCTCATACTGTCACTCTTGCAAAAGGCACGGCATCGTAGGAACAGAATTCGCCGTCGAGATACTTGAAATAGCCGGCGATAGCCACCATTGCGGCATTGTCGGTGGTGAATGCCCGCTCGGGGATGAATGCCTTCAGGCCATGGCGGGCGCAGTAGTCGGCCACGGCCGCGCGCACACCGCTGTTGGCCGACACACCTCCGCCTATGGCAACGGTGCGCACGCCTGTCTGCCGCACGGCTTTGTCGAGTTTATCGAGCAGAATTTCGATAATGGTGGCCTGAAGCGAGGCTGCCAGATGGGCCATGTTCTTTTCTACGAAATCCGGATCCTGCGCCACGGCATCGCGCAGTGTGTATAGAAACGATGTCTTGAGACCGCTGAAGCTGTAGTCGAGGCCCGGTATCCGTGGTTTTGCGAAGTGGAATCGTTTGGCATCGCCCTCGGCGGCAAGGCGGTCGATGTGCGGTCCGCCCGGATAGGGGAGGCCCATCACCTTGGCGCATTTGTCGAAAGCCTCGCCGGCGGCATCGTCGATGGTCTGGCCGAGCACTTCCATGTCGTTGTAGCCGCGCACGAGTATCAACTGTGAATTTCCACCCGACACCAACAGGCAGAGGAAGGGAAATTCGGGCACCTCATCGGCGGGCTCGCGGCGCACGAAATGGCTGAGCACATGGCCGTGGAGATGGTTCACATCCACCATGGGCACACGCAGGCCGAGAGAGAGCCCCTTGGCGAAACTGGTGCCCACGAGCAGCGATCCGAGCAGGCCCGGACCGCGGGTGAAGGCTATTGCCGAGATGTCGTGCTTGTCTACGCCTGCACGGCGGAGAGCGGTGTCGACCACCGGCACTATGTTCTGCTGATGGGCCCGTGATGCCAGTTCGGGCACCACGCCGCCGTATTCTTCATGTACTTTCTGCGATGCTATCACGTTGCTGAGCAGGATTCCGTCGCGGATCACAGCGGCGGAGGTGTCGTCGCACGACGATTCGATGCCCAATATGACTACCGGTTTTGTTTCTGCCATATTACGCTCTTAGAAAATGTAGCATATCATGGCGCTGACGTTGGCGCCTGAGAATCGTTTTATCAGTGTGTATTTGGCTTCAAGGCCGAGCTTGAGGGTGCGGGAGCAACGCAGTTCGAAGCCCGCTCCCAGATTGAGGCCGAAACGGCTCGTGCGTGTGCTCACATCGTCCATTTCATCGAAGAGCTCCTTGGGGATGCTGTAGTTCCACGACGAATAGTTGAGGCCGGCCAGAGGATAGAGCGCGGCTTTCTCGCCTGTGAAGGTGAAAGGTGTGTGCACGTTCAGGTCGATGGTGAATGCGTCCAGATGCTGGTGCTTGAACACGCAGCCTATCTCGGGCGCCACACGCAGGTGCTTGGAAAATGCGTATTGGAACACAAGGCCGGCTGCCGCCGACTCGTTTTTGCTGACGTATCCCACTTTCGGGCCCACGCTTTTTTCTCCGCGGGAGAATTGCGCGGAAGCACCCATCGATGTGAACATCAGCATTATTGCGAGCAGGAGCGCTCCGGCGTTAAATTTTAGTGCACGTTTCATTGTACGGTGTCTATTGGTTTTGATTGCAAAAATACGAATAAGTCGAGAACAAAGCAAAAATTTATTTTGCTTTGTCGGGCGTGAGTTTTTAAGACACAGTCAAAAATACTAAAAAAAACTTGGCGTGTGCATGTCTTTGCAAATCTTTCATTAACTTTGTGCCATAAAATATATATTCAATGAAACGATTAAGTGCATTCATCGCTATAATATGCCTGTGCGCCGGTGTGGCCATGGCGCAGTTCCGCGCAGCCGGTGTGGCCGGTGTGAACATCAGCAGTCTTAAATTCAACCAGGATCTCGTGTCGTCTGAAAGCGCCGTGGGCTATCATGCCGGTATTCTCGGCGAGCTTATGTTTCCGGGCATAGGCTTCGGTCTTGATTTCGGCCTGCTCTACAATCAGACCGGAGGCAAAGTGGCGCTTGGCGACAAGACAGTGTGGGAAAGCTACGGCAACGAGCGCACGTATCTGCACTATATCCAGATTCCGCTTCATCTGCGCTTCAAATGGACGCGCATGAGTGGCCTGGAGGATTATATCGCACCGTTTGTCTATGGAGGTCCGGAACTCAATATTCTCGCAGCCCACAGCAAATGCGACGCGTTCGACTATTCCGGCGCGGAGCTTGGAGTGACGGCGGGTCTCGGTTTCGAGCTTTACCGCAACTGGCAGGTGTCGGGCTCCTACACCTGGGGCATGACACGCGCCGTGCGCACCAAGCTTCTGGACGATTTCATGGCCGGCAACAGGCAGTGGACAGTCCGCGTGGCCTACTTCTTCAAGCATTGAAGCAATAAGACACTACGCAGCCGGGGCGCGGACCATGCAGGTCCGCGCCCCGGCTGTATAGTGCTGTATAGTGTCGGTTAGCGCACCAGTGCGCGTCCGCCCCACACGAGGAGAACGCCGATAACAATGCTCAGCACGAGATAGAGAGCGAATGTGGTCCAGTCGCCCTTGGAACCGAGCACCCACATATCGTCGGCAAAAGAGGAGAATGTGGTGAAGCCACCGCAGAAGCCGGTGATGAGGAGCACGTTCTCGCCGGGTGTCATCACATGGGCTTTCTCAAGGAGTCCGAAGAAGAGGCCGATGAGGAAACAGCCGATTATGTTTACGAGGAATGTGCCCATGGGGAAGGGACCGTGGAAGATTCCCGAACACCATTTTCCTACAAGATAGCGCCCGCAGGTGCCTACGAAACCGCCGCATCCGGCGATGAGCATTGCTTTGATCATAATGAATATGTATTTAGTATAAATAAACAATTACGTGGTGTATATATTCTAAACGCCGCTGCCGGTGTTTTGTTCTCCGGACAGGCCCTTGTCGCCGTGGAAAAATTTGTCGAGGTGCCGTTCCTTGAAATTTTCGAGAATCACCCAGAAGTTTGGTACAAACAGCGTGCCAACCACGGCGTTTACAGCCATGCCGAACACTACGGCCGAGCCCAGGGCTATGCGGCTGCCTGCACCGGCTCCTGTGGCAAACAGCATGGGCATGACGCCGAACACGAATGCCAGGGCTGTCATCATGATGGGGCGGAAGCGCACACGCCCGGCATCCATCGCGGCGGTGCGTATGTCTTGCCCGGCCGCGCGGTAGTCACGCGCGTATTCCACAATCAGGATGGCGTTTTTGGCCGACAAACCAAGCAGCAGTATGATGCCTATCTGGGTGTAGATGCTTATGCTCTGTCCCATGAACATGCAGCCTACAATGGTGCCGAGCACGGCTGTGGGCATGGCGATGATCACGGCCACGGGGTCGGTGAGGCTCTCGTACTGGGCGGCGAGAACAAGGAGCGTGATGACTACGGCGAGAATGAGCACAAAGGTCACCGTGGTGCCCGATTGTGTTTCCTGATAGGCTTCGCCGGTCCAGGCGTAGGAATAGTTGGAGCCCACGGCGCTGTCGATTATCTCCTCCATGGCTTTTATGCCGTCCGACGAGCTGACGCCTTTGGCCGGTGTGGCTGTGAGCGAGGCCGTGGTGTACATGTTGTAGCGGCTCACTGTGGACGATCCCATGGAGGGCTCCACGGAGGCGAAAGTGGAGAAGGGCACCATGTCGCCGGCGGCGTTGCGCACGCTCAGGGCGAGGACGTCGTCGATGCGTTCGCGCGAGGCTGCATCGCCTTTCAGCGTCACCTCATACACGCGTCCGAACTCCACGAAGTCGTTGACGTAGCTTCCGCCCATGAATGCCGACAGGGTGCCGTAGACGTCCTCCAGGGTGAGACCGCGGAGCTTCACCTTGTCGCGGTCCACCTTGAGGGTGTACTGTGGGATGGCGCCTTCGTACAGCGACGTTACTGATGCTATGCGCGGGTCGGCTGCTGCCTGTTTCTCAATGTCGGCGAGGGCCAGTTTCATAGCCTGAGGGCCGTGGTTGTTGATGTCGAGGAGCTGCATCTCAAGGCCCGACGACATGCCCAGACCCGGAATGGCCGGCGGATTGACAGCAAACACTATCGGCTCCTGGAAGCCCGCGCCTATCCGTTCGATTTTGGCTATTACGGCGTCAACGCTCTCTCCTTTGGCTTTGCGTTCGTTCCACGGCTTAAGAATCACGAACATGGAACCGACATTGCCGCCGGAACCGCCGCCGAGAAAACTCTGTCCGGAGATGGCGATCACATTTTTAACTTCCGGAAGGGCCGAGATGCTGTCGGAGAGGCGCGATACCACACGGTCGGTGCGGTCGAGCGCGGCCCCGGTGGGGAGCTGCACGGATGCCACGCAGTAGCCCATGTCCTCGGAGGGAATGTAGGATGTGGGCCAGCGCAGGAATCCCCAGAATGCTACGCCCGTGATGGCGAAATAGATGATTATGGCCACCCATGGGCGGCGTACGAATGTGCCCACGGCTTTCATATAGGTGTCGGTGGCCGCATCGTTGCCCTTGTTCCACCACCGGAACAGGAAGAATTTGGGCTGCTTGGGTGCCGGACGCAGAAACAGGGCGCACATGGCCGGCGTGAAGGTGAGGGCGTTGAATCCCGAGAAAGCAGTGCTTATGGCGATGGTGAGTGCGAATTGTTTGTACAGCTCGCCGGTGATGCCGCTGACAAGAGCTGTAGGCAGGAACACCGACAGCAGCACGAGCACTTCGCCCACCACCGGGCCCTGCAGCTCGTCCATGGCTTTTTCAGCCGCCTGTCTCGGGTTTAGCTTTCCTTCGTCGAGCAGCCGGGAGCAGTCCTCCACCACCACTATGGCGTCGTCGACCACAATAGCCACGGCCAGT
Organism: uncultured Muribaculaceae bacterium; assembly: GCA_910578095.1. Taxonomy (GTDB): domain Bacteria; phylum Bacteroidota; class Bacteroidia; order Bacteroidales; family Muribaculaceae; genus CAG-873. The sequence goes on along the minus strand of CAJTOZ010000020.1, from coordinate 31,089 downwards.
ACGAGACCGAAAAGTGTGAGGGTGTTGATGCTGAAACCCATCAGTTTCATCACGGCGAATGTGGCTATAAGCGATACCGGGATGGTGAGCATGGGTATGACCACAGCCCTCCAGCTCTGAAGGAACAGCAGGATGACAAGCATGACGATGACGGTGGTTTCCAGAAGGGTGACAAGGAGGTCGTCGATGGATTCGGTGACAAAGTCGGTGGAGTTGAGCAGCACGCGGTAGTGCACGCCTTCAGGGAAATATGTGGATAGCCTGTCGAGCTCTTTCTGCACGCCTTTCACCACTTCGAGCGCATTGGCCCCGGGCAACTGGTAGATGCCGATGAGGGCCGCCTGGCCGGAATTGACGCGCGCCACCTGCGTGTAGCTCTGGCTGCCGAGTTCCACCCGGGCAATGTCGCGCAGGCGCAGCATACCTCCGCTTGCGTCTGTGCGTAGCACTATGTTGCCGAATTCCTCGGGGGCTGACAGGCGTCCGGGCGTGGTGATGGTGTATTCAAAAGCCTGGTCGGTGGCAGCCGGCGATGTGCCCACGGAGCCTGCCGACACCTGCATGTTCTGCGACTGCACGGCGGCCTCGACATCCTGCGGGGTGATGCCGCGTGCGCGCATCTTTTCAGGGTCGAGCCATACGCGCATGCTGTATTGGCCGCCTCCGAATGCGCCCACACCGCCCACGCCTTCTACGCGCGACAAGGCATCGGTGATGTTGATGTTGGCATAGTTTGTGAGATACAGGGCGTCGTAGCGCTCGGGATCGTCGCTTTCAAGGGCGGCGAAAAGAATGATATTGGACGATTCGGACATTACCGACACGCCCTGCTGCTTCACTGCCGCCGGCAACTGGGCATCGGCCATAGCCACGCGGTTCTGCACTTTCACGGCAGCCTCGTCGAGGTCGGTTCCCACTTCAAAGGTGACGGTGAGCCCGTAAGAGCCGTCGGAACCACAGTCGGAACTCATGTACATCATGCCTTCCACTCCGTTGACCTGTTGCTCGATGGGCACTGCTATCGTCTTTGCCACAGTCTCGGCATCGGCTCCGGGGTAGGTGGCGGAGATGCGCACCGTGGGAGGGGTGATGTCGGGGTATTGCGATACGGGCAGCGAGCTCACCGTGAGCAGTCCGGCGAGGAGCATCACCACCGCCAGGACGATGGAGAAGATGGGACGCTCGATGAAAAATCTTGAGAACATGGCGGCTTATTTAGAGGAGATGGGATTGACGGTCATGCCATCGCGCACCTTGAGCATGGCAGAGGTGACGTAGCGCTGGCCGGGATGAAGCCCGGAGGTGATGATGCGCATGCTGTCGCGCACAATGTCGCCTGTTTGTACGGGCGTATAGACCACGCGGTTTGAATCGTTGACCACGTAGAGGTATTTGCCGAGCTGGTCGGTGGAAAGCGATGCGTCGCGCACGAGTATGGCCTGTGGGTCGACGCCGGCCGGCAGCGATACATTGACATACATGCCCGGGCGGAGCTCGTCGTAGGGATTGGCTATGGTGGCTTTCAGCTCCATCGTGCCGGTGGAATTGCTCATGTCGGGGGCCACGTAGTCGAGTGCGGCAGTGTAGTCGTGGTCGAGCTTTCGCCCGAAGCTCACGGGTATGTGGTTGCGGTCGCGGCGGAGCGCGCTGTTCACACTTTGTGTGAGCGCTATGTCCTCGATGGCGAAGACAGCGAGCATGTTGCGGTTGTCGTAGATGTCGCATAGCTTTACGGGAGCACCCTCACCGCTGACATAGTTGCCCACGGACATGGCGTTGTCGCTGATGCGTCCGCTTATGGGGGCCGTCACGGTGCAGTAGCCGAGGTTGGTGCGCGCGGAACTAAGTTCGGCCTCGGCATTTTTGATGGCGGCCTGTGCGTTGCGCTCGTTGCTGCGGGCCTGCTCAAGTTCCATTTCCGACACGGCATCGCTGGCGTAGGCCTTCTCCATGGCTGTGCGCTGGCGCGTGGCGTAGTCGTAGTTGCTGCGTGCTGTGGTCAGCGCAGCTTCGGCCTGAACAACGGCATCGCGGTAGGTGGTGCTCTCGATGGTGAAGAGCACCTGCCCTTTGTTCACAATGTCGCCCGAGGTGTAGTGCTTGCCTGTGAGGGTGCCGTTGACGCGTGCCACCACGCTTACGCTCGCATCGGCTATCAGTGTGCCCGGAAAATTCTTGTATAGGGTCACGGAATCGACTGTGACGTCGGTCACCTCGATGTCGGGGGCGGCTGCACGGTGGCTGTCGTCGGCACGGTGGGCGCAGGATGCCGCGCAGAATGCGGCGATCGTGGCTGCGATGATATTGTAAGCTTTCATGAGAATTGGGAGGAAAGTAGAGTTTTTTCAGTGATGAGGTGCTATTCGGTGCCGCCGCCCAAAGCGCGGTACAGGGTGGCGAGTGCCACCAGTGCGTCGCCTCGTGCGCTCAGCAGGGAGTTGGTGTATTCAAGATAGTTCATCTGGGCGTCCACCACATTGGTGAACGGGGACAAGCCCTGCTTGTATTGGTCGACGGACAGCTCGAGCGATATGCGGCTCTGCTCCACCACATCGGACAGTGTGCTGATGCGGCGCATGTCGTTGGTGTATGTGCTGAGGGCGTTTTCCACTTCCTGCACGGCGTTGAGCACGGTGGCGTTGTAGTTGGCTATCTGGGCCTCCATCTCATCGCGTGCGGAGGCTACCCCGGCCCGGCGTGCGAGACCGTCGAACACTGTCCACGACAGGGTGGGGGCTACGGACCATGTCATGGATCCATCCTTGAACAGTCCGGAAGGCCTGGCGGCCTCGGTGCCTATGGAGCCGGTGATGGCGAGAGTGGGCAAGTAGTCTTTTCTGGCGATGCCGAGAGCGGCCGATGCGGCGCCGATATTAGCTTCAGCGGCCACAATGTCGGGGCGCCGGCGGAGCAGCGACGCCGGTACGCCGGCATTGACAATGCGCCGGCAGTCGGGCTGCAGGCCGGTGCGTGGTTGCAGCAGCGGCGCAAGGTCGGCGGCATACATGCCGCAAAGGGTGGCGATGGCATTGATGTCGGCCGAAATCTGTGTGTCGAGCAGCGGTAGGGATGCCTGGGTGGAGAACAGTACGGTGCGTGCCTGGGCCACATCGAGTGCCGATGCGAGGCCTGCCTTGTGGCGTGCCTGCGTTATTTCCACGATGTGTTGCTGTCGCCCGATATGTTCTTCGGCCACCTGCTTCTGGGCCTGTGCGGTGCGCAGGTCGAAATAGGCCGTCGCTATCTGCGCGCACACCGATATCATCGCCGCCGTGTACTCGGCGCGGCCGGCATCGTAAAGATAGCCGCTGTGCTTTACCTGTGCGCGCACTTTCCCGAAAAGATCCGGCTCCCACGAGGCGTGCAGTCCGAGCGCGTAGCCGCCATCGATCACACCGGCCGTGCGTGCGCGCTGCCATCCGGCTGTAGCTCCGATGGTGGGGAAGTAGCCGGCCCGGGCGCTCTGCACACCCCTCAGGGCAGCGTCGGCGCGCCGGGCAGCCATGGCTATGTCGAAGTTGTTGTTCTCTCCTATGGCGAGCAGCGTGTCGAGGGTGGCGTCGCCGAACCCGCTCCACCAGGCATCGTCGGTGGGCAGAGTGGCGGTGTTGGCTGCCTCCGGTGTCCATTGCTCCGGAAGATTGCTGCGCAGGTAGCGCGCGGGAGTGTTTTGCGCGGCGGCCATGGTGGCGGCGCAAAGCATAATGGCAAATAGTTGAAAAGTGTGGCGTGTGCGCATTGTTTTGCAATTATATAAATGAATAACCGCAAAAGAACGCAAAAAGTTGAGGTGGCCTCAGGGCTCAGAAAGGAAGTGTGCCGGGGGCTGTGAATATGTGGTACAGGAGGTCGTTGAGCAGCGCCGGCGCGCTCTGCCGGGATCCGTTGCCCTTGCTCATGGCGTCGTATCGCCTTATGGCGTCGACTATCTCAATCATCTGATAGGCATTGTAGTTGTTCATGCCGGTGCGTATGCGCCGCAAGGCGAAACTGTTGCGCAGCGACAAGGCGGCCATAAGGCTTTTGTCGCTTTTGTCGGGGGTCCAGACAGCGGTGATGAGATCGGCGAAAAGGTTGTAGAGGCCGGCCGTGACGAGCACTATGGGTGCCGCTTTGGGGTTGGATGCGAAGTAGTCGGCTATCCGGCGCGATTTAGCCACATCGCGGGCCGCCACGGCATCTATCAGCTCGAAGGTGTTGAAATCCTTGCTGTAGCCGATGTTCCGCTCGATACTCTCGGGAGTGATCTCGGCACCCTTTCCGAGTATCTCGGCAAGTTTTGCGATCTCGTTGCTCATGCGGCTGAGGTCGGTGCCGATGAAGTCGCCGAGCATTTCTATGGCTTTGTCGCCGGCCCGCAGTCCGCGGGCGCGCACAAGATCGGCGACTACGCGCGGCAACTGCGAGTCGTACACCTTCTTTGCCTCGAACACCACCCCTTTGGCGCGCACGGCGGCAAGAAGATCCTTACCCTTGGCCGCGGCCCCGCGCACGCATATCACCAGTATGGTGTGAGGCGCCGGGCTGGATGCATAGCGGTGCAGGCGGTTGAGCTGATCGGCGCGCACGGCCTGGGCTTCCTTGAGTATCACTACCTGTCTCTCGGCCATCATAGGCACGCTCATGCACAGGTCCATGACGGCTCCCGGCTCTACTTGCGGGGCATACAGCGTGTACTGGTTGAATTCTTTTTCATCGGCAGGTATTATTTTCTCGAAGTCTTTCAGCAGCTCGTCGATATAATATCCCTCCTCGCCGTGCAGCAGATACACGGGTGCGTATTGGCCATTGGCGAGTTGTCGCCTTAGAGCGTCGAAAGTGATTGCGGGAGGCGGTGCCATGCAGATGTCAGAATTATTTCGTAAATTTACGCATTATTTCCGAGAACGCCAAATGCAATTGAACCTCCCGCAATATGATGCCCGGCTAAGGCGCACAGCCTCCGGAGCGGTGCAGATCTACGATGAGCTGCGCCGGAAGTATGTGGCCCTCACGCCCGAAGAATGGGTGCGTCAGCATTTTGTGCACTGGCTTCTTTCGGCCAAAGGCTACCCGGCATCGCTTACGGCCAATGAGGTGGGCCTGAGGCTGAACGGCACGCTGCGGCGCTGCGACACGGTGGTGTTCGGTACGGACGGATGTCCGGCGGTGGTGGTGGAGTATAAGGCTCCGGAGGTGGCTGTGACGCAGAAAGTGTTCGACCAGATAGCGCGTTACAATCTTGTGATGCGTGCGCGATATCTCGTTGTGAGCAATGGCGTCGACCATTACTGCTGCCGCTACGACCACGCCACGGGGCGCTACGCTTTCATGCGCGAGGTCCCTTCCTGGCAGGATATTCAGAGCGCCGACTGAGTGCGGGCCTGCTTTCCTTCTATACCAAGACCGAAGAGGGCGAAGTCGAAGACGCACGGATCGTCCGGGCGTAGCGTGCGCAGAATGTCGGTGAGCTGCTCGGTGGCTTTACGGTCGTTGCTACGGCGTGTGAGCAGTCCGAGGTCGCGTGCGGTATTTCCCACATGCACATCGAGGGGAATGTAGAGCTGTGCCGGCGAGATGGCGTCCCAGAGGCCCATGTCCACTATGCCGTCGCGCCGTACGAGCCATCGCAATGCCATGTTGAGCCGCTTCAGCGCTGTCTGGTCGAGGTTCTGCGGCAAGCAGCGAGAGTCGGCCCGGCCATCGTTGGCGGCGGCGAGCTCGTTGTTTATCTCTCTGGCAAGAGCCCAGGCGGGAGCCGGTTCGGCTTCCACGGCTTTGGCCTTTGCCAGGCCCTCCACGCTGCCATAGCGCTCGAATATGCGCCGGAGACCGCGCAACCAGTGCTGTAGATTGGCGTTGAAAAACGTGCGGTGCACATTGTCAGTGGGGCACAGCTCCTCGCAGGCACCGTCCATGATATAGTCGGCTGGTTTGTGGTCCATCAGAGAAAGCATACGCTCGCAGTCGCGGCAGATCATGGTGCGGTTGCCCCACGCTATGGTGGCGCACAGCAGGGCTGTGGCCTCGATATCGCGCTGCTCGGTGTAGCGGCGTGGAAACTGCACCGGGTCGGCGGCGATGAAGTCGGGGGAATTCAGGCGCTGTGCCTCAGTGGCGAGGAGTTCGGCTATTTCGGGGTGAATGGATGTCATGACGGTGCGTAAATAGGATTGATAAAAAAATGCTTATCCGCAAAAGTCCCCAAGGTTTTATTCTCAATGTAGGAACGTGCCTTTGGCACGTAAAATTGGTATGCAGGCATATTATACATCGCAAAGCGATGTCCCCCATTGCAGGCGGTAACCTTATGATGTCAACTTGGGTAATTTTGCAGATAATCAATTAAAAAAAACAATGCCCGACTCACGTCGCGCATTGAATTCAGTTTTGCAAAGTTACGTTATTTCTTTTGGGTGAACAGTGGGGGTCGAACCCACGACCTTCGGAACCACAATCCGACGCTCTAACCAACTGAGCTATGCTCACCATTTCGCTATTGCGGTGCAAAGTTACGACTAATTTTTTTAACTGCCAAAAAAAACGGGATTTTTTTGATGCACTCCGGCTAATTTTGTCCGGAACTGCCTTTTGGGATGCCGGCTCCGGGCTGTTTTTCTGCCGGCATGAGCCATCTTGCGGAGGATATGCGCGGCACGTTGACATTGTGTGCGTGGAAAAGACGTTCGGCGGCTGTGCGGAAAGCAGCTGCCCTCGGGTCATCGCTTTCGTAGGCGTCGACAACCCGAAAATTGCGCTTGCCGTCGGCCGGCTCGGTGAAGTGCAGCTGCCATCCGGCGTAGGCCACCCGGACAATGCCGTCGGTACCACGCTCGAGGCGCACGGTGACGGCAGCTCCGCCACGGGTGTCGCGCGTGCGCATGTTGGATATGAAGTTGCCGAGGGAATAAACCACGAGGCAATGCGAACCGTCGGGATTGTCGCGCAGTTCCATCGGTTGCACTACATGGGGGTGGGCGCCTATTATGAGCTCTACTCCGCGTGCCTGCAGCCAGTCGGCGAGGCGCCGTTGTGAGGCATTGGGCAGCTGGTGGTATTCGTCGCCCCAGTGCATGCATGCGCAGATGATTTCCGCGCCGGCGCCGCGTGTGGCGCGTATGTCGGCGGCAATGCGGGCTGTATCGATGTAGTCCACATGTGCGCCGTCGCGTGCCGTGATGCCGTTTGTGCCGTAAGTGTAGTTGATGAATCCGATGCGTATTCCGCGCACGGTGCGGATATGTGGCATGAGTGTGTCTCTCGCGGCGGCATCCTTGTAGGTGCCGAGGTGAGGCAGGCCGTTGCGGTCGAGAGCGTCGATGGTGTGCCGCAGTCCGCGGTCGCGGCGGTCGAGGGTGTGGTTGTTGGCTGTGAGGAATAGGCCGAAACCGGCATCTCTCAGTGCATGAATAAATGGCTCGGGCGCGTTGAAGCACGGATAGCCGCTGTGTGGGGCGGGTCCGATGGGTGTCTCGAGGTTTACGACGGCGAGGTCGGCGGTCTTGAACCATGGAGCCACTTCCGCGAAGCACTCCGAATAGTCCCATGAGCCATTGCCGCGGCGTGCGGCATCAAGCTGCGCCTGGTGCTGCATGGCGTCCCCCACGAACACTATCTCAGCATCGTGCAGGCCGAGCATCAGGCCCATGAACGTGATGAGGGGCAGGAGCATCATGATTTCCTGCCGGAATGCTTGCGTTCGAATGCTGTGAGGGTGTTGTGCAGTAGCGATGCGATGGTCATGGGGCCCACACCTCCCGGCACCGGAGTGATGTAGCTGCATTTGGGGGCTACGTTGTCGAAATCCACGTCGCCGGCAAGGCGGTAGCCGCTTTTGCGGGATGGATCGTCGACGCGTGTGGTGCCCACGTCCACGACAATAGCACCGGGCCGGACCATGTGGGCTTTCACGAGCCCCGGTGCGCCCACGGCGCTGATGATGATATCGCTGTCGCGCAGTATGGCCTCCAGCTCGTACTGCGGTGTGGCGCTATGGCACACTGTGACGGTGGCGTCGCCCATATCGGATTTCAGCATGAGCAGCGATGCCATGGGGCGTCCTACTATGTTGCTGCGACCGACTACGGCCACACGGCGGCCGCGCGTGGTGATGCCGTTGCGGCGCAGGAGTTCTATGATTCCGGCGGGAGTGGCAGGTGGCAGGCATTGCATGCCGAGGGCGAGGCGTCCGATATTTACGGGCGTGAATCCATCGACATCCTTGCCCGGGCTGATGAGCTGCAGCAAGTCCTTGTAGTCGAGATGCGATGGCAGTGGGAGCTGCACGATGATGCCGTCGACAGATGAGTTACGGTTGAGGCGGCGCACAGTGTCGCGCACTTGCTGCTGTGTGGCGTCGGCCGGGAGATGGACTATGCGCGAGCGTATGCCGCATTCCTCACATGCTTTGGCTTTCAGGCGCACGTAGGTGGCGCTTGCGGGGTCGTCGCCCACAAGCACGGCAGCAAGTTTGGGAGCCCTGCCGTGGATTGATTTCAGAAGGGCCACACGGCGGGCTGTGTCGGCGCGCCATTCGGCTGCGGTTTTTTTTCCGTCGAGCAGGGTCATGCGCTGCGTGGTCAGTTGCGTCGCATGCCGCGCATCTGGCGCATCATGCCCATGGGATTTTTCATAGAGGTGACCTGCTGCATCATCTTGCGCATCTGGTCGAACTGCTTGATCAGGCGGTTGACTTCGGCGGGAGTGGTTCCGGAGCCTTTTGCTATGCGCTGGCGGCGGGAGCCTGCGTTGAGCACTTCGGGGTGCTCGCGCTCGTAGGGTGTCATGGACATGATGATGGCTTCCACGCTTTTGAATGCGTTGTCGTCGATGTCGATGTCTTTCAGGGCTTTGCCTACACCGGGGATCATGGCTGCGAGGTCTTTGATGTTGCCCATCTTCTTGACTTGCTGTATCTGCTTGATGAAGTCGTTGAAGGTGAACTGGTTGCGGCGGAATTTCTTGGCCATTTCCTCGGCTTCCTTCTCGTCGAACTGCTGCTGTGCCTTTTCGACAAGCGATACGATGTCGCCCATGCCGAGGATTCGGTTGGCCATGCGGTCGGGGTGGAAGGTGTCGATTCCGTCGAGTGTCTCGCCGGTGCCCACGAATTTGATGGGCTTCTTGACCACGCTGCGAATGGACAGGGCAGCTCCGCCGCGTGTGTCGCCGTCGAGCTTTGTGAGCACCACGCCGTCGAAGTCGAGGCGCTCGTTGAAAGTCTTGGCAGTGTTGACGGCATCCTGACCGGTCATGGAGTCGACCACAAAGAGGATCTCGCCCGGGTTGATGGCTTTTTTGATGGCTTCGATCTCGTCCATCATCTGCTCATCTACGGCGAGGCGTCCGGCGGTGTCGACAATGACGAGGTCGTTGCGGTGTGCGCGGGCATGGTCGATGGCGCGGCGTGCTATGCCCACCGGATCCTTGACATCGGGCTCCGTGTAGACTTCGGCGCCTATGCTGTCGGCGAGCACCTTGAGCTGGTCGATGGCGGCGGGGCGGTAGACGTCGCATGCCACGAGCAACGGGCGCATGTGTTTCTCGGCCATAAGCTTTTTGGCGAGCTTGCCTGAGAATGTTGTCTTACCGGAACCCTGGAGGCCCGACATGAGGATGATGGCGGGGTTGCCTTTGATGGTGAGGGGCGCCACGTCGCCACCCATGAGCGCGGTGAGCTCGTCGTTGACGATCTTCACCATGAGTTGCTCGGGCTTTACGGCGTTGATGACGTTTTGTCCGAGTGCTTTCTGCTTGACGGCATCGGTGAAGGCCTTGGCAGTGGCGAAATTGACGTCGGCGTCGATGAGTGCGCGGCGCACTTCCTTGAGTGTGTCGGCTACGTTTATTTCGGTGATTTTGCCTTGTCCTTTGAGTAGCTTGAAGCTGCGTTCGAGGCGGTCGCTTAGTCGTTCAAACATGTTGGGTTATGTTGTGGTGAAGATGTTAGTCAATGAGTTTGTTTGTGGCGGTGTCGGGGAATATCACGGAGGGCTTGAAGGTGCGTGCTTCCTCCGGGGTCATGGAGGCGTAGGCCATTATGATCACTATGTCGCCGGGCTGCACTTTGCGCGCGGCGGCTCCGTTGAGGCATATAACGCCGCTTCCTCTTTCGCCCGGGATGGTGTATGTGTCGAGGCGCTCGCCGTTGTTGTTGTTGACGATGAACACGCGCTCGCCGGGGAGTATGCCGGCCGCGTCAAGGAGGTCTTCGTCGATGGTGATGCTGCCTATGTAGTCGAGGCGGGCTTCCGTGACTGTGACGCGGTGTATCTTTGATTTCAGAACTTCTATCGTCATGACTGTGCAGGGAAAGTGATATTGTCAATGAGCCTTACCTCGCCGCAGTACACGGTGATGCAGCCGATGGCGCCTTGCGGTGCTTCGGCCCATTCGGCGATGGGTTGCATTGTGTCGGGGTGGACAATCTGGAAGTACTCGGTTTCGAGCCCGTCGACGGCATTGACCGAAGCAACAGTGGCGTCGATTGTCTCCTGCACGCTCTTGCCCTCCTGTGCGATGCCTACGGCAGCCCGCAGCGCCCGGTAGATGGCAGGGGCTATGGCGCGTTGCGCGGGGGTGAGGCGTGTGTTGCGCGAACTCATGGCAAGGCCGTCGTCCTCGCGCTTGATGGGGCAGGGCACTATCTCTCCGGCAAAGCCTTCCAAGGCTGCCATGCGGCGTATCACAGCTATCTGCTGGATGTCCTTGTGGCCGAAGTAGGCGCGGGTGGGGGAAGCCCATGCAAACAATTTGCTCACTATCTGCGCCACACCGTTGAAGTGGCCCGGGCGCATGGCTCCTTCCATCACTTCCGCCACGGGGCCGAGGTCGAACACGCGGGTGTCCGGCTCGGGATATATTTCATCTACCGATGGTGCGAACACATAGTCGACGCCGGCTTTTTCGAGCAGCGCGCAGTCGGCTTGCTCGGTGCGGGGATATGTGCGGAGGTCGTCGGGATTGTTGAATTGGGTGGGGTTTACGAATATGCTGACCACCACCACGTCGTTCTCTTTGCGTGCGCGCTCCACGAGCGACAGGTGGCCGTCGTGCAAGGCGCCCATGGTGGGCACGAGGCCGATGGTGCGTGCCGCTTCCCTGGCCTGGGAGACGGCGCTGCGCAATTGCTCGACTGTTCTGATTATTTCCATTTTCGTTTTGTGCTTGTTGTAAAAGCTTTGTTTCAGGGTGCAAAATTACAATTTTTTATCGTGCTGAGAAAAATATTTGAATATTTATATATAGGATTGCGCATAAGAGGGCCGGATAGTCTTGTATTTTTAGCCGGCTTCCGGCCTGTGGCCTTAGTTGTGATGGATTTTTTATCGGGTATGTGGCCAATAGTATGGCAGATTGGTAAATTTTTGTTAATTTTGCAAACCAATTATTATCAATACTCTATAAAAGACGATTAAATAATCTATGAAGAAACTTGCCATCATGCTGTGTGCGGCCCTGTGTGCGGCCGCCGGAACCTTTACCGTAGCAGGCCAGACCGCGTCCAAAACAAAAATGGGTATAGCCAACCATCTCGGCCTCTCGGTGGGCGTGGGTACCACCGGCATAGGAATTGAGGCCGCCACGCCTATATCTCCCTTCGTGCAGGCCCGCGCCGGGGTGCATATCATGCCCGGAATTAAATTTCATGTTAATTCAGATGTGACGATACATACCGACTATGGCAGCCGTGATACCGAAATCGATCTTGACGGATCGCTGAAGCGCCTGCAAGGCTCGCTCATATTCAACGTGTATCCGATGGGCAACCGCTTTCCCCTGTTTGTAGCCGTCGGTGCATTTTTCGGAGGCAAAGACATGGTGGGTATCAACGGCTATTGTCCCGGAGTGGACGAGCTTGGAAGCTATGTGGAAGTGGGCGATTATAAGCTCCCTCTCGACGAGCACGGCTATGCCAAAGGAGCCATACGCACATCGTCGTTCCGTCCGTATCTGGGCATCGGCACTGGTCGTCCGTGTCCCGTCGGACGCCTGAACTTCATGTGGGAACTCGGTGTGCAGTTCCAGAAAAAGCCCTATCTGTGGGACGACCTTCATGCCGAACAGGTCAATGTGGCCGACTTCAGCAACGACGATACTTTCCAGAAAATCATGAACAAACTCACGGTGTATCCCGTGCTGAAGTTCACCCTTTCCGGACGCATCTTCTGACCACATCTCTTAAAAATAATTAAGGAAACGGCGGCGTGCGGAGTTTTCTCTGTGTGCCGCCGCTTGTATTTGAAGAATCTTCGCTATCTTTGCGCAATATTTCATTGCAATGATTTCCCGTATCATTAAAGACGAAAACGTGCGGCGCCTGCGCCATCTCATGGCCGATGCCACGAAGATAGCAGTCATCTGCCATGTGGGACCCGACGGCGACGCCATAGGCTCGTCGCTGGCGTTGGCTCATGTGCTGGGCACACTCGGCAAAGATGTGCGTTGCATAATCCCCGATGCCACATCGGCGTTGCTGATGCAGCTGCCGGAGGCTAAGGAACTGGTGGACGCAGCCCGCCATCCCGACTTTGCCCGCACGCTCCTGCGCGATGCCGACCTTATATTCTGCCTCGATTTCAACGAGCCGAAGCGGGTGGACCGTATGGCCGACGCTCTTTTGGCCGCCAAGGCCCCGAAGGTGATGATAGATCATCATGAGAACCCGTCGGACTTCGCCACTGTCGCCATTTCCCATCCGGAGATGGCTGCCACGTGCTATCTGCTGTTCAGGGTGCTGTGCCGTCTGGAACTGCTGCCCTATGTCGACGCTACGGCGGCGACACTGCTCCTGGCAGGTATAATGACCGACACCGGAGGCTTTGCCTACAACAGCTCGGACCCGGAACTGTTTGAGGTAGTGGCCGAGTTGCTGCGCCATGGAGCCGACAAAAACCGCTTGTACAAATTGCTGTTCAACACTGTCAGCGAGAACTCCCTGCGCCTGAACGCCTACGCTCTGGACCGCAAGATGGAAGTGGACCATGGCATGCATGCAGCCCTGATCACCCTGAGCCGTGCCGAGCTCAACCGCTACCACTACTGCAAAGGCGACACGGAAAGCCTCGTGAACCGTCCTCTCTCCATTCCCGGAGTGGTGTATTCATGCTTCATGCGCGAGGAGGAACATTATATTAAAATATCAATGCGCTCGCAGGGCGATTTTCCGGTGAATGAAATATGCGCCGAACACTTCGGCGGCGGCGGCCACATAAATGCCGCCGGCGGCGAGTATCATGGCACGCTCGACGATGCCGCCGCGGCTTTCAGGGCGCTCCTTGCTGAAAATAAAAGAAAATACATAGATAAAAAATGAAAATACTACGCAACATAGCTCTTGCGGCCATAGCCCTCGCCGGCGCGACACTCGCGTCGTGCGACGACACCAAGAGCTACGCCGAGCTGCTCACCGATGAGACACACTATGTGAACGCCTTCCTGGCCAACCATCATGTGGTGGGCGAGGTGCCGGCCGACACGGTGTTTGAAACGGGACCCGACGCTCCCTACTATCGTCTTGATGAGGACGGCAATCTTTACATGCAGGTGCTCGACGCCGGTACGCCCGGCAACAAGGCGAAATCCGACGAGCTCATCTATTTCCGCTTCACACGCTACTCGCTGTACCGCTACACCGGCGGCGAGCTCACCGGCGGCGTGGGCAACGAGAACGACCTTAGCTTCAACAACACCTCTTTCCGTTTCGGCAACTATCAGCTGCAGAGCTCAAGCCAATGGGGCTCGGGCATACAGTATCCGCTGGCTCTCCTGCCGGTGGACTGCGAGGTGAATCTGGTGGTGAAATCGCAGCTCGGTCTTACCAGCGAGATTGCCGAGGTGGTGCCGTACATGTATCACATACGCTACTATCGCCCTAAAATCTAAGAACACTCTCTATAACCAAATATAGCCAAGATATGACCCTCATAAAATCTATTTCCGGCATACGCGGCACTATAGGCGGAGCACCCGGCGATGCCCTCACCGCTCAGGATATCGTGCGCTTCACGGCCGCCTACGCTGCATTCATCGAAAAAACAGCATCCGGCAACTCCCGCACCATAGTGGTGGGACGCGATGCCCGCATCAGCGGCGATATGGTGTGCCGTCTCGTCACAGGCACTCTCGTGAGCATGGGATTCGATGTTGTGAACATCGGTCTCGCCTCCACCCCCACCACCGAGATAGCTGTTACGGCTGAGAAAGCGTGTGGAGGTATCATTATCACCGCATCCCACAATCCGATGCAGTGGAACGCCCTCAAACTGCTCAACGAGCGAGGCGAATTCCTCAATGATGCCGAAGGACGCGAGGTGCTGCGCATAGCCGATACCGGTGAGTACAGCTATGCTCCTGTCGACAAACTGGGACATGAGTACAGCAACACTACCTACAACCGCCACCATATAGACGCCGTGCTCGCTCTCCCGGCAGTGGACGTGGAAGCCATCCGCAACGCGCATTTCCGTGTGGCCGTGGATGCGGTAAACAGTGTCGGAGGTACGGTCATACCGCAGTTGCTCCGCGCTCTCGGCGTGGAGGAGATAGTCGAGCTGAACTGTGAGCCCACAGGTCATTTCGCCCATACGCCCGAACCCATCCCGGAAAATCTCACGGGCATCGCATCGCTGATGTCGACTGGTGTGGCTGATGTAGGTTTTGTTGTGGACCCCGACGTAGACCGTCTGGCCATCGTCATGGAGAATGGCGAGATGTTCGGCGAAGAGTACACGCTGGTGAGCGTGGCCGATTACGTGCTCAGTCTCACACCCGGAGCCACCGTAAGCAACCTGAGTTCCTCGCGTGCTCTCCGCGATGTGACGCGTGCGCGCGGTGGCCGCTATGAGGCTGCCGCTGTGGGCGAGGTCAACGTCACCACAAAGATGAAGGAGATAGGCGCCGTCATAGGCGGCGAGGGCAATGGCGGAGTGATATATCCCGAACTGCACTACGGCCGCGACGCCCTGGTGGGTGTGGCCCTCTTCCTCACCCTGCTTGCCAAGAGCGGCAAAAAGGTGAGCGAGCTCCGTGCGGGCTATCCTCCTTACTCCATATACAAGACAAAGGTGTCGCTTGCGCCTACGCTTGACATCGATGCCCTTCTGGAGGCTGTAAAAGCAAAGTTTGCCGGCGAGGAAATCACCGATATAGACGGCGTGAAGATCGATTTTGCCGACTCGTGGGTGCACCTGCGCCGAAGCAACACCGAGCCTATAATACGTGTGTATGCCGAAGCTGCCACGCCTGAGGCCGCAGCGCGCCTCGGCGAGGAAGTGAAAGCGATAATCACCCGTATGCTCTGATAGCAGTCAGCGTAAACACATGAAAGCCGCCCCGCATGTCGATACCATCCATGCGGGGCGGACTGCCATACTGCAGTGTGCGCTGAACTATCCGGCGGTAAAACCGTTGATGCTTACAGACCGCCGGAACAAGGCAAACAAAAACAACTAAATCAGATTTAATATGAAAAATTTCAAGCCTAAAGCGTGGATGTTACCTCAGCCGGTGCTGATAATCGGCACTTACGATGCCGACGGTACGCCCAATGCCATGAACGCTGCATGGGCCGGCCAGTGGGATATGAATGAGATCATGATCTCGATGGGTAGTCATTGCACCACGGAAAATCTTAACCGTTGCCCCGACTTCACGGTGGCATTCGCTACGGTGGATACTATGGTGGCTGCGGATTATGTAGGCGTTGTCAGCGGCAAAAAACAGCACGATAAGATAGAGAAGACGGGATGGACGTCGGAGAAGGCCGGGAATGTCGATGCTCCGCTGTTCCGGAATTTCCCGATGACAATGGAGTGCCGTATCAAGGAGAAACTGTATGAGTCTGAGACCGGTTATTATATCATAGCCGATATTCTCAATATTGTGTGCGCCGACGAATTCCTTGCCGAAGACGGAAAACCTGATGTGGAGAAGATGAATCTGATCACGTTTGATCCTATTCACAATGGCTATATCGCTCTCGGCGCGCGCGTGGGCCACGCCTTTCACGATGGAGAAACGCTGAAATGATCGACCGCAGCCCGGTGCGTTGCCCTTGGTGTGGCGATGATGCTCTTTACGTGAGGTACCACGACGAGGAGTGGGGACGTCCGGCGACCGATGACCGGACGCTATTTGAGTTTCTGACACTTGAGAGCGCGCAGGCAGGACTCGCATGGATCACTATATTGCGCAAGCGCGAAGGCTATCGCGAGGCTTTCTGCGGCTTTGACCACGAGGCTGTCGCGAGAATGACGCCGGCCGATGAGGAAAGACTTCGGCTCGATGGCCGCATCGTGCGAAACCCTCTGAAGATCCATGCGGCGGTGGTCAACGCCCGCCTATTCGGAGATATAGTGGCTGAATGCGGTTCGTTCTACAATTATATCATGGGTTTTCTTCCGCAAGGGAAGCGCATCATAAACGATGTGCCGGACGCGGAGAACATACCGGCATCATCGGCTGTCTCCGATGCCATAAGTAAGGATATGAAGCGCCGAGGGTTTAAATTTTTCGGCACAACCATCTGCTATGCCTTCCTACAGGCTACAGGGTTTATTGACGATCATATCAATAGTTGCCATTGCAAATCGCGCCAGTCATGAATGTGCTTCTCAATATAATATGGGTGTTGTTCGGCGGCCTTATGATCGCTGTGGAGTACGCCATCTCAAGCGTGATCATGATGCTTACGATAGTGGGCATCCCTTTCGGGCTTCAGACGCTAAAGTTGGCAGTGTTGGCCTTGTGGCCGTTCGGCACGCCTGTGAACGATGAAAGTTGGCCCTCCGGATGCCTTGCCGGTATAATGAATATCATCTGGTGGTTTGTCGGAGGCATTGCCATCGCTCTCACCCATCTCGGGTGGGGGTTGCTGCTGTGCCTCACCATAGTGGGCATCCCCTTCGGGTTGCAGCATTTCAGACTGATGAAGCTGGCACTGCTGCCTTTCGGCAAGGCGGTGGGATGAGCAATGGTGGTACGCCGCTGTAATGGGAATGGGTCAGCGATGTGGAATCTCGCGGACTATTAATGGGATAATCTCACGATCGGCCGGGAGCCACCTCACCGATCCGATGTCGTCTGTCGACAACCATCGTAAATCATCATGCTCCAGCAATGACAGCCGCCCCGAGACTATATGGCATAAGTAGCATTGCATGGACAGATGAAACGCAGGGTAGTCGTATTCCACAGTAGTAAGTTTCTTTTCTACCTCTATGCCAACAGCAAGCTCCTCCTTGATCTCCCGCATGATGGCATCGTGCGGCGTTTCCCCCGGCTCAATCTTTCCGCCCGGGAATTCCCACCAGCCTTTCCATTCGCCATATCCGCGTTGGGTGGCCAGCACCTTTCCGCCGTCCGTAATGATGGCGGCCACTACGTTTATAGTTCTGAATCTGTTCATGGTGTGATCACACTGTGCACGTATTGATTGCAAAATTAGTATGTGATTAATCGTGCAGGTAGCTGCTATGGCTTTCCTTAACTATATGAGCTATTTGTTCGTTCGAGAATCCGATAAAGTTCAATATACAGCAGATTAGCAACTTCCGAATTTGGTCGGTGAGCTCATAAAGCTCAATGCCATCCTTGACGTGAGGTTTGCTCTCTTTTTTGACAAAATGAGAGTAATAATTTCTGGAGTCAACAACGTCATCGATATTTATATCACATAATTTCAGGGCCTTTATATCTTCAAACTCTTGTATCAGGGTAGCCAGAATAGTCTTTAAACGGGTCTGTTTTTTGTGATTTATTTGATTTCCCCGTTTGTAATCCTCGTCCCGGAATCTCCACCAAAAGCCTTCAATTCCCTGAATGACAATTAAAAAATCAACACTTGAGAAGGTCTTTTTCTTACGGACACACTCAATCAGATGATGACGTATCGGCGCGATGTCCCGTTGCTCAGAGTACCATTTAGTGAGGATTTGCTTGAACTCCGATTTTATGGTGTCGTATGTGAATAAAAAATCGCCTCGTTTATGTGGGTCTTGTTCCGTAGCTAAATCTTCTCTTCCATGGAATACACGAATATATTCTATTGGAAAGTAGAATTTTTTGCCATTATCGAGTTGTTGGAATTTTGATTTGTCGAATAGAACAATTTTATAGCTTTCAACATGTTTAAGAGTTGCAAACGATATGAATTGTTCAAATAAAAAGATCTTATTCAGGATGTCGCTTAAAGAACAATCTTCCTCACTCGTTATTGTCAAATATGTCTTCTGGGATATATGTGGCTCAAAATAATCTCCCCTATAATTAACAGCCCCATCAATTGAAAATTTGTAGCTCTCAAAATCGAAAGCCGCAATATTATTCTCTCCGGCGTTAAAAGAAATGTTTATTTTTTGTATTTGTTTCTTATTGAAAGATATAGATTTGCTGATAGAATTCGGAGTAGCCCAAAGGCTTAAGTACGGGATGTTTATCTGTGCCTCAAAAAAGCAATCGGTATCTAAACATGCGACATGGGAACCAATAACCAAGTGTTGGCAATTATATCTTTGGATCGGGAATGGGCAGTTGAAGTTGAATGATCCACCGGAGGTGTAGCAATTTATCAGAGAAATTTCTTTAGCATCGGAACTTACTCCAAAAATCACATTTTCGTCCGTGCGGCCTATGTATTCTTCCAAAGCAGATAGGCATGGCTTTAATTGACCGATCAATTCCAGTTCTATACATTGGCCGGGTGTATATGTCAAGATGCCTGCAACGGTATCATTTGGCGAAGAAGGCAGCCACCAGTAACCTTTTATGATTATTTGTTCTGTCATCACTTTATTGCCGATTACTTAAACTGAGGTGGGGTCTGCTCGCTGTAAAATGCTTGTGTTGGGGATACCTGCAACAAAATATGTTTCAGGACGGATTGAGTAAATTCAGTATTACAAAATTACTTATAAAAAGCAATCCGAGCAAGAGCTTGAATGTGAAATCGATAGCTCTCAAGGAAACAAATATGAGATTTTTAGGATGTAGGACTGAGTTTGAAGAACCACGGAGAGAAGAAGGCCAGAATGTCCGTAGCCAGGCTTGCTAATATAATCACCGTAGCGAGCGCCTTGACTCGCTCGCCCGATTCATTCTGTATCTCGATATGGTTGTGGGACTTCATTATCTGAAAAATATTATGTGACAAAATTAACATGTATGGGTGCCAAATTTTCGCGCTGTAGTGTTAAATAATTGAAACACATCTACTCCCGCAATATAGCTACAAAATTTGAACTTTATTACCATGGTAATAATTACGGCAGTAATAAATTTTGCCATTCGTGACAACAAATCTGAACCAGTGAGTGTAACTCACGAGTTGGCCTTCAGTTCGTGAGTATGGCTCACGAACTAATAGTCAGCGGCTCATGATTCTGATTTGTTTATGATCCAAGTGGCATTATTCTTTGCTCCAAAACGAGAGAGGATTGCTTTTTCTTTGAGGGAGGCGATGGCGCGGTCAACAGTTCGCTTGCTCAATCCAGTTTTGGTTGCAATGGCTGCGATTGAGATTTGAGGATTCTCCTGAATCATCTTTATTACTGCCATCTCCTTCAGGGAAAGGTGCGCGGTTAAAGGCAATGGCGTTTCCAAAACGTCATTTTGACGTTTAGCGTAATCTGAAACGTCAGGCAAACGTTTATCCTCGCTCCATCTGATGTGAAGTGTGCGATTGCGCAAATCGGCAGGTACACCAAACACCGCGAAGTTCATGAAACGTTCAAGTGGCTCAAATGTGCGGTGAATCCCATTGGGGATGTTCTCATATTGAGACCTAACCAACGCATTGCGAAAGAACCATGAATGTTTGGCGAAACTCTCATTGTTGACATCGAAGCCAAAACTACGGAGATACTTTATCAGGAACACAGCGGTTGTGCGAGTATTGCCCTCGCCGAAAGCGTGAATCTGCCAAACGCTTGATATGAACCGGGCAATATGGTTGATAGCCTCCTGCGCTGAATGGCTACTATAATCAAACTTCTTTTCCTCGGAGAAATCAAAGGTCAGCAGCTCCATCAAATTCCCGGCGTTGCCATATTCGATAGTATCACCGTCAAGGATCCATTGATTCTTGGTGATGTTATATGTGCGGAACAATCCGGCATGAGGCAGAATACCATTGAAAAGATAGCCATGAATATGTGCCAACTCCATAGGAGAGAAAGTAAAAGCCTTTTGCGCCAACAGAGCATTGGTGCGCACCGATACACCGTCCGCCTCAAGAGTTCTGTCCGCCTCCTCCTTTTCCCGTACATCCTTTTGCTGATAGTACTCTTCAAGTCGATGGCGTACATCTTCAGTGCTTATCTTCCCTTCGATATTCTCTTTAGCCTGCGACACAAGAAAATCCGATGGAGTAAGCCCATCGACCTGCTGCAAGCCGATGGCAATAGACCAGTTCTTCGCCCTCAGCACCTTATCCGGCTCAGAGGAACGCAAATACTGCTCAAACTCCTGATATTTATCTTCGTATGCCATTAATTCTTTTGAGTACACTGAGGTAACGGCTCACAAAATGTTTTATTGACTACTCGGTCGCGCATCAATTTCATATCAGTAAAATTTCGACAGATGTTTTGTACTATTTCCAAATAGTTATCTGAGCCATCTTTCTTCTGATAGTAGTAAGGCTTTATTGAAACACAGTTTTTATGCTCAAATAATGTGTTTAGCAGTGTCCTATCAGAATTGCCACAAGAATGGCCCATAATATACACTTGGTATGGTGAAGACTCAATGAATCTCAGCAAGTTCCGATAATTACCCGACTCCAAATACTTGATGGATTTGATATTATTAAGACATTCGGTGTTGGTTTGTTTAAGTAAGCTTTTATAATCGTCATCCAACTCATCACCATATCCAAATATAATGTCATCAGGGTCACTTAAATTGCCATGAATATGATTGACTGTTGAAACCTTTGCAGTTCCATATCTATCTGCAACGGCAGTATAATTAAAATTGAGGAGTAATATATTCTCAGGACGTATCAGATCTTTTAAATAGATGTCTTCAATTGCGGTTGCATCAGTATAATGGGCTAAGCGTTTAATATCAGTGGTTTTGTAGTGCCTTTCTGCACCTTCAATCCCATATCTACATAGCAACCGCTGATAGTCGTTATCCGCATGATGTATAAGATAATCTACGTAAGCATAATACGTTGGAAGTTGGGCAATACTTATATCACTCTTGCTTATTTTTCCATAAATTTGGTCATATATTCGCTTATCGCATTCTAGGCCATTAGTTGTTAAGTCTGAAAGATAATTAGCCAATAGTTCTTGAATATAACGTAAATGACTATTCAGTTCAGAAAGTGTATAGTTGCAATCCGTTGGTTTTAACACCACATCACGTAGTAGGTCATAATATTCACGTTCAATATCTACCCAACCCTTGATTTTGATGGCTTTGCAAATTCGTTCAAAAAAAGTGCTATTTATTTTAAAATCGCAAACGTCTTTGTCATTTATTACAATATCGATTAATTCTCTATTTTCGTATGACTTAAGAGTGCGCTGATAATGGTATGACCATACTAAATACCATCCACCAAGACCAACATTATTGCGTAATACAAATGAACAGAATTTATCCGTTTCAGACTTATTGGAACTTGTGCGCAGTTTTTGTCCCCATTGTTCCCAATACCAGTTTATGAAATCTTCATATCTGGTTTTAAGCCCATGAGCCAAATCAAAGCCGTTTCCGATTAATACAATTCTGTTCATTGTTTAAATTAAAAGTCGATTTCAAGTAGGTTACCATGCTGACGTAGCCACTCTTTAGCTTCCTCGTATCGAGGGAGCTGTGCGGCAACGATATTCCAAAAGTCGGAATTGTGAGTTGGCTCTATCAGATGTGCCAACTCATGCACGATAAGATAATGTATTACTGTAAGGGGGGCTTTAATGGTGCGCCAATTAAAAACAAGGTTCTTATTTGGAGTGCAAGAAGCCCAGCGGTATTTCATCTCAGACACCCGACATTCGTTGAACGAAACGCCGAGCGACTGAGCATAGCTATCAGCAAGCGGCTTGATTATCTCATAGGCTTGACGAGTGTACCACCCACGGAAAACAGTATTGGCCTTGAGTTGGGTGTGACGGGCAATGTGGAAATTGCCATTGTATTCCACACCATCAAACCATTTATCATCAATCACGACCAACTGACATTCTTTGCCAAGGTAAAGAATGGATTCACCTGAAACAAATTCTTTCTCCATAGGTTCAATGGGATATTTGGCAGAATCATGGAGTTTTGATAAAATCCATTGCTGCTTTTTCTGAACTATCTCGGCGATATGTGAAGGCGCAAGCCCTTCCGGCGCGAGCACCACAATACGACCATCGCGCTCGACAACAATGCCGAGTGTCTTTCGCTTTGAACTGAACCGTATTTCGTAGTCGATGAGCATCAGTTATAATTTAGGATTGCCGAATGCTTGGCTCTCGCGATTTCCATAATGCGACTTATGATTTCGTTGCGCTTTGCCACGATATTTGGCAGAGTACAGAACTCCGGCAGGAGAAGCGTGTTCAGAATTTTCTCTCTCAAACCGATAGGTGCAGATGCGCTTTCCCAAAAGCCTACCAACTGAAGTTCAGTGTGAAGCACTCCAAAAATGGCGGTGGTTAGTTCAACATTTTTACCAATTTCATCCTCGCTGAGAGGTGCATCGCCCCATAACTCTTTTTTGAACAAGCGGAAGAAAGGCATTTGAGACTTACGGTCAAGACCATAGGTTTCTTCGTGCTCACGATTACGGATTTTTTCGCGGAGCTTTTCAAGTTCCTCGTAAATCTTCTTCCAATTACCGGCAAAGTCCTTTAGAATTTGTTCAATGGCTTCGGCGAAAGAGGCGAACAGTTCAGGATCTTCATCGATGTTGATTTCTATATAGTTGCGTATTGCGTGTTCAACTTGTGCGGCTCTCGACTTTTCAGTTTTGCGCTTCATCGTCTCTTTGAGGAAGTCCTCAGCCATAATGGATATGGGCTTAACTTTCTCATCAACCCCTTTGTCAACAAGGTGTTTGTTTGCAATGGCGACAAGTTTGGGAGTAAGACCTTTCATGCTCAGTCTCCCGTCGCTGATATGTTTCATCGCCAAAGCGTTGATTTCAGTGAGAGCAAGCCAGTCGTGATAGAAATCGAGAGCTTCTTTGGCAGGTTGAAGGGCATTGAACGCCGAGGAGAAAGCGCGATACAAGTCAATGTACTTGCTGCGGATTTCTTCATCATAGAACATTTCATAGAAGGCATCCTCGTCTTCAAGGTCAGTGACACCTTGGGGTTTGATGAAGTCCATGATTTTTTTGTGGGATTCAACCAAAGCCCTCAATAAGTCGTCGGTAGTACCGAAAGATTCTATGATGTCCTTGATTTCGCCACTGTCTACCTGTTCCTGGCGTTGGTCGGTTTTGAGAATAGCTTCGCGGAGGTGGTGGCCTATGCCCACATAGTCCACAACGAAGCCATAATCTTTCTCATCCTCCACTCGGTTAGGACGGGTGATAGCCTGGAGTAGATTGTGGGCTATAATTACGCGGTCGAGATAAAGAACCTGCTCGATAGGCGCATCAAAGCCGGTGGTGAGCATATTGTTTACAATCACAACACCCACATTGCCATCAATGGCGTTGTCTTCCTCGTCAACATCACCATATGCAAGTTTGAATGATGCAATGCTTCGGTCGTGATAGGTTTTGTCGGTATACTGCTTAATTATGGGCAGGTCGTTATGCCTTCCCGAAATTACAACGGCAGCTTTAACTTTTTTCAGTTTCTCAATATCTATGCAGTTGGGATTATTTTGCTCCAGTTGTACAATTTCCTCTGCAAGCGCATCTTCTACGGCTCGTTTATATGTCACCGCCGCTTCTCGGCTATTGGCGATAATCTGAGCCTTGAAGCCTCCGCTGAAGATTTGACTTACATAGTGAGCCATCATGTTTTTGGCTTTGGCGCGGATAGTCACCTCGCTATTGAGGTAGGCGTCGCGAGAGCCATGACCCAGAATTTGAAGACGTTCGTCAAGACGATAGTCGCTGAAAACATCTTCAAATAGTTTGTCTGCGCCAGTTGAGTCTTCAATTTCGGCATTGTGGGTGAAACCTTGATATATGATTTCAAGGGTCACACCGTCGGCGATACTTTCGCGCATGGTGTAGCGGTCGATGTAATCGCGATACAACAGTTCTGTTTTCTTGGTCGGAGTACCTGTGAAACCGATGCGAGTTGAGTTCGGCAATGCACGGTCAAGATTAGAGCCGAGAAGCGAATATTGTGAGCGATGCGCTTCATCGGTCATGATAAGTATTTTCTCGCTGCGGTTGAGCACCGGGAAAATTGCACCTGTCCCAAGTTCATCGTTTTCTTGGAACTTGTGTATCATAGCCATGACTAAATCGGAGCTGTTGTTGGCAAGAAGTCCTTTGAGGCTGAGATGCGATTTTTTGGTGGAAACAGAGCCGTCAGGGAGCATTACGGGGTCGATACGAGCAGCAACCTTTAGGTTGTAACCTACCCCGGTGCCGGTCTGCGACAACTGGCTTTCAAGTTGTGAGCGGTCTGTGACAAATACCACTTTCCACTGACACAATTCCGGGTCGAGTCGCATCTGACGCACGAGGAACATCATGGTCAAACTCTTGCCGCTGCCCTGGGTGTGCCAAAGGATACCGCCGCGTTCGAGCGGCGTTCTTCCTGCAAGGAGGCGAGCCGCCATTTTTTTGACGGCGCGGAACTGTTGGTATCGGCCAACAATCTTTATGGTTTTACCTTTCGAGTTGGTACTGAATACGGTGAAGATACGTATCAAGTCGAAAAGATTCTGTGGGGCCAACATTCCGGCAACGAGACGTTGTTGGTCGTTGGGCGAGCCTTGGCCGTGTTCAAGGTCTTGAACAGTCAGCGGGTAAGGGTCCGTCCAACGATAGAAGTGTTTTTCGCTCTTGGTGGTGATTGTACCAAACTTTGCTTGGTTGCGCGACGTGACGATGAGGAATTGATTGTAGGCAAACAGTTCCTTGTTGCCCTCTAACTCGGCGTCGCGCTGCTCACTGTAACGCATAAGTTGGTCAATCGCTTCCGGGATTGCATCAATAATCTTTGGCGATTTACATTCAACCACACCGACAGGCAAACCGTTGACGAAAAGCACAATGTCGGGTATGATATGGTGTTCAGTCCCTGGAATGGCTACCTTGAACTGCGATATTGCGGTGAGGGCGTTCTTGGTAATATCCTCAAAGTTAATAAACCGAACTTTGGGAGATATTTCGCCGGTTTGTTCGTTGCGGTCAACCGCAGTGCCTTCGAGAATCATTTCGAGAACAGCACGGTTATTTTCAATCAACTTGCCGGAAGAGAAACTTGTCATGCGCGTTGCGACTTCGTCAAGCTGTTGTGGAGTGAGCCAAGGGTTCAAGCGCATTAATGCTTCGCGGAGTTTCGGCATCAACACAACCTCGTTGAAGCTGTTACGATAGCTCTCTTGCGGCGACTGTTGAAGGTCTAATGTTATAACCTCGTTAAACCCTCCAGACCAACCGAGTTTTCGCAATTGGTCTAAGAATGGAGTTTCCACACGGTCAAGCTCATGCCGTTTAAGGCGCTTGCCGTGTTCGCCTGTTCTTTTATTATCGTTGCTCTTTATCATGGTTTAGAAGGTCGTGAAGTAGTCCGGTTTTAAATGAATTTAATTTGTTTAATTCTGATTTTAAATCAAAGAGATAAGTATCAATGCCAAACATAATGCCGACAATTTGATTTTGTTCTTTTATAGTTGGCAATTTAATGGACAATTTCTTGATGTCTTTAACATTCAGATGAGCAACTGTGGTGCCTCCAACAATATTTTCATAATAACTTTTCATATAAGATGAATAGTTACAATAAACAAAAAAATAAGGATTCAATAAATCTTTCTTTGTCCTAATAACAGTAACTCGTTGTCCTAGACATATTCTCATGTGCTCAGGTATGACAAATGCCTCTCCAATTGGGGCTTCCCTTGTAAAAATCACATCTCCTGGGAGAGGTTGTAATCTTGCAATTCTAGACTGGTATTCCTCCTCAGACACATAGGAACTTTCTGCTATAAGATATTCTCCATTTTTAATACTAGAAGTTCTAGCAACCAATACTCCTGAATCTAGGTAGTTTGGCGTAGAATGAGGACAATCTGCAATATGGGTTATAAGATTATCTAATTTAATTAAAGTCCACTCTTGAGGGATTGGACCGAGGGGAGAGTCTTTGTAGACGTGAGTTTGGGGAGAGCGTATATTGCCGTTCTCGTCGATGCCGTTGGTAAGAAGATCGTGCATCAGACCTTTCTTAACCAATTCGTATTTTGCAATCAGTGCCTCGGTTTCTGCAATGGCTTTGTCGATATCTGAGAGGATTACAACAATACGTTCCTGCTCCTTAGGGTCAGTAGGGAACGTAATCTCATGCCGCTTAAAGTCTTTCTTTTGAAGATGCTTTAAGCCACTACCCTGAAAAAATTGATAGTCTATTTTTGAGAGTAGAGAAAGAATGTGGTAGTATAGCAATTTAGAGTCAATCGGCTCTTTCGCTTTTACTACCCATGTGTCTGTTGAATAAGCCGCTTCTCCGTCAAAGTATTTAACGTTGGCTTGCCCCCCGGTTGCCATGTATATACTTTCACCGTTTGTGAGGGGCGAAAGATGTTGTAAAACTGCTTCACCACTGGTAAAGAAGGGGTAGTTTCCGAAGCCGGTAGCCTCGGAAACTTTTGTGGTACTTTTGGGTTGCTCAATAATGAGCGACCCAAAAGAAGCGGTCGTGTATTTAGTACCTGCTCCCATATCAGTCGAGATAATGGAGTTGAGACAACGCCGACATTAGCGAGTCGAGAGATGTGTCGCGACTGCGTTTGATTTGTTCGGCAGAAACGGCATACTTATCCCATAGGTTTTCAAATGCAGCAACAAGTCTGCGGCGTTCTGAATCGACGTATTGCAGCATCTCCGATTCTACGATTAGGAAATGTTTCTGCAAAATCATTTCGTGACATTCTTCCTCTGTAACAGAGCCTCCCATGTCGGAATACAGCTTATTGATGTAGGCAATGCCCTCGTTGATGCCGTCAAGAACCGCTCGAAATTGCTTGAATCTTTTGCCAAACGGTTTTAGGCTTTTCTCAACTTTATCAATAGCAGCGAGAAATTCCTTGTTCTTCGCTGAGGATTGTTTTTTGTCGGCTTTCTTTAAGTCCGATTTTAAAGCTTTGATAGAATCCTTAATGGATTCAAAAGATGTAATGTCGGCAAGATGCTCTGCTATGGGTGAAATGGCTAAGGTAAGGTCGGCATCTGCAGCGTTGAGGTCGGCCACACAAATCTCACGTTGACTTTCCAACTCTGCGAGCTTATCGTCAGTTCCATAGCATTTAATCTCGACGTGGAGCATAAGCTCCGATTCTGCAGCAACACATTTGGCTTTAATCTGCTTGATTAGAGTTTCTTTGCCAACGATGTCTCCCAATATCTTTTCATAAGGCTCGGCATCCTCCTTACAGAGGTTGGCGACGTTGGCTGCGATTTGCTGCTTAGCCAATTTAGGCGTAAGCTTTTCGTCTTCCTCCGGCTCATATTCACAAAGTTCCAGTGCTTCTTCAACAAGCGAGGCAAGCGCACTTTCTTGCGATGCAAGCGTGGTTTTCAGTTCGTCAATGGCCAGCTGCTGCTTCTTGAAGTATTTATCGACAATGAGGTGCCGGAAATCCTCATTGTTTATTAGGTCTATATCCCAGCCGTGCGGACGAATGGTTTTGAGGTCGTATTTGATGCTATCCCACCAACGCACGAAGATTCCGGAAATTTGAAAACGATCAAGAATATTAAGCGGTGAAAGGAATTGGTGGATTAAGCTGAGAAGTTGTCTTCGGATAGAAGGCAGATTTGCCTTGTCGTTTTTGGCAAGTGTAGAGAAAATCTCACGGCCCTGTTCCCACCAATTAAAAAGCGCATACTGAATAGCCCCATAAGAGGCCATTACTTTCATTGAAGACTCAATGATAGATTTAATCTCGCTTTTATTTTTGATACGGAAATCTGAGTATGTTGAGTTTTCGCGAGGGATAAAGATTTCATTGGGGGTAAATTTGAATTTATCCCCAAAGCGAGACGTGTTGTCGGCAATTTCCATGTTTGGCACGCCACCTTTGAGGTGAGCCGTAACATCGTGAGGTTCGGCCGGAGGGGTGTTATCCACATAGCGACGGATATTCAATGTATAGTCATTGGTCTCGTTAGCGATTTCACTAACGTCGACCAATCGTGAATATCCTAGAATGTTGGTTTTGGTTTTAAAAACAGTTGAAATTTTCTCAATATCTTCGGGGCGCAACATGTTTTGCTTCTTACCATCGAAATATTCAAGATCGGCATTTATGAAGAAAATCTTGTTGCGCAAGTTTTCAGGCTTCTGTTTGTTGAATACCATGATGCAAGCAGGGATGCCCGTTCCATAAAATAATTGGGGAGGCAGACCGATAATGCCTTCGATAATGTCAGACTTGATGCCGGCTTTCTTTTGTCCGGTGGAGTCCGTGCCGTCAATCATTAGGCGGCGAACTTCTTTCTCCATGCCGCCACGGAAAAGGACGCCATGAGGCATTACTACAACAACGCGCCCATTGTTTTTGCACACAGCGAGCATGTGCTGCACAAACATCAGGTCGGCTTTCTTGCCGGTTTCAGGAAGGAAGCCGTAGACAAACCTGTCAGGAAACTCCATGTCGGCGCGAGAGTAATTCTGCGAGAATGGAGGATTTGCAATTACACGGTCAAATTTAATCAGTTGGCCATTTTCTTTTGTTTCGGGGTTGCCAATGGTATCTCCATAGAAGATATGATAATTGGAGATATTGTGCAGAATGAGGTTCATTTGGCTGAGTGCGACAACAGCAGGGTCACTTTCTTGGCCATATAAGCTGAGATTGTTGGCGTTCTTGCCTTGCTCTTCAAGCCACTGATGGCTCTGAATGAGCATGCCGCCCGAACCAACAGTCGGATCGAGGATTTTCATACCCTTTTCAACTTCAAGAAGTTGAACGAGCAATCGCACAACTTGCCCGGGAGTGTAGAATTGTCCTCCCTTTTTGCCAGCTTCATCAGCGAAGAATTTGAGAATATACTCATAGGCGGCGCCCAAAAGGTCGGGGAATTCAAAGTTTTCATTGATAAGCGGGGGGAATGCATCGAAAAGCCCGATAATCGTTTCCAAGTCAGCGTTCTTAACAACCTCCTTGCCGTTGACTTTTCGATTAAAGTTGATGCGCTCTTTGAAGATACCTCTCAGTCGCTCGCTGTTTGCTTCCTCTATAGCTGCGAGAGCTTTGTTCAGATATGAGCCAATATCATTTTTAAGATGTTTGATTGGTGGTATGGTGTTGCCATTTTCATCAACCCAGCTTTCGTGCCAACGTGCCCGTTTAGGAACAAAGAAAGTTTCGCCGTATGGCGTTCTTTCTTCGAGCAATTCGTCTTGGACATCTTTTGGCAAATGCTTGTATTGTTTTCTTAAATCCTCACGCTTTTGGTCGAAAACGTCGCTCATACGCTTCAAGAAAAGCATCCCCAAGATATACTCCTTATACTCGGCGGCATCCATTTTGCCGCGTAGAGTATCGGCTACATCTTGCAGAAGACGTTCAAGTCGACTTAACTTTATTTTTTTTGCCTTCATATATTAAAGAAACACACTGCCTCTATCCAAAAACGTATATAATAACAGAACACCATAGAATTATCCTCTGGTTTACTAATAACATAATCAGGATTTTGATGCCTAAATTATCATAGTTTTCGTATGTTGACAGTTACTATATAGTCATTTTCAGATAGACGTTACTATTCCTTTTACAAAATTACACATTTTATTTGAGCGAGACAAGGCGTTGAGAGATAAAAAAGTAGCTCTACGCGGGGCAAATACGGGATTTGTCGGGTGTGGAGCTACGATGTGTGGATTATTCCGCCGGAGAGTAGAGGCGTTTCAGGCGGTCGAGGGAGTGGGCGTGGCGGAGGGAGTCGCGGTAGGCAATGTCCTGTTGCCAGCGACCGGTTTGCCAGTCGCGGTATTGCTTGGGGAAATTCTCGCGGTAGAATTGTCCGAAGGCTATGGATTCGGCGTTGTCCTCATACCAGCCGATTGGCACGCTGCTTTGTTTCCGTTTGGGCGAAGCGGTATGCACAGAATAACTGTTGCCGATTGGCGGAAGGGTGAGGAGCCGATGCAGGTAGTGTCCGGTGCTTTCGGGCATGAAAAGGTGCATTATGAGGCTCCGCCATCGGATGCTGTTCCGGCTGAGATGGAGCGGTTGATTGAGTGGTGTAACACTGCCGATCAGTCACCGTTTATCATGGCTGCTGTGGCGCATCTGTGGTTTGTGACCATACATCCGTTTGATGACGGCAACGGTCGCATAAGCCGCACTCTTGCCGATATGCTTCTTGCCCGGCTTGATGAGGATTCGGCACGATATTACAGTATGTCGGCTGAAATCGACCGCAACAAAAAAGCATATTATGAGGTGCTTGAGCGGACACAGAAAGGAGACCTCGATATTACTGAATGGATGCTATGGTTCTTCGGCTGTCTAGAAAATGCCATAGTCCGCGCTTCGGGCATAATAGAGCGAACATTGCAGAAAGCGGCATATTGGGATGAGTTCCGCGATGTTGAAATAAATGAGTGTCAGCGCAAGGTCGTCAACCGCCTGTGGGATGGCTTTGAGGGAAAACTGACATCTTCCAAATGGGCGAAGATATGCGGTTGCTCACAAGACACAGCATTGCGCGACATCAACGACCTTATAGCCAAAGGTATGCTCCGCAATAGCGGCGAAGGAGGGCGCAGTGCCAACTACCTCCTGCCGGAATAATCACTTGCTTTTGAGTTTCTTCTGCACGACTTCGAATGCTTCAAGGTCAAGATTATAAGTCGGCACCTTTCGCTCTGTCTAACGTCTACCCTCGGTTTGAACTTGTGCAAAAAAATGCACGTAGTTTCAGAAACGAAGTGCAAAAAGTTTCGACTGAATAGCCCACATGTTTTT
>CAJTOZ010000019.1 GCA_910578095.1 uncultured Muribaculaceae bacterium | reverse complement strand
CCTTGCATCTCATACATAGGAGATGCAGCCCGCATGCGCAATGCTTGCCGGCGCCTTACATACACCATTCATCGACACACCTTTGATTCAGAACAGACCGATCGGGGGTGGTCGAGAAGCATTGTCCGGACATGACGAAATGTTGGATTGTGGCCAAGGCGGTGAGTCGGCAAGCTATCAGATAGATACGGTTCGGGATGTGCTGTCGGCGCTCGAATCTCGCGCACTTTCTCCGCAATGCCCCAACGCCACGTATGCATGCAAGGCAGTGGCTTCTATCCGCAAAAACTGCGGCAATCCCGATATTCCTTTCGACGACAGATTTGTAGCTGCGTGGATATCCCGCATGCAGGCTGCCGGAATGGCCGCCTCATCGGTGCGCCGCTATGTGGAGGCCGCTCGTGCGCTATACAGACGTGATTATCCCTCCGGTCGCGCATTCGACGGCCTGGACAACGCATTGGCCGCACCCCGTGCGACGGTGGATTTCAGCGCCCTTCGGCGTGCCGCCGCCCGCAATGGCGAGATGCCGGCCCGGCTGCGTGTGGCCCTTGATGCGTTTCTTGTCGATGTGTACAGCGGGGCGCGTCTGGGCACATCCGGCCTCGTGACACTGCTGAAGGACGATTGCTCTGCGCTTCCTGTACAGGCGCAGGCCATAGTCGAGACCTATGCCTCGCCACGCCGACGCTATGCCTTTCCTCTTGCGCAAGGCCGCCGCACCGACGCCTCGATAGCGCGCACCCTTGCCGCTGCCACATCGGCCGCGCTGAGGCTCGCAGGTATAGTGGCGGCCGACACGGCAGCCACGCCGTCCGAAATAGCCGCAGAGTGCAGCCGCATCGCGTGCGCCGGCGCCGCATCATTGCAGGAAGCCGCCGATGCCATACTCGACATACACCCCCGCTGGTATGCCATGCGCATGCGCCGCGGCGTGGCCGTAGAGACAGCCGAAGAGCGCCTTCGCGACGCGTTCGGCGCTTCCGTCGCCACCTACTATCCCTGCCGGGAAGTGGTGTGCCGCACCGCCGAAGGGCGTCTCGCCGCCACCCTTCAGCCATTCATCCCCGGAGTACTCTTTTTCCGCATATCGCCGCAACTGCTTCCTGAGGTGTTCCGCCACGTAGGCGACATAGCCTGGGGCTACCGGAGCGCACCCGCCACGAATGCCCCCTACGCAGCCATCCCTGAAGCCTCGATGCTTGTGTTTCAGCGTATGGTGTGCATATTCACCCCCGACATGGCTCTGCGCCCACTTGATCCGGCCACACGGCTGATACCCGGGCGTCGGGTGCGCATCACAGGAGGAGTGATGGCCGGCTACGAAGGCATCGTACGCGACATCCCTGCATCCGGCGACAGCCCCCTCACACGCCTTTTCCGCCTCGAATTCGGCCACGATTTCGGCTTCGAATGGACAGCCGACATCCCTGAAGCCTTGATTCAACCTCTGAATTGACATCACGCCAGCGCGACATACTGCCCGCACTACGCTCCATAGCCCTGCTTCCGGCGCGTAGTGCCGCCCGATGCAGCGACGAAGAACTCTGCGCCGCCGTCGACGCCATAGGCGCAATCGCCGCCGCCGGCGCCGCCGACAGTGCCATTGCCGCTGCGGCGGAGGCATTGTATCCGCGTCTGCGGTCGCGCATACTCTCCGCCCCCGACATACAGGCCAAGGCGCCGCTCATCGACGCTCTCCACCGCTACGTATATGGGCTCCCCGGACGCCGTCCCGGTCCGGCAGCCACGCTCGCCGAGGCCCGCGCCCGCGTCATAGCAGCCTACCGCCTCCGCCCGGCCATGCCCGTCAGCGCCTACATGCGCAACCTCCTACACACCGGTCCCTCCGGAATCAAGGCGGCAGCAGAATTGCTTCAATCTCTCGCCTCAACCGCACCGGCCGACGATGCCGATGCCATAGACCGTCTTGAAGCACGCATCGCTGCCGCAGGTATAGTGGCCATCACTCCTGCCGCCAACGAATATTGGGTAGATCTTGCCTCTCATCTCCTCTCCACCGTGCATCCCACCCTCCTCTCCCATTCCCTCCTCTCCCGCTGGTATGCCGCCGTACAATCCCTATCCACCCTCCCCTGGCGCCCCGCCGCCCCATATTCACGCCTCCTCACCACCCTCCGCCGCCACCTGCGCGCACGTACTTCCATCTCTACCATAGCATGAGTTCTTCCGACAACAAACGCATTGCCAAAAACACCCTTATGCTCTACGGCAGAATGGCCATGATAATGGTCGTCTCGCTGTTTACATCCAGGGTAGTCCTCGCCGCCCTCGGCGTCGACGACTACGGCGTGTACAATGTGGTAGGCGGACTGTCCTCAGCCCTCATATTCTTTTCCTCGACACTTACGGTGTCCACACAGCGTTTCCTTAACTATGAACTCGGAAAAGGCAACAGCAAACGAGTAAAAGATATATTCAACACATGCCTGCTGCTATTTATAGCTATTGCAGTGGCTGTCCTCATAATAGGCGCAACCGCCGGACAATGGCTTGTGACAAACAAACTCGTGATTCCTGAGCATCAACGTGGTGCGGCACTCGTTGTGCTGTACTGCACTATTATTTCTCTTGGCTCCACATTCATATTCTCCGTCTACGAATCAGTGCTTATCGCGCGCGAAAATATGAAAATTTATGCCTACATAGGCATTGTCGACGCGTTTGCCAAGCTGGCCATAGCCTATCTTATGGTCGTGGTCAGCAACAAACTGATTATGTATGCAGTACTGATGATGGTTGTACAGATTTTGCCCAAATTATGTATGGCCATATACTGCACTCGAAAATACGAGGAAGTGAGCCACGAATGGATCTGGAGTAAGGACTTATTCAAGGAATTGACGGGCTTCACCGGGTGGAACTTGTATGGAGCTACCGTGTGGATGGTAAATGGCCAGGGAATAAACATCCTGCTCAACATGTTCTTCGGACCTGTGGTAAATGCAGCCAACGGTATAGCTGCTCAGGTGAACAATGCAGTAAACAATTTCTCAGCTAATTTTTTCACTGCCGTACGCCCCCAGATTGTAAAAAGATATGCAGCAGACGAACATGACTCGCTTATTTCTCTTGTGTACGCAAGCTCCCGATTCTCGTTCTACATGCTCTGGTGTATTTCCCTGCCATTGATTCTGCGTTGCGACTACGTACTCGGAGTATGGCTGAAGGAGGTTCCGGAATATGCTTCACAATTCGTTCAGTGGGTGCTGATTTATTCCATTGTGAATTCATTCAACAACCCGGTCTGGACTGCCATGACAGCAACCGGACATTTGCGTCGCTCCGTAATCGTAGGTAGCAATTTATTCCTTTTGGCATTTCCCGCCAGCTACATAGCTTTGAAACTCGGAGCTTCTCCGGAAAGTGTCTACCCAATTCTTTCTCTCGGACGCTTCGCATTTCTGCTGGTAACGCTGCACAATATATCCAAGTTCATCAACTTGAGTATATCAAAATATTTTCGGCACGTATTCGCGCCCGTATGCTATGTGATATGCATAACCACTGCAGTCTGTGCCCTCTTCAGCGACTTTTTGCCCAATAATTTCCTCGGGCTGATTGCATTTTGTCTGATATCTCTTGCTGTAAACGCGGTCACGATATTCACTACCGGCATCACAAGTGGCGAGCGCCAAATTATAAAAAGGAAAGTCAACCTCATACTACACCGACATGAGATTACTCAATAAAGCTGTAAATCGTTTTTTTCTGTCTTTAGAACAGTTCTTTTCAGCCAACTGGTTCAATCCTTTTGCCACCATATACCTGAATCTGCGTAGTCTGCCTCTCTCCAAAGCCCTACGGCTCCCCATTTGGGTGTATGGACGCCCGAGAATAATGGCCTTATCCGGAAAAATCAAAATTGAGGCACCTGTGCGTTCAGGCATGATTCGTTTCAACTACACCAACAAGGGACCATCCAACATGGGCGTGCAATCGGAAATCATGAATTTCGGCACAATCATATTTAAAGGTACAGCAAAAATAAGAACTGGCAACAGAATTGCGGTTGGCATTCATGGAGTTCTTGAGTTTGGCGACAGACTTATTATCGGCGACATGATTAATATCGGATGCTATAAATCCATCACCATAGGCAGCAACGTGCGCATTGCTCATCGCAGCCAATTGTTTGATACAAACTACCATTTTGTGGCCAATCTCAACAAACATGTCGTTCCACCGGTAATGCGTCCTATAGTCATAGGCGACAACTGCTGGATTTGCAATAGTTGCTCAATTTCAGCCGGAACTCATATTCCGGATTACACAATTGTATCCACAAATAGCCTTGTAAATAAGGATTTTTCCGCAATTGAGGAAGGTTCCATACTCGGCGGCATTCCGGCCAAGCCGATAGCCTCCGGATTCAAGCTCGTGAACAATGTTACTAAAGAGCAGGAAATCATTAAGTTTTACGCCACTCACGACAGCGACCTCTATCTTATACCCGATACTATAGTAGGTAACGACTGGTTTAAACAAATTTGAAATGACTACTATCCTTTTCATTATGGCTTCCATGACCGGAGGGGGAGCAGAGAAAGTATTCATCGATTTACTTAAAAACATCGATTATACCAAATATAAAGTTACGGTTGTGATATTGTACGCATATGGCGTTCATCTATCGTCTATTCCACCGCAAGTAGAGGTAATTAAACTCTTTAAAAAAGAGCCGAGCAAGGTTGCTCGCAAACTAACCCCACATTGCATGCCCATATTTGGCCGAATATGGAAACGCAAGATACGGCATGCTCTGAAAGGCCGGAGATTTGACAACATCGTGTCCTACATGGAGGGGCAAGCGCTCCTTCTGCATTCCTTTGTGACTCATCTGTCTACCAACAATATATCATGGGTTCATACCGACCTTCTCACTCGGCACTGGTGCTGCTGGGTATTCAAAAACAGGGAGCACGAAAAAGGAATCTATGAAAAGATGAACCATATCGTGTGTGTATCGCAAAGCGCAAAAGACAGTTTCTCAAAAGCTTTTGGTATAAATGATAATTTACATGTGATCTATAACATTATCGACCGAAACAATATCCTTGAGAAATCTGAGCAAAGCGCCATAACAAAAACAACATTCACTATTTGCAATATCGGTCGCCTGAATCCTTTAAAGCGCCAGGACCGCATTGTCGAGATTGCATCCATACTCAAATCCAAAGGTCTGAATTTTGATATATGGATTCTTGGAACGGGCGACCTGGAGCAAGCATTGAAGAAGCAGGCGGAGAGACTGAGGGTGGAAGATTGCGTAAAATTTCTCGGATTCCAGAAAAATCCCTACCCCTATCTTAAAGCCTCCGACATGTTTCTTCTTACATCCGATGCCGAAGGCTATCCCACGGTTGTGTGCGAAGCCTTTTGCCTTGGCAAACCTGTGGTATCTACAAACATCACAGGTTCCGATGAACTCTTGGCCGACGATACCGGGATACTCACCTCTCTCGATATCACTGAAATAGCGGAACATATCGAAACACTGATGAACAATCCTGAAAAACTGGAGCACTACGCCCGCAAAGCCCGGACAAAGGCCGAATGTTTCGACCCACGACAGACAATAGTTGAATTTGAAAAACTGCTTGGCTACTAAGATATGGCTATCACCCGCTTTCTGCGCAAACTCTATTTCAGCCACATCGAAGCAATAAAATTTGACCATAACATAGACGCACAAAATACGTACGAAGGTAGATAATGACTGAGCAACCTCTTATTTCAGTGATCATTCCGTGTTACAACGTCGAGCGCTATCTCGACAGATGCATGGAGTCTGTCGTAAACCAAACGTACCGCAACCT
Organism: uncultured Muribaculaceae bacterium; assembly: GCA_910578095.1. Lineage (GTDB taxonomy): Bacteria > Bacteroidota > Bacteroidia > Bacteroidales > Muribaculaceae > CAG-873. Next base: position 49,606 of record CAJTOZ010000019.1, on the reverse strand, counting down.
CGAGATTATTCTTGTGGACGACGGATCGCCTGACCGCTCCGGAGCCATGTGCGACTTGTGGGCGGAAAAAGATTCTCGCGTAAAAGTAATCCACAAGTCCAATGGTGGCTTGGGCTTTGCCCGAAACAGCGGCATGGAAATAGCCCGTGGCGAATACATCGCGTTCATCGACAGCGACGATTTCATCGACACTCGCATGTATGAGATTCTGATGTCGAAAGCCCTGGAAAATAATGCCGATATTGTGTATTGCGGCCACATCAAACAGCTCAGCAACGGCAATAATATCTCCATACGCGACTTCGCAGAAGAACGCGAATTTGACAAAAGCACTTTCGTAGAATTATCTCAAGGCTTTATCCGACCCACGAAATTAACGCCCAAAATGTTAACCATGTCGGTATGGCATGCTGTATATCGAAGAAGTATAATTTCAGAAGCTTTTCATTCTGAACGAGAGGTGGGCAGTGAGGACATCCATTTCCAGATATGCGCTATGCTAAATTCGGGAAAAGTTATTTTCATTCCCGACACGCTCTACACATACTGTTACAATGGAGAAAGCCTAAGCCACGAGTTTAATCTTAAGAAATACGACCGCTACAAACAGCTTAACCGAATCATCAATCAGACGTACCACCAATATGGTATACGGTCAACCGGAGATTATTGTGTTTTCATCATGGCTTTTGCCATGATAAGACGTATAGCGCTGTCGAATATGCCTCGCAAAACAAAACGGAGTTTTGCTGAAAAGATAGTGAGGGACGACTTTTGGCAACGTGATCATGATTTTGCACCATCGTTGAGCGGGGCAAAAAAAATATTCTATCAAGTGTTGAAGATGCGGTCTGTCTCTCTCATGATGTGTCTGGCCGATATATATTGCATTGCAAATTATTCCATCGCTAAAAAAGGACTCGAATAAGGTTGTGATTATCAGTTTTTGTATATACGGTGCGTTAGCCTTCATATTATGGCTTTTGGCTAAAGACCAACTGAGATTTCAGAATAGAGTAAGGTCTGATTCATTTTGTACATGGCAGAATATCTGTGCTATTGCAATATTTGCTGCTATCTACGGTTTGCGCTATAATGTTGGGGTCGATAATCTGGCGTATATTCGTTTATACCAGGCTCTTGAAAATGGGAACGCGTTACGTAGCGACACTCTTGAATTAGGCTATCGCTATTTACAACAACTCTTTGTAGACATTGGGCTCCACTACTCAATGTTCATTGGCCTTTGGGGCGCCTTGCAGATTGGATTAATCTACTATGCCATGCGACGCAACAAATACCTGCTGCCGTTCATAGCCCTCTTTATTGTATTAGGCCCGACATGGCTAAGATGGGCAAATATAATGCGTCAAGCTGTAGTAGAATGTGCATTTGTTGTACTTATCGACTATATAGTTGAAAAGAAGGTATGGAAATATGCTTTGGGCATAGCATTATGTTGTCTTGTCCATAAGTCTGCAATCTTATTACTGCCTTTCTATTTCATTCTGCAAAAACCCATATTTCCAAAAAACAGATGGGTTGCCGTGGGGTGTGTGGTTTGCTGTACGATAATAGGCTCAACACCAACATGGATTAAGTCTATGAATTTTATAGAATCTGTCCTATCGTTCATGGAATATGACGCGTATACGTTCAATTTCAAAATGATAATGCAGGATGTGGACCACTCACGGGCTTGGGGCCCGGCGCGCGCCGGCATATGGCTGCTGTACGTTATTGCGACATGGACATATTTGCGACTGCGGACTCAATTCAATTTTAGCAAACATTTCGACATCTATTTCGAATGCTTCTTTTTCGGGAACTGTATGTATGAACTGTTTGTCAATACCAATCAGATATTTATTCGGCCGTTAAGTTATTTCCAGTCGTTTTCGCTCATTATAATTCCGATATGCCTCTATTACCTGTGGAAATCCCGGAAAGTGGCATTATATCACACAATGTGCCTCCTTGCCTTCTTTAATACATTTTGGTGGACAATCAAAGCCTATCTCGGGGGCATGGGCGATAAAGCATTCGAAGTATATAAGTTTTATTTCATGCAATAACTCATATTGGTCAATTATAAAAAGACTTAACAGATTGCAGTTACGACTAACACTACTGACTGCATAGCATCACAATTATGAAAATAGGATATAAAAACACCCGCAAGATTATCGGCTATATCTGGCTCCGATTGTCGAATATGCCGATGAACAGGACCAAGCGTTGGTATTTTATCAAAAAAGCAGGCGTTAAATTTCTACCGCCGTCTAACCCTCAGGAGCGGCACATATATTTTATTGGCACCAATGTGACTTGGGATTCTGCCCACCCGGAGTTGATTGAAGTAGGAAACAATGCTCACATAACGAATGGTTGTGTGATTTTGACTCACTATTTTACTCTTGATCATCGCGGGTGGGTAAATTGGCACCATGGAAAAGTAAGCATTGGAGAGCATGTGTTTTTAGGTACAAACACCATTATAACAAAACCTGTAACCATAGGCCATCATTCTGTCGTTGGTGCCGGCTCCGTAGTCACAAAAGACATTCCGCCATGTGAAATATGGGGTGGCGTACCGGCTAAATTCATCAAAAAATTTGAAATAACAGAATGATACGAATACTCCATTCGGTCAGCTACATGAGTCGTGGTGGAATTGAAACCATGCTCATGAACTACTACCGAAACATCGACCGTACCAAAGTGCAGTTTGATTTTCTTTGCAATAGTAACTTGCATGGAGCCTATGATGAAGAAATCCTTAGTATGGGAGGACGAATATTCCGGACGCCCGGGTTCAGCCCTCTTAAAAGGAGAGCTTACAAAAAATACATGCGTGAGTTGTTTGAAGCACATCCGGAATACCAAATAGTGGAGGCCCATAATGGTCCGCTTGGACGCTATGCCATGAAAGCTGCCAAAGACTCAAATATTCCAATAAGAATATATCACGCACACGGAGCCGATCTTCGCTTCGACTTAAAATGGCCCATTAAATATTACTGCATGAAAATGCTGAAATATTCAATGAACAAGCATTTTGTGTGCAGCGAAAAAGCTGGCCGATTCTATATGGGCGACGATGTTATTGATCGGGGAGATTTTCATTTTATACCCAATGCTATAGCAATTGAAAATTTTTTATTCAGTAAAACCATGCGAGATAACCTTCGCAAAGAATTTCATTTGGAGGACAAATTGGTAATCGGCCATATAGGTAGACTTTCTCCTCAAAAAAATCACAAGTTCATTCTGGATACATTTGCAGAATTACATCGGATAAACGCCAAAACCCACCTTGTTTTGGTAGGCGATGGCGAATGGCATGACCTTGTGGTGAACAAAATTAAATCATTGGGACTAACCGAAAATGTAACTCTGACTGGAAGCATACCCAACCCCCAAGACTGGTATCAGGCTTTTGATCTATTCTTTATGCCTTCTCTGTGGGAAGGTCTACCGGTCACAGGGGTTGAAGCACAGGCATCCGACCTGCCCTGCGTATTTTCGTCTGCTGTGACACAAGAGGTTGCCCTATCAGATAAAACGGAATTCATCAGTCTTGACCAACCACGCGAGTACTGGGTGCGCCGACTTAACGACATCATCATGCATCTTCCGCCACGCCGCGACATGACATCAACAATCACTCAAAAGCACTATAATATCAAGGAAGAAGCCAAATATCTGCAGAACCTCTATTTGGATTTTTACGAAAAAGCAAAGCAGGGGTGCTGAGGCTGTTCAATATTCACAGAACCAATATCGACAGAATGAAAATTGGAATCCTGACCCATCACACAGTTGTAAATTTTGGCGCCTTCCTGCAAGCTTATGCTGTACAGGAAGCAGTAAAGAAACTGCGTCCCGACGCCAAGGTTGAAATAATAAACTATATACCGGTAAAGCATTTTCTGATAAACACATTAGGATGGTTTCTTTGGTATAAAAACCGACAGAATTGGAGAAATTGGGGCAATATATTCCGTCTGCCTTTTACTCTTAAAACCGAGCGTTCGAAACACATGAACCTGTCGCCGGTATGCTTTACAGCCAATGGTATATCAAAACTCGGATATGATATAATAGTAGTTGGTAGTGATGAAGTATGGAATTATGCTGACCCTAAAAGTTTCAACAAAATAAAATTCGGGCACGGCATTGACTCTGCACGTTTAATTTCATATGCGCCAAGTGCCGGAAATTCCGACCTCTCCAACATCCCTGAATCTGTTTCGGTGGGTCTGCAAAAATTTTCACATATATCAGGTCGCGACAAGCGAACTGTGCAATTGGCAGAATTAGCAACCAAGAAAAAGGTTGTAGAGGTCCTCGACCCTACTTTTCTATATCCTTTGCCATTTGAGCATAATCCTTACACGCCTAAACGGGACTACATCCTGTTCTATTATTGTGAACATCTTCCTATCGCTATCAAACAACAGATTTTCGATTACGCCAAAGACAACGGCATGGATGTGATTGGAGCGGGAGAAAGCGACACGAACTATGCGAAATGCACGGTCAATATGACTCCATTTCAATGGATTGAGCTCTTCAGACATGCCAAATTTGTATTTACCGGGACTTTTCATGGAGCCGTATTCTCAATTCTAAACCATAGGCAATTCAAAGTGTATCTGACAAATAAGGGCAGAATTGCCAAAGTCGGGGCACTCCTTGAGAACCTTGGAATTGAAAATAGAATGATGACCCCTGATTACGTGTTCAATCTCAAAACTCAAGCTGATGAAATCGATTATGTTTCTGTGCAAAAAACAATTGATGAGAAACGTACAATCAGCATCGACTATCTGAAAGAGGCTCTGCAATGATACTGTTCAAGGATAAGACACAATGTTGCAATTGTAATGGCTGCACCCAAATTTGCCCTAAAGATGCCATATACAAGATTGCTGATGAAGCCGGATTCGTATACCCTGCAATAGACCCCAATAAATGCATTGACTGCGGCTTATGTCAGAAAGTGTGTGCGTATCAAAATATCGAAGAGACAAATAGTCCGTCAGCCGTATATGCCGGAGTTGCCGTAGATAAAAACACCCTGAAAAAATCCGCATCCGGGGGGATTTTTGCAGCTGTTGCCACGCATTTTTTAAAACAAGGGGCCACTGTATATGGTGCTGCAATTCTGCGTGAAGATAACAAGTTTATAGTAAGGCATATAGGAATAGACAAAATAGAGGACTTGCCTCGCCTCCAAGGTTCAAAATACTTGCTTAGTGAAATCAATGATTGTTTCATTGAGGTACGGAAAAAATTAAATAACGGCGAAACAGTATTGTTCAGCGGCACACCATGTCAATGTGCCGGATTAAAAGGTTTTTTGAGAAAAGAGTATCCTAATTTGTATCTTATTGATCTTATCTGCCATGGTGTTCCAAATCAAGAATTTTTTAATTCATTCATAGATTACAACTATTCCGGCTTAAAGGAAATATCCAATTTCATCTTCAGAGATAAAACCAAAGGTTGGGAATTAACCGGCAGAATAGACTATGAAGACGGGAAAAAGCACAAGTATATTCCGGCCGGAACAAGTTCCTATTATGCATTATTTCTTGACGCCCAAATATACCGTGAGAATTGTTATTTTTGCAAATATGCGTCAAAACACCGTCCGGGAGATTTGACTATAGGTGATTATTGGGGCATTCAAAAACAACATCCAGAACTGATTTCCTCAGGTCAGTTCACGCCCAAGGAAGGCGTTTCATGTATAGTCGTCAATACTGAAAAAGGATCACACCTACTTGATGACATCAATGAATCGGTATCCTTAGCACCTTCAAGCTACGAAAAAGTAGCGGCACGTAATGCTCAATTGCTCCACCCCATGAGGGAAGGGCGCTATCGAAAAAAAATTATTGAACTATATTGCCATAACGGCTACCATGCAATAGATTGCTTCTATCGCAAGAAATATCGGGTGCAGCGTATTGTACACGCTATTATGTCATTGTTGCCTTATCAACTAAAGAATCTGCTACGTAGCCTAAAGCATTAATAGCCTTACATTTTTCAAACAGAAATGAAAATCGTTTTTATTGGCGGCAGGGATATTCATATCCTTGGCGGCATTGAGTCTTATATGCTTAATCTTGCCACGCAGTTGGTGAAAATGGAGCATGAACCGATTGTGTTCTGTGAAAGTGACCACAACGGAGAAGAATTTGTGAACGGCTTCCGGGTAATCCATCAAAAGGGTTTCAACAGCAACTTGATATGCAAGCCATGGCTCGGTCTCAAGGCCACCTTAAAGACGATCCGCCATATCCACGATGCCGATATAATCCACTACAACGCATGGCCACCTTCTCTATGGAGCCCGATTGCACGGCTATGTGGAATCAAGAGCTTGATGCAAGGTCACGGTCTTGAATGGCAGCGAAGCAAGTATTCACCTACGCAACAACGCATAATGAAATTTATGGAGTGGCTTACAGCCCATCTTAATAGAAATCTCATCATGTGCAGCGAAGACCAATGCCGCTATTTCAAAAAACATTATAACCGCGAAGCCACCGCTATACCAACAGCCATCTACCTTCCTGATAATAATTCCGGCGACACTGACATTCTTTCTCGATTTAATCTTTCTCCAAAGGGATATTTCTTGTTTCTGGCGAGGCTGGTACAAGATAAGAACCCGGACTATCTTATCGAAGGATTCAAGAAAGCCACTCGCTCAGGTAAGAAACTTGTGATTGCAGGCAATAATCCGGCCGACGCTACTTATGTTGAAAAGTTACATAATATGGCAAAGGGGTATCCGGACGTTATTTTTACAGATGCAGTGTATGGGGCAGACAAAGAGACTTTGCTGCGCAATGCATTTGCTTTCTGTATTCCATCGACAATAGAAGGGCTATCGATCTCGCTTCTGGAAGCAATGAGCTATAAACTGCCTGTAATAGCATCAGACATAGCCGCCAATCGCGAGGTTCTGACGGATGAGGCTGCATTATGGGTACGCCCTGAAAAAATAGAGGATATAACAGATGTAATAAACCGTGCTCTTTCCGACACAATTGCTTTTCAAGCTACAGCAGAAAATAATTATAATTTAGTGGCCTCAACTTACACCTGGCCGCGGGTAGCAGAGAAGTATATTACATATTTAAAAAGTATAACCAAGTGAATTGCGGTAGGCATCCCCGGCGGCGAGCTTGGTGATTGCGGCCTGTGGCGCGTTGCGCTGCGGGCCGCGGTCGTTTTTGTGGGGATGGGGGCGGGGAGGTTTCAGGGAAAAGGTGTAACTTTGTGGTGTCGTACGCGCGATGGTGCGCGCACTCAGATATTTGCTATGGAAAAAGATTCTAAGATATATGTGGCGGGCCATCGCGGGATGGTGGGGTCGGCTATTGTGCGCGAATTGCGCAGGCAGGGTTACGGGTGTATTGTCACGCGCACGCATTCCGAGCTTGATCTTACCGACCAGCGTGCGGTGGATGCTTTTTTCGCCGCTGAGCGGCCTGAATATGTTTTTCTGGCGGCTGCCAAGGTGGGTGGCATTGAGGCTAATGCCTCTGCTCCGGCCGATTTTATGTATCAGAACATGATGCTGGAGATGAATGTGATACACGCTGCGTGGCGCCACGGATGCCGCAAACTGGAGTTTCTGGGGTCGTCGTGCATATATCCGCGCATGGCTCCGCAGCCTATGCCGGAGAGCTGTCTTCTGACATCGTCGCTCGAGCAGACCAACGAGGCGTATGCTCTGGCCAAAATCTCGGGGCTGAAGTATTGCGAGTATCTGAACCGGCAGTATGGCACGGATTTCATCTCGGTGATGCCGACGAATCTGTATGGACCGAACGATAATTATCATCCCACGCATTCGCATGTGTTGCCGGCTCTCATCCGGCGTTTCCACGAGGCCAAGGTGGCGGGTGCGGCGGAAGTGGCCTGCTGGGGCGACGGGTCGCCGCTGCGGGAGTTTCTGTATGTCGATGATCTTGCTGAGCTGTGTGTGTTTCTGATGAATAATTATTCGGGCAACGAGACGGTGAATGCCGGCACCGGCCGCGAGATCTCTATCCGCGAGCTCACGTCGCTGGTGGCCTCCGTGGTGGGCTATGAGGGCCGTATCACGTGGGATACGTCGAAACCCAACGGCACGCCCCGCAAGCTGCTCGATGTGAGCAAGGCTGCGGGGCTTGGCTGGACGGCGCGCACGCCTCTGCGCGAGGGTATCGCGCTGGCTTACGCTGATTTTCTTTCAAATCCGGCCCGTGCTGAGCGCTGAGGCGCACGCGGGGAGTTGTTACCGGATGTAGAGGATGGATGTTACGCTTTCGGCCGGGCCGGCGAAAAGGCGTGCACGCACTTGTGATGCGTCTTTGGCATCGAAAGGCGCGGAGTAGAGGGCGCTTTCGCGGGTGGGTTGAGAGCCGTCGAGGGTGTAGCGTATCTCGCCGAGGCCATAGGCATCGTTCATTTCGATCTTGCCGTCGGCGGTGCGGCGTATGCCCGGCTGACGAAGATAGAAGTTGGTGCCATCGGCCTGCCAGCGGGGCATTTCAGCTGTGAGGGCGCCGAAATATTCCGTGTCGGAAATGGTGGGGCGTGCGTGATGGGCGCGCTCTGCAAGGCCGAGCAGGCGGGGAAGGATGTAGCGCTCTATCATGGCGCGGGAGCGCACGGTTTCGGCGAAAAGAGTGCCGGACACACCTGCCACATTGGCCTGCACGTCGGGGTCGGCCGGGCAGAGGGCATCGATGGTGGCATGGAGCGGACGGAACTCGTCGACGATGCCTCCCCATGTGAGGCCCGGTTCCTCGGGGTGTGTGGTGGGGGTCTGGTCGAAGTAGAGGTAGTCCACGTTGGTGAGAATGAGAGGATAGCCGTTGGATGCTATCTTGCGGCCGTTGTCGCCGGCGTTGGTCCAGCAGTTGACGGCTGCCACCACGGGGCGCACGGCATCGTCGTAGGCTTTGGAATGGCCGAGAGCCACTTCCTGCCATCCTGCTATGCGTATGCCGCGCTCGGCTGCGAGCCTGGCCACACGCTCCATGAAGTGGGCGTGGAGTTCGCGCTGGTGTGTCATTCCACTGTCGGCCATCAGTTTGCGGGCGGCCTCGCTGCCGTCCCAGGCATGGGAGGGCACTTCGTCGCCACCCACATGTACTATAGGCATTGCAACGCCTGCGCGTGCGTGGATGTCGGCGAGCGCATCGAACACTATACCCCAGAATTTATACGGGCCTTCGAGCGCCGGGTTCATTATGTTGTCGTGAAAACTCTGGGCGGATGTGTATTGCGATGTGTCGCCATCGTGAATCAGGCGCAGCGAGGCGTCGCCGGTGGTGCGGTAGCGGTGTTCCATGGCGCGTATGGCGGCGCGGCTGTGGCCCGGGCTGTCGAATTCGGGCACAATCGTTACACCGAGGGAGTCGGCGTAGCGCAGCAGTTCCACATAGTCGTCCACGGTATAGAAGCCGTTGGCGGGAGTGGTATTGTCGTCGGGGTTGCCGTTGCCGCTGTATATGCCCTTGAGGAAGGGTGCGTCGTCGGTGGGCGTGTAGCCGCGGCGTGCGCCCACCTGGGTGAGTTCGGGCAGTGCGGGTATCTCCACTCGCCATCCTTCGTCGTCGCCCACATGGAAGTGGAGCGTGTTGAGACCGTAGCGGGCAATGATGTCGATAATGCGCTTCATGTCGTCCTTGCCGGTGAAATTGCGTGCCACGTCTATCATCATGCCGCGGTAGGCGTAGTCGGCCCAGTCCTCGATCTCTGCGGCCGGCACACGGCCTTCGGCATCGGCTGATTCGGCAATGCGGCGCTCAAGCATGGCGAGAACGGCTTCGGGATGTGTGCTGTTGGTGTACACAACCACGGAATCGGCGGTGACAGATGCGCGCCAATAGTCGTTGCGGGTGTCGTCGATGCGGTGCACCGCCTTGGCCTGCGGCGCTTTCACAGCATCGCCTGTGATGGTGACGCTCTTGGGGGTGGGTATCTGCATGTAGGCTGCCGGACGGGCATCGGTGCGCAGGCTGTCGTTGATGGCGAAGGCTTCATCGCCATAGATCATGCGGTCGCCGCCATCGGCTGTGCGCCACATTCCGGGCTCGGCAGTCGTAGGCTTGCGTGTGGCGTTGACGGGTATGGTTTTGCCTCCGGCCACGAGGTGCATGCCGTCGGGCGCGTAGGAAATGTTGCGCAGGGCGCCTTTGGTCACAATGTCGACCACGATGGGCTCTCCTTTGGGCGCATCGGCGAAGCGCGGCGAACCTATGGCGAAGTAGCCGGGGAGGATTTCGATAATGGTGTCGGAGGGGTCGGCAGGTGTCATACCGCGTTTGAACATGCAGAATGCAAAGCGGTCGAAACCGCCGTCGGTTCCGGGTGTGATGGTGAAGCGCTGGGTGTAGACCGGCGCGCCTTCGGCATCGACAGTGTTGCCGAGGGTTTCCCACACTACGGTGTTTTCGGCTACTGACGAGCAGGAAAAACCGAGACAAGCAAGCACGCCGAGCGTGATCAGAGTTTGTTTTAACATGGCAATTTTACGATTATCTCAATATCTCAAGGGGGGGATGTCAGTGTATGTTGGCTTGTGTGTGGAGCCCCTATCTTGATGGCACCACATCGTTGAGGCGGTCGCGCACAGGATCGGCTGCCTGATGCCGCTGTTTGCTTCGGCGTGCGGCTTTGCGCGCGTTCCGGAGGTTGCGTAGGCTGTCGTCGCGCTGCTGGGCAGAGTCGATGCGTGCCTGTGCGGCAGAATCGGCCGCGGCCCGCTCGGCCAAGGCCTGTGGCGACAGCGTGGATGCGTCCGGCGAGCACATGCGCACGCACAGCGGTAGCGCTATGCACAGGAGCAGCGCTGCGGCACCGGTGCTTTCGGCACCGGTGAGACGGAAGCGGTCCTTATTCATTCGCGCCCATTGCGGCACGCACGGCGGCCTTGAGCTCGTCGCCCTGTTTGTCGCGGCTGAGGATGGTGCCGTCCGGGCCGTAGAGAATGATGCACGGTATGCCCATGATGCCATATAGGTCGGTGGGCACGTTGCCTCCGTTGAGCCAGCATTCCCAAGGCAGGTCGTGCTTGGCGATGGCGGCCTTTGTGGCCTCAGGCTCGTCCCACACGGCCACACCGAGCACTTTCAGGCCCTTGTCCTTGAGCTCGTTGTAGAGTTCTTTGATTACGGCTGTCTGACGTATGCACGGGCCGCACCAGCTTGCCCAGTAGTCGACGAGCACATAGTCGCCTTTGCCCACGACATCGCTCAGGCGGTGCTTCACGCCATCGTGCTCTATCTCAAAATCGGTGAAGCGCTTTCCCTCGGATGTCGCCTCCTGGCGGTCGAACGACTGCTGATAGCGTTTCACACGCTCATAGCCTGCCATCATGGGGTATTTGGCGAGGGCTGCGGCAAACTCCTCGCGAGAGAGGCTTCCGGCCTGGTCGAGGAATATGTAGTAGCCGAGGGGATTGTCGGCATTCTCGTCGAGAGCTTCGGTGGCGAAGGCATTGTAGCGGTCGAGCACAGCCTGACGGGCGTCGTCGCCCGGGGCGCTGCGGAATTCGGCCGCGAGCGCCGCCGTGGTCTTGCCGATTTCGTTGAGGCGGTCGTTGAGCATAGATCCCACGGCCTTACGGTCCTTGCTGATGGCGATGCCTCCGTCCTCGAGGATGAATGTGCAGTAGCGCTCTCCGTCGAGAAGCATACGTGCGAGCACCGGCTCGTCGAGCTCACCGCGGAACTCGGCCACGCCGTCGGCCACAAGTACGGAGTCGATGGGCGCTCCGGTGTCGAAATTCACAATGTAGACCATTGCGCCGTCGGCATCTTCGGGCATCGGGGCAGTCACATGGTAAGGGGCTGCTGCCGCTGCTGCGGCGCATGCTATGGCCGCTGCTGCGGCACATGTTTTTATGTGTTTCATATTGTAGCTTGTGTTTTCGATTATTTGGCAAAAATAACAAATTATAATCAACCTATGGCAAATTTGGCGGTTAATATTTGTTGAGATAAGTATTTTCTGAGTAATTTTGTAATCAACTACACTTTCAACTATGAAACAGCATAAGCATCTTAACGAGTATATACAGGACGCCATCCGCGACAACTGGGAGGAACTGGCACTGACCGACTTCCACGGAGTGTCGTTCCAGTACCGCGACGTGGCCCGCAAGATAGCCAAACTCCACCTGCTTTTCGAACAGACGGGAGTGGAGCGCGGCGACAAAGTGGCGCTGTGTGGCCGCAACTCTGCCCAGTGGTCGATAGCCGCGCTGGCGTGTCTTACCTACGGCGCCGTAGCTGTGCCTATCCTGCACGATTTCAAAAGCGACAACATACACCATCTGGTGACGCACAGCGATGCCAAACTCTTTTTTGTGGATGAAGCCATCTGGGAGAATCTGGATGCGGAATCCATGCCCGGAATTGCCGGAGCGCTTCTCATAGCCGACTACTCGCTGCTGTTTTCGCGCAACAGCCGGCTGACCGATGCGCGCGCCCATCTCAACGAACTTTTCGGCCACCGCTGGCCCGACCGCTTCACGGCCGACGATGTGAAATATCCTGTGTTCAGCCACGACACCATGGCCCTGATCAACTATACGAGCGGCTCCACAGGCTTCAGCAAGGGTGTGATGCTCACCTACGGCAACCTCTGGAGCAACATCCAGTATTCCATCGACGGACTGACCTTCCTGAAGCCCGGCGACGGTATGGTGTGCATGCTCCCGCTGGCCCATATGTACGGGCTCGTGTTCGAGATGCTGCACACCTTTGTCAAAGGCTGCCATATATATTTCCTGACACGCACGCCATCGCCGAAAGTGATCATGGATGCCTTCGCCACAGTGCGTCCGAAACTCATCATCACAGTGCCGCTCATTATTGAGAAAATCATCCGCACGCGCGTGTTCCCCATGCTGGAGAAACCGCTCATGAAGCTGCTGATGCACATCCCGCTTGTCGACGACCATCTGCTGGCAAAAATCAAGGAAAAACTGGACGAGACGTTCGGTGGCCAGCTTCAGCAGATGATAATAGGCGGCGCGGGCGTCAACGGCGATGTGGCCGCATTTCTGCGTCGCATCAAATTTCCCTTCACCGTGGGCTATGGCATGACAGAGTGTGCGCCGCTCATCACCTATGCGCCGTGGGACGAGCAGAAGCCCGGCTCATGCGGCCGCATCGTCGACCGTATGGAGGCCCGCATCGACTCGCCCGATCCGGAGCATACGCCCGGTGTGCTGTACGTGCGCGGCGAAAATGTGATGAAGGGATACTACAAGAACCCCGAAGCCACGGCATCGGCTCTCTCGGCCGACGGATGGCTCAACACCGGCGATATCTGCAGCATGGATGCCGACGGATTCCTGACCATACGCGGCCGCGACAAGAGCATGATACTCGGCCCCAGCGGGCAGAATATCTATCCCGAGGAGATAGAGCAGAAGCTCAACAGCACGCTGTATGTGGCCGAAAGCCTTGTGGTCGACGAGGACGGCAAGCTTGTGGCCCTCATCTATCCCGATTTCGACACAGCCCATGCCGCCGGCCTCAGCGACGACGACATCGAGCGCCAGCTGCAGCAGAACATAGAGCAGCTGAACACGGAGATGCCTGCCTATAGCCGTATATCGCGCATGCGCATGCTCCACGAAGAATTTGAAAAAACACCCAAGCGCTCCATCAAGCGCTACCTTTATCAGCATTGATAACATCGCAATCACATATGCAAAATTTAGTAGCCGGGCTGCGGGAGCGTGTGCTCGCCGGAGGCAGTATCACCAACGAGGAAGCCTATGCGCTGGCCGATATCACCGACACTGCCGCCCTTGAGGAACTTCTGGAAGCGGCAGAGGCTGTGACGAAGCGTTTCTCGCCTCGTAAATTCGATTCGTGCTCGATTGTCAACGCACGTTCGGGACGCTGCCCCGAGAATTGCAAATGGTGCGCGCAGAGCGCCCACTATACCACGGGATGCAAAGAGTATGCAATAGTGGACCGCGGGGAATGCCGTGCGGCAGCGGAGGCTTGTGCACGGCATGGCATAGGACGCCTGTCGCTCGTGGCCAGCGGACGTGCGGCGCGTGGCGAGGCCCTTGAGCAGATGGCCGAGGCGCTAGCCGAGGTGCGTGAGCGCTACGGCCTCGACACGTGTGCGTCGCTGGGATTGCTCGGCCGTGAGGAATTGCAGCGTCTGCGCGATGCCGGAGTGCGGCGCTACCATTGCAATCTGGAGACAGCGCCATCGTTCTTTCCATCGCTGTGCACCACCCATACGATAGCCGACAAGCTCACCACTATCCGCACGGCCCGCGAGCTGGGATTGGAAGTGTGCAGCGGCGGCATCATAGGTATGGGAGAGAGCATGCGGCAGCGTGCGGAGCTGGCGCTCGCGTTGCGCGAGGCTGAGCCGGTGTCGATACCTCTCAACATACTTTGTCCCATTCCCGGCACTCCGCTGGAGCATGCCAAGCCTCTCACCGAACGCGAGGTGCTGCACACGGTGGCCGTATTCCGTATGGTGCACCCGCGGGTGCAGTTGCGTTTTGCCGGCGGCCGCGACCGTCTGAGCCGCGAGGGCCAGTTGAGAGCCATGCGCATAGGTGTGAACGGCGCCATCGTGGGCGATCTGCTCACCACCGTAGGCTCCACTGTGGCCGAGGACAGGAGGCTGACAGCAGAAGCCGGATATGAGTTTTAGATAGCTGCCTGACGATGATGAACACTATAGAACAAATCACCGCCGCACAACGCAAGCTCGTGGCATCTCTCGCCAAGGCAAGGAACCGACGGGATACAGGCTTGTTTGCTGCGGAAGGTACTAAATGTGTGCTCGACACTATCGATGCGTTCCGTCTGCACTTGCTGGCAGCCACGCCGGCATGGCTCGACGAACACCCCGAGGTGGCCTCGCGCGCCGAGTGTGTGAGCGCCGTGCGTGCCGATATGGAACGCATGACGGCATTGTCGACACCGCCTCCCGTAATAGCCGTGTACCATATCCCAGAACCGGCGGAATGGAGCATGACTCCGGACGAGCTTGTGGTGGCGCTGGATTGCGTGCAGGATCCGGGGAACCTCGGCACCATAGTGCGTGCGGCCGACTGGATGGGAGTGACCACGATACTCGCCTCGGCAGATACGGCCGATATTTTCGGCGCCAAGGCCATCCAGGCCACCATGGGTGCCGTGTCGCGTGTGCGCGTGCACTACTGTGACTTGCCGTCCGCGCTCAGCGCATTGCCATCCGGCACGCCTGTGTTCGGCACGTTCCTCGGCGGCGAGAATATCTACACAGCCTCCGGGCTCGGCCCCGGCGGTGTGCTTGTGATGGGCAATGAGGGACGCGGTATTTCCGATGCCGTGGCGCCCACGGTGACGCGCCGCATCACCATCCCCAGTTTTCCGGCCGGACGCCCCACCTCGGAGAGCCTGAATGTGGGCATGGCCACTGCTATCGCGTTGGCCGAATTCCGCCGTCGCCAATTCAAATAAATATAACTATGGCCAAAAAAACTGTGAAAACCGCCTGGTTCTGCACTGAGTGCGGAGCTGAATCATCCAAGTGGGAGGGACGTTGCCCGGTGTGCGGAGCGTGGAACACAATGGTGGAGGAACGCGTGGCCACAGCCACCGCATCTCCTGCGAAAGGTGCGTCGCGTCAGCGCCGTGCCACACGTGCCATGGCCGTCAACGAAATAGAGGCGTTGTCGGAGCCGCGCATAATGATGCCGAGCAAGGAGCTGAACCGTGTGCTGGGCGGCGGGTTGGTGGCAGGGTCGCTCGTGCTGCTCGGTGGCGAGCCCGGTATAGGAAAGAGCACCCTGGTGCTTCAGAATCTGCTGTCCATAAAATCGCGCACTATTCTTTATGTGAGCGGGGAGGAGAGCGCCACGCAGCTGAAGCTGCGCGCCGACCGTATAGGCCGCGGCTCGGACAATGTGTTTATCGTGTGCGAGACCTCTCTCGAAACTATTTTCGACCATATAGAGGCCGTGCAGCCGTCGATACTCGTGGTGGACTCCATACAGACTATTGCTTCCGATGCGCTCGATTCCGCCGCAGGCAGCGTGGGGCAGGTGCGCGAGTGTGCGGCCCGGCTGCTGAAGTATGCCAAGGCCGAGAATGTGCCGGTGCTGCTCATCGGACATATTACCAAGGAGGGCTCGCTTGCCGGCCCGAAAGTGCTGGAGCATATTGTCGATGCCGTGCTGCAGTTTGAGGGCGACAACCGATATATGTATCGCATACTGCGTCCCATCAAGAACCGTTTCGGCAGCACCTCCGAGCTGGGTATCTACGAGATGGCCCGCACAGGGCTGCGCGAGGTCTCCAATCCGTCGGAAATGCTGCTGTCGCACGATGGCGGCGACGGGCTGAGCGGAGTGGCCATTGGGGTCACGGTGGATGGCGCGCGGCCATTTCTCATAGAAGTTCAGGCGTTGGTGAGCACGGCAGCCTACGGCACGCCTCAGCGCAGTGTGACAGGGTTCGACTCCAAGCGCATGAACATGCTGCTGGCAGTGCTTGAGAAGCGTGTGGGCTTCAAACTTGCGCAGAAAGATGTGTTTCTGAATATAGCCGGTGGCCTGCGTGTCAACGATCCTGCGCTCGACCTCGGTGTGATATGCGCCATCCTCAGCAGCAATGTGGACATGGCTGTGCCCAAGGGATGGTGTATGGCCGGCGAGGTGGGCCTTACGGGTGAGATTCGCCCCGTCACGCGCATAGAACAGCGCATAAGCGAGGCTGCCAAACTGGGAATGACAGATATTCTTGTGCCTTCGGGAAATCTCAAGGGGATAGATGCGGCCTCGGCCGGCATAAATATCCATGAGGTGGCCAAGGTGGAGGACGCTTTCCGCGCAGTGTTCGGTTAAGCGCAAAAAAAAATTACTCGTCGTCTCGACGAATAATCTTCTTACCTTAAATCTAATACCATGAAAAACTGATGCAAAGTTAAGCGTTTTATGTTATGCAACATAATTTTCGGGCAAGAAAATCAACTCCATTAACACTATTTAACTATAAACGTCCTTAAATACGTCATTTTCGGATGTGCAGGAGCATCTTCCACGGTGATAAAATCACCCTCGATGCCATCGCATGAGCATGCTTCGGCGAAATGGCACAGGGCTATCCCCATGTCCAGCATGGTGCAATCGCCGGGGCGCGTGAAATAGAAGTGCACTCGCAGGCCGTCCCTGGCCACCACCGCGCGCCATGGCTGAGAATTGACCGAAGACGGAGCCCTGCGCACAGCCTCGAGTGCCCGTGTGAAATGCGAGCCGGAGGGCACCGGGGTGTTGAAATCTCCGAAAAAGAACATGCTGTTGAAATCGCGCCGCGCGCTTTCGCGTATGACCGCCCGGGTGATGCGCTCCATAAGATGGCGTTTTCCGGCCGGAATGCCGACAGGCGACACCGCTGTCACCTCCATGCCATCGGGCACGCCCGCGGCACGGCCGAAAGCATTTCCGCGGAATGTCACTGCCAGCCAGCATGTGCCGAGTTCCATAGCCGCAGCCTCAAGCACTATGCGCTCGAAGGCATAGCCCGCTGAAAGCTTGGCCTCCGGAGAGCCGTCGGTGGCTATTACAAAGAAATCGCGCGCGCCGCGTATCACGCCGTAGGTGCCCGGGCGCGTCTCACCGCCGTCGCCGGCCTTTATGAGCGAGATGGCTATGCGGCCACCGAAAGGGGCAGTAGCCGCAGCGCTCATTTGCGACAAGCGGGCGCGCTGCCCATCGGTGAGTGTGGCGGGGAGATATGAGCGCACGGATGTGCGCCACATTATGGCGTCGTAGATGCTCATTGGTATAATAAAGGCAGCAAGCCATTGGCTCGCTGCCTGCGTTTTATGGCGGAAAGAGAGGGATTCGAACCCCCGGAGGTGTGACCCTCAACGGTTTTCAAGACCGCCGCAATCGACCACTCTGCCATCTTTCCCTGGATGGTTGCTGGTGCAAAGTTACTGAGTTTTTGTCTCTTCGGCAAATTTTTCGGGAAATTTCGTGTAAAAGGGCGCCGAAATGTAAAATTAATATAAAAAAGTCGGTGGCTGTGTCACTTTTTGCCGTTTCAGGCGTCATATATACATAAAGAAAGAACTTCCATAGGTTAAGTAATTAAGTAATACGAAACAGAAAGCCGTGCGGTGGGGTTGTGAAACTCCGCCGCACGGCTTTTTGCAGATTAGCCCGAGAAGTGTTATTTTTGCAAAAACAAAAAACAAACCTACGCACAGATGAGCGATGCAAAAGAAAGGGTGGAGCAGCTGCGCCGAGAGCTGAACGACCACAACTATAGATATTATGTGGAGAACGCCCCCGTGATAGACGACCGCGAGTTCGACAGGCTCATGCATGAGCTGGAAGATCTGGAGCGCGCGTATCCTGAACTGGACGACCCGCTTTCGCCCACCCATCGCGTGGGCTCCGACATAAGCAAAGGCTTTGAACAGGCCGAACATGTCTACCCTATGCTGTCGCTTGGCAACACGTATAGCCCGGCCGAAGTGGATCAGTGGCTCGACCGCACCCGCACCGCATTGATGGGGGAGGATGTGGCCATCGTGGGCGAACTGAAATTCGACGGCACAGGTATCTCTCTAATCTATGAGCACGGGCGTCTGGTGCGCGCTGTCACCCGCGGCGACGGCACCCGTGGCGACGTAGTCACCGACAATGTGAAGACTATCCGCAGCATCCCGTTGCAACTGCGCGGCGAGGGGTGGCCCGACTTTTTCGAGATACGCGGCGAGATCGTGATGCCCTGGGCGGCGTTCGAGCGGCTGAACGAGGAACGGGCTTTCAACGAGGAACCCTTGTTCGCCAACCCGCGCAACGCGGCTGCCGGCACTCTCAAACTACAGAATTCCGCCGAGGTGGCGCGCCGTGGTCTTGATGCCTGCTTCTATTATATGTTGGGCGAGAATCTGCCTTGCGCCACCCACTACGATAATATGCAACGCGCGCGCGAGTGGGGCTTTAAGGTGAGCGATGCCATGACGCGCCTGTATTCCACCGAGGAGGCCGATGCCTACATTGCCCGTATGGATGCCGAGCGCAAGCAGCTGCCCGTAGCCACCGACGGTCTTGTTTTCAAGGTGGACTCTCTACGTCAGCAGCTCAACCTCGGCTTCACGGCCAAGAGCCCGCGTTGGGCCATAGCCTATAAATTTGCCGCCGAGCGCGCGCGCACGCGGCTGCGTTTTGTGTCGTTCGATGTCGGGCGTATGGGCACCATCACCCCTGTGGCCAATCTCGAGCCCGTGCTGCTCAGCGGCACTATAGTGAAGCGCGCATCGCTGCACAACGAGGATATCATCCGTCAGCTCGATGTGCACGAGGGCGATATGCTGTATGTGGAAAAAGGAGGAGAGATTATTCCTAAGATAGTGGATGTGGATGTCTCCGCACGCCATGCCGGCGCTGCTCCGGTGCGATTTGTGGGCCACTGTCCGGCCTGCGGTACGCCGCTTGTGCGCGAGGAAGGCGAGGCTGCGTGGGTGTGTCCCAACAAATGGGGCTGCACGCCGCAGATCACCGGACGCGTGGAGCATTTCGTGGGACGCCGCATGATGAATATCGATGGCATAGGCGGCGAGACAGCAGCCGCGCTTTTTGCCTCGGGACTGGTGCGTGACATCGCCGACCTTTATGACCTCACTGTCGATGCTCTCGTGCAGCTCGACGGCATAGCGCGCAAAGGTGCCGAACGAATAGTGGAAGGCGTGCGCGCCAGCTGCGAGGTGCCGTTTGAGCGTGTGGTGTACGCCCTGTCCATCCCCTATGTGGGCGAGACCACGGCCAAGAAGGTGGCGCGCGCCGCGCAGAACATAGACACTTTGATGGCCATGAGTGCTGAAGCGCTCACGGCCATCGAGGATGTGGGACCGCGCATTGCGGAAAGCATTGTCGACTACTTTGCCGCGCCGGAGAATCAGGTGATAGTGGGGCGTCTGCGTGCCGCGGGAGTGTGCATGGCCATGCCCGAGCGCGATGCCTCCGCCACAAGCGACCGCCTCGGCGGAAAGTCTTTTGTGATAAGCGGAGTGTTCGAGCACCATAGCCGCGATGAATACAAGGCGCTGATAGAGCGTTATGGAGGCCGCAATGTGGGATCGATATCCAAAAAGACCGACTATGTGCTGGCCGGAGCCAATATGGGACCGGCCAAACTCGAGAAGGCCACGAAGCTGGGTATCCCCGTCATCGGCGAAGACGACTTCCTATCCATGATAGCAGAATAGCGGCCACTGCCAGCAGCAGCGCGGAGGGCAGCAGGCGCGGAGCCTTGACGTGGGTCTGTGCCCGGCTTTCGTGCGTGGCGCTTGAATGCGATTCGCTGTCGGTGCGCTCCGATGTCCGGACAGAGCCCGTGCGTCGTGTTATGGCGGTGCGTGCGCGTCGCCCCGATATGCGTGTGGTGTCCCGGACCACGGTGAGCACGGGCGAGTCTATTTCCACCACGGCCACCAGAGCGGAATTGCCGAGTTCCAGCGTCTGCATAGTGTGCGTGCCGGTGGTGGACGATTCTGTAGTTGCGGCCGTACGGCCCGAGCGGCATCCCGGAGCTGATATCAGCGCGGCCAATGCGGCGGCAAGCATTATGTGCCTCCTCATAGCGATGCGTATTCGGCCGTGGCGTCGAAGCACGGACAAGCCTTGGCGGCAAAATCACGATGAGAGCGTATGCGGGCTTGCGGATAGCGGGCGCGAAGCACGCGCAGGAGCGCGGTAAGGGCTGCGCGCTGGGCCGGTGTGCGCGTGTCGGCCGGATGTCCGGATTCATCGAGGCCACCGCTGTACACCACTCCTATGCTCGTGGCGTTGTGGCCCAGACAGTGGGCTCCTGTCTCTTGTTCTTCGCGTCCGGTTTCCACGTTGCCGTCGGGTGTCACCACATAATGGTAGCCTATGCAGCGGAAGCCGCGTGCGCGGTGCCAGCGGTCGATTTCCTTGCGTCCGGCCGGCTGGCCCGGGCGGGTGGCCGTGCAGTGCACGATGATTTCTGTGATTTGTCTCATGATTGCAGATTGTTTGTTATACCCTGCAAAGATAGAAGGCACCCGGCGGCGCCGCACCCATATTTCCGCCACAGACAACGGAGATATGGATAAAAAACGGCAAGTCCCCGCATCATTCGGTGCGGAGACTTGCATATGGGGAGGGCAGGCAGGGCCTTATTTTGCCTTTTTAGCGGCAGGCTTCTTTGCAGCCGGCTTTTTGGCAGCCTTTTTCTTGGTGTCGGTTTCGGCCTTGGCTTCTTTAGCTTCAGGTTCGCGCAGAGCGTGCTCCACGTTGAACTGCTCGATGTTTTTGCGCATGGAGCCGAGTTCCTTGTTGAGGGTCTCGATTTCCGTGGCCTGATTGCGAATGGTGGTGAGCAGAGAGTTCAGCTCCTCGTTCTCGATGCTGAGGGGGTATTGTTCCTCCACGCGCACGATGAAGTCGGCGAGCACGTTCATATAGTTGGTGAACGCCTGGTAGGGCGTCTCGTAGGGGCTGAACATGGAGTGGGCGGCACCATCGGCGAAATGCTTGGTGCTCATGTAGTAGAGGTGGTCGCTGCCCTGGAGGTAATACCAGTCCTGCTTAAGGCGGCGGTCGTCGCAGAGGCGCACTCTCTCAGCCACGCTGTACAGCTTGTTGAAGGCCTCGTTCTGCAGGGAGTTGCCGAGCCATGCCGTCACGTCGCGGGCTTCGTCGGCGCCGCTGATGGGGTGCATCACGCTTAGCTCGCCCACGGGTTTGAGCACGGACAGCACCTGCGAGGGTGTGCGGAATTCCACGCCTTTTTCGGCGGCGAATCTGGGCAGCGCCTCAAGGAACTGGAATATGCCTGTGTTGGCGGTGTGGAATCCGCCGAATGTCTCAAGGTTGAGGCATATGTTGACCACCTGTTCCTCGGCGGGAGTGGATGCTATCCAGGATATGTACTTGTCGGCCGTGAGGGGATATTCGTCCCAGGAAGTGTCGCTGAAGCGTGCGGCTATGTCGTCGCTGAGCTTGTCGTTTTTCAGCAGCAGGCGCACTTTGGGAGCGCTGGCGGCATCATAGACATAATTGGGCGATTTCCATCCCAGGATGTGCTTGGCGCCTTCCGTAAGGATTCCTTTGAAGCCCATGGCGAGGGCCTGGGGGGCTATCTCGTCGTCGTAGATGAGTTCGGTGTTGTGCAGCACCTTCGGCTTTACACCGAGCAGGGAGTGGAGTTTGTCGCACTCCACCTTCACTTGCTGGGCAAACTCGTCGGGGTCGGTGAGTGAGGCAAGCGAGTGGGCGTATGGCACGGCGAGGAACTCGACGGCTCCGGTGTCGGCGAGCTTTTTGAGCAGGTCGATGAACTCGGGCACATATTGCTCGAGCTGCTCGAGGGCGACACCGCTGATGCTGATGGAGCAGCGGAACGCGCCCTTGGTCTGCTCTATCATGCGCAGGATGGTCTCGGCTGCAGGGATATAGCTGTTGTGGGCCACACGGCTTACGATTTCATCGTTGAGGAAGTCGTCGTAGTAGTAGTGGTCGTTGCCGATGTCGAAGAAGCGGTAGCGCTTGAGGCGCATCGGCTGATGGATCTCGAAGTTGAAGCAAATGGCTTTCATTGTCGTATGGTGTGTGGCGTGTGGTTAGCGATTGAGTACTTTTTTATAGATGTCGATTACCTTCTGGCCGGCTTTGTCCCATGTGATCTGGGCCACTTCGCGCAGGCCGTCTTCCCGCAGCTGGTTGTACATGGCGGGGTAGGTTATGATGGAATGTATGGCATCGGCCATGGCGTCGATGTCCCAGTAGTCGGTCTTGATGACGTTGTTGAGGATCTCGGCGCATCCGCTCTGTTTAGAAATTATGCTGGGCACTCCCATCTGCATGGCTTCGAGCGGCGATATGCCGAAGGGCTCGCTGACGCTGGGCATTATGTAGACGTCGCTGGCGGCGAGCATCTCGTAGACCTGGCGTCCTTTCTGGAATCCCGGGAAGTGGAAACGGTCGGCTATTCCGCGCTCGGCGGCCAGGCGTATCATTTTGTCCATCATGTCGCCGCTGCCGGCCATGACGAAGCGCACGTTGTGGCACAGGCGCAGCACCTTGACGGCGGCCTCAACGAAGTATTCGGGGCCTTTCTGCATGGTGATGCGTCCGAGGAATGTGACCACCTTCTCCTTGGGGTTTTTCTCCATCTTGATGTCGAGGAGGTCCTGCGAGAGAGGAACCACGGCGTTGTGCACGGTGGTCACCTTGGCGGGGTCGATGCCATACTTCTCGATGACGGTGCGGCGTGTGAGGTCGCTGACGGTGATGATATGGTCGGCGTGCAGCATGCCGTCGCGCTCGATGCTGAAGACAGTGGGGTTGACATTGCCGCGCGAGCGGTCGTAGTCGGTGGCGTGCACGTGTATCACGAGGGGCTTGCCGGTGACCTGCTTGGCGTGTATGCCGGCGGGGTAGGTGAGCCAGTCGTGGGAGTGTATTATGTCGCAGGGCACGGTGCGTGCGATCACGCCTGCGGCTATGCTGTAGTTGTTGATTTCCTCAAGCAGGTTGTCGGGGTAGCGTCCGGAGAATTCTATGCATCCGAGATCGTTGAGGCGCATGTAGTTGAAGTCGGCGTAGATGTGGTCGCGGAGGCTGAAGTATAGCTCGGGGCTCATGTACTTGCCTATGCGCTGCTCCACATAATCGCGCGATACATCGCGCCATGCCACGGGCACCTGTGATGCACCGATGATGCGTGCGAATTCGCGGTCCTCGTCGCCCCAGGGCTTGGGGATCACGAAGTCTATTTCCATGTCGCCGCATTCCCACATGCCTTTGGTGAGACCGTAGCTTGCGGTGCCGAGTCCGCCGAGGATGTGGGGCGGAAATTCCCAGCCGAACATTAAAGCTTTCATAATGATTGTCTGTGATGGCGGGTTGCGGGGTTAGACATTGAGTTTTTTAAGCGTGCGGAGCGTGCGCAGCACTTCGGCCACATTGGTGGCGTGGCTGACGGCGCCTCGTCCCTGGAATGGCGGGTTGCCGTCGTAGAGCTGCGAGAGGGAGCCTATGCATCCCTGGCTCATCTCGTCCTCGAAGCCTATGAGCATGCGGTCTATGTAGCCCACGCCGCTCATGCCGAACACGCGCAGGTAGGCATCGGCGTAGAAGCCCATGAGCCACGGCCGCGCCGGGCCCTGGTGCATGGCCAGCTCGCGCTCTTCGGGCGAGCCGAGGTAGAAGGGGCGGTAGCCGTAGCTGCGCGGAGAAAGTGTGCGCAGGCCTTTGGGGGTGAGCAACTCACGGGTGACCACGTCGAGCACGCCTTTGCGCTGACGGCGGTCGAGAGGCGAGTAGTCGAGGCCTATGGCCACGGCCATGTTGGGGCGCACGGCAGGGTCGGCGTAGGTGCCGTCCACGTAGTCGTAGAGATATCCGGCTTCGTTGAGGAATGTGTTGATGAACGGCTGTTTCATGCGCTCGGCGGCTTCGCTCCACCGTGCCACGCGTGCGGCATCGGTGCCGGCGGCTTCGCCGAGTTTGGAGGCGAATACGAGAGCGTTGTACCACAGCGCGTTGAATTCCACGAGCAGGCCGGAGCGCGGAATCACGGGCCGGCCGTGGAGCATGGAATTCATCCATGATGCCGGTGTGGATGTGCCGAGGGTGTGGAGCAGGCCCGTTTCCGGGTCGACACGCAGGTTGGGGTGGCCGTTGTCGAGTATGTAGTCGGCTATGGCGCCGGCTTCGTCGGCATATAGGGCTGCCGCGGCTTCGCGGCCTTCAGTCTTGTCGTACTGCTGCATGGCCCACATGGCCCAGAGCGGGATGTCGGGAAGGTCGATTCCCTGAAGGCGTGAGTGTGTCTCTCCTTCGGTCATGAAAGCGTTGAGGGCTTTCAGCGCTGTGGCCATTATGCGGCGGTAGTCGTCGAAGTGGTCGATGGAGAGAGTGAGGCCCGGCAGAGCCATGAAAGTGTTTCGCGCAAGCACCACACCCCATGGGAAGCCGCTGATTACGAACATATCCTCGCCATCGCGCACATAGAATTGCTTGGCGGCGTTCTTGAGGCAGTTGTAGAAGCTCGTGCGTGGAGTGCGCGATGCTATCTCGCCTTCATACATCTTTTTGAGCGATGCCGGTTTTACGGGGTCCACGCCGGCCGAGAAAATCACGCTCTCGCCCTTGCGCAGCGGCACCTCGAAGTAGCCGGGCACCCAAAGGTCCTCGCAGTAGGGTACGCCGCGTTCCATATCCTTTACATACTCGATGCCGTTGTACCAGTCGGGTTTCGCCACCCATTGCGCCTTGCGGCTGAACTGCATGTAGAGGGTGGGGAATCCGTCGTAGAGGCAGGTGGCAATGCCGTTGTCCACGGGGGTGGTTTCGCGGTTCACTGCATCGTTGGCCATACACAGCGCGTTGCTCTCGCGGAAAGCCAGGAACGGCTTGAACCGGAGTGTGGTGGCTGAATGCGCGTCGACCAGGGTGTAGCGGATAAGGATGCGGTTTTCGTTGGAGATAAAGATTTTCTCCTTGGTGAGGATCACACCGCCCACGCGATATGTCATGCGTGGCACGCTCTCGCAGTCGAACTCGCGGATATACTTGTGGCCTGCAGGTGCCATCACGCCGCCGCGGTAGCGGTGCAGTCCGAGGTTGAATTCCGCGCCGTGTTGGATCACGGTCTCGTCAAGGCTCGACAGCAGGACGTAGCTTTTGTTGTCCTTCTCGGGGATGGGTATCACGAGCAGGCCGTGTTGCTTGCGGGTGTTGCATCCGGGCAGTGTTGAGCAATGGTAGGCTCCGGCCTGATTGGTGCGGAGCATTTCCTTGGTCAGCGACTGATCGAGGTTGATGAGCAGGTTTTTGTCAAACTTTAGGTAGCTCATTATTTATGTTAAGGATTTTTGGTTTGCGGTTTTGAGGTGCACGAATTTACACACAAAAAACGAACAAAGCAAACTTTGGTTTTAAAAAAATGGGCCAAATGTTAAAAAACAGAATTTCGGGTTGTTGGCGTCGTGTCCGGCGCCGAGTGGAGGCCCGCCGGCGCAGAAATGTTGGTAAAATAGCAAAAATCTACTGTTCATGCGGGTTGCATGGCAATTGTTTACTCTTGTGTATGTGGGACGATTGTATACTTTTGCTATGCAAATTTGGTTAATTTCGACAAAAAGTAAATTTTTTTCACAAAAATGTTGCGAGATAATGTTTAATAGCATATCTTTGCAGTCGCTAACAAAGTTTAGAGTGCTTAAACAAAATGAATAAATATTCAAAATTAATTTTCACTGCGATTCTGTCGGCGATGGCATCTTCAGCCTATGCTGTGCCGGCGAAGCCCGGGCTTATAACAGTCACGCAGGCCGACGGAACCACTCTGCAGGTGCGCCTGATGGGCGATGAACGTTTTCATTTTTATCTTACCGAGGACGGCTACCTGCTTCAGAACGACAACGACACGTATTACTATGCCGATGTGGACGATTCCGGCTCGATAGTGCGGAGCAACATCCGCGCCGTCGACGGCAAGTTGCGCGACGGCGTGGCGCGTCAGTATCTGCAGAGCGTGGATATGGATCGCGTGTACGAGAAAATAAACACGCGGGCGGAGCGCGCGAAATCGCGCATGGGTGCGCCTATGCGAGGTCCCGGCCTTTTCCCCGGCACGCACTTTCCTGCCATGGGCAAGCAGAAGGCCATCGTGGTGCTGGTGGAATACACCGATGTTAAGATGACGCTGCCCAATGCCCACGACTATTTCCACCGCATGCTCAACGAGCCCGGATTCAGCGATTACGGCGGCACAGGCTCTGCCCTCGATTTCTTCCTGGAAAGCTCGATGGGGCAGTTTGAGCCGCAATTTGACGTCTACGGCCCCATCACTCTGGCCCACAACCGCGCGTATTACGGCGGCAATAACTGGAGCGGCGACGACCAGCGTCCCGAGGAGATGATAATCGAGGCATGCCAGCAGCTTGACGCTACGGTCGACTTTGCCGAGTACGACCGCGATGGCGACGGCTATATAGACAATGTGTTTGTGTTCTATGCCGGCCGCGGCGAGGCCAGCGGCGGCTCGTCGGACACGGTGTGGCCCCACTCCTGGGACATCACCTCCGCCACCTCTGTGCCCTACTATTTCGATGGTGTGCGGCTCGACCGCTACGGCTGCTCCAACGAGTATGAGAGCAACCGTCCCGATGGTGTCGGTACCTTTGTTCATGAATTCTCACATGTGATGGGCCTCCCCGACCTTTATGCCACATCATACACCGGCGCTTTCACTCCCGGAGCATGGAGCGCCCTTGACTATGGCCCATACAACAACGACGGCTGCACACCGCCGCTCTACTCGGCTTTTGAGCGTTATTCGCTCAACTGGATCGAGCCTCTCCCCATCGACGGGCCCATCAACGCCACGCTGTATCCCATAGGTACCAACCAGGCCGGAATCATAAGGACCTCGAAGGCCAACGAGTATTTTCTCGTGGAGAACCGCCAGCAAACATCGTGGGATACATTTATCCCCGGCCACGGCATGCTCGTGTGGCACGTGGACTACAACGAAAGCGTATGGAGCAGCAACAGGGTGAACAACACCTCCTCCCACCAGTATGTGGATCTTGAAGAGGCCGATGGCTCGCAGAACGACTATACCCGTGCCGGCGATGCTTTCCCCGGCACATCGGGCAAGACTTCGTTCACCGACGACACCACACCTTCGATGAAGACATGGAGCGGCGCGCGTCTCAACCTTCCCATTACCGACATTGCCGAGAGTGCCGACGGCATCATCACATTCAAGGTGTGCGGCGGCCGCGATCCCATGCCGGCGACGGAGGCTCTTGAGGTGGAAAAATCGGAGGCCGAAAGCTTCGTGGCCCGGTGGCAAAGCGCCGGCGAAGGCGCCACCTATGTGCTGAATGTATATACACGTCCGGCCCAGGCACGTGCCGCCGGCGACAGCGACGTGAACTATGTCGACGGCTACCGCAATCTGCGTGTCGGTTCCGTCACATCCTATGAGGTGAAAGGTCTTGAGCCGGAAACCGACTACTACTACACCGTAAGCGTGGGCGATGGCTGGGAAGTGTCCGAGCCGAGCAACGAGGTGGCCGTGTTCACTGGCCGTCTGCCGCTGAACCGCCGTGCCGTGGTGGCTGATGAAGCCATACGCATCACTTCCGACGGCTTCACCGCTACATGGCTTCCGCTGGCCGACGCCGAAAGCTACTTGCTGAACGTGTACACCCGCGAATGGGGCGCACCCATTCCCGATGCCTGCGACTTCTCCGATGGTGTGCAGTCTTTGCCCGCCGGATGGACATCGACAAGCGGCGCTTCCTATGTCAACACAGCCTACAGCGGCGCCGCAGTGCCCGCACTGCGCCTAAGCTCGAGCGCCGACTATCTCACCACTCCCGAGTATGCCGACGGAGTGCGCACCCTCAGCTTCTGGCATCGTGGCAACGCCGCCTCCGAGACCGACCGCGTGCATGTCAGCGCGCTCGTGGACGGCAAATGGCAGACGGTGGCCGAAGTTCCCGTGGTCAGCGACAAGGGTGGCGCCACCACCACTCTGGACGATGAGATCCCCGCCGGCGCAACGCAGCTGCGCATAGCCTACACCCGCACCGGCAGCAAGGGTGCTCTCGCACTCGACGATATAGTGGTGGGGCATGGCATGACCTTCTCCGATGTGCCTGTCGACGGTCTTTCCGACTATCCTGCCGGCACCGGAACGGAATGTGCCGTAAACGGTCTCGACCCCGAAACGGAATACTATTATAGTGTGCGCGCTCTTGGCGCCGACGGATTTGTGTCGCTCCCGTCGCAGCTTGTCGCTGTCACCACAGCCTCTGTGGGCACCGGCATCGCCGATGCTACGGATGTGGCCCGCGTGGAGATAGCCGGCGGCGTAGGCGAGATCAGTGTAGCCGGAGCCGAGGAACAGCCCGTGGTGGTGGCATCGATGGATGGCCGCACCGTATATGCCGGCACGTCAGGCCCACGGCTCGTGCTCGCGGTGGCACCGGGCATATATGTGGTCAGAGCCGCGGCTACGGTAGCAAAAGTAGTAGTGAGATGACGCACTGAATTCCCACCAGCCTCTCCCCTCATGATTGCCTCCCCCGGCGTCTGCGCCCCAGAGCGGGCGCATGCTGAAGCAAATATGAATAAAACGATTCTTAATCAATAATTTCCCGATGTATGCGGAGTGTTTAACCGGTTTCGGCACCTGCATGCTTAACCAAAGAAACCAGTCATATTTCCCATGAAGAAAGTTTTATCTCTTGTTTCTTCAGCAGCGCTCGCGCTGGCCATGATGGTGCCGGCGCCCGCTATGGGCCAGGCAGCCAAGAAGCTGTCGGGAAGCCATGGCGCAGCGCGCACCGCAACACAAGTGGCCAAGCAGGCGCCGGCTCCCGCGAAGGGAGGCATCCGCATGGCCCCGACGCGCGGAGCCAATGCCGCCGGCGAGGCGGTATCGCTCAAGAAAGCCATGACAGGCGCCGGATATCTGCAATCCGGGAAAAAGTCGTTTAAGAAGCTTGCCGAGGGCGCCGATCTGCCGGTGTTCTACGGATGCGTGACTTTCAACGACGTGCTCCAGGGCTCCGACGGCCTGTTCAAGATTGAAGGCCCCACCACCACCAAGCTGTTCGGTGGTCCGAAGGCCAACTACGGCGGTGTGGCCATCGACGACCTGTACTACTCCATCGAGTTCAATGACCTTTTCGGTTTTATCCAGTGGGTGCAGATCGACGCCTACGACATTGAAAGCGGCGAACTCGTGGCCTCCAACGATGCCGGTTCTGTCGACAATCTCTCGCTCGGCATCGCCACCGACCCCGTCACCGGCACTATCTATGCCATCACCTACAATGCCGCCGGCGACGGCCTGCAGCTTTCGACCCTTAATTTTGGCGCCGACTGCGTGGTCACCACCACCGCTATCGCTCCTATCGAGGGCCACTGGAACAGCCTCGTCTGCGACGCCGAGGGTCAGCTCTACGGCATCATCTGCGATGTGACCGGCGAAGCAATCTCCGGCTCGGCACTCTGCAAGATCGACAAGACCACCGCTGCCGTAACCCGCATCGGCGACACCGGCAAGGTTCCCACCTATCTGTCGTCGGCCACGATCGATACCAAGACCGGACGCATGTTCTGGAATGTGTGCGGTCCGGACGAAACCGGTATCCTTTGCGAGGTGAACCTCACCACCGGCGCAGCCACTGATCTCTGCACCCTCGAGGCCAACGACGAGATCATGGGCATGTATGTGCCGCAGCCTGCCGCAGCCAACGGAGCTCCCGCCATCGCCACCGACCTGGCAGCAGAATTCCCCGGCGGAGCTCTCTCCGGCGCTGTGAAGTTCAAGGCTCCCACCACTCTTTTCGACGGTTCCGCAGCTACCGGCGCCATCACATACAGCGTGCTCGCCAACGGCGAGGCTGTGGGCAGCGGTAACACCACCTTCGGTGCCGAAGTGAGTGTGCCTGTCACCCTTGCACAGCCCGGACAGTATGACTTCGTTGTCACTACTGCCAATGCTGCCGGCACCAGCCCGAAGGCAAAATTCTCCGCTTTCGTAGGCAACGGCACCCCGGCCGCCACCACCGCCACGCTCACCTATCAGGATGGCATGATGAAGCTCTCCTGGACGCCCGTGACCACCACCGTGGAAGGCGGCTATATCGACGCTGCCGCCGTCACCTACAAAGTGACCCGTTTCCCCGGCGAGGTAGTAGTGGCCGAGAATACCACCGCCACCACATTCTCCGAGCCCATGGCTGAAAGCGGTTCGCTCGAGAGCGTGTACTATACCGTTGCTGCCAAGGCAGCCGGCATCGAAGGTGCCGCAGCACAGTCCAACGCTGTGTCGCTCGGCTCCATCGTGCCTCCCTACACCAACGCCTTCGGCGTGGCAAGCGACCTTGATGGCTTCACCATCATCGATGCCAACAACGACGGCAAGACATGGTCGATCTACAACGGCGCTGCAAGAGCTATCTACAACTCCTCCAAGGATATGGACGACTGGCTCATCACTCCCGGCGTGAAACTCGAGGCCGGAAAACTCTACAAGGTGACATTCGAAGCCTCCAGCAACGGCACATCCTTCCCCGAGCGCATCGAAGCCAAGTGGGGTACAATGGCCAGCGCGGCCGGCATGACCGAAACCCTCGTGCCCGCTACGGTGCTCAGCTCCAGTGTATATGTGGAACTCGGCGACTATATCGTTCCTACCGCCGACGGCACTTACTACATAGGTCTGCACGGCATATCCGATGCCGACATGTACTATCTGTACGTGCGTAATCTCTCCATCAGCGCGCCCATGGCCGCTACCGTTCCTGCCGCTGCCACCGACCTCGCCATCACTCCCGATGCCGACGGTGCCCTCAAGGCTACTGTTACAGTCAAAGCTCCCACCCTCGACATGAAGGGCGACGCACTCTCCGCTATTTCCAAGGTTGAAGTGGCACGCGACGGCGTTGTAGTGAAGACGTTCGACGCTCCCTCTGCAGGTGCAACCCTCACCTTTGAGGATACTCCCTCCGCAGCCGGCACCTACACCTACACCGTTGTGGCTTCCAACGCCGACGGTTCCGGTCCGGAAATCAGCGCCAGCGCCTATATCGGCGTCAAGAAACCCGCCGCTCCCGCCAACATAACCATGGTCGAGGAAGGCAACACCGGCAAGGTGACGCTCACATGGGATGCAGTGAACACTGCCTTCGATGGCGCCAGCCTGAACCCCGCCTATGTCAAGTACCTCGTATGCAAGTCCAGCAACCAGCAGTGGGTGCCCTTCACCGAAGAACTTTCTGCAACCACCTATACCTTCCAGGCTGTGCCTGAAGGCGAGCAGGACTTCGTGCAGTTCGCAGTATTTGCAGTGACCGACGGTGGCAATGCCGGTGCGGCAGGTCCCTTCGCTCCCGTAGGCGCTCCGTACACCGACTTTGAAGAATCCTTCGCAAATGGCACTCTCAGCTACGCGTGGGCTACCGGCTTCTCCGCCAACAGCGGTTCGTGGAGCATCTTCACCGACGATAAGTTTGAGGACATCGCATCCTGCGACGGCGACAACGGCTTCGCAGCCATGAACGGTCAGTACCTCGACAGCACCTCCGGCCTCATGTCGGGCAAGATCAGCCTTGAAGGCGCTGTCAACCCCGGCGTAAGCTTCTACACCTACAATATCGTTGGCGAGTCTCCCGATATCAACGAGATCCAGGTTTACGTCAAGGAACCCGCTGATGCCGACTGGACCGCTCTCGGCGCTCCCGTCGTAGTCAAGGACATCGCCGAAGCCGAAGGCTGGCAGCTTGTCAACACTTCTCTCGTAGCCTATGCAGGCAAGACCATCCAGGTGCGCTTCCAGGCTACTACCAAGCAGTATGTCTACACCATGCTCGACGGAATCAAGGTGGGCAGCCTCCTGGGCAATGACCTTGCTGTCAAGAGCATCAACGCTCCCGCCTCCGTTTTGGGCGGCGCCGACTACACTGTCGACGTGATCGTGGCCAACAACGGCACGCTCGATGCCGGTGAATTCACCG
Source organism: uncultured Muribaculaceae bacterium (assembly GCA_910578095.1). GTDB lineage: Bacteria > Bacteroidota > Bacteroidia > Bacteroidales > Muribaculaceae > CAG-873. Next base: position 17,032 of record CAJTOZ010000019.1, on the reverse strand, counting down.
TGGAACTCTATGCCGACGGCACCCTTGCCGACACCAAGAAAGTCGATGCCCTCGCATCCGGCGTCAAGACCACCGTTGCATTCGACTGCACCATGAGCCCTGTGGCCACCGAAGCTGTCGAGCTCCACGCCGTAGTCAAGTACGCTGCCGATGAAAATGAGGCCAACAACACTTCCGCTACCATCGAGGTTGCTCCCAAGGTGAGCAGCCTGCCCAAAGTGACCGACCTCACCGGCGAGCAGACCGCTGCAGGTGTGAAGCTCACATGGAGCGAACCCGACATCTCCAGCGCTCCCGTAGAGCCCACCGAAGTGGACTTCGAGGATGGCACCGCATGGGCCATGGAATATGCTGGCTGGACGTTCGTCGACAAGGACGGTGCTGCCGTGGGCGGATTCCAGGATAGCGATATCCCCGGCATCACTCCCGGCGAAACCGCCGCATCCTTCTTCATCTTCGACAGCTCTAACGAGACCGTGGTGGGCCAATTCGCTCAGTCGTTCCAGGCACACAGCGGCGACAAGTATCTTGCTGCTCTCTTCCGCTTCGACGACGAGACCACCGACGACTGGGCTATCTCGCCCCTGCTTTCCGGCGATGCACAGACCATCAGCTTCTGGGCACGCAGCTACAGCGCCCAGTATCCTGAGACAATCGAGATGTACTACAGCACTTCCAGCACTGATCCCGCCGACTTTGTCAAAGTAGGTGCCACTGTCGACGCAGTGCCCGGCGAATGGACCAAATATACCTTCGATGTGCCCGCCGGTGCCAAGCACTTTGCCGTGCGCAGCTGCGCTACCGGTTCGTTCATGCTCATGCTCGACGACTTCACCTTCGCTGCAGCAGGCGGCCCGTCGGCCGAACTCGGCATCATCGGCTATGATGTATACCGCGATGGTGTGAAGATCACGGCCGAGCCTGTCGGCGAAACCGAATTTGTCGACACCAACGCCACCGATGGCACACACAGCTATGTTGTGGTCACTGTCTACACTACCGGCTCTTCCGCTCCCTCCAATGCTGTCAATGTTACCTTCTCCGGCATCAACGACGCAATGGCATCGGGCGTGAGCATCAGCACAGCCCGCGGCACCATAACCGTGGCCGGCGCTGAGGGTCAGCATCTCACCATTGCCGCTACCGACGGCAAGCTCATATTCTCCGCCGTGGCCGGCGCCCGTGAGACCGTAGCCGTAGCTACCGGTGTCTACATCGTCAAGGCCGGCGAGAAGACCGTAAAAGTTGCTGTGAAGTAACACCTAAGCACTCTTGAATAGCGACACCGCGGAGGTTCTGGCCTTCGCGGTGTTTTTTTATGTATTTTTATGTTTATTCGGTGTGTGCCGTGATGGGAGTTTTTGTGATTATCCGTACTTTTGCACCATGGAACAAGCTATTTCCCTTGCCGAGTTCAACCGCCGCATCGCCGGCGCGCTCACGGCTCCCGCACTGCGCTCGGTGTGGATCACGGCCGAGACTGTGGACGTGCGCACCGCGGGCGGCCACATGTACATGGAACTCATTGAAAAAGACGCTGCCGGGGCCACGGTGGCGCGCCTTGGCGCGAGCATATGGGCCTCGAATCTCGCAAGGCTCGATGCCTTGTTTTTCGCCGCCACCGGCGCGCGCATAGGCACCGGCATCAAGGTGATGGTGCGGGTGTCGGCTTCGTTTCATGCCGTCTACGGGCTGCGCGCTGTCATCACTGATATAAATCCGGAATACACGCTGGGCGACTTGCTCCGGCGCCGGCGGGAGATTCTGGCGCGCCTTGCCGCCGAAGGAGTGGCCGATATGAACCGTAGTCTGCCGGTGCCGCGTCCGGTGCTGCGCATTGCGGTGGTGAGCGCTGCCGGTGCCGCCGGCTATGGCGATTTCATGCATCAGCTTGCACGCAACGGAGCGCGTCTGCGTTTCAGCGCGTGCCTGTTTGAAGCCGTGATGCAGGGCGATCGTGCGCCCCGTAGTATTATCGGGGCGCTGGAGCGTGTGGCTGCCCGCGAGGGCGATTTCGATGCTGTGGTGATAATACGTGGCGGCGGTGCCACCAGCGATCTGGCCACGCTCGACGATTACGAACTGGCCGCCAATGTGGCGCAGTTTCCACTGCCCGTGATAGTGGGGGTGGGGCACGAACGCGACACCACGGTGCTCGATGCGGTGGCGTGGCTGAGTGTCAAGACACCTACGGCGGCTGCAGAATGGCTTGTGGAGCGCGGACGCGAGGAACTGGAACTGCTTCGGCGCCTGGCTTCCGACACCGTGCGCCTGAGTGCGGCGCATGTGGGCGCGGGCATGCGGCGTCTCGACTATATAGCTGGGTTGCTGCCGCAGCTGGCGGTGGGCCGTGTGCAGCGTGCCGCCGCCGCTCTCGACATGCAGTCGGCCCAGCTTCCGCTTCTTGTGCGGGGGGTGTTGCAGCGTCGTGGCCAACGGCTTGCGGCCATAGGCGAGTTGCTTGAGGCGGTATCGCCGGAAGCCACGCTACGCCGCGGCTACAGCATAGTGCGTCTCGACGGTGTGGCCGTCACCGACCCGGCAAGCATTCCTGCCGGGGCCACGGTGGATGTTGTTTTCGCAAAGGGGAGCGCGCAACTGAAGCGTCCGCGCTGAGAGTGGCTATAGCCCGAACACGTGCAGAAACCACGTTGAGATGCCCACATAGATGAGCAGCCCCACGATGTCGTTGCTGATCTGGATGAAAGGTCCGGTGGCCAGGGCCGGATTTATGTGCAGCTTCTCAAGGGTGAGCGGCACCACCGTGCCGAGTATGGTGGCGAACATCACTACCACAAACAGCGACACCGCCACACTGAGCGTCACGGCCAGCTGCGATGGCATCACTATGAGATTGTAGACAAGTATCACCGAGGTGATCACGCTGGCGTTGAGCAGACCTATGAGAAATTCCTTGCCCAGCTGTCGCGAGAATTCACGTATGTCGAGCGAGCCGTTGGCCAGGCCTTGCACCACAATGGCCGAAGCCTGCACGCCCACATTGCCCCCGGTGCCTCCTATGATGGGTATGAAGAGTGCCAGAGCCGTCACAGCCTGCAGCTGCGCTTCAAAGCCGCTGAGGATGATGGAGGCGAGGATGCCCGAGGCTATGCCTATAAGGAGCCAGGGTATGCGTGCCTTTGTCTGTGCGAAGATGGAGTCGTCGGCATCGACATCGCTGCTGAGACCGCTCGCCAGCTGATAGTCTCGCTCGCTGCTCTCGCGCACCTCGTCCATGATGTCGTCGACGGTGATGCGTCCCAGCAGGCGTCCTATGCTGTCGACAACGGGCATTGCCACAAGGTCGTATTTCTCGAAGTCGTGGGCCACCTCGTCGATAGGTGTGTCGTCTTTGACGCACGCGGGGTCCACTTCCATCACATGTTTGATTTTCGACACGGAGGGATGTGTGATCAGCTTCTTCAGCGGAAGCACGCCGCGCAGCTTATAATCGTTGTCCACTACGTAGACGTAGTAGATCTCGTCCATGTCCTCGGCCTGGGTGCGGAGCTCCTTGATGCACTCGGGCATGGAGAGGTTCTCGTTGACCACGAGCATCTCTGTGCCCATGAGGCCGCCGGCGGTGTCCTCGTCGTATTTGAGAAGGTCGATGATGTCGCCGGCCTGCTCCACGTCGTCGATGTGTGAGAGGATTTCATCACGGTCCTCCTCGTCGAGCTGCTGGATAAGGTCCACGGCGTCGTCGGTGTCGAGGTGGTCGATTTGCTTGGCGATCATTTCGGCCGGCATGTCCTCGAGAATCTTGTGACGGTCGTCGTTGTCGAGCTCCATGAGCACCTCGGCGGCGGTCTCGTCGTCGAGCAGCTGGTACAGATATTCCGCTTCCTCGAGGTCGAGATCCTGGTATAGCTCGGCGATGTCGGCCGGGTGGAGGTCGGCAAGAGCCTTGCGGGCACGCTCGTCGTCGTGCTCGCCTATGATGCCGCGTATGGTGTCAATGTATTCCGGAGTGAATTCTTTCATTTTCCGCGCAGTTTTTGCACCTCGAGGGTGAGTTCGATGAACTGCTCCACACTGAGCTGCTCGGGGCGCATGGCCAGGAGCGGGGTGTCGGGCATGGTGGCTCCGGCCGGCAGGAGGCCGCGGAGACTGTTGCGTATGGTCTTGCGCCGCTGTCCGAATGTTGTCTTTACCACGGTCTTGAACAGTGCTTCGTCGCATCCGGCGTCCGCGCGTCCGTTGCGCCGCAGCTCCACTACGCCGCTATGCACCTTCGGGGGCGGATTGAAAACGCCCGGAGGCACGGTGAAGAGGTAGCGCACGTCGTACCACATCTGCAGCAGCACGCTCAGGATGCCGCGGGCCTTTGTGCCGGGCGTGGCGGCCAGACGCTCGGCCACTTCGCGCTGCAGCATGCCCGAGCAGTAGGGCACATGGTCGCGGTAGTCGAGCATGTGGAAAAATATCTGGGAGGAGATGTTGTAGGGGTAGTTGCCGATGAGGGCAAACGGATGCCCGTCGAACAGCGTGTCGAGAGGCAGACGCAGAAAGTCGCCCTCGATGATGCGTCCGTCGGCGAGGGCGGGAAAGTGGTCGCGCAGATATTCGACGCTTTCAGTGTCGATTTCCACCACGCGCAGATCGCGTCCGGCGTCGAGGATGAACTGCGTCAGCACTCCCATGCCGGGGCCTATCTCCAGCACGGGCATATCCGGTGCGGCATCAAGCGTGGATGCTATGCGCGCCGCCACGCCGAGGTCGGTGAGGAAGTGCTGTCCGAGTGCTTTTTTGGGTCGTACGTTTGCCATGCCGCAAAGTTACGAATTAATTTTTATTCTGCATGAAAAAACTCCCGCCGCAGGGAGCGACGGGAGTGGTGGGTATTGGCGGCGCGGCTTAGAATGCGTAGCTGAGGCCTATGGACGGTGTCCAGGCGCGGATGTGATAGTCGGCGGTGAATGTCTGCATGACGGGCAAGCCGAGCTCGGGCCTGGATGCGGCGAGCAGGTCGGCGTATGTCACGCTGCGGTTATTGGCGTTCAGGCCGGCCACATACATCAGTGCGAAATCTATGCTCAGACCTTTGACGGGGCGGAACGAGAAACCCACGGAGGGGTCGATTTTGGTGGTGCCGGGTGTCTCGGGGTTGTAGTTGTCGGAGGGCACGGGTGTGGTGTCCACCATCAGGCCGGCGCGTACGTCGAAGCGCTCGGTGGCTGCAAACTGCACACCGGCCTTCACTGTCCAGGAGTTGGTGTAGTTCTTTGCTATCCGCTGGTCGAATTTGCTCACTTTCTCATCAAGGAACTCCACGTCGAGCGATTTGTAGGCGCTCCAGCCGGTGAACTGCCCGTCCAGAGCCACGGTCCAGCGGTCGGTGGGCTTGTAGCCGAAGCCGAACGACAGCACATACGGGCAAGGCATAGTGGCCTTGAAATTAGCTTGGTTGATGATGTCGAGCGTGGGCTGCAGCACGGCGGCGGCGAGATCGTCGGCGTAGCGCATGGTTGCAGTGCCGGCATCCACTGTCATGTTCATCTTGGAGCGGAAATTCACGCCCACGGTGAGCTGACGGGTGATGTCGTACATCACGCCCACGTTTACGCCGAAGGCGGGCTTGGCCGAGCCTTTGAGGTTGACGGATGCCGGAGTGGTGGTGCCGTAGCGGTAGCCGGTCGGAATGCCCATGGCTGCTCCCATGCCTGTGGCATCGAGTATGCTGAGCATAGCGTCCATGGATTGTGCGCTCACGAGACCCTTGTCGAGGTTGACGTTGCCCCACGTCATCATCAGGCCTACGCCCACGCTGAGGCCGGGCAACGGACGCCAGCTGAGAGTGGGCTGCAGGGTGAAGGCGCGCAGCGTGCAGCGCTGGTTGAGCACGGCGCCGGGCCAGTTGTCGAGCCATTCGATGCCGCTGCCGTAGGGGGTGTAGAAAGCTACGCCGCCCTGCAGGTTGTCGTAGATGCGGAATGCTGCTGCTGCGTTTATGGGCGTGCTCACGGGAGCATGTGTGTCCCACGATGTGCCATCGGGCAGATAGGCTGTGGCCGAAGGAGCCACGCCCGATATGGATGCCGAAACATCAAGGGTCTTGTCGGAAAAAGCCATGCCTGCGGGGTTGAAGAGCATGCTTTCGGCGCCAAGCTTGAGGGCCACACCCGTGTGGCCCATTCCAAGCTGCTTGGTGCTGAGGGTGTTGACTTGATAGCCTTCTGCGGCTGCCGTCATGGCGATGCCCATCGCGAGGGCGGCTGTAACAATCTTTTTCATACCTTTGTACTTGTAGCGCGGCCTTGTGGCCGTCCTGGTTATGTGGTTAATGACAGGAGGGTGGCGGTGTGTAGTTCCGCCACCCTCCGCCGGTCTATTCGTCTATACGGTAGCGGTCGCCGGTTTCATCGACGATGCTGCGGAAATATCGGTCGTTGTAGCCACCGAACACCGGCTGCACGGGCATGCCTGTGGCGGTGCGCTCAAAGTGGCCGGGGGCGGTTTCTTTCTTTATGTTGCCGTCGAGGAACTTCACCAGCAGGTAGTCGCCGAGGTCGCGGTAGCCTTTGGTGACGGCGGCCGATGCCATATTTGTGAATCCCGCCAGGCGGTCGCGCGCTTCGTCGTAGGTCATGCCGCCGAGAGCTTCGGCTGCCAGTGCCGTGTCTTCTTCGAGCATCTTTTCGTAGGCGGTCTGCACGCGGCGTATGTCGGGTATCATCTGCGAGTAGCGGTTGTATGCCTGGTTTGCCACGTAGTTGTTCACCCAGAACATGGCGTCCCACGAGAGGGTCAGCATGTCGCCGTTGCCGTGGGCGAGTTCATGCGGAGGCTCCGGCGTGGAGTTGAACACAGGGATGTAGACGCAAGTGTTGGCGTCGTCGACACCGAACCACAGTATGCCGCGCATGGCCTCGGGGCGTGCGGCGTTCATCGACGATACGAAGCTGAATCCGGTCTGCTGTGTGGCGATGGCACGCTCGTGGGTGTAGGTGGCGGAGTCTACCTCGAATGTCATGGGGCGCCAGCGGTAGGGCACGTCGAAGGGGCCTGCTCCTATGTCGGTGGTCATGTCGAGGGGTGTACCCTCGAAGTGGTCGCGCATCATCCATTTGAGGTCGTTGGCGCTCAGCTGCTTCTCGGGTTTAATCCATAGGGGCAGCACCTCTCCCTCGCCTTTCATCACCCACGGCAGATAGCTGTCGAGCGAATCGGCGGGATTGGCAAACCGGCGGAAGTAGCTCCACACACGGCCGTCGCATCCGCGGGTGGCGCCCACATCAGTGATGGCGTATGCCCGCGAGAAGTCGAAATCCTTGTCCTTCCCTTTGTAATAGCCCTGTTTGCGCGCGAAGTCGATGACGTCGGGCGAGAAGATGGTGGTTGCGGGCTCATTTTGCGGGAAAGTGTGTATGCGGGCATGGTTGGCGTGGCCGCTTATGTGGCCGTCGGGCACGCGTCGTGCCACCCACACGGCTCCCTTGTCGGCCTTGCCTTTGCCTATGAGCTCCATGATCCACACTTCCTCGGGATCGGCTATTGAGAAGGATTCGCCTTCGGAGCCATAGCCATAGTCGCGCACCAGGCCTGTCATCACATCTACGGCCTCACGCGCGGTGCGTGCGCGCTGCAGCGTGATATATATGAGCGAGCCGTAATCTATCAGGCCGCTTCCGGCGAGTTCGTGCCGGCCACCCCATGTGCTTTCGGCTATGGTGAGGCCATGTTCGTTCATGTTGCCTATGGTGGCGTATGTGTGTGCTGCTTCCGGGATCTCTCCGCGGTATTCGCCGCTGTCCCAGTCGTAGACAGGGCGCATTGTGCCGGGTGCGTGGTCGGCGGCGGGCTGATGGTATAGCTCGCCGTAGAGCGTGTGGCTGTCGGCGGCGTAGGTCACCATGGTGGAACCGTCGTCGGTAGCGCCTTTCGCAGCTATCAGACTGGTGCAGGCCAGGGCTTCGGCGCCGCAAGATAGCGCGGCACACAGCAGTGTGGTCTTGATGAAATGGAGATGATTGTTCATAAATTTTGTCACAAAGGTAAGAAAAGTTGGTCTATTATGCAAATTTTTGTTTTTGCGCCGTGAAAAAGCGCATAAGATTATCGCAAATATCGCAAATAATTGCCGCTTTTGCAAAAAACACGGTGCCGAGCCCGCATTTTTACGATAGTTTTACTAATTTTGCAACGCATTTTTCCCATTTGATGACCACGTACGACGAAATACGGCAGACAGTGGCGCCCGAACTCGAGCGCCTGAACGCACGCATACACTCGCGCCTCACATCAGGCAACGCTTTGATGGACACCATAGTAGGCTCTCAGCTTCGCACACGCGGCAAGCAGATACGCCCGCTGGTGGTGGTGTTGTGCGCCCGCATGTTCGGCGAGGTCACGGACAGGGTGCTTGCGGCAGGCGCATCTGTTGAGCTCCTGCACAACGCCTCCCTGATTCACGACGATGTGGTGGACGAATCCAAGCTGCGCCGCGGCTCTCCCACGCTTAATGCTGTATGGGACAATCATATAGCGGTTCTTGTGGGCGATTTTTACACCAGCTCGTCGTTGCGCGAGGCCGTCGAGACCGGCGATATGCGCATCATCGAGACAATATCCAGTCTCGGGCGTCTGCTCAGCCTCGGCGAACTCAGCCAGATAGACACGGCGCGCACCCACACACTGGCCGAAAGCGACTATTTCAGCAACATCGACAAAAAGACGGCGTCGCTGTTCGTTGCCTGTGCGCGCATGGGATGCTACGCAGCCGGAGCGCCCGACCATGCCACGGAAGCGCTGGCGGAGTTTGCGGGTCTGCTGGGGTTGTGTTTCCAGATCCGCGACGATATATTCGACTACTACCCTTCCGACAAAGTGGGTAAGCCCACCGGCAACGACCTGCGCGAGGGCAAGGTGACGCTGCCGCTGCTCCATGTGCTGCTGAACGCCGATGCGCCGCAGCACGACGAAATGCTGCAACTGTCGCGGTGCGATGCTCTGAGCGATGCCGACATTGAGCGCCTGCAGGCCTATGCCCGCGACAACGGTGGCATAGACTATGCCTTCGCACGCATGGCGGAGCTGCGCGACCGCGCCGCATGCATTCTGCGCCGCCTTCCCTCCTCCGAGGCATCGGAGGCATTGCTCGGCATATTCGACTATATAATAGCGCGCGATTATTGAAGCATTTCTCCTGCAAAAGGAGACAAATGTTTGGAAATGTGGCAAAAAAGTGCTTACTTTGCAAGTCGAAAACGCGGCGGGCAGTCGTGCGAGTGTCTGCCGTGTGCCTTAAACATTGAATAAACATCAGTAAAACAGATATGTACGTATTAATCATCGTTCTCACTGTCATCGTAGCAGTTCTGCTCATCGGCATTGTCCTCATTCAGAAATCGAAAGGCGGCGGTCTGTCGTCGCAGTTCGGTGGCGCCGGCAATGTAATGGGCGTGCGTCAGACCAACAGCTTCCTTGAGAAAGCCACCTGGACGCTCGCAGCAGCCATCGTGGTGCTTTCCGTAGCTTCCGCCTATCTGATGCCCAAGGCACAGAGCGGCGTAGAGGTGCGCACGGTTGCTCCCGCCGCAGCCCAGCTGCCTGCCGCCAACCAGTTCGACACCGAGGCTCCTGCCGCAGCTCCCGTGGCTGCCCCCGCCGAGACTCCTGCTGAATAAGGCAACAGAAATCTGAAAGAAAAAGAGACAGCCGCCGCGTGCGGACGTGCCACGGCATGTTCGCCCGCGGCTTGTCATGCATAAACACAAACCGCAATATGAACCGCAAGGAACTTGAACTGATGGCCCCCGTGGGCAGTTACGAGTCGCTGCACGCAGCCATCGATGCCGGTGCCGATGCCGTCTACTTCGGCGTGGAGGGGCTGAACATGCGTGCCAAATCGAGCGCCAATTTCACTCTCGACGATCTGCGCACCATCGCAGGAATATGCACCGAGGCAGGGGTAAAAACCTATCTGACGGTCAACACGATACTCTACGACAACGAGCTCGCCACCTGCCGTGATATCTGCCGCGCAGCCCGCGAGGCAGGCATATCGGCCGTGATAGCGTCCGATATCGCTGCCATCACCATAGCCCGCAGCGAAGGCGTGGAGGTGCACATCTCCACGCAGTGCAATATCAGCAACATCGAGGCCGTGCGGTTCTACGCGCAGTACGCCGATGTGGTGGTGCTTGCCCGCGAACTCAGCATGGACCAGGTGGAGGCCATACACCGTGCCATTGTGACCGAGGACATACGCGGCCCGCACGGAGACCTTGTGCGGCTCGAGATGTTCTGCCACGGAGCGCTGTGCATGGCTGTCAGCGGCAAGTGCTACCTGAGCCTGCATCAGATGAACAGCAGCGCCAACCGCGGCAGCTGCACCCAGATATGCCGTCGCGGCTACAGTGTCACCGATCTTGAGACAGGCGACAGCCTTGAAGTGGAGAACAAATACATAATGTCGCCCAAAGATCTCTGCACCATCCATTTCCTCGACCGTATGGTGGAGGCCGGAGTGAGGGTGTTCAAAATCGAGGGTCGCGCCCGTGGTCCCGAGTATGTCAAGGTGGCCGTGGAAGCCTATTCGCAGGCCCTCGAGGCTGTGTGCGCGGGCGAGAGCGCCTATACGCCGGAGCGCATCGACGGATGGCGCACGTCTCTCGGAAAGATTTTCAACCGCGGTTTCTGGGACGGCTACTATATGGGCCGCCGCCTGGGAGAGTGGTCGGCCAAGTATGGCTCCTCCGCCACGCGCGTGAAGCGCTATGTGGCCAAAGGCGTGAAGTGGTACTCGCGTCTCGGCGTGGGAGAGTTCTTTATGGAGGCCGGCGAGCTGTGCGTGGGCGATGAAGTGGTGGTCACAGGTCCCACCACCGGCGCGCTGATATTCAAGGTAGAGGACATCCGTGTCGATCTCAAGTCGGTGCCCAAGGCTGTCAAGGGCGATGCGTTCTCCATTCCTGTGCCTGCGAAGATACGCCCCGCCGACCGTCTTTACCGCTGGGAGGAAACGCACATCGGAAAATGATGCTTAAGCCCGAATTCATAGCCTCGCTGCGCGGGCTGGGGGCCGACTTTGCCTCGCTGCCCGACGCGCTCTCCACGGAGCCGGAGGTGAGCGTGCGCATCAATGCGTCCAAAGGCGCCGCGGCCGCAGCTGCGGCTGAGCGTGTGCCGTGGTGTCCCGAAGGGATATATCTGCCGTCCCGCGAGGCGTTTACGTTTGACCCTGCGATGCATCAGGGGCTGTATTATGTACAGGACGCGTCGTCCATGGCCATAGCTGCCGTGGCCGCGCAGATTGCCGCCGAGGCCGGGGGAGCTCCGCTGCGCTGGCTCGATGCTTGTGCCGCCCCCGGAGGCAAGACCACGGCCATAGCGTCGCGTCTGCCCGAGGGCTCCATGCTTGTGGCCAACGAGTACGACCGCTCACGTGCCGCCGTGCTTGCCGAGAATGTGGCCAAGTGGGGCGACGGGCGTGTGGCTTGCGTGCGCGGCGATGCCGCGCGTTTCGCGTCCATGCGCGGGGCCTTCGATGTTGTGAGCGCCGATGTGCCATGCTCCGGCGAGGGGATGATGCGCAAGGATGCCGAAGCAGCCGCCCAATGGAGCCCGGCGCTCGTCGAGGAATGCGCCCGCACGCAGTGGCGCATCGTCGAGGCTCTGTGGGAGGCCCTGCGTCCCGGAGGTGCCTTTGTCTACAGCACATGCACTTTCAACCGCACGGAGAATGAGGAGATTGTGGCGCGCCTTGCCGCCGGGAAGGGCGCCCGGGGCGTAACGGTGGAGGCTCTGGAGCGTCCCGAGATAGTGCGCGGCATCGATATAGATTTGCCGTGCTACCGCTTCTTGCCCGGGCGTGTGCGCGGCGAGGGGCTTTTTCTGTGTGTGCTCCGCAAGCCGGGCGACGCTTCGGCAGCAGCCGTAAAGACGCCGCGCGCGTCGCGCAAGCCTGATGCAGCCGCGGCAGCGGTGGGCGCATGGCTCGAGGGCGATTATGCTGTCGCCACCGATGCTGCCGGAGCGGTGTGTGCCGTTCCGCGTGCGGTATCGGCGCTTTTGCCCGAAGCGCGCGGCGTGCAGGTGGCGCAGATAAAGGGGCGCGACATACTGCCGGCCCAACCGTTGGCGCTCAGCACCTCATTGCGCGACTGCGCTTTTCCTGCCGTGGCCGTGGACTATGCCACCGCCCTGGCCTACCTGCGCCGCGAGGCGGTGACGCTCGAAGGAGCGCCCCGTGGCATCGTGTTGCTTCAATACGCCGGCAGGCCTCTCGGCTTTGTGAAAAATCTGGGCAACCGTGCTAACAATCTTTATCCGCAGGCGTGGCGTATAATGAGCACCCACGCTCCTGCCGCACCGCCGTGTGTGGTGCAATGAACGACAAATCGCCCCGTGGACATCGGTCTGCGGGGCGACTTTTTTATGGGGACGCGGAAGTCTTTACGACTTGTCGCGCATGAATATCTGGATTGGTGTGCCGCTGAAGTCCCAATGCTCGCGTATCTTGTTCTCGAGGTAGCGGCGATATGGTTCCTTGACCCATTGCGGCAGATTGCAGAAGAAGATAAAGGTGGGCACAGGCGCGCCTTTGAGCATGGTCACATACTTTATCTTCACAAACTTGCCCTTGTTGCTGGGTGGCGGATAGGCGGCGATATCCTCAAGCATCACGCGGTTGAGTTCCGAGGTGGGCACCTGGCGGCGACGGTTCTTGTAGACATCGACGGCCGTCTCCAGCACCTTGTAGATGCGCTGCTTGGTGAGAGCCGAGGCGAAGATGATGGGGAAATCGGTGAACGGGGCGAAGCGCTCGCGGATGGCGTTTTCGTAGTGCTTGATGGCCGCGGTGCTCTTGTCCTCGGCGAGGTCCCATTTGTTGATCACCACCACGAGGCCCTTTTTGTTGCGCTGTATGAGAGAGAATATGCTCACATCCTGCGCTTCAATGCCACGCGTGGCGTCGATCATGAGTATGCACACATCGCTGGCCTCTATGGAGCGTATGGAGCGGATCACGGAGTAGTACTCGATGTCCTCGTGCACCTTGTTCTTTTTTCTGATGCCGGCTGTGTCGACGAGATAGAAGTCGAAGCCGAACTTATTGTAGCGCGTGTAAATGCTGTCGCGTGTGGTTCCGGCTATGTCGGTGACGATGTGGCGGTCCTCGCCTATGAAAGCGTTGATCAGGGAGCTTTTGCCGGCGTTGGGGCGGCCTACGATCGCGAAACGGGGGATGTCGTCGAGGGTTTCCTCATCGTCGGTGGGCTCGGGGAGATCTTTCACCACCTCATCGAGGAGGTCGCCGCTGCCGTAGCCGTTGACGGCCGATATGGGATATGGCTCGCCGAGGCCGAGAGAGTAGAATTCCGGCACGTTGTACATCCATTCGTTGCTGTCCACCTTGTTGGCCACAAGGATGACAGGCTTGCGGCTCTTGCGCAGGATTTCGGCCACATGGTCGTCGAGGTCGGTGACGCCGTTCATGGCGTCCACCACGAAAAGTATCACATCGGCCTGCTCGATGGCGAGCTCCACCTGCTTGTTGATCTCGCTTTCAAACACATCCTCGGAGTTCACTACCCAGCCGCCGGTGTCGACGATGGAGAACTCTCTCCCGCACCAGTCGACCTTGCCGTACTGGCGGTCGCGCGTGGTGCCGGCGGTATCGTCGACAATAGCCGTGCGGCTTTGCGTCAGACGGTTGAAAAGCGTGCTTTTGCCCACATTCGGGCGGCCTACTATGGCTACGAGTTGGCTCATATGGAGATTGTTGTTGATATGCTTTGCAAATTTAACTTAATTATTCGATATAGCCAAACTGTCGGAGTGTCTTGTCGCGGTTGCGCCAGTTGGGTTCCACTTTTACAAAGAGTTCCAGATAGACGCTTTTGTCGAAGAATGCGGCAATATCCTTGCGCGCTTCGGTGCCCACGCGCTTGAGCATCGAGCCGCCTTTGCCTATGAGGATGCCTTTCTGGCTGTCGCGTTCCACGTATATCACGGCCATGATGTGGATGCTGGTTTCCTTTTCCTCGAACTTCTCCACTATCACCTCGGTGCTGTAGGGCACTTCCTTGTCGTAGTTGAGAAGGATTTTCTCGCGGATTATTTCCGTGACGAAGAATCGGGCGGGCTTGTCGGTGAGGGCGTCCTTGCCGAAATAGGGCTCTCCCTCGGGCAGGAGTTCGACGATGCGCTTCATCAGGTTGGCCACGTTGAAGTGTTCCTTGGCCGACGTCGGGAATATCTCTGCGTTGGGCAGCATCTCGCGCCAGCGGGCCACTATCTCGTCGAGCTGCTCATTGCCTTTCACAAGGTCGATTTTGTTGATCACAAGCAGTACGGGCACCTTTTCTTTCGCCACCTTGGCCAGGAATTCGGCGTTTTTCGTCGGGTCCTCCACCACGTCGGTGACGTAGAGCAGCACATCGGCATCGGTCAGGGCGCTCTCGCTGTAGTCGAGCATGCTTTCCTGCAGTTTGTACTTTGGCTTGAGCACACCGGGAGTGTCGCTGAACACAATCTGATACTCGGGAGTGTTGACTATGCCCATGATGCGGTGGCGTGTGGTCTGTGCCTTGGAGGTGATTATGCTCACACGTTCGCCCACGAGGTCGTTCATCAGCGTGGATTTGCCCACGTTGGGGTTGCCAACGATGTTGACAAAGCCGGATTTATGTTTTTGTTCCATATATGCTTGAATTTTGATTATATAACAAAGATAGCACCCGAAAGGATGCTATCTTCGCTATTTTTTATCGTCCGGCCCGGGATTAGATGTCCCACACCAGATACATGGCGCCCCAGGTGAAGCCTGCGCCGAAAGCGGTGAGCATCAGCTTGGAGCCCTTGTGCAGGCGGTCTTTGTATTCGTCGAGACACAGGGGTATGCTGGCGGCGGAGGTGTTGCCGGTGTGCTGGATGTTCACGAGCACCTTGTCCATGGGGAAGCCGGCGCGGTCGGCCACTGCTTCGATGATGCGCAGGTTGGCCTGGTGGGGGATGAGGAAGTCGACATCGTCCACGGTGAGGCCGTTGCGCTTCATTACATCCTGTGTGGAGGTGAGCATGTCGGTCACGGCGTGCTTGTACACATAGCGTCCGTCCTGGAAGATGTAGTGCTCGTCGGCATCCACGGTTTCGTGGGACGCGGGCTTCACGGAGCCGCCGGCGGGCATGATGAGGTGCTCGAGGCCGATGCCGTCCACATGGAGCACGGCGTCGATCACGCCTACGCCTTTTTCCTCGGTGGGCTCAACGAGCACAGCTGCTGCGCCGTCGCCGAAGAGGGGGCAGGTGGAGCGGTCCTTGTAGTTGGTCATGGACGACATTTTTTCGGCGGCCACTACCACTACTTTCTTGTACATTCCGCTGCGTATGTAGGCTGCGGCGTCCTGAAGAGCCACGATGAAGCCTGCGCATGCTGCCTGGATGTCGTAGCCGTAGCATGCTGTCATGCCGGCGCCGTAGGCTATGATGCTGGCGGTGGAGGGGAAGCGGTAGTCGGGGTTGGTGGTGGCGCAGATTATGAGGTCGGCTTCGGCCGCGTCGGTGCCGGTGCTTTCAAACAGGCGTTTTACGGCCTGTATGCCCATATATGACGAGCCGGCGCCTTCCTTGCGCAGGATGTGGCGCTGCTTGATGCCCACTCGTGTGGTGATCCACTCATCGTTGGTGTCGACCATGCGCGAGAGATCGTCGTTGGTGAGGAGCTCATCGGGCACGTAGGATGCTATGCCTGTGATTTTTGCGTTAAGCATTGCGTAGTGTTTGTTGAGTTGGGGGAAAAAGGTTTCGCCTTAAAACGAAAAAGCAGCCCTAAGTGCCTGCGGGGTGCTCTTAGGGCATGATTGCTTTGTGGCTCCGTCCGCCTATCAGATAGCGGCGTCCTTTACGATAGCCTGCTTGCCGCGGTAGTAGCCGCATTCGCCGCACACGGTGTGATAGATGTGCCATGCGCCGCAGTTGGGGCAAAGAGCGATCGTGGGGGCAACTGCCTTGTCGTGGGTGCGACGCTTGGCGGTGCGGGTCTTGGATTGTTTGCGTTTAGGATGTGCCATTGGGTTATAATGTTTTTGTTTGTTTTATGTTCTTTGCCGGTGCGGCCTGCGGGGATGGCGAGTCTCTCCTCGGCTTTGCCGGGTGTATCAGTCGTTGTTGCGGTGTTTTTCGCTTTACTCTTCGTCGGAGCCTCCGAGCGAGCGGAGGGCGTCCCAGCGGGGGTCGGATGCAGCGGATGCCGCATCATCGTCGGCGCCGTCGAGGAAGTCGACATCGTCGGCGTCTTCTCCGCCGGCGCGGTGCTTCTTCAGGATGGCCGACATCTGGCGGTTGCACTTGCCCATGGGGTGCACGTGCTTGATGGGTATGGCCAGCACCACGGTGTCGTAGAGCATGTAGGCCACGTTCAGGTAGTTGTCGCTGTCGGGAATCTCGAGGAGCGTGTCGCTGTCGTCGTTGTAGTCGTCGCCGTATTTCACGGTGATGTCGTAGCGGGTGTCGATGGGCAGATGCAGATCGTCCAGACAGCGGTCGCACAACAGCAACACCTCTCCCGTCAGGACAAAAGAGAGTGCATACACGTCGCCGTTATAGTCGACGGTGAGATGCACGTTGATGTCGGCGTCGCGCACGTCGGCATTCTCCATGTTGGAGAAAAACTGCTTGTCGAGATGATAGTCAAAGGTGTGTGTGCCTTTGGTCAGGCTCTTGAGCGGCAGCTTGTATGCGGTAAACTTTCCCATGAAGGAGTAGGTTGAAAAACTTTGCAAAGTTAGTACTTTGTGCTTAATTCTCCAAGTATTCAGCACTTTTTTGCAGTTTTTTTTGCTGACTGCGGCAAAAAAGCAGGTCGACATCAGCAAAAGCCTGAATGTGGGAGCATAAATCACATCAGATTTTCGGCGGGTACAGAAGCACAAAACGACAAAAGAAACAAAAGAATTAATAATCAATGAATTAAACATTATCTTTATGGTTATCCGCAAAAGTACCCAAGTTGACATCACAAGGTTACCGCATGCAATGTAGGGACATCGCTTTGCGATGTATAATATGCCTGCATGCCAATTTTACG
>CAJTOZ010000018.1 GCA_910578095.1 uncultured Muribaculaceae bacterium | reverse complement strand
CGCTCGGCTGCCTCCACCGACTGGCGCAACACCTGCGAGAAGCCCGCACCGTGGAAAATATTATCGCCTAAGACAAGACAGGCCGAATCGTCGCCGATAAACTCCTTGCCGATGATGAACGCCTGCGCCAGACCATCGGGCGAAGGCTGCTCGGCATAGGTGAACTTCACGCCATAATCGCTGCCGTCGCCCAGCAGACGGCGGAAGCCCGGAAGATCCGTCGGAGTCGATATTATCAGAATATCACGGATGCCTGCCAGCATCAACGTGGAGATAGGGTAATACACCATCGGCTTGTCGTAGATCGGCAACATCTGCTTCGACACTCCCTTGGTGATGGGATAGAGGCGCGTTCCGGAGCCCCCGGCTAATACTATTCCTTTCATTGGCCTGTGGTTTTGGTACAAAGATATGGATTATAATTTAAAATTCAAAAAAGCGATACATACTGGTCGGCGATATGACGCCATGTATAGCGTCGGGCGGCAATCTCCTTCATTGCCTCGCCGGATGGCATCTCTCCCTGCAGGAGAGCGAGAAGCTCGTCGCCGGTGGTGAAATAGGCGGCACGGTTTTCGGTGGTCTCACGGTTGTACACCACGTCGCAGGCAATGATGGGTATGCCGAAGAACATAGCCTCCACCAACGATGGATTCGTGCCGCCCGCGCTATGGCCGTGCATGTATATTCCGGCCGAGGAGCGCAGAGCATAGAGTATATCGAGATCGTAGATGGCATCAAGGATCTTGATGTTGGGATAACCGGAATATTTGTCCTTAAGATTGCGTGCCCACTCGCTGTGGTTCCAATTGCCAATGAACACCAGCGTTCGTTCGGGTGCGCGGGAGAATGCCTCCAGAATCACATGGCTGTTGTTTTCCG
Source organism: uncultured Muribaculaceae bacterium (assembly GCA_910578095.1). GTDB lineage: Bacteria > Bacteroidota > Bacteroidia > Bacteroidales > Muribaculaceae > CAG-873. Next base: position 55,682 of record CAJTOZ010000018.1, on the reverse strand, counting down.
GCTCGATACGGCACACCGTGATGGCATAGCGCCCGCGCTCCACGCCATAGCGCGCAAGCGTGGCGTCTACGTAGTCGGCCGGAAGATCGCGCTTCGCATGATCCCCACCGTAGGCTATAAGTTCGGACGGCTTGCCATAAGTTTCCGTGACATAGTCCTGAATGCCCTTGTTGTCGGCCACTATCACATCGGCATACTTCACAGCCATGGCCTCGGAGGATCGCAACACCTTGCGGGCAGTATTTCCCCATTTGGCGCGTCGATGCTCCAGCCCGTCGATGTTGACTATCACCTTACCGCGGCACAGCAACTTAAAAACCGGCATAAAGAGGCACCCGCTCACCCCGAGCACCAGCACGACATCGTAGCCACGCAGCGCGCGGCACATCGACACGATGTCGTATGGTATTGACTGGGCCCCGTTGGCATGCAGAGGCACATAACGCAGCCTGGCGCCTTTGTACTCCTTCTGCTTGAGGGGCATATCCTTGCCCGAACAATATACCGTGTACTGAATGTCGGCCGGACAATTCTCGCCCAGCAGATTCTCCACCAAGCTCTCGAAACCGCCGTAGTTGGCCGGCACGCCTTGCGTGCCTATTATAGCTACTTTTTTCATTTTCTTGTAAGTTTGACAATGCTATCGGTTGCGGATTTCAACAGCCACGCGAGTACGAAACTAAGCACATAAACTAAAATCACTGCAAGGTAAGGTTTTTCAACCACAGGCTTGTAGATAGACAAATTGCACAGGGGATGATGTACAAGATACAGTTGATAGCTTAAAGCAGAAATAAGCAAAACAATCTTCCCAATCTTAACATTTCTAAATGCAGCAAACAGACTCACTATGGCTAATATTCCGCATACGCATGAAATGTAGTAATATGGAAGATGGCCTATTGACACAACATTGCGGTACAACATCCACAGGAAAAGTCCATTTACAGCCAAAGCTATTATATATATATATATATATCGCTGGCAATCAAACGCATACATCACAATATGCTGTGCGTAAAGGTAGACGAATCCGCACACGAGAAGAATAAGAAACATATAGCCTGGCATCCCTATCCTCTCAAGCGCCACTTGTCCGGTAACACACACTACTGTAAATATTATTTTTGCAAATGAAGAATGGCGGAAGCGGTTAAGTAAAAAGAACATGGCATAGCACATCATAATCATTGTCACAAACCACAGATGACCGATATGCGGCAGCTTAGCGAACCATCCAAGCATAGCATAGTTCATAGCTACAGCCTTTGGTGGCATCTGCATTCCACATGCGAGTGCGACAATCAAATAGGCAGTAAGAAACAACCACAAATCCGGGACTATACGGAGCAGACGCCTACCCATATATTTTCTTGCGCCCTCAGCAACGGCAGGTTTTGCGGACAGGCCGGCAAGCAATGCCGACATGATAAAAAACACAAAGTTGAAAGTTCCTCCGAGATATTGACCAACAGGACTATTCGGTTGCAAACCATACGACACATGACAAGTCATTATCATGAGTATGGCGAAAGCACGAATGCCATCAAACTCAGCAATGCGGGTGGGTCTTGAGGCGGTTGTTGTAATTTGCAATTGTCTGGTCATAGTATTGGTTGAATTTGCGACGGCGCTCGTCCCATTGATATATTGTACTGCGTTCAATTGTTCCTTCAGAGAGTTGCTTCAGGCGCTCCGGGGTTTCTACCAATGCATCTAAAGCAACGGCTATTGCTGCTGACATTTCTTCGGACGTGCCAATGGAGATTTTCACACCCGATTTTTCATCAACGACATCAGCCATTCCGCAATGGTCAAGCGTGAGAGTGGGCACCCCATGCTCCATTGCTTCCCAAACGACAGTGGGATTTCCCTCGGATACTGATGTGACCACATGCAGGTGGGCGTTGTCGAAAAGCTCCTGCACCTTATCACGAGGCATCATGCCCCTTATAGTTACTATATTGCCCAGTTTATTGTCGGCGATATAGCGTTCAAGAGCCGGACGCATGGGGCCATCGCCTACAAAATCCACATGAACTTTATCAGCGTGTGTCATCCGCGAGATTGCCTGAAGCAACAGTATATTATTCTTATTTGCATCGAGCCGACCGGCCATCATGATATTCAGTTCACCGGGAGCCTCAAAACGGTCATTGCAGATATATCCGGGATTACGCATGCAGTTTTCGGGCATATAATCACAGTCTTTACCGAAATGCCGTTTTATTACCCTCGCATTTTCCGACGTAGCACCTATTATCACATCCGTGCAACGAACAGCTTCTGCCAAAAAATCGTTTCTTTTCAAATCTTTTCTGATATGCCAATTGCGAAATTTCCACCTTAATCGCTGCAACGCCGGCAGTTCAGACAACATTGAATCCGGGGCTATATTAAATCCACCCATAGGGCCACGCATATAAGGCAAGTCCAATTTCCAAAGATATCCTTGCTGAGAATACCCGCTTGAGCCAAGATAATGTATTAGATCAAAATGGCGCTCGGCCACAAGTTCACGAGCCACATTATAGACCGTACGATGCCACGCACGATAGGCCAGATGATAGCACATAGGGAAAAAGCCCTTACGGTTTGGCCAGTTGAGAATCCTACTGAGAGAATTGGGTTTCACAAATACAAAATCGACATTCGGCATTGATTTTTCTGCTAGCCATCGCTCCATATCGTCATTGTCGCCAAGATGCAGTCCTCCACAGCCATACAGCACTGTGAGATGGTGCTCTTTCGACATTTCTGTAATATAATTCCATGCCACAGATGCTTCCGAACCTCGATATGGCGAAACTACATAGCTCAACACAAGAATGTTCTTGCCTCTACTGTTCATCACTTAGTTGCTTTTCAAAATTTTTGATATACTCATCTTCGGAATAGCCGGCTGCTTTGGCGCGGGCGCAAGCCGCCATACGCATATAGATTTCGCGATTGTCCAGCATCATGCGCAGATGTTCAATAAAAGGGGCTATACCATTTGCCACATCAATTTTAAAGCCCTCGCTACCATCTGTCACCAATTCCGCAACACCACCCTCTGTGGGCACCACTACCGGTAGCCCGGCAGTCATAGCTTCAAGCGCCGTAAGGCCGAATGTTTCAACTACCTCCCGCCGGTCGGTTAGATTCAACACCACGGATGCACGATTGTAGAACTGCGCGATATCGCTCTGACGCGGATATACCGCGAGATTGGCGGGGCGCTGCAATCCGAAGCGCTCCTCATAGGCTGCAATGTTTTCTTCGGTGTCGTTCACTACCAAGATAAAACGCACATCCTCCATCCCTGCTGCTATAGCATAGAATTCATTGACTCCCTTATAGCGCTTCAAAGAACCAACCATAAGCACCGTGCGGCGAGCGTAGGCCGATTCCGAGTCATATACCAAGGCTGAGCTCATGGATGCCGGCAAAGCGTTTGGCACAACCACGGCAGGACTATCGGACGGAAGATATGAGCGTTGGAAATCCGACACACACAAGATGCGCCGCGCAAAGCGAAGCATGCACTTGGCCAACACACGGTAGAACGCACTCTTTATGTAGGCGTTCTCGTGGTAATAATACACAACACGTGCACCACCCATCCATGCCCCTAATGCCGCACCTACCGGCAGAATTGTATTTACCAGCACCGTAGTGTTTTTGCGCCCACAAGCAAAAGCCATCCCAAACATCCTCATCTGCGCCACGAGCATGCGCAATGCAGTGAGTGGCAGATTTGAAGAAAACTTGTAAGAGAAATAGCGCACATCAACGCCAGCGTCGGTCAAAGAATCAAGAACTCCCCCACGCGATGTACACAATTCCACATAGTGCCCACGGGCAGCCAGACCTCTCAGCGCCATCTCAAGTACTTTCGGGCTGCCGCTGAAATCGTTCAAAAGATGAAAAGCCCGGATTCTCATAGCAACGCTGCTTTGAGATAGTTCAGCGAACTCTGTTTCTGCAATTCAAATATAGAATCCGCATCACATGCATTGCTGCCATAAAGACAAGATTGCTTTCCAAGAACAGAAAGAAGCGTATGTATGCGAGAATTCTGATTTTGCCGCTCCGACGCCTTAAACCTTTCAAAAACAGTGAACGGTCGATCGAATATGTGAGAAAAGATTGTAGCATGGAACGAGTCGGTGAGCACATGCGAGGCCCCACCCACAAGCGCGAGAAACTCGCCAGGTCCAACCTGCCAGGCATGCACATCGGCAATCACTCCATTCGGCTTATTGAACATGGCCACATTTACGACCTTAGCCTTGCAATCAGCAGCAATACTGCTGATTGCGTCATGAGGTATATCTTTGCCTAAGAAATATGTAAGGACGTATTTTTCAGGCAACGCTGGCACAGCATGATTACCCGAAATTGATTGCCAAGTATCGGCGGCCAGCATCAGTGTGGGGTCAAGAACAGTGGGAACCTCTCGTCCTGTGAATTCCGACATTATAACTGCGCCGGCTTCTTCGCGGCAACTAAGATGGGCAAGCGAACGCAACAAGTTGATTTCCTGTTCGGAGAAAACACCTGGCTCGGAAGTGCCTACACTCGGTGCATACGGTACTACCTTTGCACGTTCATTCTCCTTTAGAAACGCGCCGAAATAATTCGGGTCGAACAAAAACGGACTCCAGATCTGGTCGCTACCCACTACTATCTTGTCGTAGCGAGTAGCTATCCGACGTAGCGCACGCGCGGACGACACACGCTCACGGCTCAATGGCAAATAGTGTTTTTCAAAATCGGCAAAGCGCTTTTCCTGCGCCATCCTGTGGGCGAGATACTCCTTATTCGCAGCATTTTTGTAAAGATGCATGCTCCACTGAAGATGCTCCATGAGCGGACGTATTTTCCATGTAAGATGCGCAGAACTCTCATCATAGTCTATTATCTCGGCTTCGTGGCCGAGACTGCGGATGAGTTCTGCCATAGCATAGGCTTGCAGAGAAGACCCCATGTTATGTCCGTAGCGGCGCGTTAGAATCCCTATTTTCATATACGTGCCTGAATTTCTTTTACGATATTCTTTAACCAATTCGGTACAAGGCGATCCCTAAGTCCAGGATGATAGCCTTTATGCGTTTTCATCCATTCATATCCGTTTTCGCGATATAGGCGGAACATCTCCGAGCGTTCTGCCGGCATATCCTCAGTGTGGCGCAAGCGCACATCACCTTCAATTGCCACTTTTGACGGTACAGTCATGTGCTCCATGAGATCAGCTGCAGCTGCATAGGCCATTCGACCTTTCTCGGTGTTGCACATCACCATATTAAATCCGTATTTGCGCTGCAGACGAAGCTGCTTATAGTGATCCTCGGCATGCCAGAAATCGGATAACGTGATGTCGCCGACACGCTTCGGACATGAAAAGTCGCACATAAAACAGCTGCGACGTACAAAGCGCGACCGATAGAACGAAAACGCATAGAAATCCTTGCCCAAAGAGTTCAGTGCGGACTTTCCATCACTGAATACGTATTTTATGTATGCTCTCCATCCACTATGTTTCTCCCGGAACTTATAATCCTTAAGCCGAATACCATGTTGCGACTCGATATACGCTATATGGTCTTTAAAAACCATCGGGCTTGGTGTTCCATGACACACGAGGTCAATGGTGACAAGATTATCAAAATCTTTTTTAAGGAACGACCGCAATCCGGCAATCTGACAAGGAGTGCCTGAATACAGAACCTTCAGCCCGGATCTTAAATCAGCCCGGACCTCGCGAAAGGTGTTTTGGACATTGCTCTGCACGTATTTTGAACCGCGCAATGAATCCAGCGCAGCAAGAGTATCCACACGGGTGTGGCGCACCACAATATCGCTGTCGAAAGCAGCGCCATACACCACTCCGCCATTCTCCACCCACCGGGATGCAATTGCAAAAAAGACTCCCCCCGATGTAGAGCACCGACGGGCATCTAAGGATTTCTCCCAGGCCGCATCGACCTCCGCAGGAGTGATGTGCATAAGCGGCTTGTAAACCGAATCCTGCGTGGGGCACGACCGCTCGCAAAGCCCACACTCTATACACTTGTCAGTATCAATCCGTGGGAATAGGAATCCCTCTTCATCGGGCTGCATCTTTATGGCATCCACCGGACACGCCTCCGAGCAAGCCTGGCAACCGTAGCATGCCTCAGGCGGCTTGTTGTAGAAAACCTTTGTTCTCATTATTCACACGATATCGTTTATCAATAAAAAGCATCAATATGCACAACCAACCTATCTGTGTATTCACACCAATCATGAACACACACAGCACCCATAATCCGATGGTTGGCAATTTATGCTGAGGGTCGAAACAACACCAAAAACTGAAGCCGAGGAACAACAAGGCTACCAAAAGGCCATACTCTACGGTATAACTGGCCATAGCTCCTCCTGCAGTACCTTTCTTAACACCCTTCATATAAAACCAGCTTTTGACCGAATCAATACCTTCGCCAACCCATGAGCGCAAAGAGAATACATTGATTCTTTTAATACACATTATCACTGGAACTACTCTTATTGACGCACTGTGATCGGCCTTAATCATCTTATCATAATCGCCGGTGACTGCAGCCTCAAGAAAAACAGTGCTTCTATGAAGTGGCTTAAAGTCGGAATTGACACCAATCGTAAATACTGCCACCAAAAGTGCGGCTACTATAATACAATTTTTCTTGCTTATGTATTTGGTCATTATTAGCGCCAACACAAACATACCTGTGGCACTCAGGCTTGCAATCATAACATATAGTGCACTTATCCACACCAATCTGTTTTGCCTGAAGCTATTTATCATTGAAACAGCCTGTCCGGAGAGTCTGTCGGCAATTATTAAATATGAGTAAAACAATACACCGACAAACCTTGTCGTATGACTTGGCTCTGCAGCCAAAGCATTGAATCGTTCCCCAATTTCTCCTCCCATGATATGATTTGGTATTGGTAGCCCAACTATAAAAGACAATTGCTGAACAATCAGCACAACGCAATAGGCAATAATTAACCATTTAAGCATTGCAAGCAATTGCACATATCTCATTTTACTGCTAATAAACACTCGGACGGCTGCCAAAAAATAAAAAAAGAACATACAGCTGAACATTACAGTTGATGCTCTGAAACTTGATGAATTAAAAAATAGCTGCGTACAAAAAATTAAAACGACTAATGCTATAATGGGAATATCAATTTTATGTAAAAACCGACCGGAAAGCAATACTATCAGCGGCCCTATAAACATCATGCCAATAAGAAAATAATTTCTATTATCCACTGGTGCAGTAAATATAGACAATGATGTTGACAGCGAGAACAGAATCAGGAAAAATAAACGACGATTGAATTTTGCTGAAAAGACATTCATTCCGTATTATGATTAAGATTTACATTTCACCAGAATATATGCGCTCCAGTTTTTCGCCAACGGATTCATTCGAAAATTCAGCGTGCACATAATCCGCCAGCATGGGCTGGTGCATAATTTCGTTATCAATCAGACGGCTCACGGCGCTCCCGATTTCATCGATACTGTACGGATTTACAACCTCAGCCAAATCGCCATAGTATTCTTTAGGGCCTCCCAGGCTTGTTATCACAATCTCGCAACCATATGCAGCAGCTTCAAGAGCTACCAAGCCAACGCCTTCATTCAGACTTGGCAATGCAAAGACTTTGGCTGTGCGGTAATGCCGAATTTTTTCTTCTTCAGAAATGAACCCGAGATACTCTACATTAGGTTTATCCTGGATATAGTCCATGAACCGTCTTCGTTCCTCTTCGTAATGGATTTTCCCGGCAAGAACAAGACGGAAACCATATTTCACAGAGGCATCTATAAGACGCTTTACATTTTTTCGCCCATCGGTGACAAAACTCATGTGAAAGCAATATGGCTCGCGCTCTGAGTTTCTTTCCTCCGATGGCTCTACGCCCGACGGCAACATGACAAGTTTGCATTGCGCATCGGTATAGCCAAAGGATTTAATAATGTAATCTGCCTCAAAACGACTGCGTACCATTACGCCGGCCATTTGGCCTTTGATTGCACGAAGCGCACTGAACCTATTATACAATAGTAGTGGCCTGATAGAACATAGCGAGCGAATTTTCGCATTCATACACGAATAATCAGGGTCGAAAATCGGCGCGATGAAAATGTTTTTGTTTTGCTTATACAACAAGTTTACAGAATCTACTAAATCTGCATCATATCCAAAAAGTTGTATCGCATCGCATTTGGCAAACTCATTGTTATCCCAAGGCGAACACATAACAACTTCGTGCCCTCTACTCTCCAGACATTTTTTCCAAGTCATGGCCTGGCTGACAATCCCATTACCATAAGAGAGACGCAGCCCACGATATATAAAAGCTATTCGCATTGTCTTAGTTTTGCTATCTTATCAAGAATTTGTTTGAATAATATAATTAGACTGGCTGCTTTGCCATAACGCCTTCTCAGAAAAGTATAATATGATTTTTCTATTTGGAGAGATTTCTGCCGGTTTCTACCTTTTTTATCACGCTTATAACTCTTCCCCTCAAGATGCTGAATTTTGGCAGATGGGATAGAATACAATTTACAACCCAAACGTTTTATCCTCCATGATAAATCCGTATCCTCATAATACATGAAAAAACTCTTATCAAAACCCTTTGTTTGATTAAGGATCTGTTTTTTCACCATCATGGAAGCACCGCAAATATATCCTACAGCCAACTCAGACTTTGTAAAATTATGCTCAAAATTATTTCCATATATCCACGCAAGTGGTTTTCTCAAAAACATTCTGTTTATTTCAGTAGCAAGCCCTGGCAATACACGCATAAATGAGTGCGTCGGCTGCATATTCTCATCGTATAAATTTGCACAACAAGCACCTGCATTTTCTTTTCTGTCGAGAAACTCCGACATAATAGCTATCGCATTGTTCAAAACAATAGTATCCGGATTCAGACATAGCACATTTCGCCCGCTCGCATACCGAAAGCCCACATTATTAGCCTGACCGAAACCAATGTTGTCTTCAAGAATAATTGTTTTCACTCTATCCGCAAACAGATCACTCAGTTCATCTGCCAAATTGGGCTCTGTCGCATTATCAACGACTATTATTTCATAATCAATCGACTGAGTATTCTTAATAATTGAGTTAATACACTCTATTACCAACGCAGAGGTTCGGTAGTTGACAATAACAATCGAAACATCCATGATAAAACAAGTTTAAAAGCTACTACTGAATAAAAGGCGAATACGATTGCCCCAATACAATAAGAATTTCCGTCTCTTTCTTTTGGGCACACATTCATGGCTCGTATATTTTATTGCTGAAATGTTTCGTGTAGAAACTCCTTCAGGCAACAATAATGTCGGCTTAAATCCATGTTTCCAAAACAAAAAGCAGAGGCTTAATTGGTCTCGCTTAGAATATGCCATATAAATACTCCACCAATCATCATCGATAGCCTTAATTGCCCCATCATTATGCTTCCGTAGTATAAAGTTATTCTCAAATAGACCAAATTTCCTTGGGTAATGCTTACTTTTTAAGAATTTCGTAAATGGCTGAATTTCATTAAACGCAGCTTTTCCAATCAAAATGCATGCACGGGCCTCTTCATAAATGCAATCGCGTAGCGGGTGCTTGACCGCACACCAAAACTCGCCGGCGGAGATATGGGATTTTAATATATCGTAGATAGAGCTATCAGTGATAGCGAGGTTCGCATCAAGCCACACTGAATACTCGTAGTCGGGAAATACAGCATGGGGCATGAGTTTTACGTAGCGCGACAAACGTGTGTTATCGGCAAGCTGCACGGGTATCGACCGTATCTTCCACTGCCCTACACGAGAGCCTTCGGGGTAATCGTTGGTAAAACAGATATAGTCAAAATAATCGTCAAGTACCTCGTATTGCGGCAAATTATCGTAGCCACCCGTGAGAGATGTATATATTACTGCTTTTTTCATAACAAATGTGTCTACTGAAAAGATGGAGCCATGTCTTATTTGGAGTTATTAAATAATTATTAATCAGAAGATCACATGTTATACAGATCTGAATAATATCTTTTCTTATCTTCGGCGCTCAGACCTTTCGTTGCGTGAATATCTGAACGAATTTTCTGTTGGTAATCCTCTATCGTCTTTATGAATTTTGCAGGTACACCAGCATAAACACAACCATCCGGAACGTCTTTGGTAACGATAGATCCCGCGCCAATTATTACATTATCACCTATTGTAACACCAGGTAATATGGTACAACCTGTGCCTATATATACGTTGTTGCCAATTGTTATAGGTTTTATTACATCCCAATCTGGATAACGATCTCTAAAAATCCAAACTGCTCCGTCATGCGTTTCGAAATGCGTTTTTGTAGCAGATACATGGTTCCCAATTCTAACAAGATATGGTTCTGAAGAACATGTGCAATCTATCAGTCTGCAATTCTCGCCTTTTTTAATATAATCTATATATTTACGGTTCTCTCTAATGCCTAATCTTCTGGCAAATCTTTTTAAAAATCTACACACTGCCATATTTATCACGTTCTTTTCATGAGAATTCAGACCTAAAAAATAAGAAACTGCTACTGTAGTGATGAATATCAATAGTATTTCAAGAATAAAAATATCCAGTAATTGTTTAATTGCATATGATAATATTGTTGATACTAAAATAACGTAAATAGCTGGGACAATAACTTTTTTAACATAATTAGCTGATGGGAAGGCCGATAAGCTCTTTACATAAACAGTCCTAATACATGCCGAAACAAAATTCAATGACACATATACATACAGCACTATTGTGGGTGGGTAATTACATTTTAGACAAATATAAGAAATAGGCAAATTTAATATCAAAAGAGAGCTAAGCCACAATTGGTATGTACGAATATTAGAGTGCGCATATATCAAGAAAATCAGAGGTGCTTGAATAGCATCGATTGAACAATACGCCATGAGGCATATTGCAAAAATTCCTGTGTATTGAGGCACCTCCTCTAACCATAATGAAAGTATTTGTTGAATATTAAAGCAAACAGGCAAGAATAATATAAATGTTAGGAAAAAGGAGAATTTGGATGTACGATATATAAGTTGGTTGAGTTCATTTGTTTTGTTTGCAGCAAAAAGTTTTATAACTTGTGGTTTAAAGGCTGTTTGGAAATTTCCAACAAGCGAATTAAACGCAGTGTTAACTTGTGATGCTATACCAAAGGCCGCATTAGCAACAACTCCGTAGAATATATTAATAAGAATGTTTCCACCTTGTCGCGCAACAACATTTGCAATACTCCCCAGCATTGTCCATCCTGTATAACTGAATAATTCCTTGAAAAGACTCTTTTCAAAAAACAACCTCAAAACACAACCTATTTTTTTTATGCAATAAATTACAAAGGCAGTGATGCTGCCTAAAGGTATGAGCATCATGAAAGCTGCATAATTGATTAATTTATTGCCCTGACAAAAGTATAGTAGACCAACAACTGCAAGTTTAAGTAGCGCTTCAATGACACTTAGATACGCATAAAATGACATTCGTTCGGTAGCAATAACAGCAGACTCAAAAGGAATACGTAAAACACCGATAATAAATGTGACAATAGTGAATTGATACACAATATTAGCTGCATAAATCTTATGAGCTGGAATCGTTAACTGCGTGTTAACGAACCATAGACCAACAGTTTCGGCTAATACTATAATGACTACAGAAATCATTATATAGCAGCCTAAACTGGCATTTAAGATTTTATTGAACTTTTCTTTATCATTTTGGCCAAGTGTATACGAGAGGAATCTCTGCGTAGCCATTGTCAACGAAGAGTTGAAAAAAGAAAGCATTACTACGATACCTCCAACTATGTTGTAGATACCGTAATCCGTCTCTCCCAATATGGCTAATATCAACCTTGTCGTGAACAAGGAAACAGCCATAACAACAATCATTCGGATATAAAGGAATATTGCATTCTTTGCAATTCGTTTATTATCTGAATAACGCATTTGAGTATAGGTTGAATTTATTTGCCACCATGAAAAACTACACAAACTCCCGGCGCATCTGGTCGTAAGTCTGCCGGTCGTTGGCGGCGTTGGTGATTTCTTTAAGTATGCGGAAAAGCATCTCGCGGATTTTGTTGTCGCCTTCGTTTTCGATAGCTATGCGCAGGGTGTTTTTAGCCACGGAGTAATTGCCGTAGACAAAATAGCTGAGCTGGGCGTCCATACCGCTGGCCACTGCCTGGCTGCTGGCCTCATGCAGGTGGCGCATCCGGTCGATCAGTCCCGACATTATCTTGGGGTCGCGCTCACGTGATTTAAGCAGGCATTCGAAATATGCCTGCAGATAGTAGGCGTTTGATGGGTCGCTATCGCTGCACTCGCGGGCGAGGGAGACGGCTTTGTCGTACTGACCCATTTTCTGATAGCACACCACGAGCTGGTGCTTGGCTTTGATGCCGTCGAGCCTTTCGTAAGAAAAAGCGTCGCGGAGTGCTTCTTTGTACTCCCCGGCTGCTTTCGCGTAGTCGGGTGTTTTGAGGCATGAATAGTAGAATCCGCGCACAAAATGGCATTTGTAGTGATTGAGTTGCTCGGATTCCTTTATCACGTCGTCGTTGTTGCGGCGTGCCATGGCGAGGCACATCCAGTAGCGTATGGGCGTGAGCTGCGATTCGTAGTTGTTGTGATGATAGTCGTAAAGCGCCTTTCGGGCCAGGGTGATTACGGAGTCATAGTTGCCTGCGTTGTACTCTTCCATGATCACCTTCAGCACAAATGTGGGCAGGAGCAGTTTGTCGGTGAGACGGCTCACGCCTTTTTGCTTCACAAGTTCCTTGACGGACATAAGCGTGGTTCCGAAATCGGAAGTGGCATCCTCGCCGGTCTCCAGAGCCGACACATACTGCAGCAGACGCGACCGCAGGCGGGAGTTGTATTTTCCGGGCAGCTGCAATTTATTGCGTGTGACGTAGTCGCGCACGGGAGGAACAAGGCGATAGTAATCGCACTGCTTGCCAAATACCTCGCAGATGCCGGCCCGGTTGAAATCATCCAGTATGTTTATGACTGTCTCTTCTTTTTCGCCAAAGATATCGACAAGCGTGGCAAATGAAATAAACTCGAAACGGGACAGCAATACGAGAAGTGCGAATGATACAGGCTCTTCCCGGAACCGCGCCACGCTCTCGCCTATTTCGTGCTCATGGATGCCGGACGCTCCCTGCATGTATTTCTTTGCCGAGGCAACACCTTCCGACTTTAGAATATCGACGGTGTGGTAGAGCACATCGGGATAGCCTTTGAACGCGTCCAGATATTCGTCTTCATTTTCATTCCGCACCTCTGTGCCGGTGAGGCGGCAATAGGCATGCAGAAGGCTGCGCATGGCATCTTTGTCGAGTGTGGATATACGTTGCGACACCACCGGCATGGCATTGCCGACACGTGCAGTGATGGCGTTTTTCGCTGCTACAAAGAGATGTATCTGCGAGGAAAGATCGGCATTGCGGAGCATGTCGACAAACCAGTCGACTATATGCCCGTTGCGCAGTACGATTGCACCATTGTCGTCTATCACCACCCGCTCGCGCGCTTTCATAAGTGTGTTGAACTGATGGGCGGCGGCTTCGAGCATGTCGTCCTTAGTCTGCAACTTGCCTATCAATTCATCGCGCGTATATAGCGATGTGTAATCGTTCAATATGCCGATGACTTCGGGGAGAGAATCGTCGGCGTCAAGCTTAAGATATATCGGGTGGTATTTCAAATCCTGGTCGGGCCGCAGATGTATGTTGATGACTTGCCGCAAAAGGCGTTTGCGCCCGGAGCACGGCAGGCCCGAAACTATCAGCGCCCGGAGACTTTCCTGCTCAGTATGGTTGATAAGCGTGCGCAACCGTGCCATCTCATTGTCGCGGCCCTCAAACAGATACCCATGGTAGTCGTTGACCTGATGGCGTTTCAAGCAAAGGTTTGATATCTCGCGCTTTATGTTGCGCGCCACCAACCGCGGGCTTATGAACTTGTTCAGTATGATTTTTTGAATCCATGGTTCGATGTCGTCGTCGGTTGGTTGCGTGTCGTCCAGTATGTAGGCAAGGAACGACACTTTCTCACGGTCGACGAGCCGGCGGACATAGGTGATTTCGTCTCTGACCCAGTCCGATTTGAGCGCATCGCGTGTTATCATAAACACAAAAATGTCGCATGTCTCTATCGACGAACGGATTTCGCTCCAAATGTCGCGTCCGCTCTCGAAAACATACTCATCGACTATTGCGACATCGCGTCCCAGATAGTCTGCAACGCTGCGCACAAAACTCTTTTGCAGGCTGCTATGTGACAAAAAAACTTTCATTATCGAGGTTCTGTGGCCTCCTTCGGTATGGAGCTATAGCTCTTCTATGAATGCCTCGTCGATATCGACGGACCATTGCATGCCGAAGTCGCTGAGGAAGCTGATGCTGAAGATGCGGCGCTTGGAGCATAGATGGCCGGGGAGGGAGGCCGGAACGTCGTGGATCACTCCTTCGTAGCCGCACATGGCGCCGGCGGTGATGCGCACGCGGCGACCGATGCCGAGGTCGCGGAGTGTCGGCCGCATAAGCTCCACATCGGGGGTGAAGCTGCCGATTATGCGCTGAAAAGCAAGCATCTGCGCATCGGATATCACTGCGTATGGCGATTGCGGCGAGTTGGTCTCGCGGTAGCACCAGGCTATATCGCCGATGGTGCGCAGCAGTGGCGCGATGGCCGTGTCGGTGGTTTTGAAGAACAGCACGTCGGGGATGAAAGCACGGATGTCGCGCTGCATGCGGTGGCCAACACGGCGCACCACTTCGGTCATGGGATAGAAAGTGGCGGGCATGGATAGGCCGGCGGCGGCTATGCGCGCCTCCACATCGGCCGGAAGGATGCCGCGCCTGAGGCGCATGGCATGCCACCGCTCGGGAGCATGCGACACGAAAGAGGCCACGGATAGATGCACGGCAGAGACATCGACGCCGGAGGCGGGGTCGACAAGCTGAAGTGCCGTGCCTGTGTCGGCATCGCCTATACATGCGCGCACTATGGACGGTTCAATACCTGCCGCGAGAGCTGCAGCCGCCCACAGGGCCACGGCCACGCCGGGGCTATAGTCGCGCAGGCCGCTGCCTGCCGACGATAGCAGCGCGCCGATGCGGCGGCTCTGTTCGGCCTCGATAGAGGCGTGCGCCCTACGGCTCTGGCTGAGTGGGAATAGCGCGCGCCGACGTTCCGAGCGATAGCGTGCGGCGATTTCGGCGCACGGGCCGCGGAAAGTCCCGGCATCGGCTTGTTCGAGTTTTATTATCTCGCCCAGGGGCATTCCTCCGCTGTATTGCGAGAATAGAAGGAGGTCGGACGATAAGGCGCATTGTGCGTTGCCTGGACGTGCTTGCCGGCCTATGGCGAGCAATGCGTCGGGCGAGGTGACGATTTCGCCGGAAGCAGCGCGCTGGGGAGCGTGGGCAAACACCTCCCGGTCGAGTGCGTAGCCGGCTTCAACGGCTTTCCCTGCAAGCGCCGACATGCAGTCGAGATAATGGCATGCGGTGGAAAGCCGCACGCCATCGGTAGCCATCGCTGCGATCCATTGTTTCACATGCGATACGGAAAGCGCGGAAAGCGTGGGCGCCCCACCCTGCAACGACTTTTTGAACGCACGGAGCGCCTTGCCGTAGCTGCCGCGGGTTTTCAGCGGCAGTGTGGCAAGGATATCTTCAAATACGTCAACTGCCGAAACAGGGGCAGCAGCCTCAGTTTCAGCAGTTTTGTATTCAATTTCGCAATTTAACCCGTTGTAACGCAACTGCATTCCTTTTCTTCCCCCTATATTGCCACAATCAATAGCATAACAGAGGTCCGGAGCACTGGTATTTCGGGTATATAAGGGACTCACCCACTTATATCGGTCTGTAGGCAAAGAACTTGCCGGCTTGGTACACAAGCCACGGTAGAGCCGCGGCTTTTCTATGCGCAAAGTTACATCTTTTTGCCGATATATGCAAATCGGCGGCGACGTTGTGGAGGCGGTTCTGTATGCGCTATCGCTCAGAAAGTCTGTTTGCTCAGAAAGTCCTGCGAATATTTGTCGCCATTACGGGCTGCTTGCTCAAACAGAGTTTTGGCTTTGGCTTTATCCACATCGGTACCTATACCGGAGTAGTAGTAATATGCCAAGGTCGGGATTCCATCCTCACATCCGTTTTCCACCGAATCCTTGAGCATTTCAAAGGCCATATACGGGTCTTTGTCCGTACCTTGTCCCTTGGCATACATCACTGACAACATCAACTGCGAAAAAGCGTGCCGCAATCCAGATGCCTGCTGGAAATAGTCGAAAGCCTTGTCGTAGTCCACATCCACGCCGAGCCCATTATAATATATTATCCCAAGATTGCACAGAGGCTCATCCCTACGGCCAGCCTGCTCAAAAAGAGCCCTTGCCTTGGCATAATCCTGAACTACGCCTGCTCCATCAAGATACATTGCTCCAAGACCGTTCATGGCGGAAGTATTGCCATGTGCAATGGCTTTTTCAAACCATATTTTAGCCTTGGCGTAATCCTGCCCGAAGCCGAGCCCCTGCTTATACATGCGCGCCACGCAGTCATAGCCACTCGAATTTCCGGCATCGCCGGCCTTTTTAAACAACTCATACGCTTCCTGCGCCGATTCCGGCCCGTTTACCTCATACAGTTTATATATTCCCAACTCAATCATCGCTTCAGTATCGCCCTGCGCCACAGCCTTACCGATCCAATCAAGGCCAATCTGTTCATTGGCAGGTATGCCCTCGCCGTAGAGATACATTATGCCTATATACCGCTGGGCCACCGCGCTGTCCGGTTCAGACAGGAATAATCCGAGCGCACTATGGTAACGCTTGGAGCGATAATCGTATTCTCCCTGTTCGATAGGACCTCTCTGCACAGTAAGCGAAAAACTCATCAGTTTCACGCTCATCTCATAGGTCGTTTTAGCCTCAAGCTTCTTCACCCCGTATTGGCCGAAATTCACTATGAGAGTGTCGTACTTCGGATGGTACAGGCGTAACTGCTGGGAGCCGGGGGGCATGTACACCCAATATTCGATGTTGTCGTATTTCACATCGCCGACAACATTTCCCCGGAACACGACATTTGGAAGGTCGAATTTCACTTTAACGAGCGCGCAGGCATTGCCATTGAGATCGGAGCGCGGATTTGTGGCGGCCGAGAGATCCATCCTGGCCGCCCTAAATCCATCCAAATACATCTGCTGCCCGTAGGTTTCCAAAGAGATGAACAACCATAATAGCAACAGGAAAGCTCTATGAATTCGTGCCATCTTCATGGTCATTGAGCTGTCATGCTGATGCTGTACAGAGTGCCGGGAGTGTCGTCGCGTCCGGGCCTGAAATCAAATTCGAGATCCATGCGCAGGCGTGCATCGGGCGATATCACACGCAGATCAGCTGAAAAATTGCCGCCGCGCTCAGCCGGGGCTTTTTCCACTATCACAGTGTAGCCCATGTCCTCGAACAGTTTTTTCCATGTGTTATAGGAGTTACCCCATTGTAGGCCGAGCTTGATCCATGCCGGCGGCATATTGCTGCCATCCGTGATATACAGGTTGCTGAACACGCCGTTTTTTCCGAAATCGCTGAACAGCAAGTCGTGCGCACGGCAATAGGCATTACCGTCATCGTTGCTCTCCACCATATTTCCCGCGCGTGCCATGTCGTACCATGTGCTCTTTCCGAGGGTGATGCCATATATCGGGAAAAACGTGTCGATGGCGGGCGATGGCACAAATTTCTTGCTCGCGTTCCTGGTTTTGGCTATGGCCGCATTGAGAGCCTTGTTTTCCGACGAGAACACTTCGATACCTGCATCATAAAGCGTGTTGGGGGAGTCCACGGTGCTGCCGTCACTGCCATAGTCGAATTGGAGTGTGAAGTAGAACGTGCCGGCAGGATCTGTGGCCCGCAGGTTGGCCTGAAGCACATCGCGGCCATCGTACTCGCCCACAACGGGCTCCTTTTCTATGTCCACCCGAAACCCGAGCGACTCAAACAAAGCTATCCACTCGTTGTAGGACAACGATTTGTCAAAACCATAGTCGGCCCATTTCTGCGGCATCGTTCCTACTGTAATATGATCATATTCATTTCCCGCCGTATTACTGAAATGAGTCCAGAAGGAATTGCCTTGAATTGTGATGAGATCATATTTATCGCCAAAGTTTCCGGCATCCTTGATGTAGCCCATCTTGAATGCGTCACTGTAGGTGGTTTCGCCAAGTGTTATACCGAAGATCGGAAAGAAAGCCTCCTTATGGTTCTTGATCTTGCGTGGCTTGAAATACCGCGGACCATGCGCTACCGCCGCATCGGGAGATTTGGATGGTGCGGCCACCTCCTGCGCCGGTGCCACCGGCTCGACATAAGCTACAGCCGGCAAGGAGATATCCAGAGCATACGTCTGCTTGCCCTCGAGCCTGGCAATCCCGAAGTTCGGGAACACAACCATCAGACTTTTGAAATTAGGATGCTTGATCTGCAGCATCTTACTGCCGCCGGTCATATACACCCAATAGTCCGAGCCATCGCGCGACACATCGCCGACCACGTCGCCTCCGAAGGTGGCGTTGGACACCGTGATCGACACCTTCACCAGTGCACACGGTTTGCCGTTGAGATCCTTCCTCGCATTCACACTCGCCGAGAGATCCATAGGAAGCGCAGTCATGGATTCGGCAGTCATGGTCTGAGCCGATGCGCCGAAGGAAAGCATAATTGCGGCACATGCCGCAATTATTTTACATAGATTACCCATATTCTATTTACAGTAAGGGCTATATCGTTTTCCTACGAGGAAATCAGAGAGTGCGCAAAAGTTCAGCCACCCTGCTCTTGCGGCCGGCCTTCAGGATTTCCGCAGCTTTCTCTTTGTCCACTTCCAGGCCGCCACGGCCATCTTCGTAGCATGCAGCGTAGCGCTTTGCGGCATTTTCGTTGAGCTGTCCCTGAGCATCGGCACGGGCATACAGAGCCACAGCCTTTTCATAGTCCTGCTCCACACCACGACCTTCGTAATACATATCGGCGAGCGCACACTCGGCCGCACCATAGCCCATGTCGGCTGCCTTGGTCATATATTCCACAGCCTTTGGCATGTCTTTGGCCACACCTTTGCCGGCCTCATAAAGCGCT
Organism: uncultured Muribaculaceae bacterium; assembly: GCA_910578095.1. Taxonomy (GTDB): domain Bacteria; phylum Bacteroidota; class Bacteroidia; order Bacteroidales; family Muribaculaceae; genus CAG-873. The sequence continues at coordinate 36,424 of CAJTOZ010000018.1, read as the reverse complement.
CCGAGCAGATACATGGCCTGGGCGTTGGTGCGTGCGGCATCGTTGAGCAGCTTGACGCCTTTTTTCATATTATGGCCGGCGTATGATGAATTGGCGAATATGGCGGCCTCCATCACCTTTCCATCGGCCACCTTGGCTTTCTCCACTATCTTGAACTGTTTGAGTGCTGTGTCGAAATCCTTGTCCATATATGCCTTCATGCCATGCAGATACGCCACATAAGGCGATGCGGGGATGGAGTCGGTGATGAGATTCTTGAAGCCGCGTGCGTGGCCATGCGCGGCAGCTTCGGCATACCAGCATGTGGCAAGGTCATAGTTGACGGGAGTGCCGTTGCCCTCGCGATAGCACTGGGCAAGCGCCCACTGTGCGTTGGCCACTCCTGCGCCGGCAGCCGGCTTGTACCATCTCACAGCCTGCTCGGCATTTTTCGTCAGGCCGTCGCCTGTCATATAGCAATTGCCCACATAGTACATGGCCTGTGGGAAACCACCTTCGGCAGCTTTCAGCAGATAGTTGGCACCATCCTTTTTGTCGGGCTTCACACCGAGGCCTTCCAGAAGCATCTTGCCATAGTAAAACGTACACATCATATCGCCGGCCTGAGCACCCTTTTTGAACCATACGGCGGCATCGGCCGCTTTCTTGTCATTGAGCAGGATCAGAGCCAGCTCACGCTGCGCCGGCAGGCAATCTTTTTCGGCGGCAACCGTGAGGAAAGGCACAGCCTTGGCTGCATCCTTGCCCACACCGATGCCGTTGCGATAGCATGCTGCCACGAGCATATTGCTGAACACGTTTCCCTTCCGGGCGCTTTCCACATTCTGCGCCAGCAGCGTCTTGTTGCCGGCCTTGATGGAACGCAGATACAGTTGCGAAGCCTTAGCGGAGTCGGCGGCTATACCGTGGCCGGTGCGATAGCACAATCCCATGTTGCCTATGGCCTGGGGATTGCCCTGCTTGGCCGATTTTGCCCACCACTGCAAGGCCTCTTCATAGTTCTGCTTCACGTGGCGTCCGCGATAGTACCATCCGCCCACCTCGTTCTGAGCCGTGGCATCGCCTTTTTTTGCCATTTCCAGCACGTTCTTGATGCTGTCGGTTGCTTCTTCAAGTGTCTGCTGGGCTATTGCCCCTGCGGGAGCCAGCGCGGTCATCACCGCTACTCCGAGTGTGAATATAAATTTACGCATAGTATTTTTCAGATTAAGCAAGTATGTCGTTAAGAATATCAGGTTCGGAAAGATCCATATCCCCGGCATCGGCGATATACTCTCCGCTCATGTCCCACTCCTCATCGGTGTCAGGCGCGAAGTCGTCCACATCGATTTCGATATCATCCACATCGATTACAGCCATATCAGCGTCGTCCACCATAATATTTTCCGATGTGACGGGTTCATAGTCCACCAATGGCTCCATTTCAATTTCGCCGTCAAGGACTTCTGCGTCCTGGTCGAGCTCAATGACAATCTCTTCCACATCCTCTATCATGATATCGTTGGGGTCGAACTCCACCACTTCTTCCACAATGGGTTCGGCTTCTTCGGCAACAGCGACACCATGAACAGCTGCGGCTCCTTCGACAACCTCGTCCGCGGGTTCCGTAGCATTCATAGCTTCCGCCGCCATTGTTCCTGCCACACCGGCTCCGGCGGCAGCAGCGAACTGTGCGGCTTTTCCTGCCACTTTCTTTGCCTTGGCAGCCTTGTCGGATTTCGTGTCCTCGGCTCCGCTACCGGGAGCTAAGTTAAGGTTTTCTTTGTTCATAGCTTTTATATTTGGTTTATTATATTTTTCTGTTGCGAATTTACACCATAAATCTCGGTATGTCAAACATTTTTGACTTTCTTGTTTGAACCGGCGGGATTATTGGACGAACTGCGGCTATTGCAGACGGAAATTGATTGGAACAGTGTACCACACCTTTACCGGCACGCCATTCATCAAACCGGGATAGAATTTTGGCAATGAGTTCACTACCCTTAGTGCTTCCTGCTCAAGGTGCGCATCTCCTCCGTCCACATTTACTTTCGTACTCACGGTGCGCCCGTTGGCGTCGGTATCGGTTCTATAATAATAGCACGACGACCTCAGCACCCGCGCATCGCCCACTGTGCCGTCTTTATCAACCACAAAGTTCACTGTGATCCTGCCTTGAATACCATTTTCAGCACTTACGGAAGGATAATGTATTTTGGCTGAAATATATCTAAGCAGCGCCGCATCCCCTCCGGGAAACTCCGGCTGCTGCTCCACCGCTACAAACACCTGTTCGTCGTGCCCGCTCTGGTCGCGCTGCGTCAGAGCATATTTGGACGACCACGAGTTGGCCCGGCTTTCATCCGGCTCAACGCCAATGCCCACACGGTAGTATCGGCTCAACACTTTCTGAGCTTCTGCGAATCCCTGCATCGCAGATTTCTGGACGTACAGAAATGCCGTTTTATAATTCTTCTTCAATACGGGATCCGGTGTGCCCGAAATACCCTTCTCATACAGCAATCCCAACGACAGTTGCGCTTCCGGATGGCCAAGCCCCGCCGCTTTTTCTATAAGTTTCAGCGCATCGGAATAGTTTCCGTCGGCAAACAGTTTGTTGGCTTTCGCTACCATATCCTCCACCGGGTCGTCGCCGGAATCATCAAGCATCTGGAATATGCTTTGAGCGGCGGTGCCGCCCTGTGTGGAAGCCTCGGCATCAATAACGAGCGCATATACCTGCTTCTGCAACAGACAATATATCTCAAAATCGGAAAAACGCACCGACAGCGGCGCATACCCGGGCACCTTCACAACTATGCGCTTGGTTCCGGCCGAAAAATAGGCCGAAACCTCCGAGCCATCGTCGCTGCTCTCCACAAGATTGCCCTCAAAGCGCAATGCGCCGTCTCCGGCATGGCAGGTTACCTTTATAAGGGCACACGGGTTGCCGGCCAAATCAAGCTTAGGATTGACCGAGGCCGTGAGGTCAAAAGGCTGCGGCTCAAACGAGACAACACGCAGCGCCTTGGCCGCTGCAGTATGCGTCACTATGGCGAGGACAAGCGTGCACAGCACGCGCATGCTTTTCATAACACCTGTAGTTTTCATAGCACAGAGTTTTTACGTGACAAGAGTTTTCCGTAGGCATCGTACGTCAGTTCCACAACATCGCGGGGATTACCTTTTTCCAATTTCAGCGTCTCCCCGCTCCCCTTCACTTTTAAGGTTTTGTAGCCCGCACAGCTGATAGTTACCGATATAGCGTCTTCCCGATCCGGGTAGCTGACATAAATATACTTCCCATCTGCCGACAATGTCACCTTGGCATCAGCGCCATCGTCGTCGCACACGGCCGTTATATCTTTGGCCGATACGTCTCCTTTCTTCAGATATATTGTAGTGTAATAATGCCCGACATAAAATATCTGGGTGGACGACGGGGAAACACCGCTGCGAAGAATCTGATTGTGGTTTACATAATTTACGCGCGGCATATTTTTGAAATACAGCTGATAATCATTGTCGACCACACAATTCTGCAACGCGAAAGTGCCGGTACTGTCTGTGACAGCCAATAGAGCTCCGTTGAAGAAGTGATCGTATATCTCAACGCCTGCAAGCGGCTTTTTTGTAGCCCGGTCCACAAGGCATCCTTTGCGCGTTTCTCTCTTTTTGCTCAGCCGGATGTCGAGATCGCCACGCCCCATGCGTTCCGGAGTTACGACTATTGTGGATGGGACATAATCCGCGTGCTGGGCCACTACCGTCAGGCTGTCGCCAAGGCGCACACCCGACAGTTCGTATTCCAATTCTCCACCTAACACAGAACCTGCCATTTCAGCCGCATTGACAACGCTCTGATACCGTCCGTCCGACAGATTATGGTAAAGCTTAACTCCCGAACGCACATCGGTCGCCTGACGCACACTTCCCTCAATAAGAATCTTGCCTTTGACGGGGAATGTAACAGCATCCCTCGACACTTCCGGCACCGACAGATGAAGTTCATATATCATCCGGCTCTTTACCCCCGAACCGATGAAATCCTCAAAGTTCACCAACAGCGGTTCGCAGCCGGGATACTTCACCTTCAGGAACTTGCAACCGGGCGTGAGATAGCACCAATACTCGGCCGTCTTATATTCACAGTTGCCGATCAGGCTGCCTTCAAAAGCTGCCTGCGCGGATGGCATAACTACCTTTACCAGCGCGCATATATTGCCGTTGTTGTCCTTGCGCTGCATCGGCACCGTCATAGGCTCCATCAGCATGGAAAACGCTTTCACCGTTATGTTCTGCGCGCATGCCGCCACGGAGGCAAAAGCCACCGACAGCACAACAATCACTTTATACACGCATCGCATACGACAACGATAAAACCTCAGGTCCTCATTTCCCATCTATCCTCACGCGAGCGCAATCAGAACACACCGAAGAGGCTTCCCATCTTGCGGTTTTTCGCCTTCTGGGCCTTTCCTCCATTGTATCCGAGTTCGGCGGCCTTATCGTACCACGGCTGAGCTTTTTTCTTACTGCGCTCTATCATTTCATAATAGAACCCCAACTGATGGGCAGATTCGCCCAGTCCGAGGTTAGCAGCCTTCTCGAGCATGGCCACGCCCTTTACCTTATCTTTTTTCACACCATTGCCATAAAGATAGCATGTGCCCAACTGGAACAGGGCCTGCGGATGGTCGAGTTCAGCAGCCTTGGACATCCAGCGTACATGCTGATTGTCCCGACGCTCCATGTAGCCGATGCCTATGTTATAGTACTCCTCGGCCGACAGCTCCACTCCTTCCTGCAACAGATCTATAGGGAACGACAGACGCAGCACATAGGAGTTCTTACCCACCAGCGAGGCCACATCCAGTGTCTTGAAATTGAATTTCAATGGCTTGAAATCTTTATAGTATATCTCCATTCCCTTAGTTCCTTGCGGGAAATACACCCAATACTCATTGGTGCGGAATTCTGCCATACCGATTGTGTCGCCGCCGAATGTCACGCCCTCGAAAGGCAACATCACTTTCACAAGAGCACAATACTGGCCATTCTTGTCCTTGCGGCCACCCGTCACAGCCGAGAGATCGCTTGCGTCGCATGAGAGCGACGAGGGTATAAATTCATTATCGCTGCTGCCATAGGATGTGACGATGCCCAATGTGCGTTCTTTCTTCACATTGCCTCCTATCTTGTCCTGAGCCTGCAGATGGCCTTGAGCGGCCGCTTTCTCATACCAAATGCGCGCCTCATCCTTGTTTTTCTTCACTCCGTTTCCCTTTTCCAGGCATTCGCCCACGGCAAACTGGGCCAACACGTACCCGGCCTCGGCGCCCTCACGATAGTACTCATAAGCATTTGTCATATCGCGTTTCACAGGCGAATCAGGGATAGTGACACCGCCCACACCAAGACCTTTCATCTTTCTCAGCGTGTGATACGGATCGCTGTAGATGAATCCAAGTTGATAGGCTGCTTTCGGATGCCCTTTCTCATAGGCCTGCAGGAAATAAGTGTAGGCGTTGACATAGTCATTGGCCATCATCAGGCCGGCGCCTTTCTCATACAGCTGTTCGGCTTCGTCTGACACCTCATCCATGCCATTGTCAAGCTCCTCGACAAGATTGCCCGACGGTTCTTCGGCCACAATGGTAAGCAGGGATCCGGACGGTAGCTTCGTCACACCGTAATCGCTGAATTTCATCAATATAGGCTCACCGCCTGGATACTTGATGTTCAGATAGCGCGAATTAGGGGTGAGATATATGCGATAGACACCGCCCTGATGGGCGGGTGTGCCGATGACATTGCCCTCAAACACAACATTATCGCTCTGTAGAGCTATCTCCACCAGTGCGCACTTGTTGCCATTCAGGTCGGTGGGAAATTCCACCCCGGCAGGAGCGGCCGATGCCGACACATCCGTGATTTTAAGCTGCTGCGCTCTCACGGTAGAGGCAACTGCGAGAATAAGTGCTAAAAGCAATATCTTTTTCATGTTCGGTATGTTTTTATGATCAGGGAATAAAGAAATCGTCGAGGGTGAAAACTTCGCCCTGGGCCACTATCTGGTCCGGCTGCCATGTGCGCACATGGATCTGCGGGTGCTCGGGGTCGTTGAAATCCCAGAGCAGGAACAGCCATCCTTCGTCTTTATAGCTGTTGGTCTGCCACTTCTGATGCAGCGTGACGCCGTAGATATTCTCCTTGGAGCCATGCATCACCACGGAAATGTGGTCGAACTCTACGTTGATGCGCCGGTTGCGCTTGAATATGTTCTGCAGTTTGGCAATGTACTGCTGCTTGGACTGTACAGTATAGTTTACTTTCTGCTCCATACGCACACCACCATCGCCCTGGACCTTGCGCTGCGTCACCACGCTACCGGTGATGATGAGGGCATCGTCGCTATACACCTGGTTGAGAGCCTTTATATTACGCTCGTTGTAGTAGCATCGGAAGTCCTCCACCCATTTCAGGATTTCCCGGCGCTGGCGTGCATCGGCCACGCCGTTGGAGTTGGTCATTATTTTCGCCACATCTTCCTTCAGTTCCCACGCCGGGCGCACGCCGGTGATCACTCCGCTCTTGTTCATTGATATTGTAAGTTCGCGGCTGAGCGACTGATCGTAGGATGCGGCATCCACCGGCTTCATGGTGATGGGGATGGCACGCACCTGATAGCCCTGGAAATCGTTGAGGCACTTGGAAATATTAGTGGATTTGTCGCACACAAAGCGTGCGTCCTCCCACAAAGCGGTAAGGCGCGTCTTTGCAGCAGGCTCCATATTGATGGAAGAGAGATTCAGGTCGGCGCCTGTCGAGCCGGCACGGTTGATTTCCGAAAGCAGGGCCGACACATTGTTCTCCATTCGTGTCTTCAACGCTCCGGCATCGATGGTGCCCGCTGAAAACTTAAAAGTCACGCCCGCGCTGCTGGCGAGACCGCAGAGCAGCATCAGGGCGGCGAGTACAGAGCGCGTGCTCATCTTTATTTGTACCATACTATAAACTTGCAATTACTGTAATTTGATTCGTTATCTATAACATGAGTTTTGTAGTTGATCCGGCGGGGGTTGTTTTTAGGGGACAGAATGGCGAGTATGCCGCCCATATCGTCAATAAGGATAGCGTACGCATCGTCCGGTACCTCTGCAAAATCGTAGGTAGCGCCGGTGGCGGAAATTCTTTTGTCATTCTTATATGATGAAAGAAATCCGCGTATTTCCAGCCAGGTGTCCTGCGCGGAAAGGGTCTCCAGGATGTCGTCGGGCGCCAAGGCACCGGGCTCCGTCGGGTGAGGCCCCGGGGCCGGACGCCGGTCGGGTACAAATGTGAGTTTCTTGTCGTTCACCGGGGCAGGCTGTTCAGAGGCAACCTGCGCGGGAGCGGGCTCCTCGGCAACGGGTGCAGCCACGCCTATCGCGGCCACCACATCGGCATGAGAGCGACTCACCATTCCCAGCATTTTTTCCAAAGGGATATAAAGAAACACGGCATGCCGGTCGCCATCGCTGTATTTCAGTTCTTGGGCCGTTGTCTGAAGGCTTGAGGGGTTCAGAGGCGGCAGCTCCCTGGCCTCGCGTATTTCATTGGCATAGGCCACAAGTTCCGTAAGGGCATTGTCATAGGCCATCAACGGGTCGCTGTCGTAGCTTTCTCCATATATGTATTTGTCATCGAGCTTTATCTCGTCCATCCGCGCCTCTGTCTCGGCAGGCGTCAAGGCCATGGCACATAGCGCGGCTCCGAATATGGCGAGAGCCGAAACCCACAGTCTATTTCCCATCATAGCTTATTTTCTCCTTCTCTGATTTTTTCACATATGGCGCATAGAGATTGTGCACATTGCCAGTAGGGATAAACAGCGATGCGCGTGCCTTCAGCAAGCCACTCCCGGCTATAACATCCTCCGGCACGCAGTCCACCTTGAGCACATGGTCGTAGCCCTCGCTGCTGTTGTAGAGAAACAGTGCAGCCGTGAGTTTGCCATCGCCCATGCGCTCCACGCCCCAGAAAGGAACACATCCTGCACGCTCGCACACGGCGAGAAAACGGTCGAGATCCATCCTTACAACCTCCGTTTCGCCATATTCGTGCTTGAGCACGGTGATCTCAATCTCGTGCGGCCCGTACACATCCGAAGGATAGATGAACAGATTGGCCAGCGACTCGGCAGGCATCGAGGCGTCCCACACCGGAAGAAGACGCCCGGCACCGGAAAAATACACATTGCGGGTTATGTCCTTGTTCTGGTATGTGCCTCCGGGCAGCACATAGGCATCGCCTGCATAGGGCTCCAGAGCAGCCGTGTCGACTTCGGCAAAAGGACTGCGGGAAACATCGGCAAAACGGAGCGAGCCGATGAAGGCTGCCTCGATCTCGCCGCGCGAAGGCTCTTCGGCCGGCTCCGGCCTCTGCGCATGCGAGCAGATCAATGCTGCCAGCGCCACGACAGTAACTACGCTGCGTTTCATGGGATTATGGTCTTGATTAATTCTCCGGTAGTGCCATCGTACAGTTTACCGCTTATAAGGCTACCACGGTCATACGTAGCGATAAAATAGTCGCCCGCTTTTGCCTCGTAGCCGGTAGAGGGATCCACCCGATGGGCTGTAGAGAAATCCAGGCGTCCTTTGCCATCGGGTTTTCCTCCGCGAATCCCACCGGACCAGACGCCGTAGCCAAGAGGCAGCTCGCCTCGTTTTACATTGGACTGTGGCTTTACATCTTCCTGAGGCGCTTGCTCCGGCTCTTTCGCGGGGGGTGTCTCTTCCTGAACCTCCGGCTCCAATGCCTCAGCCGGCAATACCGGCACTTCTTCTACCACTTCAACACAATTAACCTCCGGCTCCTCGAACGCACCTCCTCCAGAACATCCGAACCGCAGTAGCGCGCACAATAGCACAATAGCCACAGCGCAAGCTCCGATGAGCATCATCTTGCGCGTGCGGGCTTTTTTCTCGTCGTCCACTGTTATCACCTCCGTCACGGTCCCTCCGCCGGCAAGGCCCAGATCGGCTTTGAACGCGCCGATGCTTGCGGTGCGGTCCTCATACGATTTGTTCAATGCCTTGCACAGCCCATCCACAGCTTCCGGGCCGGCCACGCGCGACAATGCCGCACGCACATCGGCAAGCTTGAGTTCGGCGGCTCCTTTGGGAGCTAAGCCGGTGAGGGCGTAAACAAACGTTGCAGCAAGCGAATATATATCGGTGGCGGGGTTAAACTCCTTGATTCCGGCATATTGCTCGAGAGGAGAATAGCCCTCGCTCACCCCCATCACACCCTTTGGCGATGTCTTATCGCCGTTTTTCTTAAAATGCACGCTGAGCCCGAAGTCTATCAGCACCGGCACCTTCCCTTCGAAGCCCTCGTGCAACATAATATTGTCGGGCTTGATGTCGAGATGGTTGATACGCGCCTTGTGCAGGAAGCCCACAGCATCTACAATCGGGGCCAACAATTCAACGGCTTCCTTGTAGGACAGCCGGCCGCGCGACTCCACGTAGGATGTCAACGACACGCCGTTGATATATTGCATCACGTAATAGGCCGTGCCGTTGGCCTCAAACAGCTCATTGACCTTGACAATGTTGTCGTTTTCGCAGCCCATGTCATGTAGCTTGCGTGCCTCGGCCACAAAGTCGGCTTTGCTTTTGCCGTATTCCGTTGTCTTGTCGTCCTTGGGCCTTACGTCGTTGCCCTCACGGGAGCAGAACGCCGACGGGAAATGCTCTTTTATAGCAAATTTGCCTTCTGTGGTGACATTCCCTTTTTTAAACTCGCCCATAGCGAGATATGTTATACCGAAACCACCCTGCCCGAGCACGTCGACTATACGATACCGTGTGTCGCCGCTGTCGAGTATTGTGCCGGCTTTCAAAGTTGAGTTGCTGATAGCCATTGTCAAAACAGTTTGTTGATAATATCTGATATATACGCGGCCACACCACGTTTTCGGGGAGCGGAAGTCTCCACCACCACCTCGTCGGGTGTGTCGATAGGCTCTGTGGCGCCGCTGCCGGGCATATCGTGCGGGGCGGAGAGAGTGGCACCGTCCACACTGTCCACGCACACCAGCGTGGCTGTGCTGTTGTCGGAACCGCGCGCGCATAGCGACGCTATCTCAGCCATTTTATCCTTGTCGGACCGTTGGGAGCACAGTATGCGGTAAAGCGCTTCATCATCCACACCATGCTGCACCCCGTCGGTGGCGAGAAAAAAGTAGTCGCCGGGCTCCACATCCTTGATCTGAAGCGTTGATGCCTCAGCGCGTGCGCCTCTTGCAGAAGCCGACATACAACGTGTGATCACATTGCTTTGCGGGTGGTTCACAGCCTGCTGAGGCGTGATATTCCCCGAGTGCACGAGGGCGCTGACCAGGGAATGGTCCTCGCTTCTATGCATGATTCCCACACCCGGACGCACATGGTATATGCGGCTGTCGCCGATATGGGCCGTGAACACTCCTGCGCCGTGAAAGCACACGAATGTCATGGTAGTGGCCATGCCGGCATTCGCGGGCGATGCCATGCGGTCCAAGGCCCCGTAAGCGTAATCGAGCACATGGCTGAAATCCCGTACGCCGAAAGGAGCAGAAAGGTCGTAGTCTTCCATCGCGCCCCCTATGGCATCGGCCACTGTGCGGCTCGCCACCTCACCCTTATCGCATCCTCCCACACCATCGCACACCACGAATGCCGGGCGGCAATCCTGCGGGGCATCGCAGTCGGGAAAGCGTGCATCCTCCTGATTGCTCCTACGCCCGAGCTGCACGAACGAGTGGGGTTGTCTCAGCCGTATCTCCATCATGCGTCTTTCTCAAAACGGAATTTTGTTTTGCCAAGCACTATGGTATCGCCGAAATTCAACGACACGGCCTCGCCTTTGGCAAGCGGGTTGCTGTTGTGCAACACCGGATTGGTGGCGTTGAGCACTGTCAGCTTGAAAATAAAACCGTTGGATTCATGCGTGACATCTATGCGCACCGACCGTCTCGACACCGTGCTGTCGTTTTTCACGGCTATGTCGGGCATCTCATTCTCGTCGTAACGGCCCACTACGTGGCGCCCCGGCCCGAGCGGATAATTTTTATTCAACCATCCGCGACGCAGCAGCACAAGGCGTCCTCTCACGAGCTCGGAGGTGTCCGTATCGAGATCCAGCACCACCGTCTTGGGGCGCACATCGGCCCCTATGCGGCCTTTGCACCGCGGACACGCGAAATCCTTGTGGCCGGCCTTCTGGGAGCGCAACCCCAGCTCCTGGACGGAGCAGTGCGGGCACATGAAGCGATATTCCTCACCAACTATGAAATCTTCGGTGAGTGTCACCGGCGGCTTGGCAGAATTGTCCGGCACTTTTTCTGCGGGAGTTTCTGCTTCCTGAAATGCGTCCAGCCCTTTTATATTCAGCTTTTTCTGTGTCTTGCAGTGCGGACAAGTGACGGGATACACTCCCGAACGCGCCGGGCGGGCCAGTTTCACCGGCTTGCCGCAGTCGGGATTGAGACACTTGAACACCAATACGGAGTTGTCGGCCATAGAAAAATATTTACTGCTGTTTTGGCAATTACGATATCATATCTTCCATTATCGAATCGGCGCCGAAATCGTCGGTCATATCGCTATCGTTGGCAGCCAGATAGGCCGGTTGGTCCATGAGCCCGAGCTCGGCGTCGTCCACCGTGATATCTCCTGCCGATATGAGATTACCGTCGGCATCAGCCAGAAGATTGCCATCGGCATCGGCTATCACATCAAACACGTCGTCGCCGTCCACGTCCACCATCACAAGCTGGTTGCCATCGGCATCATGGAAAGCAGCGGCCGTGTAGCTCTCGCCATCCACAGTATAGACGGTGCCTATTTCATCGAAATTGATCACATCGGCCATATCGATATCATTGGGGTCGATCTGTTCTTCCGAAATGATAGCCTCAGCCACTTCGTCGGGATTGACAGGTTCGTCGGTCGGCGGCTGGGGCTCCGTCACCTCTTCTATGGGCTCTTCCACGGGCTCCTCTACAGGTTCCTCCACGGGTTCATCGACGACTTCCACCAGCGGCTCGTCTATTTCCTCCACTTCCACTACCGGCTCTTCCCCGATTACGGGTTCCGGTTCCACTGCAGCGTGGGCAGGCTGCTGAGGCTGCTGCTGAGGCTGCTGGGTTTCTTGTGCGGAAGCGACGGCTTCTTCAGGCTCCGGCTGCTCCGTGCGCCCGGCAGCATAGGCTGCGGCGGTGGCTCCGGCTGCAGCGGCCGCTGCGGCGGTGGCGGCATGCGATGCCACTGTTTTTTTCTTGTCGGAGGTATTGCCCTTGGCAGAATTGATAGGGGTAGTACTCATAGTGTATGATTTTTTTGTTGTTTTCTGTGATGCAAAGATAGGATGCCGCACCCGTATCCGGCAAATATCCGCGGACATTTCGTGCGAACCTCCTGGATTATTGTACGAAACCGATGGCTACCACTTTGCCACCACTACATCGTACATCTCTTTGGGAGCTATCAGCTGTGGATGCTGCTTCTCCTTACTGCGCTTCAGCACATCGCCGTACACGTATTTAAAAAGCTCGAGCACGGTGATTTCCTTATTCCCGTCCTTATCGGATTTTCCCTGCAGACCCTTGAGAAGAGCCTGGGTGAAAAATCCTGCTCCGAGTATCGTGCTTTCCACGGAATATTCGTCAGCACGGCACGACACGAAAAATGCCTGGTCTTTTTTTCCCTTGATAGACTTTGTCCAACTGCCGTCGGTGGCATTCTTGGCCATCGTGCCTGCATGGCATGCGTCTATAAAGGCTATTTTTTCCTTGGCGGCCGATGTAGACAGCACGCCCACAATGTCGTCGTAGCTTATGGGCATGTCGTATCCGCATATCGCGCCCGGCATCCCATGACCGCTATAGAAGAATATCACACGGTCGTCTTTCTGCGCGCGATTGCAGATGGCACGCAGCTTCTCGAGCACGTTGGCCCGCGTTACGTTCTTGCTGGTCAGCAGCGTGATGTCCTTGGTCTGTGTCGACATCACTTCCTTGAAGCGTTTGGCATCCTTTGTCGTCTGATGCAGATTCACATCATCATTTCCGTAGTTCGACACACCAGTGGCCAGCACGAAGGTGCGCGCGTTGATGCTGAATGCCGCGAAAACCACGGCCAGGATAAGCAGTAAAAACTTTTTCATTTCCAATTTCATTATCAATTATTTTGCTTTACAGCGAGAGCACTGCATGTTGTGGATATCGAAATCCGACACCGGATATCCGCAGCGCGGACATGTCAGCAATTTAAGGCGCTTCTGCTTCAGAGCCTTGGCTGCACCGGCATCCACACCGAAAAAGAGGCCTATCGCCACCGGCGCCAAAGCCATGGCCCCACGGGATATCCACAGGTTCAGGTCGGCATTGTCCTTAAGGCCCGGCACCACATACTGAGCACCTATGCATAGTGCCATCGCCACAGGCGATGCCGCCTTCACTATCTTCATGTTGCGTGCGTTTCTAGCTTCCAGCGCCTCTTCTTCTTCAATGCGTCCTTTGAGCAACTTTTTCAGTCGCTTGAACTCATAGGCATAGGAGTCGTCGGGAGAAACAGCCCTGTGCGCCATGAACACAAATCCGGAATGTCCCTCCTGGCCCAGACGTATCACCGTATTTTCCGTGATCGCCTTTTTGTACACGCGCTGGAAATTGCCGTTTTCATCCTTCACAAAAGTGCCGTTGGCACTGTCAAGGTCCTCAAGCATCCACCGGCCGCTGTCGTCAATGGATATTCTGGCATGGACGCCACTTACACCCACACATTCGGCCGGCACCTTGACCGGTGATGTCGCGGCACGTCCTATCTCTAAAGTCTGAGCCATCACTCGTTTGATATTTTATTGAGATACAATTCGTTTATTCTTTCCTTGTAGTTCTTAAGCAGAGGCTTCGGCACCGACAGTGAATGGGAATGCCCGCTACAGTCCGAAAGCGTGATTTTCTGTTTCAGCACACTTATTTCCGTCAGGTATGTCTGATTTATAATGAGACTACGCCCCATGCGCACAAAGGGGGAAGGCACATCGCCGGGCCAACTCCGGCGTATATATTCCTCCACTTTCGACAGACCCACGGTGAGCAGGCGCGTTTCGCCGCGCATATAACTCAAATGAGTGTAATTGCCGTTGGCTTGGAAATATGCGATCTTCGCCAGATCAATGATGAGCAACTCATCCCTTGAATTCAAGCATAGTTTATACATAGCACAGAATACTGATTAGGCAAGTGTTTTTTCAATAGCATTTAATTACTAAAAGCAAAATTACGCAAAAAATTTCAAAATACTGTATTTATATGAAAAAAGTATGACTTTTGTAACTATGGCGGCAGCCGCCGGAAACCATGGCTGCGTCCCGCGGCGGATGCGAATTTTGCCAGACGGTTTTTTTGTTGTAAATTTGCGTTATGTTCAAACGCTGCATCGCATATATACTGTCGATTACAGCTGTCGTCGCGAATGCGGCGGCACATACCCGCACGGACTCCCTGATGCACGAGCTTGATGCGGCAATCGAGCAGCGTGAGATATTCATGGCCGCGAAGGAAGCGCGCCTCGACACCCTGCGCTATGAATGCCGGCACGCCGGCTCCGATGAAGAACTGTTTGACCGTCTCGGCGCTCTGTTCAACGAGTTCGGCCCGTACAACACCGACTCCGCATTCGCCGCTGGGATGCACCGCGAGACAGTGGCAAGGCGTCTCGACAATCCGGTGTTCATAAAAAATGCACGCATGAATCTGGCCCAGGTATTCACTGCCACCGGCATGTACAAGGAGGCTCTGGAAGAGATGAGCACCATCGACGCGTCCACTCTCCCGGACTATCTGCTACCATATTATTACCACATAAAACGCACAGCCTACGGCAACCTTGCCGACTTCGCCGCCGACGACATCTGGAAAAGCCGCTACACGGAACTTACCAAAGCCTACCGCGATTCCATACTGCGGGTGAATCCGCCCGGATCCCTTACCCACGCCATCACCACAGCCGACAAACTGAACGCGGCCGGACGCTACGCCGAAGCAGTGGACGCAATGGAGCGATACATGCACGACAACAAACTGTCCGAACACGAGCGGGCCATCTGCGCCTGGACACTGTCGGTGTCATATAGAAACCTCGGCGATGAGGAAAAGCAAAAAGAGCAGTTGCTGCTGTCCGCTATATCCGACATGCGGTCGGCCGTGCGCGAATACGTGTCGCTGCGCGAGCTGGCCCTGTTGCTCTACAAGGAGGGAGACCTCGCGCGAGCCTACCGCTTCCTGAACCTGGCAGTGGAGGACGCCGCCAAAAGCAACGCACGCCAGCGCATCATAGAGCTAAACGACATATATCCTATGGTCAACGCCATATACGTTGATACTATCAGCACGCAGAAACGCGTGCTCATAGGGTTGGTGGCAGTGATCACGATGCTGCTGATGGGTCTCGTGGTGGCGCTGTTGCGCATGCGCAAACAGATGCAGCAACTTTCACAATCGCGCAAAGCCTTAGCTGAGGCCAACGCAAAACTGAGCGAACTGAACGGAGAACTGAGACGCTACAACGCAGAGCTGAGCGACGCCAACCATTCGATAGCCGAAAACTCCAGACTGAAAGAGGTATACATCGGGCGCTACATGGATCAGTGCCTCTCATATATAGAACGTCTCGACACCTACCGTAAACAGTTGGGAAAACTGATGGCGGCCGGAAAAACCAACGATGTGAAACAGGAGCTAAAGTCGAGCGATGCCATCGACAAGGAAGTAAAAGTGTTCTACGACACTTTCGACCGCACCTTCCTCAGCCTTTTCCCATCATTCGTAGATGAATTCAACCGCCTCCTCATGCCGGAAGAGGCCATCGTGCCCAAAAAGCCGGGCACACTCACCACCGAACTGCGCATTTTCGCCCTGATACGCCTCGGCATCAGCGACAGCGACAAGATAGCGAAGTTCCTGCGCTACTCGCTCACGACCATCTACAACTACCGCACAAAAGTGCGCAACAAGGCTGCCGGCGACAGGTCGCTTCTTGAAGCAGAAGTGATGAAAATAGGCCTGAACGACCTGAAATAAAGCTACAATACAGCTACCAATTCTGCATCGCAGCCAAAAGACAACACGCCAATATTCAACCATTTATCTTTCTACACGCATCAAAGAAACTACTTTTTGCGTGTGAGGCGTTGCGCAAGCTGTCGGCAGCGCTTAATTTTGCGGTAGGAACAAAAACCGCAACCTTAAATTACCATAATTAATGAACAGTGCAAAAAAACTCGCAGGGGCATTGCTGCTCCTGATCCTGCTCGCAGTGGGCGTTGCGCCTGCAGCCTATGCGCAGCAGATGAGCGTCAGCGGCACCGTAACGGACACATCGGGCGAACCGCTAATAGGTGCAAGTGTCGTTATCAAAGGCCAGCAAGCCGGCGCCACCACCGACATCGACGGCAACTTCAGTATCGAAGCTCCTTCCAATGCCGTGTTGCAGATCTCCTATGTGGGCTTCAAGACAAAGGACGTGAATATCGACGGACGCCGGGTGATCAGCGTCACACTCGAGGAAAACACGGAAGTGCTTAATGAAGTCGTTGTGATAGGCTACGGCACCATGGACAAAAAGGAACTGACGTCGGCCATATCGCACGTGAGCGAGAAAGACTTTCTTTCGGTAAGCTCGCTCGACCCGTCCATGATGATTCAGGGAAAAGTGCCCGGTGTGTCAATCACCAATACAGGCGCCGGCGACCCCAACAATCAAGCGAGCATCCAGATACGAGGCGTATCGTCGCGCGACGCAGGCCTCGGGCCGCTCATCGTGATCGACGGTGTGCCCGGAGGCAATCTCACCAACATCAACCCCAACGATATCGCCTCTTTCGATATCCTCAAGGATGGTGCCGCATCAGCCATATACGGCACACGCGGCTCCAACGGCGTGATACTGGTCACCACCAAAAAGGGTAGCAAGGACGGCAGCACCCACACCACCTATACAGGCACCGTGGCATGGGACTTCGTCAACAAGGAACTGGACATGATGAGCGCACAGGACTATCGCGAGGTGCGTCTCGGATGGGGCGACCGCGGCGTGGATCTCGGCGGCAACGACGACTGGTTTGACGCCGTGACGCGCACAGGCTTCACCACCCAGCACACCATCTCCGTCAGCGGCGGAAACGAGCGCAGCAACTATCGCGTGAGTGCCGACTACCGCAACGCCCATGGCATCGACCTCCGTTCCGCACGTGAGGAATACGGCGCCCGCGCATCAATAATGCACACCACCAAGGGTGGCCTCATGACAGTGCAGCTCAATGTGGCGCCACGCATCATCTACCGCGACGGAGCCGACTGGAGCGTGTTCCGTAACGCCATAGAAGCAAACCCCACAACACCCATCATGGACCCGGAAAATCCCTCGCAGTACTACAACTTCCAGGGACAGGTAGTGGGCAACAACCCTGTGGAGCTGATGAAACTTGAAAAGGACCATGCCGACACCAAACTGCTTGACTGGGACGGCACCATCAAGCTGAATCTACTGCCTCTTCTTGCCAAAGACAGCGACAGCCGCCACAATCTCACCACGCAGATAATGTTTGCCGACCACCAGTACAGCAACAACAACTCCTGGTTCCGTCCTTCCACCAGCACACTTGCCATCAACTCCGGCTACGACGGCGAAGCAAGCCGCTCCTACGGAAAAGAGCGCCAGTATGTGCTTGAATGGCTCGCCAACTACAGCGTGCGCCTCGACAACCACAACATCAAGGCCATGGCAGGCTACTCCTACCAATACTCGCAGTACTCGGGTTTCTCGGCGGAAAACAAAGATTTCCCCAACAATGGCCTCGGCCCCGACAACCTCGGTTCTGGCGAACTCGCGAAGGAAGAGGGAGAGGTGCTGATGAGCAGCTACAAGAACGACTCAAAACTCATCAGCTTCTTCGGCCGCGTGAGCTACGACTTCGCCGGCAAATACCTTGTGACGGCATCTCTGCGCCACGAAGGCTCCTCCAAGTTCGGACAAAATCACAAGTGGGGCAATTTCCCGGCCGTGTCCGCAGGCTGGCGTATATCCCAGGAACCGTTCATGAAAGATATCGAATGGCTCAACGACCTCAAGATTCGTGCCGACTATGGCGAGACCGGCAATCAGGACTTCGGCAGCTATCTGTCGCTGAACACCATGACAGGATTCGGCTATTATTTCTACAACGGAAAGTACTTCCAGGTGTGGGGACCGTCCAAGAACGTCAACCCCGACCTCAAATGGGAGAAGGGTAAGAACTGGAACGTGGGCCTTGACTTCTCCGTGCTCAACAACCGCGTGTACGGCTCGCTCAACTACTTCAACCGCCGCCAGCAGGACCTGCTCGGCAACTACAAGGTGAGCGTGCCTCCTTTCCTCTTCGACGAGACATACGTCAACGTGGGCACCATGCGCAACTCCGGATTTGAGTTCGACATCAGCTTCAACGCCGTGGACACCAAGAACTTCAGCTACAACTTCAATGTGATAGGCACCGCAATGAGCAATAAGTTCGTGGACTTCAGCAACTCACAGTACATCGGACAGGACTACTACAACATGTGCGGCACGGAAGATCCCTACCCCTTCTACAACCTGCAACGCATCCAGAAGGGCGAATCGCTGGGCAACTTCTTCATGTGGCGATACGCCGGCATCACCAGCGATGGCGACTGGCTTGTCTACGACCGCGAAGGCGACATCATACGCGCCTCGCAAGCCACTGAGGACGACCGCTGCATCGTGGGCAACGGTATGCCGAAATTCACGATGTCCACAACACACAATTTCCGTTACCGCAATTTCGACCTCTCGCTTTTCTTCCGCGGGGCATTCGGATTTGACATTTTCAACATACACGATTTCTACTACGGCACGCGCAACTTCTCGGGCAATGTGCTCAAGAAAGCCTACGGCAAGAATTTCGACATATCGCCCGATGCCAACCCCGTAGTCAGCGATTACTTCCTTGAAAGGGGCGACTATCTGAAACTCGACCAGATCACACTGGGATATACTCTGAACGTGCCTCAGGCCCGATTCATGAACAAACTGCGCGTGTACGGCACGCTCAAAAACGTATTCACCATCACACGCTTCAGCGGGGTGGATCCCTCCACCTACCAGGTGAACGGACTGACGCCCGGCGCACAGGGCGGACGCACCTATTATCCCACGACGCGCCAGTTTATCGTGGGCGTGCAACTGGATTTCTAATCACAAGAAAAACTCCACCACACACAGTATGAAACTTACACACAGCATAGCAGCCATACTGACAGGCACACTCCTGCTCACCTCCGGCTGCACAAACCTGGACGAAACGCTCTACGACCAGGTGGGAACACAGAATTACTACAACACCAAAAACGATGTCGTGCGCGCCGTATTCCGTCCGTTCGAGCATGCATTCTGGAGCATTGGCAGCCGCCATGTGCTTAATGAGCTGAGCGCCGACCAGCTTATCACACCCACACGCGACGGTTGGTGGGACGACGGCGGCAAATGGCGTAAACTGCACTACCACGACTGGAACGTGGAGGACGGCGGCGACGCACAGACCGAGTGGAACGGATGCTTCCAGGGCATAATGCAGTGCAACTACGTGATCGAAGACCTTGCAGAACTTGATGCAGCCTGCTTCGGATTCTCACAGGCCGAGTTCGACAATCTCGCCGCCCAATGCCGGGCGCTGCGCGCGTGGTTCTACCTGCGCCTGCTCGACGGCTTCCGGAACGTGCCCCTGGCAGTGAGCTACCGCGACATCTCGCAAAACACAGAGACACAGGTAGAGCCGAAAGTGGTGTTTGAATTCATCGAAAGCGAGCTCAGAGACTGCCTGAAACTGCTCATCGTCAAAGACGCCCCCGGCCAAGGTGCCAATATCCAGGGCCAGTGGACACAAGCCGCTGCAGCCGCTCTTCTCGTGCGCCTGTATCTCAATGCGGAGGTATATACGGGCGAGGCACGCTACGACGACTGCGCCACCGTGGCACAGGATATACTCAACGGAGTGTACGGCTCCTATTCGCTGGCCGACCGATGGGATGCGGCGTTCGACTGGGACAACAACACATGCGACGAAGTGATTTTCGGATTTCCTGCCTCGCAAGGCTACTCATTCTGGCATTATCAGGGCGACACCTACTGGTGGACAGTGCCCGCACGCGCACGCTACTACTTCAACGACCGCAAGGCCAAAGGCGGCGACCACAACACCAAGTACGCGGCCTCTCCGAGCTACGACCTCAACGGCGAGCTCTACACATACGAGCTGGGAATGCCGGTGCAGAACTTCCGGAAATACGCCGGCGACGAGCGCATGAAGCTCTACCGCAACCTTGGCAACAGCACTCGCGAGGGCATGTTTCTCTTCGGCTACCTGGAATATGTGGATGAAAACGGAGCCACAAAACGCGTAAGCGCTCCCGAGCAGCCCTACGAGCTCTACATCCGCGACGCCGTGGGCAAATTCCAGAGCCTCTCGCCCGACAAATGGCCCGCCGACAAAACAAGCAACCTCATGAACGGCGACCACAACTCGGGATGGCACTTCGCCAAATATCCTTTCTACAGCGACGACGATGCCCATCAGATGGAAAGCGATTACACGGAAATACGTCTGCCGGAGATCATCTACTCGCTGGCCGAATGCAAGCTGCGCGCCGGATTGAACTCCGATGCCGCCAAATTGCTCAACTCGGTGCGCCGACGCAACTATCCCGCCGAGAACCTTAAAGACGTGCTCTACACTCCCGAAGGCAAAATCCGCCTCGACGAAAAAGAGATGCTCGACGAATGGGGCCGCGAATTCTTTGCCGAGAGCCGCCGCCGCATCGACCTGATACGCTTCGGGAAATTCAGTTCCGGAAGCTGGTGGGACAAGACTCCCGATGCCGACAACCACACGGAGATATTCCCTATCATGCGATCGGTGCTCAACGCCAACCCCGCGCTGAAACAGAACCCGGGCTACAACAACTAATACCCTCCAAGTCTAAAACACCATCATGAAACTACGCAACATATTCAAAGCGCTGGCATGCGTGGCCCTGCTGGGCGGCGCGGCAAGCTGCGACGGCGAGAAGGACCTCATCATCATCGAGGGCAATCTCCCCATCAAGACCTCCACGCTCTACCTTGTGGGCGATGCCACTCCCAACGGCTGGAGCATCGACAATCCCACGCCCATGATTCAGGATGCCGACGATGCCCTGATATTCACCTGGGAAGGTTCGCTCAACGTTGGAGAGATGAAGCTGTGTCTCGCCACTGGAAGCTGGGACAATCCTTTCATCCGCCCGATAGCCGGCGGCACAATCATAGGCCGCACCGCGCTGACCGACGAACCGTTCAAGATGCATGCAGGCGATCCCGACGATAAATGGTCGGTAAACGTGGCCGGCGTGTACACCCTTCGCTTCGACCTGCGCAACTGGACCATGAGCAGCACATTCGTGCGCGAGGCCGACGCTCCCGTCATCGAGCCCATAGCTACCGACGTGCTCTACATCGTTGGCGATGCCACTCCGGGTGGATGGAACATCGATGCACCCACACAGTGCGTGAAAGAAAGCGATTTCCTTTTCTCCTACGAGGGCGCCCTTACGCCCGGCGAGATGAAAGCCTGTCTGGCCACAAGCTCGTGGGATCAATCGTTTGTGCGGCCTGCCACCGACGGCGTGGCCATATCGAAGGACGGCGTGGCCGAAGACGCATTTGTCTTCACAGCCGGCCCCGACAACAAATGGAAAATCACGGATGGCGGCATGTACCGCATTGAATTCGATCTCAGCGCATGGACCATCAGCGCCACTTATCTGGGCGAACTCACTCACGACAAGACTCCGATAGAGACCCCCACGCTCTACATGATAGGCGATGCTACTCCGGGCGGATGGAGCATGGACGATCTTTCCGAATGCAAGCCCGATGCCACCAACAAATATATCTTCACATGGGAAGGCACCCTCATCGAAGGCAACATGAAAGCCTGCCTGCAACCCGACGGCTCATACTCGTGCCCGTTCATACGCCCTCTTGAAGCCGGCGTCGAGATCAACGCCAATGGCGTGGCCGCTCCCGACTTCATATATACGACAGGACCCGACGACCAATGGCGCATCACCGAGGCCGGAACCTACCGCATCACATTCGATCTGGAGCATTACACCATCAACGCCGTGCGCACCGGCGACATCGGCGGCGGCGGCGGTGATGAGCCCGGCGATAAGAAGCCGCTGGAATCCGGCACCCTCTACATGATAGGCGATGCAACATCGGGCGGATGGAGCATGGACAACGCCACTGCCCTCACACAGAATGCCGACAACAAGTATCTGTTCAGCTGGGAAGGAACCCTCAAAAAAGGCTCCATGAAAGCTTGTCTGCAGCCCGACGGCACATTCTCATGCCCGTTCCTGCGTCCTGAGCACGCCGGCTGCATCATCGGCCGCGATGGCGCGGAGCATTCCGGATTTGTATACACCACCGACCCGGACGATCAATGGCAAATCGCAGAGGAAGGCCGCTACCGCATCACATTCGACCTGCGCAACTACACTATCGAAGCCTCCTATCTCGGAACCAGCGATGGCGATGCCATAGAATCCAACACTCTCTACATGATAGGCGATGCAACGCCCGGCGGATGGAGTATGGACAATGCCACTGCCCTCACACAGAGCGCCGACGACAAATATCTGTTCAGCTGGGAAGGGACCCTCAACACCGGAGCCATGAAAGCCTGCCTGCAGCCCGACGGCACATTCTCATGCCCGTTCCTGCGCCCCGCACATGCCGATTGCGTCATAGACGCCAACGGCGCAGAACATCCCGACTTCGTCTACACTACCGATCCGGACGACAAATGGCTCGTAAAAAAGGCCGGCCGTTACCGCATCACATTCGACCTGCGCAAACGCACAATCTCCGCTACCTATCTTGATTAACACCGACCATATCATAAAAATGAAAAGCTATATGAGCATATTAGGGGCCGCTTTTGCCCTTGGCGCAATGCTGAGCGCCTGCGACGACACCATCGAGATGCGCCGTCCTCCGGTGTACGAGTTGCCGGAACTGCCGGAAATCGCCGACATCCACTGCTTCAAAGCTCCATTGTACTGGAGCGTGTACGAGTACTGCTACGACCGCGAGCAGAGCGGCATGGCCAACAGCGATATGGATCTGACGCCCGAACAATGGGATGAGATCATCGACTGGGTGGCTCGCGAGCTCAAGCCTTACGGCTACGATATGGTGTGCACGGACGGATTCATACCCATGCTCGCCCAGGATGGCACCGGCTATATGACACACTACGGGTCGACATCGCTGAAGGACCTCGTGGCCAAATGCAAGGCCAAGGGTCTGAAGCTCGGCGTGTACGACAATCCTCTGTGGATACACGGCTCCAATGATATCAAGATTGAAGGCACAGACTACACTCTCGGCTCGCTGTACTACAACGGCACCGACCCCATACTGAACGAGTCGGCCGCCAACATGTGGTTCAACTGGGCTGTGGCCGAGCACCCCGGCACACGCGAGTATATAGATGGCTTCTTCCGCCACTACGCCGAACTGGGCATCGACTACATACGTATGGATTTCCTTTCATGGTATGAGGATGGAAAAGACCGCAATATCGGTATCGTGGGGCATGGCTACGGTCGTGAGAGCTATGCGCGCGCCCTCTCCTATATAGCGGAATCGGCCAAGAAATACGGCATATTCACATCCCTGGTGATGCCGCATCTCAACAACGACGCCGAGGTGGAAGCGCGCTACGGAAATATGGTGCGCATAGTGGCCGACACCGCCGGAGGCGGTTGGTGGCACTGCTCCGGACAAGACCGCGGCAAAAGCTACGCCAATTGGCCCAACTGCATGAACATGTTTGACGGATTCACATACTGGTCGCATATCTCGGGCCGGGAGAAGGTGATAATGGACGGCGACTTCATACGCCTCAACAAGTTCGACACCGACGCGGAGCGCCAGACTGTGGTGTCGCTGCAGCTGATGGCCGGCGGCCCCGTCACCGTGGCCGACCAACCCTCCACCATCGGCGACCTCGTGAAATTCTACACCAATGAGGAAATGCTGGCCCTGAACGCCGACCGATTCGTAGGACGCCCCCTCAGCGACAAGCTCAGCAATCCCGACAACCGCATATGGTACGGCACCATGAGCGACGGCACTCCTGTTGTGGGCGTGTTCAACCGCGACGACAGTCCTGCCAGCTTCAACATTCCCTTCGCCGACCTCGGCTTCGACGGCACATGGAACGTGCGCGATCTCTGGGCACACGCCGACGAGGGCTCCGCCACCGCACTGAGCGCCACCGTGCCTGCGCATGGATGTAAAATCGTAAAACTCACCAAGTAAACCAATGACATACAAAGTAATCACAGCCATGGCATGCGCCATGGCAGCCTTCTCCACGCTTTCTCCGCAGGCCAGTGCCGCCGAGATAGCCTCCCCCTCGGGCAATGTCGTCGTACACGCCGATGTCGATGGCGGAGTACCCGTGTACGACATGAGCTTCAACGGCAAGCCCGTGGTAAAAACCTCCCGCCTCGGCCTTGAGCTGGCCGGCACAACAAGCCTGACAGATGGATTCGAAGTGGCCGGCACACACACCTCCTCCTTCGACGAAACATGGCAACCGGTGTGGGGAGAAAACCGCGACATACGCAACCACTACAACGAACTGCTTCTCGAACTGAGGCAACCGGCCACAGGGCGTCTCATGAACGTGCGGTTCCGCGTCTATGACGACGGCATGGGCCTGCGCTACGAATTTCCGCAGCAGCCGAATCTCGTATACTTCATAATAAAAGACGAGCGCACGGAATTTGCCATGACCGGCGACCATACGGCATGGTGGATAGCCGGCGACTATGACACTCAGGAATATGACTACACGGAATCGCGTCTGAGCGAGATACGCGAGAAAATGCCAGAAGGAATCTCAAGCAACGCCTCGCAGACATTGTTCTCCCCCACAGGCGTACAGACAGCTCTGCAGCTGCGCACCGACGACGGCCTGTACATCAACATCCACGAAGCAGCACTGGTCGACTACTCCTGCATGCACCTCAACCTCGACGACACCAACATGGTGTTCACATCATGGCTCACGCCGGATGCTCAGGGCAACAAAGGCCATCTGCAGGCTCCCGCCCACTCGCCCTGGCGCACCGTCATGGTGGCCGACAATGCCTGCGACATCCTGGCCTCCAATCTCATCCTCAATCTCAACGACCCCTGCGCCTACGACGACACATCGTGGATAAAACCCGTGAAATACGTGGGCGTATGGTGGGAAATGATAGCCGGACCGCAGGAATGGAGCTACACCTACGATCTGCCGTCGGTAAAACTCCACTCCCTCGACTACTCCTCCACCAAATGCCACGGCAAGCATGCGGCCAACAATGACAACGTCAAGAAATACATCGACTTCGCCGCCGAGCATGGCTTCGACCAGGTGCTCGTGGAAGGCTGGAATGTGGGATGGGAAGACTGGTTCGGCAATTCCAAGGACTATGTCTTCGATTTCCAGACACCCTACCCCGATTTTGACATCGACAAACTGAACGCCTACGCTCAGTCACAAGGCGTCAAGCTGATGATGCATCATGAGACATCGTCGTCGGTGCGCAACTACGAGCGCCACATGGACGCCGCCTACCGGCTGATGGAAAAATATGGCTACAACGCGGTCAAGAGCGGATACGTGGGCAACATGATCCCACGTGGCGAACACCACTACGGACAATGGCTCAACAACCACTACCTTTACGCTGTCACCGAAGCCGCCAAACACCACATAATGGTGAATGCCCATGAGGCCGTGCGCCCCACCGGCCTGTGCCGCACATATCCCAACCTTATCGGCAACGAAAGCGCACGCGGCACTGAGTACGAAGCATTCGCCGGCAACAAGCCCTTCCATACTACTGTGCTCCCCTTCACGCGCCTGCAGGGAGGACCGATGGACTACACGCCCGGCATCTTCGACATGGACATGAAGCAGGTGAACCCCGACGGCCACGGCCACGTCAACAGCACCATCGCACGACAGCTGGCTCTGTATGTGACCATGTACAGCCCGCTGCAGATGGCAGCCGATGTGCCCGAAGTCTACAACCGCTTCATGGACGCCTTCCAGTTTATAAAAGACGTGGCTGTCGATTGGGACGAAAGCCGCTACCTTGAGGCCGAGCCCGGAAGCCACATAGTGGCCGCCCGCAAAGCGAAGGGCACCGACAATTGGTTCATGGGCTGCACAGCTGGCGAGAATGGGCATGTGTCGGATCTCAAACTCGATTTCCTGGACAAAGACAAGAAATACGAGGCCATCATATACGCCGATGCTCCCGACGCACATTACGCCACCAACCCGCAGGCCTACAACATCACCAAAAAGACTGTCACAGCCAAATCCAGGCTGAAACTCAAAGCAGCTCCCGGCGGTGGCTTCGCAGTATCACTCAAACCCATAACCAAATAAACCATGAAAATACTGAACCTGATCGCAGCCGCCACGCTGCTTCTCGCTGCCAATAGCGCAACGGCTTCGACACTGTACATCGTTGGCGACGCACTCCCCATTGCCGAAGGATGGTCCATAGATGCCACCACATCACTGCTATCCGTAGCCGACAACGACGGCATCTACTCCGCCACCCTATATCTCAAGGCCAATAGCAACTTCAAATTTCTCGCCGAGCCCAACTACGACGCCACGCAATACGCCCCGGCCACCGGTGCGCAACTCACCGACGGCACCATAGCCATACAGGCAGGCCAATACCTCGACACCAATTTTCAGGTGCCGGAAAGCGCCAACTACAACATCACGGTGAACACAACCACTCTGGAAGCATCCTTTACAAAAGCCTCCTATCAGTCCTCCGAGCTGACCGTTGCCTCGCTCTACATAGTCGGAGACATCACGCCCGAGGCATGGATAAAGGACGAATACCAGATGCCCATGCGCCAGGATCCCGAAGCCCCGGAGATCCTGACCACAGGCCCGGTAGAATGCAAGGCCGGCAACTTCAAGATAGCCACAAACCTCTGGGGCGTGCGCGATTGGAATCAGGCCTACTTCCTGTTTCGCGACGCAGCCGATGAGACAAAGTACGCGCAAAACCAAGACGGCGACCTGCAGTGGAACATAGCCGAAGCTGGTAAATACAACATATCCCTAAACACCGCGACAAAAGGCATCGCCATAAAGCGCGTAACAGCCTCCGGTATCACCGATGTGGAAGACTGCGCCACCGAAGCCGTGTACTACAACCTGCAGGGCACGCGAGTAGGCACACCCGAAAAAGGCTGCATCTACATCCGTGTGCGCGGAACGACAGCCGACAAAGTGGTATTCTGAACAGACCATAATAACTACTTACACCAAAAACCGCCTGCGGGATATTCCCATAGGCGGTTTTTTGCGCAACTTTACGTAACTTTGTGCCCGAAACAACAGTTATGACAAAGAAAAGCAATCCATACACACGGCGCAGCTTCGCCCGACGACGCAGGCAAAAACGCATCCGCACCCTGCGTGAATTCATTGGGATAGTGTTGGCCGTCGCCGCATGCTGGGCCATCGTGCACTGGCTCAACACCTGGGAAGGGAACGTGCCGGAAGTGCAGATAGTGCAACCGGGAAAAATAACCTTGAACGGCTCGCTGGAAGACGTCGAAGTGCCACCGCACCTACCACAGCAGATAGTTCGCTATCCCGGATTCACAGTCAACTTCAATTCCGAAAAACACCTGCCCAACTATGTCGTGTGGGAACTCACCGGAGAAGAAACACGCGGAACGGTGGACCGGGTGAAAAATTTCTTCGAGGACAAGTCCGTAGACGGATGCGCCAAGCTCACCGACTACCGGAAATCCGGCTACACGCGCGGACACATGGCCCCGGCCGCCGATATGAAATGGAGCGAAGAAGCCATGCGCGCCTCCAACAATCTCACCAACATATGCCCGCAACTGTCCATCATGAACAGCGGAGCATGGAGCACGCTTGAGGACAACTGCCGCACCTGGGCCCGCCGCGACAGCGCCATAGTCATCATAGCCGGCCCCGTGCTTACAGACCGCATGCCGCTCCATATAGGCAAAAGCCGCGTAGCTGTGCCCGAACGCTTCTTCAAAGTAGTGCTCGCACCCTACACCGACCCACCCCGCGGCATAGGATTCATTATGCCCAACGGCAAGGTGGCAGGCGGTGTGCAATCATGCGCCATGAGCATCGACGAAGTAGAAGCCATCACCGGACTCGACTTCTTCTCCGCACTCCCCGCCGAAATCGAACAGAAAGTAGAAAAAGAAAACTCCTACCCACGATGGCAGACACTGAAATAAACACCGCGGCAACATCGGCCGACACGATATGCGCCATATCCACCCCTCCCGGCCTGGGAGGCATTGCCGTAGCGCGCATCAGCGGACCTCACGCCCTCGCCACAGCACAGAAGATATGGCGCGGAAAACGAAGCATAACGGCAGCCGGAGCCAACACATGCATCGTAGGCTCCGTGCTCGACACCCGTGGAGAAGAACTCGATCAGGCAGTAGCCACCATCTTCCGCGCCCCGCACTCGTTCACCGGAGAGGACGTAGCGGAAATCAGCGTCCACGGCTCGCGATGGGTACAGCACGAGCTCATCATGTCCCTCATCAATGCAGGAGCCAGGATGGCAGAAGCCGGTGAATTTTCGCGGCGCGCATTCGCCAACGGACGCATGGACCTCGCTCAAGCAGAAGCCGTGGCCGATATCATAGCATCGTCCTCGCGCGCCGCCCAGCGCATTGCCCTCAGCCAGATGCGCGGCGACTTCTCCCGACGCATCGAGCACATGCGCTCGCAGCTGCTCGAACTCGCCGCCCTGCTCGAACTCGAACTCGACTTCAGCGAAGAAGACGTGGAATTTGCTTCTCGCGAACGCCTCATCGCACTTGCCACAGAAGTGCGCGACACCACACACCGCCTCGCCGACGGCTTTGCAGCAGGCTCCGCCATACGCCAAGGAGTGCCCGTAGCGATAGTCGGCGCCACCAACGCCGGCAAATCATCCTTACTCAACGCCCTCGCCGGCGACGAGAGAGCAATCGTAAGCGACATTCACGGCACCACGCGCGACGTCGTTGAAGACATCATATCCATCGGCGACTACACCCTCCGCCTCAAAGACACCGCCGGCATACGCGACACCGAGGATACCGTCGAACGCCTCGGTATCGAACGCTCCCGACGAGCCCTGCGCGAAGCAGCCATCATTCTGCTCGTTGTGGACAGCACCAGTCCCACCAACACCGCGCCGTGGGCTGAAATTGATGCCGCCATGGCCGACAATCCACATATTGCGCTCATCATCGCTGCCAACAAATGCGACTTGGCTCCCACCCCCCGTATCGACCGTCCCGACAGCGTGGTAGTGCCAACAAGCGCCCTCACGGGACAAGGCATCGACAGCCTCCGCAAAGCCATCACCGATGTAGCAGACAACATAGCCTCAACATGCCATGCCGGCGATCCCCTCATCGCCAACGCGCGCCACTACGAAGCCCTGCGCGATGCCGCCGCCGCCGCCGAGCGCATAATCCATGGCCTCTCCGATGGCATTCCCGGCGACCTCGTTGCCCAAGACCTCCGCGACTGCATCTCGTCCCTGAGCGCCATCACGGGCGCCATATCCACCCCGGAAATCCTCTCCACCATCTTCTCCCGCTTTTGTATTGGAAAATAAGATCACTTAACTCGTTGATTGTCAATGCATTAAACGAGTTTACGGAGAATTTGAAGAAATTTTTTACACCTTAAATATTAGTAATCTACGCGAAAGTAACAAGAGCAAAATCTACATTTTTGTTGTTAGTTTGTTACTCGAAATTTTTAAGTCACATGCCAACAACAAATCAACCTAAAATTGAGCCGGATTTGTAGTAACAAATTGAGGGTCAAAAAAGCCCAATTTTCCAAATTTATACCGTTTATTACACCTTTTTTTCATACACTTTTGTTGTTAGTTTGTGACTTGTCCCTCAAAAACAGCACAAGACACCACTGAGCACCAATACATTAGCACATTCTACCACAGAACGTGTGTACTCAACGGTGAATCTGCCGACAAGTTGGGATGCTCAAACTCTCCGACTTTTATCATACCAATCTTTTGCATCACTCTTTCGGAGGGTGTGTTTTGTTTTGCTGTGAATGAATATAATCTTTGCAATCCTTTCTGTTTAGCCAATTTCAGCACCGCCTGTGCAGCTTCCGTTGCCAATCCCTGATTGTGATAATCCGCAGCTAATCTCCAACCGATTTCAACTCCGGGGGTAAAGTCAGCATCGAACCCGATCTCATGCAGTCCGACATAACCGATAAACTTTCCGGATGATTTCGATTCTACGGCGTACACCCCCCAACCATTGCGCTCAAACTCCGATTGAATCCGATTATAGAATGATTCGGTTTGCTCGTCAGTTAAAGTTGCCGGAAAGTACCGCATAACACGCGCATCTTTGTTCATTGTTGCAAACAAAGGTAAGTCCTCCGATTTCCATGAACGAAGGATCAATCGGTCTGTTTCGATACAATTCATGGTTTCACAAACTTGGATTCGATATATGCAAACAACTCAGGGTTATTGCACATTGGATGTTGCAAACTTTTACCACCTTTGAAACCATGTAATTTCAATGTTGATTCGTCAAGTTCAACCCCTGTATATTCTTCTACTGCATTCAATCTCCATGTCATGTGCATAGGTGGCTTTTCAATCCAATACTGACCATCTGCACGCAACTCTTCAGCGACAACTTCAGTCTTAAAAATAATCTTTCGTTCCTTCGAACTGAAGATATATACAATATCCCCGATAGCAAAATTATTTCGCTCTCGTTTCCAACTGATAAATCCGGCTTCTTTCAATGAAGCATAATAAAAAGGTAGGCATCGCCAACCCTTCCAACCATCACATGCCCAAACGCAGAATAGTATATGCGAAAGAGGCTTGCACGATTATCGGCAAGTCACTTTCGACTCTCTACCGCGCCATCAAGGCTCCGAATGACCCCATTCCGAGCTACAAGCGCGGCAAGCTCCTCTACTTTTATGAAGATGAGTTATACGCATGGATCGAAAACGGACGCAAACACGCCGTTGCTCCTTCCTTTGAAGAACAGGTGGCGGCTGTCACCGCAGGCATGAAACGCCGTCCGCGTGGAGGCTACAATTTCTGATGGCTATGGAAAAGAATATTACTCCCGATATAGTCATCAGTGCATTGGCAAGTCATACCTCTGCCACAGCATCCGACTTTCCCACTGATGTGTTTCCGGCAAAACTGCAACGCTTAGTTCTGGAACTGCATACAAGTTGCGGCTTCCCTATCGACTACACCGCGTCGGCTATGCTTGCGGCTATCTCAGTTGCAATCGGAAATACCCATCGCGTGGAAGTGAAACGCAACTGGTGTGAATCAGCCATAATCTACATGGCAATTGTAGGACGCCCCGGAGCAAACAAATCTCATCCGCTCAATTTCCCAATGCGCCCCTTGGTCAATGCAGACTGGAAAAATAATCAAGAGTACCAGAAACAGTTTCTTGCATATCAGGAAGCCATCGCTATGAGCCGCAAGGAGAGAGTCAATGCCGGTTATGACCAATTCCCGAAGGAGCCTAAACGTCTGCGTTATCTGGTATCGGATGTGACGCAGGAGGAACTGAGCGTTATTCATTCCCACAATCCGAGAGGTCTCGGCCTCTGGGTTGATGAATTGGCCTCGTGGTTCAAAAACTTCACGCGCTACAACGGTTCGGAAGAACAATTCTGGCTTTCGGCATTCAACGGTAGCACTACGATGTCAGACCGCAAAAATTCTCAGAACTCCATCTTCATCAAAAGTCCTTTTATTTCGGTGGTCGGCACAATTCAGAAACGTCTGCTGACTGAACTTGCCAACGGTGAACGTGCTGCCAACGGCTTCATCGACCGCATACTGTTCGCTATGACCAAGACAACCGCCAAACCGAGATGGAATGAGGAAGAGGTGCGCGAAGACCTTGACCGTGACTGGGAGCGAATCCTCACCCGACTTCTATCCGTGCCATGTAGTCTCAACGAGAATCAGGAGCCGCAGCCGGTAATCATTCGATTTGACAACGAGGCGAAGAAATCACTCTATGCGTGGCAACATCACAATGCCGAGTTGTGCGACAATGAAATGAGCGACAATGTTATCAGCTTCTTTTGCAAACTTGAAATCTATGTGCTCCGTTTCTGTCTGATACTCCGTATGGCACGTTGTGCAGTTTCAGATGAAACTCAAAGTCCGGAGATGATCGAAGCTGATGATGTCAATGGCGCTATCCGGTTGGCCGAATATTTCCGTCAACACGCCCTTGCAGTAATCACCTGCGTCAGCGAGGAGAAACTGAATGACCTGCACCGCACGGCATATGACCATCTCACCGATGAGTTTTCAACCGCTGACGGTATCAAGACTGCCGAACGCTTCGGGATGAAAGACCACACGTTCAAGATGTTTCTCACCCGCAATCTGAACACGCTTTTCAAGCGAATCCGCCAAGGATGGTACCGTAAGATGTCGTGTTACTCCACTAACAATGTTACTGCCGATGGAGAAGTTTGACCACTCAATAGTCGCCGCAACTATGCGCGGTGGTCATCCCCGAATAAGAGATGTTCCACGACAACCGAAAGGTTTCAAGAATACAAGATATTCACATAACTATGATTATCAACCGGACGAAAGTCCACAACAAAACTGATATATATGGCAACATCGAAAAATCCCGCTGGTCAGTCATCTGAAATGACTGACGCACCTAAAAATCCCCAAATCTCTAACCATTCTAAAATTGAAAACCCCATGGAGAACTCTATCTTCCCCGAAACTCAACAATCCGCTGAGACTGGCGCGGCCACACAACCCAAACCGTCGCGCCCCAACGCCAGGCAGCGTAAGCTCGACCTCGAAGATTACCGCACGGCTTTCTTCGCTCCGATTAAACTCGGAAAGGACAACAAGCATCAGGTGGCAATCAGCAATGACACGTTTGAGCGCGTGGACAAGATTGCCCGCATCTTCGGCGGTTCGGGTTACAGCGTCAGCAGCTTCGTTGAGCACATTATCAACGAGCATCTTGACGGCAACGCCGACAACTACGGAAGCTGGTTCGCAATAATCAGCAAGTCGTTTTGATTGCCATAGCGACTAAAAGTGCCCGCTCTGATTGATCACGTGCTATAATGTGTGTATATGGATGGTTGATTTTGCGTCTTATTCGATGGCGCATAGTAACTACTCTGTAACTGAGAATAAGACACGAAGGCAGACGTTCAGATGCACGCAGGATGGTATGCGATTAATCTGAGCTGGCACTTCCCTAATGGCATAGCCATCGCAGCGCCACGCGAAGCGTTACCCGGAGAGAAACGTAGGGTAGCAAGGTAGTGGCAACGTAAACTTTTGCCGACCTTGCACCCTCCGTTACCGGGTGACTGACTACGCTCCCGATGGTCACAGTCAACTGATTTATTCATCTCAAAACTCTGTCACAACATGACTTTTACAAAAAAAAATCCGCATCAAAGGATGCGGCTGATAAGCCCAAGAAACTCCGGGTTGTGAGCGTCCGGCTCACAGAAGAAGAGTTTCAGCAGGTAGTTGAAAATTGCCGCAAAGCTGGCAGAAAATTGTCGGATTTCTGGCGACGGGCACTGCTCAACGTCAAGATAACGGCACTCGCCACACCCGAAGATATGGCGATACTTCGTCAGATTGGGAGCATGAGCAACAACCTGAATCAACTTGCTACGGTAGCCAACGCAACCAAAGACTTCAAGTTCGTGAGCTGGGAAGTGCAGGCCCGCAGCAAGGAATTGAAAACCCTTTACAACAACTTGTCAAATGATTGGAAGCATAACTAAAGGGAGCGATTTCGGCGGCTGTGTCCGCTATGCGCTCGCCGTGGAGGAACCCGGCAAAGAGGCTCGGCTACTGTATGCAGAAGGCGTTTTAGCCGACACGCCTCAGGATATTATCAACGGTTTTGAGTGTCAGCGTCATCTCAACCAACGCGTTCAACATTGGGTAGGCCACATCTCGCTGTCCTATTCTCCTGAAGATTCGGCAATACTCACTGACGATAAAATGGTGAAATTCGCCCTCGAATATATGGAGCGGATGGGCATCAAGAATACCCAGTTTATCATCGCACGGCACCTCGACAAGGAGCATCCGCACTGCCACATCGTATTCAACCGAGTGGATAATAACGGCAAATGCATCAGTGACAGTTGGGAATATTTCCGGAGCAACGACATCTGCAAGGAGCTGAAATTGAAGTATGGTCTGACATTCGGTGAGGGTTGCGACAAGGTGAAAACCAACCGTCTCAAAGGTCGTGACCGGGCCAAACAAGAAGTGTATATCGCCGTCCGTGATGCACTGAAAGTTGCTAAAGACTGGACTACATTTCAACGTGAACTCGCCAAAAGCGGTGTTTCGCTCCGAAAGAAATATCGTCGCGGCACTACCATTGTCGAGGGTCTTTCTTTCGTGAAAGGTAAGCATAAGTTCAAGGCTTCGGAGGTTGCCAAGAAGAGAAAATTCTCTTTTGCTAACATCGACCGAATACTCAACGAAAACAAAAACGGTCGCTCTCAAACGGCATCCGCTGCGCCTCTGTCACCACGCGTCACAACTCCAAATCAGGAGCCGAGCATCGCATCAAAGGTGATTGAAGCCGGACTCGAAATCGGCGAAAATCTCGCCGAAGGACTCGGTGGCTTGTTCAAACTCGGGCCCGGATACGACCCCGAACAGGAGGCCATGAACAACGAGATAGAACGCCGCCGCAAAAAGGACAAACGCAAAGGCCGCAGTATTTAACCCCACAAAAAAAGAAAAATGAGTAAAGAAAATGAAAATCCCACCGAGGGTTTCCTCGGTAACATCGCCGAAGAATTAGGTACACTCTCCGGCACCTGCAATGAAATCAAGGAAGCGCAGCTCAACTGCGCCACCACCGATGATCTCGCCAAGTTCAAGGATGAACTGGACAATAACCTTGTGCTCTACACTCACGCGATTAGAACTTCAACTGAGAACTGCGAGGGAACTGTCAACCAATCCACCGACCAAATCTGCGATTCAATCACAGAATTTAAGGATGACTTCAACCAAAAGTTTGATGACTTCAGGGCTAATCCTCCTGTGCATAAAGTCGAAAAGACTATCCGTATCGCACGCGAATCATGGCAGTGGTATCTCACCCTTGGCTTCACTATATTTTCAACGCTCCTGTTTTTCGCAATGATTTTCTGGCAGGAAGGACGCATAGAGCAATGCAGAATATCCGACATTAAGTACCATTACATCCTGATGAATGGAGGTATCGGAACAGTAGGACTCGACAGCATCGAAATTTGGTTTAACGACCCGAAGAAGGTGAAACAAATAGATGCAGAAGTCCGAGCCTACGAAGAAAGAGTGCAAGAAACAGCACGAGCCCTTGACCAGAAGCACCGCCTCGAAGAGAAAATCAACGAACTCAACACACAATCTCAAAACTCAAAGAAATGACAACATCCAACACCAACAAAAACCTCTCAACAATCGCAGCCCACCACATCGAAGACCTGTTCGACGACTTCTGCATCTACATCGCAAAACGCTACGACGCCAGTTACGATGATGCAATCTGCGACTGGAACTGCGTCGGTACAACCTTCCGCTACTTCGGACGCAACATCCACATCCAGCTCAAAATCTGGGAACACAGCAACGGCCACAACAACCTCCCCGATGACATCATCATCCTCTCCGACTTCGTGACCGGTAGCGTCGACGCCCAAGACGAAACCGAGTTCCGTGCCCTATGCAACTTCATTTTCGAGCGCAGCTCCCGCCACGGCTTCAAACACCTCGCAGTCGAGACTCCATACGTCACCTTCACCCAAGAAGTGTCCGTCCCCAACACCCTCATCCCCTGCATGAAGTTCGCGTAATCCACCTAATCCTCATCTCGCCTCTCGGTAAATCACCCTTACCGAGTGTCTTTACTATAGAACAACAGCGTCCACGTTAATGCCATTGCCTACAACTGTGGCCCCGACGTAGTCAACAAATCCAGTGTCCTCCACCTCCTCAAATCCGGCAAGCGCAACATCTTCCGCACCTACACCCGCCGGTTCACAGAATTCGCTGCCCTTTTCATTCCCTAAATCGTCAACTCCCACAAGTATCTAAAAGCGTAGTTTCAGAAACGAAGTGCAAAAAGTTTCGACTGAATAGCCCACATGTTTT
>CAJTOZ010000017.1 GCA_910578095.1 uncultured Muribaculaceae bacterium | reverse complement strand
CGTTCCGGCGCCGGTCGATGTGGCCGCGTCGTTGCGCTGCGATGTGCCCAACATCAGCACCCTTATGGGCGTAGTGGCCGGCGATGAGTTCCGCCCCACGGCGTCGCTGCAGCGCAATCTTCCGGCCGGTGTGCGCCTGATGAGCCTCGCCGAGGCCGCCCGCAAGGAGCCGGCCCTGGTGGAGCCGTATCTGGGCCGCTTGTCGGCCGCCGGCGATGCCGCCACGCAGCTCAACACCCTGCTGGCGCAGGATGGCGTGCTGCTCCATGTGGCTGCCGGGGTGCAGTGCGAGAAGCCGCTGCAGCTCATCAACATATTCAATGCCGGCGTGCCTTCGCTGGCTCCGCGCCGCGTGCTTGTGGTGCTGGAGCGCGGGGCCTCGGCCGGACTGCTCGTGTGCGACCACTCGCAGAGAGACGACGTGGACTATCTCTCGGCCGAGGTCACCGAAGTGTTTCTTGCCCCGGGTGCGCGCCTCGACTACTGCCATCTCGAGGAGAGCACGGCACGCACGGCGCGTGTGAGCCATCTTTATGCCGCACTCGACGCCGACGCCCGTCTCAACCTCAACGGCACCACGCTGTGCGGCGGCCGCACCCGCAATGCCTATACTGTCGACCTCAACGCCGCCGGAGCGGAGGTGTCGCTGGCGGGAATGGTGATAGCCGGCGACAGCCAGCACACCGACAACGATACCCTCGTGCGCCATCATGCGCCGCATTGCAGCAGCCGGCAGCTGTTCAAATACATAGTGGACGACGATGCC
The DNA here is from genome assembly GCA_910578095.1 of uncultured Muribaculaceae bacterium. Taxonomy (GTDB): domain Bacteria; phylum Bacteroidota; class Bacteroidia; order Bacteroidales; family Muribaculaceae; genus CAG-873. Next base: position 56,731 of record CAJTOZ010000017.1, on the reverse strand, counting down.
TCGGGCGCATTCCGGGGCTTGGTGCGGGTGGACCACGGCGCAGCATTCACCGAGGCGCACCAGACCAACCGCAACCTGCTCGCAAGCGACCGCGCCACCATGCACACCGAGCCGCAGCTCGAGATATACTGCGATGAGGTGAAGTGCGGCCACGGCGCCACCACCGGACAGCTCGACGCGCAGGCGTTGTTCTACATGCGCACCCGCGGCATCCCCGAGGCCGAGGCCCGCATGATGCTGATGCAGGCTTTCATGGCCGATGTCATCGACACCGTGTCCATAGCTTCGCTGCGCGACCGCCTGCGCCTTCTTGTGGAGCGCCGTCTGAGCGGCGACCGCCGCGGCTGCGGCGAATGCTCCGCCAACTGCTCAACCCCACGTCCATGACCACCCCGTACGACACCGATGCCATACGCGCGCAGTTTCCCATCCTGCAGCGCACCGTAGGCGAGGCCTCGGCCCCGCTCGTGTATCTTGACAACACGGCAACATCGCAGACACCCGATTGTGTGGTGCGGGCCATAGTCGACGGCTACACCCGCACCAAGGCCAATGTGCACCGCGGTGTCCACACGCTCTCGCAGGAGGCCACCGACGCCCAGGAGGCCACGCGCCGCCGCGTGCAGCGCTTCATAGGAGCCGGCAGCCATGAGGAGATTATCTTCACCCGCGGCACCACCGAGGCCATAAATCTTGTAGCCGCGAGCTATTGCTCCCTGCTGCAGCCGGGCGATGAGATAGTCATCACCGTGATGGAGCACCATTCCGATATTGTGCCGTGGCAGCTTGCGGCCGAGCGCCACGGGCTGCGTCTCAAGGCTGTGCCGCTGCGCGAAGGCAGTTCGGAGCTCGATCTCGACGCCTACGCGCGTCTGCTGTCGGAACGCACTCGCGTGGTGGCCTTCACCGCCGTCAGCAATGTGCTCGGCACAGTCAATCCCGTGCGCCGCATGGTCGACATGGCCCATGCCGCGGGCGCCGTGGTGCTCGTGGATGCCGCCCAGGCCGTGGCCCACGAGCGCGTGGATGTGCAGGCCTGGGATGCCGATTTCGTGGCATTCTCATCCCATAAGATGTACGGCCCCACGGGCATAGGGGTGCTGTACGGCCGCAGGCAGCTGCTCGAGCGCATGCCTCCCTATCAAGGCGGCGGCGAGATGATAGCCCACGTGGATATCGACCGCTCCACATGGGCCGACCTGCCGTTCAAATTTGAGGCCGGAACGCCCGATTTCGTAGGTATCGCAGCCCTGAGCACCGCCATCGACTGGATGGAGGCTACAGGCATAGAGCGCATAGCCGCGCATGAGAATAGCCTGCTGCGCCGGGCCGAGGAGGCCATGCGTGCCATGCCCGGCGTGCGCATATTCGGCGATGCTCCCGGCAAATGCGCCATCATAAGTTTTCTGATGGGCACGGAGGCTTCGGCCTATGACATCGGCTTTCTGCTCGACCAGATGGGCATAGCCGTGCGCACCGGCCATCACTGCGCGCAGCCGCTGATGCATGTTCTCGGCGTGAGCGGTGTGGTGCGTGCCTCCTTTGCCGCCTACAACACCGAGGCCGAGGTCGACGCATTTGTCGCCGCCCTGCGCCGCATACACAAGATTTTCCATCTGTAGTAGTTTATTAAACAGCCTCTAAGGTATATGAATCTCACATCCTTGTTGCGCCCCGTGTTCGCCCCGCGTGTTCGCGCCGCCCGATCGTGGCAGGGCAACATACGCGGCGTGCAGCAGGAGCAATTGCGGCGGCTTCTGCATCTGGCGCGCCACACCGCCGCCGGCGAGCGCCATGGATTTTCCGCCATCGGCAGCTATGAAAAGTATGCCGCCACGGTGCCGGCTGTGGAATATGCCTCTATCCGTGCCGATGTGATGCGCATGGTGGCCGGCGAGCGCGATGTGCTGTGGCCGGGCCGGTGCCGGCGCTTCGCGCAGAGTTCTGGCACCAGCGACGGCAAGAGCAAGTTCATACCCGTGACGGAGCATTCACTGCGCCTCAACCATTATCTCGGCGCGCGGGATGTTGTGGCCCACTATCTGCACCTGTACCCCGACAGCCGCATCTTCTCCGGGAAGGCCTTCATTCTCGGCGGCAGCTTTGCCAACGAGCTGGCCGAGGTGCCTGCCGGCGTCACCGTGGGCGATCTGTCGGCCAATCTCATCGATGCCATGAACCCCCTGGCCAATCTGCTACGCGTGCCATCAAAGCGCGTGGCGCTGATGGCCGACTGGAACGAGAAACTGCCGGCGCTCATCGACGCCGCCGTTGGGCAGGACATCACCAATATCTCCGGCGTGCCATCGTGGTTTCTCACCCTGCTGCGCCGTGCAATGGAGCGTGAGGGCGTGGCGAGCGTGCATGATATCTGGCCGCATCTCGAGGTGTTTTTTCATGGCGGTATATCGTTTGAGCCATACCGTGCCCAGTATGCCCGCATCACCGACACATCGCGCATGCGCTATCTCGAGACCTACAATGCCTCCGAGGGCTTCTTTGCCGTGCAGGACCTGCGCGACCCCGGCTCCATGCTGCTGTTGCTCGATGCAGGCGTGTTTTTTGAATTTGTGCCGCTCGACAGTGTGGGCGAGGCGTTTCCCGATGCGGTGCCTGCCTGGGAGGTGGAGGAGGGGCGCACCTACGCGCTGCTCATCTCCGCGCCCAACGGACTGTGGCGCTACGCCATCGGCGATACGGTGCGCATCGAGAGCGCGGATCCGTTGCGCATACGCATAGCCGGCCGCACGCGCAGTTTCATCAACGCTTTCGGCGAGGAGCTGATGGTGCACAACGCCGACAGCGCCATTGCCCGCGCGGCCGAGCTCACCGGCGCACAGGTGCTCAACTACACCGCGGCCCCCGTATTCGCGGCCGACGACCGCCGTGGCTGCCACCAGTGGCTCATAGAATGGGCACGCGAGCCACAGAGCATGGAAGCATTCGCCGAGGCGCTCGACACCACGCTTCAGCAGCTCAACAGCGATTATCAGGCCAAACGTTCGGGCACTATTTTTCTTGATCCTCCCATGCTTACGACGGCCGCGCCGGGATTGTTCGACCGTTGGCTGGCCTCTACGGGCAAGTTGGGCGGACAGCGCAAGGTGCCGCGCCTGAGCAACGACCGCGCCATCATCGACCGCATGCTTGCCATGCAATAACCGGTTTTCGGCACGTTACTGACGCATGCCCCATTCGTCGGCATGTACGGCGGCCAGGGCAAGAACCGACACTGCCCGGGGCTCGGCCTCGGTGGTGAGCGCGCGCAGGGCATCGGCCATGGTGGCACCTGTGGTGATCACATCGTCGACAACGGCCACATGCAGTCCGCGCAGCTCCCCGGCATCGGCTATGCGCACGGTGCCGGCCACATTGCGCCTGCGCTCCTCGGCCGACCGGCGCGTCTGTGTGGAATGGCGGCGTGCGGAGCGCAGGTTGTCGCCCACGGCTATGCCCGTGGCCGCAGCTATGCCGTCGGCCACCATGCGGCTCTGATTGTAGCCGCGGCGCAACAGCTTGGTCCAGTGCATCGGCACCGGCAGCAGCACGTCTATATCGGCGAGCACCTCCCCCATTCCGTCGGCTATCATCTCCCGGGCCATCATCTCGCCGGCATCGCGTGCGAGGCGTGGCATGGAGTTGTATTTGGCGTCGCGTATGATGGCGGCGTATGGCGAATGGCGGCTGTACTCCATCCAGGCGGCAGCCAGCACGGGTTCCAGCCCCGGCCGCGACAGCCTCGCCATGATGCTGTTGTCGCGCTGTAGGTGGGAGCGTGTGCGCGGTAGCGCCATCATGCACCGGGTGCACATCAGTTTTTCTCCCCGCACCAGCGAGCGGCCGCACACAGGGCAAAGACGCGGCATCAGGGCGTCGGCTAATGATTCCACCACATACTTCATACCACAAAAATAGTCTTAATCTGAGAATAAATCGCTATCTTTGGGCGGAAAAGACGCAGATATGATATTAAGCAGCATATTTCAGACAGTGGAGTTCTACGTCATCACGTGTGTGGTGGCTGCGGCCGTGGTGGCGATGAGCGCCATGCCGCGGCGCACCCGCGAGGCGCGGCACTACAGATTCGACGGCGACCTCATGCCGGGCGATCCCGCGCAGCAGCCGCTCCTCATATTCCGCGTTATGCGCGACGGCCGTGTGGAGCTGCGCCGCACGGGCCTCGCCGGAGTGGGCGACGAGGGTGCCGCCACAATCGAAGTGGAGGTGGCCGGGTTTGATGTCACCATCAATGAGCGTCTGCGCCCCGGACGCGGCGAGCCGGTGGGCGAGGCCGTGTGGGTGATGGATTTTTTCGGTCAGGAATATTACCATATACGCTACAATAGCGACGCCACGGGGCGTTTTGCCTCCCTGACGCTCCACGCCCGCCCGGGCATCACTGTCGAAAAACCGCTCATACAATAATCAAGATATGAAACCAATAGAGGAACTCACATATACCGAAGCCGTGGCCGAACTTGAGGCCATCGTGGCCAAACTGCGCGGCGACAACTGCGATGTGGACGCCCTTACGGCCATGACACGCCGTGCCGCCGAACTGCTTGCGGCCTGCCGCGCCCGCCTTACCGCCACCGATACCGAACTACAGACAATTCTGCAAAGCTTTGAAAACCCTTCGTGACATCCTGCTCCTGTGTGTGCTGCCGCTGCTCGCCTCGTGCGCGCATGAGCCGCAATGGCAGCGCGACGAGGGAATGGCATGGGGCACCACGTATCATATCACGTATGCCGCGCCCGCATCGCTTCACGACAGTGTGCGCGCCGTCATGCGCGCTGTGGAGCTGAGCGTGTCGCCTTTCGAGCCGGCGTCGCGCATCTCGGCAGTCAATGCCGGACGCACCGATACGCTCGATGCCATGCTTGCCTCTCTTGTGGAAGTGTCGCAGCGCGTGTGCCGTGAGAGCGGCGGCGCATTCGACCCCACGGTGATGCCGCTGGTGGATCTCTGGGGGTTCGGACCGGCTGCCCGGGGCAGCGAACCGTCGCAAGCCATGATCGACAGCGCCCGCAGGGCTGTGGGCATACTCGAATGCTCGGTGGACGCCGCCGGTCGCTTTGTGCGCAAACACCCCGACACACGCCTCGATTTCTCGGCCATAGCAAAGGGCATGGGGGTGGATGCCGTCGCCGCCATGCTGCGCCGCAACGGAGTGGACCGCTACATGGTGGAGATAGGCGGCGAAGTGGCCGTCGGGGGCATGAATCCGCGTGGCGACCTGTGGCGAATACAGATCGACGCTCCGGTCGACGATCCCGGAGGCATGCGCCACGAGCGCATGCGCGTGCTGCCGCTCGACAGCGGCATGTGTGTGGCCACGTCCGGCAACTACCGCAACTACCGTACGCTGGCCGACGGCACACGCGCCGGGCATATCATCAGCCCGCTCACGGGGCGCCCGGCGATGTCGGCCGTGCTCTCGGCCACAGTCGTGGCCCCGTCGTGCATGCTGGCCGATGCGCTTGCCACGGCTTCCATGGTCATGGAGCCGGATTCGGCGCTCGCCATGTGTTCGCGCGTGCGTGTCGCGCAGGTGATACTGGCGGTGGCGGCTCCTCCCGATACATTCAGGATAATAACACAATATGATTATCCGCAAAAGTACCCAAGGATTTCTCAATGTAGGGACGTGCCTTTGGCACGTAAAATTGGCAAACAGGCATATTATACATCGCAAAGCGATGTCCCTACATTGCGGGCGGTAACCTTATGATGTCAACTTGGGTAATTTTGTGTATAATCAATTAACACAATAATACGATATGAAAGATAAGATAACCATAGCAGTGTACTGCAGCGCAGTGGCCGGATTGCCCGAGCATTGGCAAGAGGGCGCCCGCGTGACAGGCAGGTGGATAGGTTCGCATGGCGCCACGCTCGTGTATGGCGGCGTGGATGCAGGTATGATGACAACAGTGGCCGCGGCCACCCACGATGCCGGCGGACGTGTGGTGGGCGTGGTGCCCACGCGTCGCCGCGAATGGTCGTCGGACTACAACGACATAGTGGTGCCCACCAGCGACCTCAACGAGCGCAAAGGCACCATGCAGCTCCTTGCCGATGCCTTTGTGGTGCTGCCCGGCGGCTACGGCACGCTCGACGAATTTTCCACCTCGTTCAGCTACATCAACTTCACCGACCAGCCCAACAAGCACATAGTGATCTATAGTCCCGACGGGCTATATGATCCGCTCCTTGAGCAGTTGCGCCGCATGGTCGAGGCAGGGCTGCTGCGTCCGTCGGCACTCGACATTCTCCGTGTGGTCACTGCTCCAGAAGAGATAGCCCTGGTGCTGGACCAACTTTTCAAAGAGCGCGAGGCATGAAGATATACACCCGCACCGGCGATGCCGGACAGACCTCGCTCGTAGGGGGCAAACGCGTGGGTAAGGACGATGCCCGCCTCGAAGCATACGGCACTGTCGACGAACTCAACAGCCACATCGGTCTCCTTGCATCGGCCGCAGGCCTTGACGATGCCGACCGCGCCACGCTGAACGCCGTGCAGCACAGATTGTTTGACGTAGGCACTATTCTTGCCACCGAGCCGGAATCCCGCTGGCAACCGGCGCCGCTGAGCCCGGAGTGTGTCGGGATGCTCGAACAAGAAATCGATCGACTTGACGCCGCGCTTCCGGTGCACAAGCAGTTCATCCTCCCCGGCGGACATCCCGACTCGGCGCGTGCCCACATCGCCCGCACCGTGGCGCGCCGTGCCGAGCGCCGTATGGTGGCGCTGGCCGGAGCCGGCATGGAGGTGGATGCCACAGCCATGCGTTTTGTCAACCGGTTGAGCGACTACCTTTTCGCGCTTGCCCGCACCATCAACGTGCGCACTGCCACACCGGAGCAGTATTGGGCGCCGGCCTGACGGCACAGAACGACCGAAGCCGCTGTCATTTCCCGAAACAGCGGCTTCAATCAGAGAGAGAAGAAATATGTATAGCTTGGAGCCTGCTTTTGCGTGAGCGCTGCAATAAGTGTTGCATCGGTGCGTCCGGCAGCACTTTCAGCCGCCAGTGGGGCTATCTTCCCCGGAAGCCACGCTGCTGATATAGGCGGCGCTCTTCGGCTCTTTGTCTATATAACACCTGCTGTGGCCGCGCGGTTCGACTGACATGCGACTTTTTGGCACGGTATTTGTTATATCCAATGTAGAAATAGAAAACATATATAATTATGGAAAACAAAGAAACAATCAAGCCCGGCAAGTATACCGAGCTCGTGTATAAACTCTATCAGGTGGAGCCCGACGGCACCGAGACCCTCGTGTATGAAAGCGATGCCGAGGAGCCCGAGAAGCTTGTTTTCGGTGTGACGCGCGGCCTTCTGCCTGTGCTTGAAAAGGCGCTCGATGGCCTTGCCGCGGGCGATAAGTTCGATGTCAAGGCTTCGGCCGACGAGGCTTTCGGCCACCACGATCCCGAGCAGGTGGTGGAGCTTGGCCGCGAGGTGTTTGAGATCGATGGCAAGTTCGATGAAGAGAACATCAAGGCCGGCAACCGTCTGCCCATGATGACTGCCGATGGCTACCGTATCGATGGTCTCGTGACGGAAGTCACCCCCACCACTGTGAAGATGGACTTCAACCACCCCCTCGTCGACAAGGCCGTGCGCTTCGATGGCGAGATCAAGCTCGTGCGCGAGGCTACTCCCGAGGAAGTGGCTCCCGCCCATGGCTGCGGATGCGGCTCACATTGCGGTTGCGACGATGATTGCAGCTGCGATAGCGGCAGCTGTGGCTGTGGCTGCGAGAACTGATCGCATCGCACATGATAATACAACGGCGCCCCGGCATCGGAAGATGTCGGGGCGCTGTGTGTATCGCACAGTGGTTGTGCGGCTACGGTATCAGAACATTTTCAGAGCCACATCCGTGAGCCATATCCATAGCGGACAGAATCCCACGAAGAGTATCACACTGAGTGTGAGCGACGAAGTGCCGGTGGCCACATAGGTGTTGTTCTCATCGGCGATAATGATGCCGGAGAAAGCCGGGGGCAGGGCCGCGGCCACCACGAGCATCTTCAGGTTGAAGCTGTCCATGCCGGCAGCCATGCCCAGCACGAGCACCACGAGCGGCATAAACACCATCTTCATGATGGAGCCCACCACCACCTGTGTGTTGATGGTGAATCGTATGGCCGAGAGTGTGATGCCGGCCGAGAATACGGCCATCGAGGCATTGGCCTTGGCAATGAGGTCGAACGACGGACTGGCCCATGCCGGCCACCTGAGACCGCACAGCACGAGCACCACGGCGAGGATAGGCGCCCAGGCCACAGGCTGCGCGAGGGCGTGCAGCACAGGCTTCCATGCGCTTTCTTTCTTGGTGCTGCCCGGTTGTCGGCTTTCAAGCGAGGCATTCATGAGCGATAGACCCACGGGGATGCCTACGGCGTTGACCACAATGCCCACAATAGCCACTACGAGCGCTACCGACGGCTTGGTGCCGAAGATAGGCTCCAGCACGGCGAAGCCGAGGAAGCCAATGGTGGGCGAACCGCTGATAAGGGCCGATACCGCAGCATCGGCTCCGGTGTTTTTCTTGAAACAGTAGCGGAACACGAAATAGACGGCCATGAAGCACCCCATGATGCCGACCAGCGACACCAGGGTGAGCTTCAGGTCCTTGGCCAGATCCTCACGGCTGGCCTGCACTATCGACACAAACAGTGCGGCAGGCAGGGCGTAGTCGAGAACCACCTTGTTGAATTTCTTGGCGTCGTCGCCGGTGAATATTCCCTTTTTGCCCGAGACGTAGCCCGCGAGCATCACCACCACGATAGGTACGATGGCATAAAGTATGATGTGTAGCATAGTGCAGGAAGTTCAGAGGGTGGGACTATACGGTGTATTGTATCAGAGGTGTGGGGTTGAGATACCCGATGTGGCCGCTTTCCTTTCCGGAGTCGGCTGCCAGCTGCACGTCGATGATACACGGCTTGCGCGAGGCAATGGCTTCGGTGAGTGCCGATGTGAGTTCCTCGGGGGTGGTCACATAATAGTTGGCTGCTCCGAAGGCTTCGCCGAACTTGTCGTAGCGCGCGTTTATATCGAGGGTGGTGGGCGCCGGAGCGCTTCCGCCGGATGGATTCTCACCCACACCGTTGTATATGCCGCCGTTGTTGAATATCACGACTGTGCACGGGAGCTGATAGCGGCAGATGGTGGAGAAGTCCATGCCGGAGAAGCCGAAAGCGGAATCGCCTTCGATGGCTACCACGCTCTTGCCGGTGGCCACAGCTGCGCCGATGGCCGATCCCATGCCCATGCCCATGATGGCCCACGTGGCGCAGTCCACACGGTGCCGCGGCAGGGCCATGTCCACGGTGTCGCGGGTATCGTCCAGGGTGTTGGCGCCCTCGTTCACGAGTATCACGTCGGGGTGGTTCTCAAGCACGGGTTTGATGGCGCTCAACGCTGTCCAGTGGGTCATCGGCGAAGTGGTGGAAGCCTCTTTGAGACGCTGTGCGAAAGAGGCATTCTTGATTTTGCTTTCGGCTTGCAGAGAGGCCACCCATTCCGGGTCGGCCTGCATGGTGCGGCCGCCCAGTCCGGCGAGTATGGCGTCGAGCGACAGTCCGAGGTCGCCCACGACAGGTGCTGCTATGGGCACGTTGCGGTCTATCTCGGTGGGCTCCACGTCGAGCTGCACGAATTTGATGTCGGGATTCCATTTCCCGCGCCCGAACGACAACATCCAGTTGATGCGCGCACCGGCCACAATCACCACATCGGCTTTCTCCATGACGGTACTGCGGCAGGACAGCGCGCTGAGATCGCCGTTGTCGGGCATCAGGCCTTTTGCCATCGACATGGAGAGGTAGGGTATGTGGTATGTTTCCACGAGTTGCTTGATCTTGTCGTCCACCTGTGCGTAGGCAGCGCCTTTGCCCAGAAGGATGGCCGGGCGTTTTGCTCCGGCTATGAGACTGACGGCGCGCTCCACAGCTTCCGCATTCGGGGCTGCAGGGGTGTAGGGATCCACGGGTTCGTAGAACAGTTTCTCCGCCTCATCGGCATTCATGATTTCTGCAAGTGCGGGAGTGGTCATGTCGATGTACACACCGCCCGGGCGTCCGCTGACGGCTGCCCTGTAGGCACGCGCCACGGCCGACGGTATGTCGGCGGCGTGGCTGCACCGGAAGGCGGCTTTCACGAGCGGGCGCGCCGTGTTGAGCTGGTCGAGCTGTTCGTATGTGCCCATGTCCATGTCCACCATAGTGGGGTCCGATGCTCCCGAGATCTGGATCATCGGGTAGCAGTTGACGGTAGCGTTGGCAGTGGCGGTGAGGCCGTTCATGAAACCGAGCGACGATACTGTGAGAAGCACGCCGGGCGTTTTTGTGAGATAGCCATGGGTGGCGGCTGCCATGCCGGCCTGCTGCTCAAAGCGGAAGCCGTAGTAGTTGATGCCGAGTTTCTGCATGGCATACGCTGTCTCGGTGACAGGAATGCCCACCAGACCATACACATCCGTGATGCCTATGCGCTTGAGTGCTTCGGCCAGAATGTACATGCCTGTGACCTGAGAGGGGAATTCAGGCTTTACTGTAGGATTTGTCGTAGCCATTACTTTGATGTTTTAAGGGGTTCGGTAGTACCGTTGGCGGCAAACTGTGCCTGCTGTTCGGCTGTGTAGCCCAATGCGGTGAGCACTTCGGCGGTATTGCCGCCGAGGGTGGGCGCCGGGCCGTAGGAGGGCTGATAGTTGCTCATGGTGAAGGGGCATCCCACGGTAACAAATTCGCCGATCTTGCCTCCCTGGTTGATGCGCACGAGCGTATTGCCGTCGTAGAGGGTTTCGTCGGTCATTATTTCTTTGGTGGAGAGCACTGGGCCCACAGGCACACCGGCGGGGCCGAGAATCTCGGTCACCTCATATTTTGTCTTATCGGCAGTCCAGGCTCCGATGCGCTCGTATATGGCCTGTTTGTGGCGGTCGCGGGCATCGGCGGTGTTGAAGTCGGGGTTGGTGAGCCAGTCCTCGAAGCCCATGGCCTTGCATGCTGCCTCGAAGTTCTTGGGTTCGCGCTGCAGGATGATGTAGACATAGTTGTTATCGTCCACGGCCGAGTCATAGCCGCCGGAGGGCTTGCACTTGTAGGTCCATCCCAGCACTCCGCCGCCCTCGATATTGCCTGAGCGAGGCACGCAGTCGCCGAACTTGCCGTCGGGATACTGCGGGAATTGCGACAGATAGCCGATTTTGTCGAGTGTGAGCTGGTCGCGCGTCTTGATGCGGCAGAGGTTGAGGCAGGCATTGTGCATCGACTGGTACACGAAGCATCCTTCGCCTGTGTGGGTGCGCTGCTGCAGCGCGGCGAGCAGGCCTATGAGCAGGTGCATGCCCGTGTTGGAATCGCCCAGTGCCGCGCCCGACTGTGTGGGCACATCATACTCGCCGCTGTACCAGCCTGTGGTGGAAGCTGCTGCTGCGGTCACCTGCGCGATAGGCTCGTAGGCTTTCAGATCCTTGTATTTCGACGACAGCGGAAAACCTTTGATTGTGCCGTAGATACATTTCGGATTGAGTTTGTGCACCACTTCCCAGCTGAAGCCGAGTTTGTCCATGGCGCCGGGATGCAGGTTTTCGACAAATATGTCGCAACCTTCTATGAGTTTGGTGAGGATGGCCTTGCCATCGGGTGTCTTGGCATCGAGTGTGAGCGATTTCTTGTCGCTGTTTAGCTGAAGATAGTAATAGCTTGGCAGAGAGGGATCGAACTGCAGTTCGTTGCGCGTGGCATCACCTACGCCGGGGCGTTCGATTTTAATCACATCTGCGCCGAGCCATGCGAGCATCTGTGTGCACGACGGGCCCGACTGTACTTCGGTAAAGTCCACGACTTTGATACCTTGGAGAGGAGCGGTAGTCATTTTTGTTTATGTTTTTGGTTCGTGAGTGTTTGAAAATACAACATCTGCAGAATTGAAAAGTTGCAGATTGATGGCGTAGTGCCGATGCCGGTCGGCGCAATTATGCGCGGTGAGTGGTGGGAATATGAATAATTTGCCTTAACTTTGCAGAATAATTGAAACATCTCCGAATGCCTACGATTTCGCAGCGCGGGCGAGAAATGCCCGCATCTCCCATCCGTAAACTCGTGCCGCTGGCCAATGAGGCTGTGGCGCGCGGTGTGAAGGTGTACCGTCTCAACATAGGACAGCCCGATATACCCACCCCCGAAGTTGGTCTTGATGCCATGCGCAATCTCGATCGCAGTATCCTTGAGTATAGCCCTTCCGAGGGCCTGTTGTCGCTGCGCCGAAAGCTTAAGACCTACTACGAGCGTTTTCATATCAATGTGGATGTCGATGATATCATCATCACCACCGGCGGTTCCGAGGCTGTGCTTTTCGCTTTCATGGCCACGCTCGATCCCGGCGATGAGATCATTGTGCCCGAGCCTGCGTATGCCAACTATATGGCCTTCGCTATCAGTGCCGGCGCAAAAATTGTCACTGTGCCCTCCACTATAGAGGAGGGATTCGCTCTTCCTCCGGTGGAGAAATTCGAGGAACTGATCACTCCGCGCACAAAAGGCATACTCATCTGCAATCCCAACAACCCCACAGGCTACCTCTACACACAGCGGGAGATGAACCTGCTGCGCGACATCGTCAAGCGCCACGATCTCTTCCTCTATTCCGACGAGGTGTATCGTGAATACTGCTATACGGGCGCTCCCTATATCTCCGCTTTCCATCTCGACGGCATCGAGGAGCAGGTGGTGCTCATCGACTCTGTGAGCAAGCGCTACAGCGAGTGCGGAATACGTGTGGGTGCGCTGATCACCAAACACAAGGAGCTGAAGCAGAATGTGCTTAAATTCTGCCAGGCACGCCTCAGCCCCCCTCTGCTGGGTCAGCTCGTTGCAGAGGCCAGCATCGACACGCCTCAGGAATATATGCTCATGACCTACAACGAGTATGTGGAGCGCCGCAAATTCCTCATCGACGGCATCAACCGTATCCCGGGCTGCTACTCTCCCATTCCCATGGGCGCCTTCTACACAGTGGTGAGCCTGCCTGTCGACGACGCCGACAAGTTCTGCCGCTGGTGTCTCAGCGAATTCGACTACGAAGGCCGCACCGTGTTCATGGCTCCTGCCTCGGGTTTCTACACCACGCCGGGCATGGGCCGCAATCAGGTGCGCATGGCTTATGTGCTCAAGAAAGAAGACCTTGCCGATGCCCTGCTTGTTCTGGAAAAAGCGCTTGAGGCATATCCCGGCCGCACTCTTTGATTTTTTGAATTTACAAACACTTTCTTATTCTCATTATACATTATAATGGATTTTATAGAAGAACTCACCTGGCGTGGCATGATACACCAGTTCATGCCCGGCGCCGACGAAGAACTTAAAAAGGGTATGGCCACAGCCTACCTCGGCATTGACCCCACGGCCGACAGCCTCCATATAGGACACCTTGTGGGAGTGATGATGCTCAAGCATCTGCAGCGGGCCGGCCACAAGCCCATCGCTCTTGTGGGCGGTGCCACAGGCATGATTGGCGATCCGTCCATGAAGAGCCAGGAGCGCAAACTCATCGACGAGCCCACACTCCGCCACAATCAGGAGGCCATCAAACGCCAGCTCGCCAAGTTCCTCGACTTCGACAGCGATGCACCCAATGCTGCCGAACTCGTCAACAACTACGACTGGATGAAACAGTTTGGCTTCATCGAGTTCATCCGCGATATCGGCAAGCATATCACCGTGAACTACATGATGGCCAAGGACTCCGTGAAAAAGCGCCTTTCCGGCGAGAGCCGCGAGGGCATGAGTTTCACCGAATTCTCCTACCAGTTGCTGCAGGGCTACGACTTCCTGCATCTCTACCGCGACAAGAACTGCCACTTCCAGCTGGGCGGCAGCGACCAGTGGGGCAACATGACCACCGGCACCGAGCTCATACGCCGTGTGGCCGGCGGCGAGGATGCCTATGCCATCACCTGCCCGCTCATCACAAAGGCCGACGGCGGCAAATTCGGCAAGACCGAGAGCGGCAACGTGTGGCTCGACCCCGCGCGCACATCGCCCTATGCCTTCTATCAGTTCTGGCTCAATGTGAGCGATGCCGATGCCGCACGCTACATCCGTATATTCACCACTCTCAGCCGCGAGGAGATTGAGGCTCTCGAAGCCGAGCAGACTGCCGATCCCGGTGCGCGCCCCTTGCAGAAGCGTCTTGCACGCGAACTCACGGTGATGGTGCACAGCGAGGCCGACTACGATGCCGCCGTTGAGGCTTCAAAGATTCTTTTCAGCAACAACACCGCCGATATCCTGCACCGCATCGATGAGGCGACGTTGCTGGCCGTCTTTGACGGCGTGCCCCGTTTTGAGGTGAGCAGAGCGGATATCGAAGCCGGTATCAAGCTTGCCGATCTTCTCACCGATGCCGCTCCGGTGTTCCCCTCCAAGGGCGAGATGCGCAAGCTGGCACAGGGCGGCGGTCTGAGCATCAATAAGGAGAAGGTGGCCGATCCCTATGCTGCCGCCACCACCGACATGCTTCTTCAGGACCGCTACATCATCGTGCAGCGCGGTAAGAAAAACTATAGCCTGCTCATCGCTAAGTAACAGGTATAGTCAAGTATATGCTATGGGCGGTTGCCGCGGCCTTCATGGTCTGCTGCAGCCGCCCTGCCGCTATCAGGCCCGACGATGGCTCGTGGCGCCTCATATTGCAATTCAATCTCCGGAATATGGTGTGCTCATAGCACAAAAATCGGTGAAAATTTGCAGGGATGAAAAAAAGGCGCTAAATTTGCATCGCTTTAGTGGCTTTTATGGCCATTGGGCAGACGATAGTCTTATGGTGTAATGGTAGCACTACAGTTTTTGGTTCTGTCTGTCTAGGTTCGAATCCTGGTAAGACTACAAAAAACTCCGGCATCACAATAGCGTGATTGCCGGAGTTTTTTTGTGGTGGCGTTGTGGCTCAGAATGCCGGATAGCCGGGATTCTGCACGTATATGCCGCCCGAGAAGTTGTACTGTGCCACGGGGACGGGGAAGTACTCTTCGCCGCTGTCGAATGTGGCGTTCTGATAGTATATGCGGTTGTCGCTTTCGGCGCGGAAGTAATTGTTCATGGTTTCTTTTGCTATGCCCCACCGCACAAGGTCGAAGAAGCGTTCGCCTTCCATGGCTTTCTCGAGGCGCATTTCGGTGCGCAGGGCGCGGCGTGCATAGTCCTGCGTCCAGCCGGTGGCGGGATATAGGCCTATCTTGTAGTTGGCGGCGTTCTGTTCGGGATTGTTGAAATCTTTCACGAAGGCGCTGTTGCGGGCGCGGTCGCGCACACGGTTGATAAGCGTGCGGGCTTGCTCGAGCCCTTCGCCGCCTATCTCGATGAGGGCTTCGGCCTTGTACAGCAGCAGGTCGGCATAGCGTATTATCTGCCAGTTGAGAGCAGAGGCGCCCCATGGCCATCCCTGGGTGGCTGCGGGCGATTCAGGCGAGAGCCAGAAGCGCTTGGTGTTGTTGTAGCCGTAGACATCGCTGTTGCGCACCCACAGGCCGCAGGGGCTGTCGGGGTAGGTTTTGTAGCGTATGGTGGGACGCCCTGTCACAAAGTCGAGGCGCGGGTCCACAGTGCCGTCAGCATTGGCCAGGCTGTAGCTGCCATCGCCGGCGAATGCTACAGTGGCGTAGTCGGGAAGGCTCTGATAGTCGAACACCGGCAGACCGTCGGCATCGGTGCGGTAGGCATTGATGAGATCCTGCGAGGGCAGGAAGAAACCGTCGCCTTGCCAGGGGCATCCGGGGCCAGTCATGGAATTGAGCAGCATGCTCCAGTTCACGCGCCCCACGCCGCCGGAACCATCGTCCTTGGAGAATTGTATGGCGAGCACGGATTCGGGCCCGTTCTCATACTCTATGAGGTCGAGCTGCTGGAAGTCGGACAGCAGGTCGTAGCCCTGTATGCGGTCTATTATTTCCACCACTTCACGCATGATGTCCTTATCCACTTCTTCCACGGCGTTGGTTTCCGGGTTCTGCCGGTAGGCCTGGTAGAGTTTCACCTTTGCGGCATAGGCGAGGGCGCTGCGGCGGTTTATGCGTCCTATCTCGTTCTGGGTGTCGGGCAGGTCGGCGGCGGCATCGAGCAGGTCGGCGGCTATGCGTGCGAGGTGTTGCTCGCGTGTGAATTCGTCGTTTCGCACGGTGGTATAGTCGTTTTCCGGCAGGTCGATGTCCATGTAGGGTATGCGGTTGAAGAGGCGCACGAGTTCGAAGTACCAGTGGTTGCGTATGACACGCACTTCGGCTATGCGTGCGTTTTTCTCGGGCACGATGTTTTCATCGGCCTTGCGCAGCGCGCGGATGGCGGAATTGCAGCGTGATATTCCGCAATAGAGGTTGAACCATTTGCCGTCGAGAAAACCATTGTTTGGCTGTATGCGCATGGTTTCCATGTCGTGCACTTCCCAGAGGTCTGTCTCGCCGCCACCGCCTTTGTAGGCGTTGTCGGCTCGCACTTCTCCGTAGCTCCAGTTTGTGACCGGAAACAGGTGAGGGTCGTTTGAGTCGGCGTAGCGGCACCCGAAAGTGGCGTAGGCTGCGTTCACAAGCAGATCTATGGCCTCGGGATTGTTCATGTTGCCTTCGGATAGTGTGCCCTGGGGCTTGTTTTCCAGGAAGTCGTCGCTGCAGGCCGTGAGAGAGGCGGCAGCTATGGTGAGTGTGAGTATTTTGTGCAGTTTCATGATGTTCGTTGATTAGATGTGGTTAGAAACCGAATTGTATGCCGAAGGTGTATTGCCGGGGCAGGGCGTATGGGTAGCCGAGACCTTCGGGATCGGCGCCGCTGTAGCTTGTGATGGTGAACACGTTCTGTGCCTGGAAGTATATGCGTGCATTCTTGAGGTGGAGTTTCTCGCGCAGCCGTGCGGGGATGGTATATCCCAGGGAGAGGGTTTTCAGGCGCAGGAAAGAGCCGTCCTCGATGTAGTAGTCGGAGCCTTCGTTTTCTTTATTGTTGTTGTCGATAGAGGGTGCGGGCACATCGGCGTCGTAGCGGCCTGTGGTGAGATAGCGGTCGTAGGCGTCGGCGGCTTTCAGCAGCTGTGTGCCGTGGTTTCCGGTCCAGAGCGGGAAAAAGTCGGTGTAGTATTTGGAGTTGTTCCAGGCATCGCGGATGATGCTGTTGAAGAACAGGCTGAGGTCGAAGCCTTTCCAGTTGGCGCCGAGGTTGATGCCGAACTGTGCTTTGGGCAGGTCGCATCCGAGCCATGTGCGGTCGCGGTCGCTTATCTCGCCATCGCCGTTGGTGTCGACGTAGCGCAGACGCCCCACCGCGGGCTCGCCGAAGCTGATGCGGTATTTTTCTTTGTATTCATCAACCTCCTGCTGTGTGCGGAAAACACCGTCGGTGCGGTAGCCCATCCACGAGCCGAGAGCCTGCCCCACGATGCTCTTGTCGATGCCGTTGCCGCCTCCCCATGTGTAGTAGATGTCGCTCATGAGGTCGGTGACCTTGTTTTTCATCACAGTCATGTTGGCTCCTATTTCGTAGCTGAGGCCGTTGTCGAGGCTCTGATGCCAGTTGGCTGTGAGTTCAAAGCCTTTGTTGACCATGGAGCCGCCGTTATACCAGCAGTAGCCGCCTTCGCCTATGGTGGCGATATATGGTTTTTCAACGAGCATGTCGTTGGTTTTCTTGTAGAAATAATCTACGGAGAGGGAGAGACGGTTGTTGAGCAGCGCGGCGTCGAATCCCACATTGGTCTGGTATGTTTTTTCCCATGTGAGGTCGGGGTTGGTGCTGCGCGAGCGCAGGGCGCCGGGACGGAGCATATTGCCACCGCCTATGGGGTAGGCTGCCTGGTCGAGGCTCATGGCGTATTTTGCGTAGAAGGCGTCGTTGGCTATGATATCATTGCCGTTCACACCGTATGCGGCGCGTATCTTGAGGTCGTTGAGCCATCCTCTGGATGCTTCCATAAAGCTTTCCTGAGAGATGCGCCATCCGGCGGACACCGAAGGAAACCAATCGTGGTTGTGCTCTGACGACAGTCGGGAAGAGGCGTCGCGGCGGATGGTGAGCGAGAGCAGATATTTGCTGTCCCAGGTGTAGTTGAATTTTCCGAACACGGAGAACATGGAGTAGTTCGAGGCACCGGAGCCGGTGTTTTTGTTGGCTGTGACGTTGCCCAGATAAAGATAGTCGGGGTTTTCGATCTCCAGTCCCTTACCTTCGCCGAACATGTCCTCGAAGTGGTTTCGCTTGGATTCTATACCGAGCAGGGCCATGATGGAGTTTTTCCCGAAGTCGATGTTGTACTGCGCGGTGTTGGTCCACACCCAGTCGGTGGTTTTGCTTGAGTACTGGTAGAGGTTGTTGGTTTTGTCGCGCAGATTGGCGGGTGTGAATATTTTGTCGTTGCCGTTGTGATAGTTGATGCCGAAGTTGGTTTTCACTATAAGATTTCTGATGGGCTCTATGGATAGGTACGCGTTGCCGAACACGCGCCAGTACTCGCGCTTGTTGGTGCCTTCCTCGTCTATGAGGCGCACGATGTTCGGGGTGTCGTTGAGGCCGTAGCCCACCTGGTCGTTGTAGTTGCCCTCGGAGTCGTAGACAGTGCGGGCCGGGTGCATCTTGATAGCGTATTCCTCGATTCCTCCGGGAGCATTGTGCTGGCGCCACCAGTTGACGGTGACGGCGCCTCCGGCGCGCAGGCGGTTGTCGATGAATCCGTAGTCGGTGCTGAATCGGGCGTTGGCTTTCTGGAAGTCGGTGCCTTTTATGATGCCGTCGTGGTCGAGCCAGCTGAGGGAGAACGACGATGAGCCGTTGTCGTCGCCCTTGGAGAGACCGATGCTGTAGGTCTGCATGAGTGCGGTGCGGTGTATCTCGTCTTCCCAGTCGGTGTTCTGCGGGTTTACGAGCACACCGTTGAGGTTGGGGTAGGGTTGCAGCTGTGCCTTGGGGCCGTTGCCGTAGAGTTCGGAATTCGGGGTGGTGCCATAGGAGTAGCGGTAGGCGCTCCAATACACATCGCCCCATTGGTCGGCGTTGAGCATGTCGAGGCCGCTCTGATATGTCTGCAGGGTGAGGGTGGCGTCGAAAGTGACGCGGCATTCACCTTTCTTGGCCCGTTTTGTGGTTATGATGATGACGCCGTTGGCAGCCTGTGCTCCGTAGATGGATGCCGATGCTGCATCGCGGAGCACCTGGATTGATTCTACGTCGTTGCTGTTGATGATGGTGCCGGGGTTTTCACGTGTCATGATACCGTCGATCACGTACAGAGGTCCGTTGGCCTCGCCGCGGAACGATGATGCTCCGCGGATGGATGTGCCGGTGCTGAGGCCACCGGGTGTGCCGTCGGTGGTGATGTTCATGCCTGCCACGCGGCCCTGCAGCGATTGGATGACATTGCCCGTGGGGGTGTCGGCCACGTCCTTCATCTTCACTACCGAGACAGAGCCGGTGAGGTCGGCTTTCTTTTCAGCCGAGTAGCCCACTACCACCACTTCATCGAGCAGTTCGGAGTTTTCCTCCAGCATGACGGTGATCTCGTTTGCCGCTTTTACTGTCTGCGATTTGAAGCCTATGTACGATATTGTGAGCTGTGCTCCCGCAGGCACCTTTATTGTGAAGTTTCCATCGATGTCGGTCGTGGCTCCGGCGGCAGGCGCTCCATCCTTTGCCGATGATACGATGCTCACTCCTATCAGTGGTTCGTTGTCGGAAGCCGATAGCACAGTTCCGTGCACCGTGATGTCCTGCGCCCGTACGCCTATGGCTGTCAGGATGACAAGCAGTGCCATTAAGAATGTCTTTTTCATGATGATAGTTTTTGGTTTTCGTTTATGCCGCAAAATTACTATGCGGCCCGGCGAAAGGATGTTAGGAATGTTGCACAGCGTATCAAAAACATTGCAGACGATTGTTTTTGATATGTAATGCAACATATTTGCACTGCCGTCAGGCAGCGTTTGCCGCAACGGTTGGCGGGTTGTGTGCTTCGGCTCAGCCGTTGGCAGAGCCGCGAATCGCCGCGGGAGTGTCGCCGTAGCGGTCCTTGTAGCATTTGCCGAAGTAGGCGGGCGTGGAGAATCCCACCTCATAGGCTATTTCGGCAACGGTTTTTTCGGTGGTGGTGAGCAGGTTTCGTGCGCGTGCGAGGCGCATGTCGCGCAGCAGTTCCACGGGGGAATGGCCCGTGAGGGCTTTTATCTTGCGGTAGAACTGAGTGCGGCCAAGCCCCATTCTTCCGGCCACGGTGTCCACGTTGAGGTTTGGGTCGGACATGCCGGCCTCGACAATGTTGCAGAACCGTGCGTAGAACTCGCTGTCGATGTCGGCGGGAGCTGTGCTTGTTTCTGCCTTCGGGAGCGGGCGCTGGCTTTGCTGCGGTGCCGGCCAGAGAGATTTTATGCGGCGCCTGTTCTCCACCAGCGAGCGGCATCGGGCGGCGAGCACCCTTGGGTTGAAGGGTTTTGACAGATATGCGTCGGCACCGCAGTCGTAGCCCTGGATACGTTGCTCGTCCATGGTGCACGCCGTGAGCATGAGCACGGGTATATGGCTTGTGGCTTCCTCTGTCTTGAGCCTGCGGCAGCATTCGAGACCGTCCATCACCGGCATCATCACATCGCACAGGATGAGGTCGGGCACATATTTCATGGCCATCTTCAGGCCTTTTTGACCGTCGGCAGCTGTGAGCACTTCGTAGTCGGCGGCGAGCAGCGTGCTCACCATGGACCGTATGTCGGGGTTGTCGTCTATCACGAGCGCGCGCGTGCGTGTGTCGGTATCTTCGGTGTCCGGCGCATCGGGGGCCACTGTGCCCAGTTCCAGCCCCACATCCTCGGCTGTGATGCGTGAGCCGGAGGTGCGCACCTCTCCGCTGCCGGTGGTCCGTACCGGCAGGCGCACTGTGAACACCGAGCCCTTTCCGGGCTCGCTTTCGGCTGTGAGGGTGCCGTCGTGCAGCTCAATGAAGGC
The DNA here is from genome assembly GCA_910578095.1 of uncultured Muribaculaceae bacterium. GTDB lineage: Bacteria > Bacteroidota > Bacteroidia > Bacteroidales > Muribaculaceae > CAG-873. The sequence goes on along the minus strand of CAJTOZ010000017.1, from coordinate 35,737 downwards.
CTTGGCCAGCGACAGCCCTATGCCTGAGCCGTTGGGGTGTACCTTATCCACCTGGAAAAAGCGCTCGAAGATGTGGGAAAGGTCCTCGGCGCTGATGCCTTTGCCTGTATCGGCCACACTTATCTCGATACAGTCGGCGCTACGGCGTGCGGAGGCGGTGATGGACCCGTGGGCCGGCGTGTACTTGAAGGCGTTGGATATGAGGTTGAACATCACACGCTCAATTTTGTCCACATCTACGGCCGTGCGGAGATCGTCGCCGGAGGGTATGTCGGTGTGGAAGCGTATGTCGCGGTCGGCCGCGATGCCACGGAAAGAATCGCACCATTCGCGCATCATGCTTCCGAGATTCACCTCGGAAAGCGTGAGCTCAAGTTTGCCATTCTCGTATTTCCGGAAGTCGAGTATCTGGTTGATGAGGCGTTGCAGTATGCGGGTGTTCTTGCGGGCGATGAGCGCCATCGACTTTTGTGCGGCGGTGAGGTTCGGGGCCTCGCACAGTTCCTCTACCGGGCCGGATATCAGGGTGAGAGGGGTGCGCAAGTCGTGCGACACATTGGTGAAGAACATCAGCTTGGACTGTGTGGCATCGCGCAGCCTGTCGTTGAGCGCTACCACGCGGTCGCGTTCCTGTTGCAGCAGCAGATTCTGCTCCGCAAGTTTTTCCTGGTTGCGCCTACGTGTCCAGTAGGCCCGCAGCAGAGCGAATATCAAGGCAAACAGCAATACGGTGATAGCGCCCGCGGCATATAGCAATCCGGTCTGTGCGGAGTGTTTGTGCCAGTAGTCGTCGACCCGTTCCTTCAGCATCGTGATCTTGCGCGTCTCCTCCTTGAGGTTGCTGTCCTGCAGCAGGAGGATGGAAGCGTTGGAGCCATCGACTAATGCAGGCGACGCCAGGCGGCATTCCCGCTCGAAAGGCTCGCCATGCAGAATGGCCATCGCCGTGCGTATGAGGCGGTAGCCATCGGTGGGATAAAGGAATGTGGCATCGATAATACTGTCGGCCACAGCCTGCAGACCTATCTCCGGCGCGGCATCTATGCCGATGGTGCGCACTCCGTCGAGCCCCAGCCTGCGTGCTGTCTCGGCGGCGGCTATCGCCATGCGGTCGTTATGGGCATAGATTATATTTGCCTCGGGATACAGGCGCAGCAGCGAGTCGGCCACGCGGGCTGCACGGCTGGCGTTCCAGTCGCCGTAGCCGTACCCGAGAATGCTGATGTGCTCCGGATGCGCGGCCGCCTGCCCGGCAAATCCGGCGTGGCGTTCCTCGGCGGGGGTGGAACCCCGCAGCCCGCGTATCTCCAGCACACGCGCATGCTCTCCATCGGCGAGATTCATGGCCATACCGGCAGCCGCGCGCCCTATTTCGGAGTTGTCGGCTCCTTGCCATGCCGTGTAGGAATCGCCGTGTATGTTGCGGTCGAAAAGCAACACGGGAATGCCGCGGTCGTACACCTCTTTAATTACCGGAGTGAGCGCATCGGCCTCGTTCGGAGCGGCAATGATGATGTCGAAACCGTTGTCGGCGAAGTAGCGTATGTCGGCTATCTGCTTCTCGCTGCTGTCGTCGGCCGAGCGGATTTCCACCTCGGCATCCTCGTGCAGCAGCAACTCACGCCGTATCTCGGCGTTCATTTTGGAGCGCCAGTCGTCGTCGCTGCATTGCGACACGCCTATGCGGTAGGTGTGTTTTTCCTTGCACCCGCATGTCGGAAGCAGGAGAACGGCGGCGAGAATCAGTATTGCGGTATTGACAATGTGTTTCATGGGTCGGGATTGTAGGAAATGGTGTGGCAACTCGTGCGCTGTGGTTGCAAAATTAGCACATTTTCCACGACTGTTGTTGCGTAAACTATTAAATTTTAGGCAGTACAACAATTTTTATATACGGCGCAACATTTATGATACGGCGTTGCCGGCAATTGTAGTAGCTTTGCACTGTCATAACCGAAAATCAATACGACGAACATGAAATACATACGACACATCGCTGCTTGCCTTATGGCTGCAGTATCCGCCGCCCCGGCCTTCGGCGATGCCGGCCGAGGGCTTGAGATTTCCCATCTCGGCACCAGCAACACCATTGTAAGGGTGACGTCGCCGGCACGGTATCTGCTGCTGCCGGTGGAGGAGAGTGTGGACGATGCCACGGTGAACGTGCTGCTCGACGGCCGCAGGGAGGCCACACTCAACGTGCGTCTGGCACGAAACAAGGTAGATTATTATGTGCCTCTCGACATAAGCCGCTATGCCGGCCGTTCGGTGCTCCTCGACATAGTCACGGCACAGAGCCGCGCTACAGTGCGCGAGGCCAGCGACGATGCCTGCTGGACCTTGATGAGCCTCAGCGATAGTTTCGACACCACCAACCGCGAGAAATATCGCCCGGCGTTCCACCATACGCCACTGTACGGGTGGATGAACGATCCCAACGGAATGTTCTATAAGGATGGCCGATGGCATCTGTACTATCAGTACAATCCGTATGGATCCAAATGGCAGAATATGACATGGGGCCATTCCAGTTCGCCCGATCTTGTCAGCTGGACACACCACGATCCGGCTATCGAGCCCGACGATCTCGGCACTGTGTTCAGCGGCAGCTGCGTTGTGGACGCCGACAATACGGCCGGCTTCGGCTCCGGGGCTGTGGTGGCATTGTACACATCGGCCGGTGTGAACCAGACCCAGAGCCTCGCGTGGAGCAACGACGGCGGCCACACATTCACCAAGTATGCAGGCAATCCTGTGATAACGCTTGAAAGCGAGGCGCGCGACCCCAATGTGTTCTGGCACGAAGCCACCGGAGAATGGGTGCTGCTGTTGGCGCATGCGCTCGACCACGAAATGCTCATATACACATCGCCCGATCTTAAAAACTGGACACTTCGCAGCTCTTTCGGCAAGGGGCTCGGAGCTCAGGACGGTGTGTGGGAGTGCCCCGATCTGATGCAACTGCCCGTCGACGGCACCGACGAGCGGAAATGGGTGCTGCTGTGCAACCTCAATCCCGGCGGAGTGTTCGGCGGTAGCGCCACACAGTATTTTGTCGGCGATTTCGACGGTGCCTCTTTCATTCCCGACACTCTTTCCGATGGCTCCGTGCCCGTGAAGTGGATGGATCATGGCAAGGACCACTATGCCACAGTGTCGTGGAGCGGCGCCCCCGACGGCCGCCATGTGGTGGTGGGGTGGATGAGCAACTGGCAATATGCCGCCGAGGTGCCTACGAAGCAATTTCGCAGTGCCAACACCCTGCCGCGCGACATCGCCCTGTATCGTGCGTCCGACGGGCAATACTACCTGCGCACCATGCCTTCGCCGGAAGTTGATGCACTGCGCGGCCGTAAGGCCACAGCCGTGCGTGGACGGCGCATAGGACAGCGCCCGCAGCGTTTCGCGCTCCCCACGCAAAACGATGGCGTGTGCGAGATTCTTCTTACGCTGTATGCTTCCCGGGCCGAGGCCGTGATTATCTCCCTCGGCAACGATGCCGGCGAGAGCGTGGACATGGTGTACGATCCTTCTGCCGCCAGCTTCAGCTTCGACCGCACCCTCAGCGGTATCACAGATTTCAATCACGATTTTCCCGCACGCACCGAAGCGCCTCTGACGGACGACACCAAAAAACTGTCGCTGCGGATATTCGTGGACAGGAGCAGCATAGAGATTTTCGACGGAGAGGGACGTTTTGTGATGACAAACCTTGTGTTCCCTACCAGCCCGTACACCACTCTTACGCTTAGTGCCACAGGAGGCCGGGCATCACTGTCATCGCTTGAGGTGTATTCCCTCAATCCTATCGCCAGCAACTGACAGTCTTCAAACATAATCCAAACCTTTCAAAACAGCATATAAATACAATGGAAAACATCCAACAGGCGGCTGCAGTACGCAAAAGCTCCGTCATTCAGATTGTGCCCGTGATGCTATGTTTCTTCGCCATGGGCTTTGTGGACCTCGTGGGCACAGCCTCCAACTACGTTCAGAAAGATCTCGGGCTCACCGACTCTCAGGCCAACCTGTTTCCGTCGCTGGTATTCTTCTGGTTTCTCATATTCTCGGTGCCCACCGGAATGCTCATGAACCGCATAGGCCGTAAGCGCACCGTGCTCATCAGTCTTGGTGTCACGGCGGCCTCGCTCGTGATACCGATGATAGGCGAAAGCTACTATTTCATGCTCGCGGCCTTCTCGCTGCTCGGCATAGGCAACGCCTTGATGCAGACATCGCTCAATCCGCTCGTGAGCAACCTCATATCGCCCTCGCGCCTTGCGTCCACCCTCACGTTCGGACAGTTTGTGAAGGCCATCGCATCGTTCCTTGCGCCGGTGCTCGCCGCGTGGGGTGCCACCTCCGCGGCCATCACATTCGGCATGGGCTGGCGTGTGCTCTTCCCGCTCTATGCAGTGGTGAGCGTGCTGTCCATAGCCATGCTGGCTGCCACCCCCATCGAGGAGGAACGCCCGGACAAGGCTTCGGGCATTGGTGAGTGCGTGCGTTTGCTCGGCCGCCCGTTTGTGCTTCTGTGCTTCGTGGGTATCATGTGTCACGTGGGCATAGATGTGGGCACCAACACCACCGCGCCGAAAATTCTTATGGAGCGTCTGGGCTTGCCTCTGGAGGAAGCCGGTTTCGCAACAGGTATCTATTTCATATTCCGCACGGTAGGATGCCTGCTCGGAGCATTCATCCTGCGTTCGATGAGCCCGCGTTCGTTCTTTGCCGTGAGTGTGGCCATGATGCTTGCTGCCATGGTGATACTTTTCGTGTCGGATTCGCTCCATGCCATATATGCGGGTATAGCCCTCATCGGTTTCGGCAATTCCAATGTGTTCTCTATCGTGTTTTCGCAGGCATTGAACGCATCGCCCAAGGAAAAGAATGAAGTTTCGGGTCTTATGATAATGGGACTTTTCGGAGGCACGGTGTTTCCTCTCGCCATGGGCTATGCGAGCGACGCGCTCAATGCCCAGGCCGGCGCTGTGGCGGTGATGACGTTGGGCGTGCTTTACCTTCTGTTCTACACATTAAAAATAAAATAGAATATCAACCGATTCACAATGCAGAGACGTGCCTTTGGCACGTGAAATAGGCAAACGCCTGCCTTGCGGATAGTAGTATGAAATAATAATCAGCAACATCATATAGCCATGGAAGAGAAAATAGTAGTGGGTATGGGCGAGGCCCTGTGGGATGTGCTCCCCGACGGAAAGAAAATAGGAGGAGCGCCTGCCAATTTCGCCTATCATGTGTCGCAGTTCGGTCTGCCGAGCTGTGTGGTAAGTGCGGTGGGCGAGGATGCCCTCGGACGCGAGATAGTGGAGAATTTCACCTCCAAAGGTCTCAACCATCTGATCGAGACCGTGCCGTACCCCACAGGCACCGTGCAGGTGGAGATAGACCAGGCGGGTATTCCTCAGTATGAGATAAAAGAAAACGTGGCATGGGACAACATCCCCTACACGGCGCTTCTCGAACGCCTGGCACAACGCACGCGCGCCGTGTGCTTCGGTTCGCTGGCACAGCGCAATGTGGTGTCGCGCAACACTATCGACCGCTTCCTTGACGCCATGCCCCGCACCGACGATTCGCTCGTGGTGTTCGATGTGAATCTTCGCCAGGGTTTCTACAACGAGGACATCCTGCGCAGCTCGATGGAGCGGTGCAACATACTGAAGATAAACGATGAGGAGCTGATTGCTGTCAGCCGTATGTTCGGCTACCCCGGTATCGACCTTCAGGACAAGTGCTGGATACTGCTGGGCAAGTACAATCTCAAGATGCTGATTCTCACATGCGGCATCAACGGCAGCTATGTGTTCACTCCCGGAAACGTGTCGTTCCAGCCCACGCCTAAGGTGGAAGTGGCCGATACTGTGGGTGCCGGCGATTCGTTCACGGCAGCGTTCATCTCGGGTATTCTGAAAGGACGTTCGGTGGCCGAGGCGCATTCTTGCGCCGTGCGCACCTCGGCTTTCGTGTGCACCCGTCCGGGCGCCATGCCCATACTTCCCGCCGAGCTCACGGCATAGAGCTTGAAAATATTTTATTGATTATCCGCAAACGTACCCAAGGTTTTATTCTCAATGTAGGGCCGTGCCTTTGGCACGTAAAATTGGCATGCAAGCATATTATACATCGCAAAGCGATGTACCTACATTGCGGGCGATGCCCCTACGATGTAATTGGGTAATTTTGCGGATAATCCTTTTGTTGCTTATGTGGTTTTGTGCTTCAGTGCCTGCGAAAACATGATGCGATTCATGCACCGATATCTCGACTTGTGGCGTTTCACTCATTTCATGCGTCGTACAGTACGGCCCTTTACGGGGTGCATATACCAGTCGGTGTTGGTGTTACGGTCTTTTATCCATTCGCGGATCATGGGATAGGCATCGCTTATATTTGTGCGCTCGCGCGGCCATTCCCAAGAGCCCGGGACACATATCATCTGTGGAACCGAGCCGGGCATTGCAGGTTCAATGTCAACTACACCTTGGGTCCAGCTGGCGGAATGGTCGGGGTCTTGCTGAACCCGCACATGGAATCCGCCCATGCGGTTTCCTTCGATCTGAAGAGGGTCGGAACTCATTGTGAAGCCATCCTCCACCTCAAGCTCTACTGACGGTGCATTGTGAGTGTGTTCGGTGGTGTTGATCATCATGGTGTGGTCGTACTCCCCGAAGAACTCGTTGATGTGCAGCCAACCGTTGTCGTAGCCCACATTATGCGTCATGTCGCGGAAATATAATCGTGTGGGCAGCGTGCCTCCGGCAGCAAGTGGCTTTACGGAGATTTTGTTTTCTCCCGCAGTATGCGACACTTGCACCACAAGATCGTTGAAGTCGAAGTCGTCGGTGTTGCCCAAGTCTTCCATGGCGAGAATCCACGACTGTGCATCCGGCTTCTTTTCTTCCTCGGCCACAGGAATATCATCATCCTCGATATCGGCGTAGACGTAGAACATCATGTCGTTGGCATCGTGGTCCGTTCCGTCCTCAATACCCATGACAGTGTAGCCGTTCCAGCGGTATGTCACGAAATCCTCGTTGGGATATTCGCCATGCATCCCCGCGGGGATGTTTGTATTCTCGTCGTAGCGGCACGATGAGCTGTGGTTGGTCTTGTAGTTCATCACGCGGTTGAGTTCTGGCAGAGAATAGGAGCGGCGCCATTGCACATCCTTGCTCTCGCTGTCCTCGCCGATGTTCTTTACCACGAAGAAAGCCACATGGGTGCCGGCAGGGAAAGTGTAGCTTCCCGGATGGCCTTTCTCAAATTCTTTCGCATCGCCGAAATACACGAGGTTGTGGCGCGTGCCTGTCAGATACCGGTTGTACGTGGTCCATTCCTTATCCTTGTCGCCAGCCAGATATTGTTCGTAGAAATCGAGCCGGACAGGGAGGTCCATGCCGCCGTTCGGCGCTGTATTTCCCGGTTCTGTCGGGCTGTTGCCGAACATGATGTTATTTTGTGGCCGGGCGTCGTCTATAAGTATAAATCTCGGTGCGTGCATTATTTCCTCTAAGCTCGCACCCTCGTTGTAATAGAAGTATCCGAGTTTGTTGAAATGAATTGTTCCACCCCAGAAGTACGATATGGCTACCGGGCCGTCCTTTTCAAGCGTGTATTCCACACCGCGCTCAGGATGCAACAGCTCACGGAATTTGCTGACATTGCAGATTTGTTCGAGAAATTTACCTTTGCTGCCCACTATGGTGCTGATATAGTCAAGCGACCATTGTTTCCCGGGCTCGGTCTGTTTGTTGTCGAGAATGTAGGTGCTGAATATCTCGGTGGCCTTTACAATCTCATATTCAGGGTCGCCGTCCTGGAGTGTGGCTGTGCGATAGCGTTCCTCTCCGAGAAGGTTGCGCCATATTTCCTTTACATCATCTGGAAACAGACGTATATCGGCTGTCACGACATTGTTGGGACGGATGGGGTCGCCGATGGTGGTGGGGCATACGCCGTCGGCCGGTGTGCGGCGGATTGCACGTCGGCCGATATTAAGGCATCTGTTGTCAATGGGGTAGTAGCCATCATGCAGCACATCTCCGCCTACATCGAGAATCTGCACGAAGGCGAACTGTGCGTTCTTGTCGAAATCAAAATAGAAACTGCTTTGGGTAGCCGGATATTCCGCTGCCGTCATGGCTCCAGGAGTGCCCGGGCGTTCTGTGCACACACGCACAGTGGCGGCGTTGTGAATGGCAGATACATCGACGGTGGCTTTGCATTTGGTGGCAATGTTCCAGTCGTGAGATGTGTCGAACACTCCGAATTCTTTTACGAATTCGCGTGTGTATTCTTCGTTCTTGTCTATTCCCGGATTTTCTACACATGCGCAAAGTAAAGTGGCAAGTGCGATATTTGCAAAGTGTATGTATGTTGCAAATACATGTTTGCTGATTGTCATTAGCGCTGCAATGTTTTTTATTAGTTATTAGATGTAATTTATTGAATAAGTGGTGCAAATGTAGCAAAAAAATACCCCCCCTAATTTTTAGCGTTTTTTAACTAATGTAAGGAGGGGGTAATTTTGTCTTTTGTACCTCGCTATACAAGGTTGCAAATAACTATGCGCCGTAATTTAGGCTTGTGCCGTTTTTTCTTTCGTGTAGAGAGCCCATTCCGTGATGCCGCGGGTGAGCAGATAGAGGGTGAAAGCGAGCCAGAGGCCGTGGTTGCCCATGAAGCGCGTGGCGCTCCACACGCCAAAGAACACTGCCATGGCTGCGGCCATGGCCACGAGCATGCCTCGGGTGCGCGTCAGGCCTATGAATATGCCGTCCCAGATGAATGCCCATACTCCGGCCACGGGCACCGCTGCGGCCCAGGGGAGAAACTGTGCGGCCGCGGCCACGACTTCGGGCCGGTCGGTGAGCGCCTGCAGTATCAGATGGCCTCCGAGCAGATAGGCCGCCGCAAATATGGCGGCTATGGCGCCACCCCACCGCAGCAATGCGGCGATGAGGCTGCGCAGGGCGCTGTTGTCGCCGGCTCCGTGGAGGCGTCCGCCTATGGCCTCGCCGGCGTAGGCGAAGCCGTCCATGAAGTAGCTGAAGAACATGAACAGCTGCATGAGAAGGGCGTTGGCGGCAAGAGTGACGACACCGTCGCGTGCTCCGGTGCGCGTGAACCATACGGTGACGGCAACAAGACACAGCGTGCGCAGGAAAATATCGGTGTTTATGCTGAAATAGCGGCGCAGCCCGTCGCCGCGCAGGAGGGTGCGCAGGCCGAGACGGCGCGGCCGGTAGCCCGAGAGCAGTATCAGGCCGAGGGCTGCTCCGGCCCATTGGGCTGTGAGTGTGCCGGTGGCCACACCTTCGATTTTCCAGCCGAGGCCGTAGACCAGAGTGAGGCTCACGGCTATATTGACAATATTGGTGAACAGCGCCATCCACATGGGTGCGCGTGAGTTCTGCATGCCCAGAAACCATCCCGTGAGCACATAGGTGGCGAGTACTGCCGGTGCTCCCCACACGGCTATGGAGAAATAGCGTTGGGCGAGAGGCGCCGTGGCATCGTCGGCATCGAGAAAGCGCATGCCTGCCGCCCCGGCGCTGCCGCTCAGCGCTATGATGATGGCACCCAGTAGTGCTGCAAGCAATAGTCCGCGCCACAGCACCGCAGCCGCAGCCGTGCTGTCGCCGCGGCCGCACGCCTGGGCGGTGAGGCCGCCCGACCCCATGCGCAGGAAGTTGAGCACCCAGTAGAGCATACTGAACATGGTGCCTCCCAGGGCTATTGCACCGAGATAGGCCGGAGAGCCTATGTGGCCGGTGATGGCTGTGTCCACGAGCCCGAGCAGAGGGGTGGTAATATTACTGGCGATAGCCGGGAGGGCTATCGCCAGTATTGAGCGGTTGAGCGGTTTCATCAATCTTTGCGTGCGCGCACGGAGTTGAAATACAGATAGGCGATGATGGCAGCGTATGCCACGAGGCCGAGCACCTGGGGGGTGAACTCGCCGCCGCCTTCAGGCAGCTCCTTGCCGCACATTATGGTGATGGCGGAGAATACTCCGAAGAGCGCGCCGCCGGCTATCATGCCCGACGAGATGAGGGTGCCGCGGTCGTTGCGTGCGCGGCGCAGCTCGGGATCCTTGGTGCTGCGGTTCACAGCCCACGACACCAGGCCGCCCACGAGCATGGGGGTGTTGAGGTGCAGGGGCAGGAACATTCCGAGGCAGAATGCCAGGGCAGGAACGCCGAGCCAGTTGAGGATGACGGCGAGGATGGCTCCTACGATGTAGAGCGTCCAGGGGGTGGCGCCGCCCATCATCATGGGCTCGATGACTTTGGCCATGGCGTTGGCCTGCGGGGCGGCGAGACCGTTCTCGCCGGTGAAGCCGTACACGCTGTTGAGCATGAGAATCACGCCGCCTACGGTAGCTGCCGACACGAGCGTGCCGAGGAATTTCCAGCTTTCCTGCTTGCGGGGTGTGGATCCGAGCCAGTAGCCCACCTTGAGGTCGGTGACGAAGCCGCCGGCCATGGAGAGAGCCGTGCACACCACTCCGCCGATGACCATGGCGGCCACGATGCCGCTTGTGCCGTTAAGCCCGATGGCTACGAAAATGCCGGAGGCTATGATGAGTGTCATCAGTGTCATGCCGCTGACGGGGTTGGAGCCTACGATGGCGATGGCATTGGCGGCCACGGTGGTGAAGAGGAATGCTATGATCGTAACCACGATCCATGCCACGAGCGCCTGCCAGAAGGTGTGGATGACACCGAACCAGAAGAACAGCAACACGGCCACGAGGGCGATGAAGATGAAGTAGGCGATGTGCTTCATGGAGATGTCGGTCTGCCAGCGCACGGCCTTGGTGCCGCTTGCGGCGCCGCGCAGCTCCCGCGAGGCCAGGCCCACGGCCTGGGCGATGATGCCCCACGATTTTATGATGCCGATGATACCGGCCATGGCTATACCGCCTATGCCCATGAGGCGGGCATAGTCCCGGAAAATGGCGTCGGGGCTCATTTCAGCACCCCCGGCGGCGTAGGCGCCGAACAGAGGCACAATCACCCACCATACGAAGATGGAGCCGGCGAATATGACGAAAGCGTATTTGAGGCCCACGATGTAGCCCAGACCCAACACGGCGGCACCGGTGTTGCACGACAGCACGAACTTGGTTTTGTCGGCGAGTGTCTGGCCCCAGGAGTAGGCTGTGGTGGTGACGGTCTCGGCCCACCATCCGAATGTGGCCACGATATAGTCGTAGATACCACCGATGAGTGCGGCCACTACAAGGAGCTTGGCCTGTGCGCCGGCTTTGGGGCCGGTGGCGTTGCCGCTGGCGAGCACCTGCGTTGTGGCTGTGGCTTCGGGGAAGGGATATTTGCCGTGCATGTCCTTCACGAAGTACTTGCGGAAAGGAATGAAGAACAGGATGCCGAGCACGCCGCCGAGCAGCGAACTCATGAACACTTCCAGGAAGCTGACGGTGATGTCGGGGTAGCTGGCCTGGAGGATGTAGAGCGCCGGCAGGGTGAATATGGCGCCGGCCACGATGACACCGGAGCAGGCGCCGATGCTCTGTATGATTACGTTCTGGCCCAGGGCGTTTTTCTTGCCGAGCGCGCCGCTGAGGCCTACGGCGATGATGGCGATGGGGATGGCGGCTTCAAACACCTGGCCTACCTTGAGGCCCAGGTAGGCGGCTGCGGCGCTGAACACTACTGCCAGCAGCAGGCCCATGCCCACGGAGTAGGGGGTGACCTCGGCGTAGTCTCGCGCGGGGTGCATCAGAGGCCGGTACTCCTCGTCGGCTGCGAGTTCGCGGAACGCGTTTTCCGGCAGCTCTATGGGGTCGACCTCGGCGGGTGAAAGGTTTTCCTTGCTCATGATGATTGGTTGATTAGCGGCGTTTTTTTCCGGACTTGGGCGCCGGGATTTTTATTTTCTGTCCTATTTTTATGTCGTCGTTCTTGAGGCTGTTGGCCGCGCGGATGTCGTCGACGCCCACGCCATATTTTTTTGCAAGCTTATAGAGGCTGTCGCCGCTGCGCACTGTGTGGGTGGTGGCTTTAGGCGCCGATGCCTTGGGTGCGGGTTTTGCCTTGGGCTGTGGCTTGGGTGCGGCCATGGCGCGTGCCACTTCCGTGGCTTGCGCGGAGCGTGCGGCGGTGTCGGCGGCCACGCTGTCGGGCTGCATGCCGGCGGCTTCCATCGGTGCCGGGCCGAGGGTGTCGGCAGGCGCGGGCTCAACCTGCGGCATTGTGTCGACGGGTGCAGGTTTTGGCACATAGCGTCGTGTGGTGGTCACGATCTTGAGCGACTGGCCCGCACGCACTCCGGCCTTGCGGCGCATGCGGTTGTCGCGCCGCAGCGCTGTCGTGGTGGTGCCGTAGCGGCGCGCTATGGACGAGAGTGTCTCGCCTTTTTTCACCTTGTGGTATTTTACGGATGTCTCTTCCACGTATTCGCCTTTGGCGTCGGAGCCCTGGATGGTGGCGCCGTTGGCAGGTTCGACGACATCGCGCACGGCATAGCGTGTGGCGTTGTGGTTGATTATGCTGTCCTCATTGGCTATATAAGCATACGCCTGAAGCGACGGAAGCACCAGGGGATAGGGCTTTATGTGGCCGGGGATTATGTCTTTCCGGTACTGTGGGTTGAGGGCGCGCAGCTCGTCGAGCGTGATGCCCATGACGTCTGCTATCTGCTCGAAGTGCACGCGTCGGCTCACATGAACGGAATCCACCGTCAGCGGGCGGCGTGCGAGGGCCGGAGCTATGTTGTGGGCGCCGTAGTAGGTCATCACATAGTTTGCGGCGATGAATGCCGGCACGTATCCGCGGGTTTCGGCAGGCAGGAAGGGGTATATCTGCCAGAAGTCCTTTTTGCCTCCTCCTGCGCGGCGCAGGGCTTTGTTGACATTGCCGGGCCCGCAGTTGTAGGCGGCGATTGCGAGCGACCAGTCGCCGTAGGTGTTGTACAGCGTCTTGAGATAGCGCACGGCCGCATCGGTGGCCCGGTAGGGGTCGCGACGCTCGTCCACGAGGGAGTTCACCTCAAGTCCCTGCCCTGTGGCTGTCGGGAGCATGAACTGCCACAGGCCCGTCGCGCCCACGCGCGACACGGCCACAGGATTCAGCGCCGATTCTATCACGGGCAGATATTTCAGCTCCATGGGCATGTCGTGGCGGTCCAGGGCTTCCTCGAATATGGGCATGTAGTAGTGCGACAGCCCGAGCATGTTCTCCACCAGCTGGCGCCGGCGCTGCGTGTACATGTCGATGTATGAGCGCACCACGGAATTGTAGGGCATCTCGATGGTGGTGGGCATGGCCTGCAGGCGCTCTATTATCTCGCGGTCGGTGGCTTCGACGGAGCTCCGGGTGTCGGCTTTGTCGTCGAGCGCGGCATAGCGGCGCAGATACCAGTCGTCCTGCATGCGGCGCACGTCGCGCTCGAAGCTTTCAGGGTATATTATTGCGTTGTCGCGTATGGAGTCGCGTATGCCCAGCACGGAAGGTGCCGCCTGGGACGATACCGCAGCGGCGCCGAGGGCAAAAGCTATGAGTATGTTGCTGAGTTTGTTCATTTGTGATGTCAGAAATTAAGGGCCCACTGCAGGCCGAATGCGGGGCGCTGTCCGCGTCCCTCGGGAATGATGGCCGGGGCTATGTCCATCGATAGGTCGGGCGACACATCGAAGTGGCTTAGCGAGGCGTCGACGTATGCATCGACCATGGCCAGCAGATATACGCCCACCATGGATATTATGCATAGGTCGCGGTTGCGACGGTAGAAGTTTTTGCGCGACTGCAGCAGCGATGTGAGCCACTGCTTGTCGAGCGATTCTTCGGTGACGGTGGGCGGGAAGAAATCCATGTAGGAATTGGTGCCGGGATCGTTGTCCATGATGTCGCGGTAGGCGCGGGAATAATCGTCAAGCATGGAGTTGTTCCACGATGTGGCGTAGCCCAGGCCGAGGTAGGCGCCCACAATGATGGGCAGTTTCCAGTATCGGCGGTTGTACACCTGGCCGAGGCCAGGAAACAGGGCCGACATCCATACTGCCCGCGACGGATCGGGGTTGAAGACCACGGAGCGCTCCTCCCACACGTCATAGCGCGAGGGCTTGACGGCGGCAGTCTGTGCCGTAGTGTCGGGCACTTCGACCACTTCCGCCATAAGCACATCGGGTGTGCCGATGGAATCCGCATCATTTGTCTGTGCGGTGGCTGCGGCTGCGGCTGCGGCACATAGCAAAGAAAGGATGGTGCGTTTAATTGCCATTCGCCTTAGCCTTCAGGGTGTCGAAAAGAGTGATGAGATGCGTGAGCTCGGCCTCGTTGGTGAAAGGGAAGGATATCCTGCCTTTGCCTTTGCGGTCGCACGAGAACTGCACGGGAGTGCGGAATGCTGCGGCGAGCTGGTCGCGCAGGCCTGTGAAGTCGCGGCTGGCCGAAGGGGTGCGCTCGCGCTGCTTCCGTTCGGCCGGCTCGGGAGTTTCTCCGTTTTCCCATGCTTTGGCTATCTCTTCTACCCGGCGCACGCTCAGGTCGTGGCGCAGGATGTCGTTGTACAGTTTGAGCTGCAGCGACGGGTCGGAGAGGGAGAGCAGGGCGCGTGCGTGGCCCATGTCCACGCGTTTGTCGCGCAGCCCCAGTTGCACCTCGGCCGGCAGGCGCAGCAGGCGGAGGAAGTTGGCCACGGTGGCCCGTTTTTTTCCTATACGCTCGCTGAGGCGCTCCTGCGTGAGGTCGTATTGGTCGATCAGCTTTTTGAATGTCAGGGCTATTTCGATGGCGTTGAGATCCTCGCGCTGGATGTTCTCGATGAGGGCCATCTCGGTGAGCTCGGCATCGTTGGCGGTGCGTATGTAGGCAGGCACTGTCTGCAGTCCGGCTTGCATGGCGGCGCGGTAGCGTCGTTCGCCGGCTATTATCTGATACGAGTCCGGTCCGAGTTTGCGCAGCGACAGCGGTTGTATTATTCCAAGCTCGCGTATGCTCGTGGCCAGTTCGGCCAGGGCTTCTTCGTCGAAGCTTGTGCGCGGTTGCTCCGGATTGGGGCTTATCTGTGCCAGAGGCACCTCGTTGATGGCCGAGCTGCCGCGTGCGGGCACATCGTCCATGGAGATGAGCGAGTCGAGGCCTCGGCCGAGTGCATTACGTTTCGGAGCTGCCATTATGCTTTGTTTTTATGCTTGTGTTTTGCGATGAGTTCCTTTGCGAGCAGCACGTGGCTTGTGGCTCCGCGGCTGTCGGCATCGTAGAGCAGCGCGGGCAGTCCGTGGCTGGGTGCCTCGCTGAGGCGGATGTTGCGCGGGATTACGGTGTTGAACACCATGTCGCCGAAATGGCCTTTGAGCTCGTCGTATATCTGGTTGGCGAGGCGCAGGCGTGCGTCGTACATCGTCAGGAGGAAACCTTCGATCTCAAGGGAGGGGTTGAGGCGTCCCTTTATGATGCGGATGGTGTTGAGCAGCTTGCTGATGCCTTCGAGAGCGAAGTACTCGGCCTGCACGGGGATGATGACAGAATTGGCTGCGGTCAGGGCGTTCACGGTGATGAGCCCCAGAGAGGGAGAGCAGTCTATGAGCACATAGTCGTAGTTGTCGGCCACGGGAGCGAGCAGTCGCTGCATCACGCGCTCGCGGTCGGGCTTGTTGATGAGTTCGAGCTCGGCTCCTGCAAGGTCGATGCGCGAGCCTATGAGGTCGAGCCCTTTCATGCATGTGGCCACTTGCGATCCCTGCAGCGGATAGTCGTCGACCATGCATTCGTAGATGGATGAGGTCATGCTGCGCGGGTCTATGCCATAGCCTGAGGTGGCGTTGGCCTGGGGGTCGGCGTCGATTATGAGCACACGCTTGCCCTCGGCGGCGAGAGAGGCAGCCAGATTGATGGTGGTGGTGGTTTTGCCCACACCGCCTTTCTGATTGGCTATTGCGATGATTTTTCCCATATAAAATGTATAAATCGCTTGTGTTTTGCAAAGTAACGTATTTTTTTTCGTTCCACGAAAAAAATGTTCCACGATTTTTGCCATATGTAGATAAGTGGGGCAAATTGTTGATAATTTTTGTATCTTTGCAGTAGAACAGACAATGATTTATTATGGATAAAAGCAATAAAGAGCGCCCATTGGCGCTGATTACCAACGACGACAGTATCGAGGCACCGGGCCTGCATGTGCTTGCGCGTCTTGTGGCCGAGTGGGCCGATGTGGTGTGTGTGGCGCCTAAATATCCACAGTCCGGCAAGTCGTCGGCCCTGACGTTCATGAATCCGCTGCGTGTGCAGGAAATGACGCCGTCCGACCCCGTGGAGGGTGTGCGCTACTACACCGTAAACGACGGCACCCCTGTCGACTGTGTGAAAGTGGGGCTATACATGCTGGGCGATCGCCGGCCCGACTTTATATTCTCGGGTATCAACCACGGTTCCAATGCCGGGGTCAACGTGATATACAGCGGCACTATGGGCGCTGCCCTCGAGGGGGCCGTGGAAGGCATCCCTTCGGCAGGCTTCTCGCTGCTTCACCACTCGCTTGCTGCCGATTTCTCGCTGTCGGAGCACTATGTGCGCACGCTTCTGGAGCAGATACGCAAAAATCCTCCCGAGCCCGGCACATGCCTGAATATAAACATACCGTCGCGCATCGTGCCTGCCGGAGTGCGTGCGTGTCGTGCCTGCAAGGGCCGGTGGAGCGATGGCTATGAGCGTTATACTGATCCGCACGGCCGGGATTTCCTCATGCTGTCCGGTCGCTTTATCAATGAGGAGCCCGAAGCTACCGATACGGATGAATATTGGCTCGGCCGCGGCTACATCACCGTGGTGCCAGTGGCATGCGACATGACTGCTGCTGCCCGGGTGGCATCGCTTGCCGGAGTGTTCGACATGGACGGGGCCGGAGATTGATCGCCGGGGCGGAAACGACAAAAGCGCGATATTCTAAAATGAATATCGCGCTTTTGTCGTGACTCGCACAGGATTCAAACCTGTAACCTTCTGATCCGTAGTCAGATGCTCTATTCAGTTGAGCTAGCGAGCCATGCGGCTTATTGCGTTTGCGACTGCAAAGTTAATACCATTTTTTTAATCTGCAAAATTTTCTGATATTTTTTTGCAATTTTAGCGGCGGAAACATGGTTTTATTCGTCCAGCAGCCCCGGCCGCAGGCGGCGTGTGCGCTCCAGCGCCTGCTCGTGGCGCCATGCTGCGATGCGCGCCTCGTGGCCGCTGAGCAGCACGTCGGGCACGCGCCATCCGTGGTAATCGGCGGGCCGGGTGTAGATGGGCGGCTCGAGCATGTTGTCCTGGAAGGAATCCTTGAGGGCGCTTTGCTCGTCGCCGAGCACTCCCGGAATGAGGCGCACTACGGCATCGGCTATGATGGCTGCGGGGAGCTCGCCGCCGGTGAGCACATAATCGCCGACACTGATTTCGCGTGTGATGAGGTGCTCGCGTATGCGGTAGTCTATGCCTTTGTAGTGGCCGCAGAGTATGATTATATTGTCGAGCAGCGACATCGCATTGGCCATCGGCTGTGTGAGCACTTCGCCGTCGGGGGCGGTGAATATCACCTCATCGTAGTGGCGTTCGGCTTTAAGCGCCGAGATGCAGCGGTCCACAGGCTCTATCTGCATCACCATTCCGGCATCGCCGCCGAAGGGGTAGTCGTCGACCTTCCGGTGTTTGTTGGTGCTGTAGTCCCGCAGGTTGTGCACCACTATTTCCGCCAGCCCGCGGTCCTGCGCGCGTTGGAGAATGGAGCAATTGAGCGGGCCCTGCAGCATCTCGGGCAATACTGTGATGATGTCGATTCGCATAATTTATGTATTTTCCGGATGCAAAATTAGCGAAAAAGTTCTATATTTGCGCTATCTAATAAAATCTCATGATATGAAGAACTACATTTCGGCAGCGCTTGTCGCGCTCGGATTGCTCGCCCTGGGCCTTTGCATAAAGGGTGGTATCGACAACTATGGCAACCGCGACCGCGTGGTGACCGTGCGTGGCCTCTGCGAGAAGGAAGTCAATGCCAACGTGGTCACATGGCCTATTGTCACAAAAGAGATGGGCAACGACCTCCCCGGCATCTACAATAAAATCCAGGCCAACAATGCCACTATCCTCAATTTCCTGCGGGCAAATGGCATCACCGATGCCGAGATAAGCGTGAATGCGCCGGATGTGAGCGACACCCAGGCCAACGCCTACAACCAGCGTGAGCAACTGTACCGCTACGTTGTCACCAATGTGATCGTGGTCAAGAGCGAGAAGGTGGACCAGGTGAATGCTCTCATAAAAAAACAGACGGAACTGCTGAAAGACGGAATAGCCATTGTGGCCGGCGACTACAGCTACCCCATCACTTACGACTATACCGAGCTCAACACCATAAAGCCTGAGATGATAGCCGAAGCCACCCGCAACGCCCGCGCCGCCGCCGATAAGTTTGCCGCCGACAGCGAAAGCGATCTCGGCAAGATAAAGACAGCGTCGCAGGGACAGTTCTCTATCGAGAACCGCGACCAGTACACGCCTTACATCAAAACGGTGCGCATCGTCACCTACATCACCTACTATCTCGAGGATTGATGCCCTCCCGGAAGCTTCTGCAGATAAATGTGACGGCCAACTGGGGCTCCACCGGAAGGATAGCAGAAGATATAGGCGCCCTTGCCATGCAGCAGGGGTGGGAGAGCCATATCGCCTATGGACGCAAGAGCGCCGGAGGATTGTCGCACGCCGTCAGGATAGGCGGGCCTGTTGATGTGGGGATGCACCTGCTGAAAACGCGGGCGCTGGATGCTCACGGGCTTGGCAGCCGGCGCGCCACCGCATGTTTTATTGAGAAGATACGCACGATATCGCCCGATATCGTGCATCTGCATAATATTCATGGCTATTATCTCAACTATCCGCTGCTGTTCGACTTTCTGAAGCACTACGGGCGTCCTGTGGTGTGGACACTCCACGATTGCTGGGCTTACACGGGGCATTGCGCTTTTTATGACAGCCCGGCATGCGACCGTTGGAAAACGGGTTGTCACGATTGTCCTCAGCTCAGATCGTATCCGGCTTCCGTTATGGCCGACAGAAGCTGCGCCAACTACCGTCAGAAGAAAGATAGCTTTCTCGGTGTGCCTGATCTGACGCTGGTGGCCGTGTCGGACTGGGCGGCAAGGGAATTGTCTTCCTCATTCCTGAGCGGGTATCCCATAGTTACCATAAAAAACGGCGTGGACCTTGACGTCTTTAAAATACGTGCGCATGCAGGGCGCGCCGCAGGCGCCAAAATGGTGCTCGGTGTGGCAAGCGTGTGGTCCGACCGGAAGGGTCTGACCGATTTTGTTGAGTTGCGCAAGCTTCTGCCCCCGGAGTATGAAATAATGCTCGTGGGATTGTCCGGCCGGCAGTTGCGGAATTTGCCCCCAGGCATCCGTGGCTTACAGCGCACGGATAGCTCGGAGAAACTCTCCGAGCTATATAATATGGCAGATGTATACGTCAATCCTACTGCTGAAGATAATTTCCCCACTACAAATATAGAGGCCCTTGCATGCGGGACGCCCGTGGTAGCTTACGACACCGGCGGCTCGGCGGAAGCAGTGGGAGCGGACACAGGAGCTATTGTGCGGCGTGGCGATGTGGCAGCTTTGGCCAGAGAAATCGTAAAGGTGTGCGATGGCCGCTCCGCCTTTGCGGATGCGTGCCGTGAAAGGGCTGTGCGGCTGTATGGAAAGGCAGCCTGCTACCAACGCTATCTGGACCTGTATGCATCGTTGGCCCGCACTCATAAATCGACCTCAAAACAAAATTATAACACTTAATATCCGGGCAATGATAAGGAGCATTCTGCTATACTTGTTGTACCTGAAAAACCGCGTTGCCATGAAGCACGTGAAATTCCGGGGGTTCACGGTTGTGTTCGCTTTTCCGAAGAGCAAAATACAGCTCGGGCGTGGCATTATCAACTCATCATGGTCAAGTAATATGCTTGGGCTGTGGCAGCGCACGATAATCGTGGCCCGCTACGGTGGGAAAATAGAGATTGGTGATGGTTACGGTATATCAGGGTGCACCATATATGCCACGCAGTCGATAGTGATAGGCGAGAATGCCATGATAGGGGCAAACTCCAAGATCGTGGACAACGATTTTCACCCGCTCGAGCCTGAATACCGGCGCCTTGGGCTGAACGAAGAGCACGCGCGCCGCAAGGGAGTGCGCATCGGCAACGATTGCTTTATCGGGATGAACAGCATTATATTGAAGGGCACAGAACTCGGCGACAATGTGGTGGTGGGTGCCGGCAGCGTGGTGTGCGGGGTGTTTCCTGACAACTGCGTTATAGCCGGGAATCCGGCTAAAATCATTGGGCGCGTGCACGTCTCCTGACGGTGACTGCGCGCCACAGTTCGCCTATCCATAGCACAAGCGAGGTGGAGGCGATGATGATGGCCCAGTCGGAGGCACGGAGTGGTGTGACACTGAACACTTTTCCGCCGAAGCTCACGATGAGCACCTGACCTACGGCGATTACGCCGAGAATGAAGAGAAATTCGCCGCACCCGGAAAGATGGAGGGCTGAACGGCCGGTGGCGAAAGCGCGGGCGTTGAAAAGGTTCCAGAACTGCATGAACACGAATATGCTGAAAAGCAGTGTCTGCTCATAGGGGGTTAGTTCGTGGGCGGCTACGGGGCATGCCTGCAGAAGCTGTGTGAGGGAGGTGATATCAGTGTGGCCGAAAAGGTAGAGCAGGACCAGCAGAATGCCGAAGAAAACCAGCCCGGTGCCTATGATGAAGCTCCACATGGGACGGGTGATGATGAACGCATCGCGCCGTCTCGGGCGGTCGCGCATCACGCTTTCCGATGGAGGCAGCGATGCCAGCGCCATGGCGGCGAAGGTGTCCATGATCAGGTTCACCCACAGCATCTGTGTGACGGTGAGTGGCGACTGTGTGCCCAAAAATGCGCCGGCGAGCACAATGAGGCAGGCCGCCACATTGACTGTCATCTGGAACAGGATGAAGCGCTGGATGTTGCGGTACAGCGAGCGTCCCCACATCACCGCGCGTGCTATGGAGGCAAAGCTGTTGTCGATAATGGTGATGTCGGATGCCTCTTTTGCGACGGCAGTGCCGTCGCCCATCGAGAGGCCTACGTGTGCGGCTTTCAGCGCCGGTGCATCGTTGGTGCCGTCGCCGGTCACAGCCACCACCTCGCCGGCCTTCTGGAGCGCCTGTACAAGGCGTTTCTTGTCGAGAGGGCGTGCGCGTGCTATAATGCGTATGCGTTGTGCCCGTTCGGGCAGTTCGGCGTCGGGTATTGCGGCGAATTCCGGACCGGTCACCACGGCATCGTCCGCATCGCCTGCATCATCCCAGAGGCCTACCTGGCGCCCTATCTCCCGTGCTATCACAGGGGTGTCGCCGGTGACTATTTTCACATCTATCCCGGCGTGTGTGCATTGCTCTATGGCGTCCCGCACGTCGGGGCGCACCGGGTCGGATATGGCAGTGATGCCTGTGAGCTCAATGCCGGAGGCGTTGATGGTATCGCCCGCTATGCCGGTGGCTCCGGCGGGGAGGGCCGCACGTGCGAATGCAAGGGTGCGCAGCCCGCGTGCCTGCATTTCGCGCAACTGTGCGCTTATATTGTCGGCCGGGCGTCCGTCGGCTACCGTCGCGCACATGGCCATTACAATCTCCGGCGCTCCCTTGATATGTAGCGTGCGCTTCCCGTCGGCGTCCTCGATAGCGGTGGCCATGTATTTGCGCTCGGTGCTGAACGGCAGCTCAGCTATCGTGCGCACGCTCTCCTTCAGTTTCATGTAGTCGATGCCGGCGTCGTGCAGGTAGAGCAGCAGCGCGCCCTCGGTGGGATTGCCCACGGGCGCGGGATGGGCCGGGTCGGAGAGGTCGAGATCGGCCGTGGAGTTGACGGCGATGCCTACGGCTGCATCATGAGGCGACACATAAAAATCGGCACTATCCACCTGCATGCGGTTGCGTGTGAGCGTGCCTGTCTTGTCGGTGCATATCACCGTGGCCGCCCCCATGGTCTCGCATGCGTGGAGCTTGCGCACGAGATTGTTGGTGCGCAGCATTCTCCTCATGCTGTAGGCGAGGCTCAGGGTCACAGCCATGGGCAATCCTTCGGGCACCGAGACACACACGAGCGCCACTGCTATCATCAATGTCTGGAGCGAATAGGCTGTGATGTCCATCCATGCCACGGATTCTCCGGCATGCGTGTGGAAGAACATCCACATGCGTCCGACCACCACTATGGCTGCCACGCTGTAGCTTACTATTGTGATCATGCGTCCGAGGCGGCGCAGCTGGATGTCGAGCGGGGTCTCCACGCCGTTGTCGATATGGGTGGCCTGCATGGTGCGGCCGTTCTCGGTGGCGTCGCCCACGGCTTCCACACGGGCCACACCGTGGCCCTCCATCACTTTTGTGCCCCGCAGCACACGGTCCGATGCGTAGGTGGCATCGGGGTCGGCGTGTGCGGGATCGCTGCTTTTGGCGCAGGAGGGCTCTCCTGTGAGCGATGATTCATCGACGGTGAGCATGGTGCTTTCCAGCAGGCGTGCGTCGGCAGGCACTTCGTCGCCTGTACCGAGAAATATTATGTCGCCTACTACGATGTCGCGTCGAGGCACCTCTGTAACGGCACCATCGCGAGCCACACGCACGGCCTCATCGTCGTTCACCCGGTTGAGCACTGCAAAGGCCTTGTCGGCCCTCTGCTCGAAGGCAAATGAAAGGCCGGTGGCGAGCACTACGGCCGCTATTATACCTGCCGGTTCGAAAAACACTTCGTAGCCCCCTCCGGCGTAGTATTCATACACCGAAACGGCTATGCTGAGTATTCCCGCCACACACAGGATTATGATGAGCGGATCCTTGAATTTTCCTAAAAGTAATCGCCACCAAGGGGTGCGCGCGGCAGGAGTGAGGACATTGGAGCCATTTTTCCGGCGGGATTCTTCCACCTGAAGGCTACTCAGACCGGAATATTGATGTGGCATGGGGCGATAGCGGGAAATTTGGTTATGTACGGCGGTGGGGAGTGTTGATAAAAAAGCAGCTCAGCTGCCTACCTTGTTGTAGAACGGCTGAGCTGCTTGCAGTGTTCACTTGCCGCGGCCGCAGCAGTTCTTGTACTTCTTGCCGCTACCGCAGGGGCATGCATCGTTGCGTCCCACGCGCGGACCGTAGTTGCGCACGGTCTGCGGGGCTGCCGGACCGCCTTGCCGCGCGGCGGCGGCACTGCGCTGCGCCTCTTCGCCGGGAAGGCCCGGACGCGAGGTGCGGTAGGCGTAGTTGTGGCGCGGAGCCTCGGGCGATGCCTGCTTCACCTCGGGAGCCGGACGCTGCGGAGCGGGTTCGGCGGGAGTGGCGTCGCCATCGCTGTCGGCAGAAGGAGCCGAGGGTGCCGGTTCGGCGGGGCGCACAGGTATCTGGCCACGCATCAGCGCGGAGAGTGTCTTGAGATTGAGCTGGTTGAGCATGCCTTCGAAAAGGTGGAAGGATTCCACTTTGTAGATCACCAGGGGGTCTTTCTGCTCGTAGGATGCGTTCTGCACGCTCTGGCGCAACTGGTCGAGCTCGCGCAGATGTTCTTTCCAGAGTTCATCGATGGTGACGAGCAGGATAGCCTTGTGCCATTCCTTGACGATGTTGTTGCATCGGGTGTCGTAGGCTGTCTGCAGGTCTATGCGCAGGTTGAAGAGGCGTTTGCCGTCGGTGATGGGTACGATGATCTTGCCGGTGTACTCGTTGCTTTCCACTATGCGCGCGATTACAGGCCATGCCACCTCGCGGATGCGCTCGCTGCGGCGGTCGAGGGCCTTGATGGCTGCGTCGTGCAGGCGGTCGATGCGCTCCTCGGTGTCGAGGTTGCGGTATTCATCCTCGGTGACGGGCATCTCGAGGGTGAGCGCGCGGTAGAGTTCGAGCTGCAGGTCGGCGTAGTCGTTGGGGCCGTCGTAGGTCTTCACGAGGTTCTCGATGCAGTCGTAAAGCATGTTGGCGATGTCGATGCCCACGCGTTCGCCGATGAGCGCATGGTGGCGGCGCGCGTAGATGTAGGTGCGCTGCTTGTTCATTACGTCATCGTACTCGAGCAGGCGTTTGCGGATGCCGAAGTTGTTTTCCTCCACGCGTTTCTGGGCCTTTTCGATGGCGTTGTTCACCATCTTGTGTTCTATCACCTCGCCCTCCTTGAGGCCGAAGGTGTCGAGCATCTTCATGACACGGTCGGTGGCGAAGAGGCGCATGAGCTGGTCTTCGAACGATACGAAGAATACGGACGAGCCCGGGTCGCCCTGACGTCCGGCGCGTCCGCGCAACTGACGGTCCACACGGCGGCTTTCATGACGTTCGGTGCCGATGATGGCCAGACCTCCGGCGTTTTTCACCTCGTCGGTGAGCTTGATGTCGGTACCGCGGCCGGCCATGTTGGTGGCTATGGTGACGGTGCCTGTGCGGCCCGCCAGAGCCACGATCTCGGCCTCGCGCTGGTGCAGCTTGGCGTTGAGCACATTGTGGGGGATGCGGCGGCCTGTGAGCATACGGCTGAGGAGCTCGGATATTTCCACCGAGGTGGTGCCCACGAGCACGGGGCGCCCTTCGCCCACGAGACGCTCGATTTCCTCGATCACGGCGGCGTATTTCTCTCGCTTTGTCTTGTAGACGCGGTCGTTCATGTCGATACGGGCCACGGGGCGGTTGGTGGGGATGCTCACAACGTCGAGCTTGTAGATGTCCCAGAGTTCGCCGGCCTCGGTGGATGCCGTACCAGTCATGCCTGCGAGCTTGTGGTACATGCGGAAATAGTTCTGCAGCGTGATGGTGGCGAATGTCTGCGTAGCGGCTTCCACCTTCACGCCTTCCTTGGCCTCGATGGCCTGGTGAAGTCCATCGCTGTAGCGGCGCCCTTCCATGATGCGGCCGGTCTGCTCGTCGACGATTTTGATCTTGTTGTCGTCGATCACGTATTCCACGTCTTTCTCGAAGAGTGTGTAGGCCTTCAGCAGCTGTGTGACGGTGTGCACGCGTTCGGCCTTCACGGCATAGTCGGCCATGAGGGCGTCTTTCTTCTCGGCGCGCTCGGGGGTGTCGGGCTCATGCTCGAGCTCGCTGAGCTGCGAGGCTATGTCGGGAAGCACAAAGAAGTGCGGGTCGTTGATTTTGCCTGTGAGTTCGTCGAGGCCTTTGTCAGTGAGCTCCACGCTGCGGTTTTTCTCGTCGATCACGAAGTAGAGCGGGTCGGTCACGACGGGCATCTCGCGGGCGTTGTCCTGCAGATAATATGCCTCGGTCTGCAGCAACGTGTTTTTCATGCCTTCCTGGCTGAGGAACTTGATGAGCGCGCCATTCTTGGGCAGGCCTTTGTAGGCGCGGAACAGCAGCAGTGCGCCTTCCTTGCGTGTGGCTTTATCCTCGCTTGCCAGTTTGGTCTTGGCTTCGGCAAGGATACCTGTCACGAGCTTGCGCTGCGCCTGTACCACTTTCTCTACGTTGGCTTTGTAGTCGTTGAAGTACTGGTCGTCGCCCTTCGGCACGGGTCCGGAGATGATGAGCGGGGTACGGGCATCGTCGATGAGCACGGAGTCCACCTCGTCGACGATGGCGTAGTAGTGCTTGCGCTGCACCATGTCGTCGGGTGCCATGGCCATGTTGTCGCGGAGATAGTCGAAGCCGAATTCGTTGTTGGTGCCGAAAGTGATATCGCAGAGATAGGCGGCGCGGCGTGCTGCCGAGTTGGGCTCGTGCTTGTCGATACAGTCGACAGTGGAGCCGTGGAACATGTAGAGCGGTCCCATCCATTCGGAGTCGCGCTTGGAGAGGTAGTCGTTGACGGTGACCACGTGCACACCGCGTCCGGCGAGCGAGCGCAGGAACACAGGGAGCGTGGCCACGAGGGTCTTACCTTCGCCGGTGGCCATCTCCGCTATTTTGCCCTGATGGAGCGCGATACCGCCGATGAGCTGCACGTCGTAGTGGACCATGTCCCACTTCACTTCGTTGCCACCGGCTATCCAGTGGTTGCGCCAGATGGCTTTGTCGCCTTCTATGCTCACGAAGTCGCGGCCTTGTCCGGCGAGGCGTCGGTCGAGTTCGGTGGCGGTCACTTCTATGGTCTCGCTCTTGGCGAAGCGCGATGCTGTCTCGCGTACGGTGGCAAACACCACGGGCAGATGTTCGTTGAGTTTGTCCTCCAATATGTCGAGGATGTTTTTCTCGTGTTTGTCGATGTCGTCCCAGAGGCTCTGGCGCTTGTCGAAGGGAAGTGTCTCCACTTCCTGGCGCAGGCGGTCGATGGCTTCGCGGTCGGCGGCGGTGGCGGCAGCCATGTCGGCGCGCACTTTGTCGATTTCCGCGCGCAGCTCGTCGTTTGACAAAGTTGCGAGGCGTGGGCCTTCGGCCTGGATTTTGGCTACTATGGGACGTATGGCTTTAAGATCCCGGCTTGATTTGTCGCCGAAAATCTTGGATATGATGCTGGTGAAGCTCATTTTTTGCTGTGGATTAAAATTTAATAATTAAGAATCAGAAAACAAATAGCCATGCGGGCACGTCATTCCGAATTCTTAAATATTAAATTTTCATTATTAATTCATTCGTTGAACGACAGTGCCGGCAGCGATGCGCCGTTGGGGGAGCGTATGCGCAGGATGCGTGCCACGGTAGGGGCTATGACGCGTGCGTCGACGGGAGTGGCGATGGTGCGTGCGTCGATTCCGGGTGCCATTATTACGGCGAGCCCTGTGGGCGCTACCTCTCGGTGCACCATTGGCGTGCGGGTGGCGGGTGCCGGTGTCTGCCAGTCGTCCACCACTTCCCATCCGGCTGCGGGAGCTATGTACACATCTCCGGCGTGGGTTATGGACGTGTTGCGCCGCAGGGCCTGCGACCCTTCTCCGGCGCGTTCGTTGATGATGTCGTCGATAGTGAACGCACGGCGTATGCCGCTCATGCGCTCAAGGAAGTCGGCTGCCTCGGTGCGTATGGCCGAGGGGTCGATGTTGCGCTCCTTTATGAGCTTGTCGTTGAGGTAGAATGCGTTGCGATGATAGCCTTTCACCCAATCTCCGTTGCCATGCAGGGCTATGAGATACATGTTGAGCAACGAGATGGCCTTGCGGGTGGAAAACTCTCCGAAAGGCACATTCCAGCGCTCGTCGTCGCGTCGGGCACGCGAGCCGGGAGGCGTGGCGGCAAGGTAGATCAGGGTGCGGTCCATGCCCGGGCCTTTCTCCACAGCTGCAAACAGCTGCTCGAGGTCTCGGTCGAGGCGCAGATAGCTGTCCATGAGCTCGTAGCGGGTGTCGGCGCTCTTGCTGTCGGTGAATGGGCTTATGGTGTAGCCCACATTGATCATGTCCGGTCCGTCGTGCGCGCCGAAATCGGGCGTGGCTATGATCTCGGCCGCAAGTTGTGTGATCTCGCTGTTGAGCAGCGGAGTGGACATGAATTTTGCCACACGCTCTGCTTTGCTGCGCCCGAAGGTGTAGCGGAAGGGATAGCGGGTGAGATGATCGGGCAGGTGGGGGTAGGAAGCCACGGGGCGCAGCGGCGTCCAGCTCATGGTGTCGAGGCGCACGGCCAACGGGCGCAACCGGTTGCGCGAGGCGAGCGATGTGGGCGGCTCCTTGTAGAATGTGGAGGTGGCCCAGTTGCCGTTGTCGGCGTTGAGCCAGAGTGCGCTGTTGGCGGAGTGGCCGCCCAGCAGCAGCGCCTGCTGCGGGTCGGCAGCTATGGCGTAGACGGCGGTGACGCCGCCTCCTGCTATGCGGGCTTCATCGGCAATAGTGCTGACGGCGAGCGCCGCGGGAGAATATGTTTCGTTGGTGTAGTTGCCCATCGCCGCGGGGTCGTGCAGCAATGGCACGGTGCGCAGGGCTTCGCGGTCGAAGCGCGATGCGCCGTCGATGCCGCTGATATCGGCGGTGGCGCCGCTCATCAGCACGGCGGTGGCGCCGTGGGCGTCGAGAGGAGTGCCGTAGTCCAGTGCCGGAATCACAACTCCGTTCTTCAGCAGGCGGTTGAAGCCTCCTTGCCCGAAACTCTCGCGCAGCAGGTCGATGTAGTCCTGCTCGAGACCTTCCACCACGATGCCCACTACGAGCTGCGGCCGCACGGGCGAGCCGGCCACAACGGCCAGTGTGGCCATAGCGGAGGCTACGAATGTGAGCAGCAGACGAGGTGCGCGGGATGGATGTTTCATTTACAGACGAACAGTTCGGTGCAGTGTGATGTAGTTGGCGGCGCGGATGGCGTCGGCGGCTATCAGCGGCCAGAATGCGGCGTTGGCGCTCTGTGGGAGCAGCGGCCATGCCAAGCATAACACTAACAGCGCTGCAAAGTTAGCAATTTGATAGCACATTACAAGGCGTTGCGCCTTTTTTATCCAAATAAAAATAACCGGAATGAGGCATAGAGGGTTCACCCATGCCAGTAAAAAGTTGGGCGATGTGGCTTCGTGGGTGGAAAAGAACACCAGAAAAAACACCAGGCAGCCGGCCAGACCCAGCATTCCGAACAGCAGGGCGTCGAACCAGCGGGTGACGCGCCGGCGATGCAGGTCGCGCACGGTGACGCCTACGGAGCAGGCGAGCACGGCGAGCGCGAATGCCATGGGGGTGGCCCACCACGGGGTGGGGCCGTGCGCCACGCCGCCATCGGTGCCCGGAGCGGCCACAATGCTTTCGGCCACGAGGCGCCGGCCTCCGGCAGTCGCCGCATCAGGGAGCTGGATCCCGAGGGTGATGGGTGCGAAGCTTTTCTCGCGCGGAGAGAGGGTGTAGTCAATGCCGGAGCCGAGGGCGAGGTCGATTCCGAACTGATACCAGGGATAGTTGCGGTGGTAGGCGCGCATCATGCTGCGGAAAGTCTCGGGAGTGCCGGTGGGGTCGGGGAGCAGTATGCTGTCGGCCAATGCCACTTCCACGGCCCGCAGAGGCCGCGTGGCGCAGTTGTCCTTGACGTAGTTGTAGCGGTAGACACGGTTTTCGGGTCGCAGGTTTTCGGCAAGAAAATCCACGAGGCGGCTTTTTTCGCCGGAGGTGAGATTGAGGCGGTGTTCCGTGACGCGGCGCCCTTCGCGGGCGTATGCGTCCAGAAAATATTCCCATGGCGTGGCTCCGCACAGATAGTCGGTCTGGCCGAGGGCGAACCTCCACACAAAAGCCGGAGCGTTGAAATCAAACAGCCCGTAGTGCACCGCCATATCGGGCCCTTCCGGCATGCGCACCCTCAGGGCAGCGTGTCCTTCAAGCTCATAAACGTCGCTGCCGGCATCGCACACCACGTAGCTCACCAGTGTGTCGGCCTCCACTTGCGCGCGTCCGGTTGTGGCTATGAGTAATGCAGCGGACAGTATTACTATTCTGAGCGAGGATACATAAGGACAAAAGGACATAAGAAACATATTTTTCATTGTCGGAAATCGTCTTTTTCTGACTTAGTTTATGCTGTTGTGATATTTTCTTTATTGATTGCCCGCAAAATTACTCAAGTTGACATCATAAAGTTACCGCCCGCAATGTAGGGACATCGCTTTGCGATGTATAATATGCCTGCATGCCAATTTTACGTGCCAAAGGCACGTCCCTACATTGAGAATAAAACCTTGGGTACTTTTGCGGATAATCATATTTTAATTATTTTATGTCCCTTATGTCCTTTTGTATCAAAAATATCTGAAAACTAAAAATCGGCGGGGAGGGAAAGGGCGCGGGATAGAGATTGCACGAGCGAGGTGTTGTACTGCTCGGCTCCGCGGCGCACATCGTTGAGGATGTGCCACTGGCGCTCGGCGGCTCGATACTCGTCGGTGGCGCGTCCGCGCTCGCGGTCGCGGTCGTTGCGGAACTGCTGCGTGCCGTCCAGCTGCTCGAGATAGGCGGCCACCACCTTGTCCAGCGTCTCGTCGGCCGGCCAGTCCATGCTGCCGCCATACACGCGCTGTGCCAGACCGCCGATGAGGCGTGTGTCGGCCGCGGCTTCTTCGTTGGTCATACCCATCTCGTCGAGCATGGATGCTGTCTCGGACACGGCCCACGATATGCGCGGCGCGTACACCTGCAGGCGCCAGCGTCCGCCATCGCGCATGTCGATGACGCATGTCTCGCCTAGCGATGCCGTGATCCACTGCGAGGGCTGGGTGAGCGGTGCGCTCCATTTCAGCACCACGGTGCCGTTGTCGGCATCGAGCAGGTCCACCACATCGGAGCGGTCGAATGTGAGTGCCACCCAGCGGCGCAGACGGCGCAACAGTTCGGACTTGGAGGGAGAATCGGACGCCGTGCCAGTGACGGAGCTCACGGGGCGCGCATCCACAGCGAAGCCCTGTCCGACGGCCACCGGGGCTCCCAGGCCCACCACGGCGGCAAAAATCAATGTACGGAATATGTTCATGATGCAAATGTAGCGATTCTTCCCCGAAAAAGCAAAAGCCGCGGCTTCCATTGCAGGGGAAGCCGCGGCTATGTGCGGTGTTATGCTACCGGAGGCTGATTACCAGCCGGGGTTCTGCTTGAATTCTATGTCCTTAAGGTTGTAGAGGTTGAGCAGGGTGGTGCCGATGGGCTGCAGGTACTCGCGGTCGGAGAACACGCGGGTAGAGGTGCCGGCAGTGGTCTTGGCGGAGTTGATGTATCCGTCGGTTACGATCACGCCTGCATTGGCGGCATCGTCGGCTGCCGAAACGTTGGCACCGAGCACGATGTCGATGTTTTCGGGCTTGGTGGTGTCGAGCAGGTCGAGCTTGTGCCAGCGGATGAGGTCCCAGTAGCGGGTGTAGTGGTCGAACATCAGCTCGCAGCGGCGGCAGCGGCGCACTTCCCACAGCAGGCTGCTTACGCCCATGTTGTTGGCAGGGTCGTTCATGTTGCTGAGGCTTGCTACGGTCTGGTCGGGCAGGCCGGCGCGTGCATAGAGCTTGTTGAGGGTGTTGGCCACGTCGGTGTCGGTGAGCTGGCCGAGTTCGGCGCGTGCTTCGGCGTAGTCAAGGTATACGTTGGCGAGCCAGTAGATGGGGGCGCACACGGTGTTGGAGCCGTCGTTGGTGATGGCGTCGTAGCCTACGTTTACGTCCACATACTTCTTGATGGTGTAGCCGGTGTTGGATGCCAGGGGGTCGGAAACAGCGGTGCCGGCGGCATCGGTGCGGGTGAACTGGTTGCCATTGTATGCGAGGTGGTCGTCGATAGTCTGGGACAGACGGCTGTCGCGCACGGCGAGAACATCGGTGAGGTCGATTTTGCCGTTGGCGTCAAGCTTGCCGGCGTCGCTCTTCACTTCGCCGGTGGTGGCCAGGGGCTTGCCGTCCTTGAAGAGGTAGGCGTCGAAGGCGTCCTTGGTCATGCCGCAGATAGGCGTGTTGGAGCTGAGATATTTGCACATCGAGTGTCCGAGCTGACCGCTGATGTAGGTCTTGCAGAAAATCATTTCAGGATTTGCAAGGATGGCGGTGCGGCTGGAGTTGTAGTTCTCGCGGTAGGTGGGGGCCAGGCGGTAGCTGCCCATAACGGCATTGCATGCGTTCACCACTTCGTTGAAGTACTTTTCGGCACGGGCGTTGTCGTTCTGGTGGTACTTGGCGAATGCACCTTCGAAGAGGCAGATCTGGCTCTTCATGGCGTTGGCCATGTCTTTGCTGAACTCGCTCTTGCTGCTTTGCAGGGTGATGTTTTCGGCGGCATAGTTTATGTCGTCGAGCACGAAGTCCATCACGGTGTTGCGGTTGACGCGGGGACCGTAAAGCTCGGGCGAATTTACGTCGAGCACCTCTGTCACAAGGCATACATCGCCGAATTTGCGCACGATGTCAAAGTACTGGAATGCGCGGTTCAGCTTGGCGATACCGATGTAGTTGGCTTTCACCTTTTCGGGGAGTGTGCTCACCTCAACATTGTTGATGATGATGTTGCAGCGGCGGATCACGGTGTAGGTGGCATCCCAGCTGCTGTTTTTCTCGGGTGCATACTGGAAATCCCAGTCGGCGAAAATGATACCGGAGCCCGATGAGATTTTGGCGCTCTGGTCGTCGCTGAGCGAGCGGTAGTAGAAGTCGTTGGTCCAGGAAGTGCCATTGCCATAGCCGAGGTATTCGCTATAGAAATAGTTGCATTGGCCCTTGACGTTCATTTCGTTGTTCCAGTACTCGGGGTTGTCCGTCTGTTTGTCCAGCGGATAGCGGTTGTCGTCGAGGAAGTCGTTGCAGCTCGAGAGAGCTACAGCACCGGCGATCATTCCGAATATGATTGATTTTTTCATTGTTGTGTCAGTTGAGGTTTAGAATGTTACCTGAAGACCGAAGGAGTAGCTCTTCATCATGGGGGCTACGCGGAACAGCGATGCTACGCCTGCCGAGCTGTAGGCGTTCGCAGCTTCGCCGCGTGTGAGCTCGGGGTCGATCTTGTATTCGCCGGCGCCGTTGTAGATGAAGAAGGGATTCTCGGCGCTGAAGTAGATGCGTGCCTTCTGGATGTAGGCTTTCTTGGTGATGTCGGCCGGGATGGTGTAGCCCACAGTGATGTTCTTCATGCGCAGGTAGGCCATGTTGATGAGGTAGCGGTCGCTGCAGGTGAAGTTGTTGATACCCTGGTCGCAGGTGTTGCGCATGCGGCTGTTGTAGCCGAATGTGCCGGCGTAGGTACAGGGGTACTGGTTGCTCTGGTCGATTTCGTAGCCGATGATGGCGTCGTTGGCGTCGACGATGTACTTGTTGTAGTCCAACTGATGCTCGAACACGCCGCTGCCGAGGGCTGCGATAGGAATGTTGAATGTGGAGATCTGCCACATCTTGCGCTTGCCTACGCCCTGGAAGAAGAGGTCGATGTCGAAGCCCTTCCATGCAGCGCCGAGGCGGAAGCTGTATTCATAGCGGGGGAGTGCGTTGCCCACAACCTTGAGGTCGCCGTGGTTGCGCAGGGTGCCTACGGGCACGCTCTTGTGTTCGGGGTTGGCGAGGGCAGCCTCGTAGCCGGTCTGGCCGGGAACGTAGGTCTTGCCGTCTACTTCGATCATGTCGGCGTTACCGTTGTTGATCACACCGTCGCCGTTGAGGTCCTTAAATTTGACGTCGCCGGGGCCGAAGTGGAAGGGATTGTAGGCGAGGTAGCTCTGGTCGGGAGTGTTTTCTCCATAGATCCAGTTGCCGTCCTTGTCCTTGCCGGCGAAGTCGCTTTCCTCGAAGTAGCGGTCGACGGAGAAGCCCCAGATGTCGCCGTAGTTCTGGCCTTCGTAGAAGAGGTAGCCGCTCTTGCCTGCGGTGTAGGAGTAGATGGTGCCGTCGGTGTTATCCCACTGTGTCACCTTGCTCTTGGCGTCGGAGAGGGCGAAAGTGGCGTAAACCATTGCATCGCCGAAGCTGTGGTTCCAGCCCAGGGAGAGTTCCCAACCGCGTGTGCGCATGCTGCCGGCGTTGCGCTGGGGAGCGCTGGCGCCCATGGTGCCGGGCACGGTGATGCCGGGAGCGAGCATGTCCTTGGTGTTGCGGTTGTACCAGTCGAAGCCGAGTGTGAGCTCATTGTTGAGGAAGCCGAGGTCGATACCCACGTCGGTGGTTTCGATGCGTTCCCATGTCAGGGATTTGGACACAACGGTGGGCATGCCTGCGGAGCTTACGAGGCCGCCGTTGGAGCCGATCCAGTTCACATTCTTGTTGCCCATGGTGATGGTGGAGATGAATGCGTTGGCGCCTACGTTTTCGTTGCCGATGTGGCCGTAGGAGGCGCGGATCTTACCGTTGCTGATGATGTTGTCGATACCGAGCTTCTTGAAGTAGTTTTCTTCGGTGAAGCGGTAGCCGGCGGATACGGAGGGGAACCATGCCCACTGGTCGGCAGCGGGGAAGCGGCTCGAACCGTCGCGGCGGAGGTTGGCTTCAAGGAGATAGATGCCCTTGTAGTCGTAGTTCACACGGCCGAAGAAACCGGCGGTGGCGCGGTGGGTGTCCTCGCTGGACATGGTCTGCTGGAGGGCGTCATAGCCACCGTAGGTGAGCGAGAGGTTGGGCAGAGCGTAGTCAAGCAGGCCGCTGCGGTATGCGTTGAGGTAGTCGTAGCGGTACTGTTCGGCTGTGGCACCGAGCATCACCTTGAGGTTGTGGTCTTTTGCGAAAGTCTTTGCGTAGGTGGCAAATACGTTCATTGTCCAGCGGTCGGCTGTCGACGACTGCTTGCGTGCGCGGGTCTTGTCCTGTGCTGTGATGCCGGCTTTGTCGTCGGCTACGGGCCAGGTGTAGATGCTGTAGGCATTGCCCCAGCCGTTCCAGCCGCGCACTTCAGCCCATGCGCTGTTGTTGGCCATGGTGCGCACGTCGTAGGTGAAGTCGGCCTGGAGGTTGAGGCCGGGGATAATCTCGGCGTTCATCCATGCCTGCAGACGTGTGTTGCGGGTGGTAGTCTTTTCAGTATAGGCCTGGGTGCGGTTCATGATTTCGTTACGGAAAGTGAGGGGCTCGCCGGTGGAGGGGTCCTCGATCCAGCCGTAGGTTTCCATGTAGCCGGGCCAGCGCCAGATGTACTGGTAGCTGTTGCGGGAGGTGTTGGGCTCTGTGAATTCGCGCTGTGTGTAGCTGATGCGTGTGCCGGCCTTCAACCATTTTGTGATCTGCGTCGAAATGTTGGCGTTGGCCATGTAGCGGCGCATCTTGTCGGGGTTGAATTTCATGAGGCCTTCGCGGCTGTCGTAGCCGAAGCTCAGACGATACTGGGTCTTGCCGCTG
Organism: uncultured Muribaculaceae bacterium; assembly: GCA_910578095.1. Taxonomy (GTDB): domain Bacteria; phylum Bacteroidota; class Bacteroidia; order Bacteroidales; family Muribaculaceae; genus CAG-873. The sequence goes on along the minus strand of CAJTOZ010000017.1, from coordinate 995 downwards.
GTGCCTTCGAGGGTCACGTTGTGCTTCTGCGAGGGAGCGGAAGATGTGAGAAGGGTCTCGGCCACATCCCAGTCGGCATAGCGCAGCCAGCTGCCATTGTCGAGCACTTTGTAGTCGCCCACATTGTTCTCGTCTACATAGGGATGCTGCTCTACGTAGTCGGTGTAGGGGCCATTGTGCTGCTCAGCCCATTTCTGAGCCAGGGGCAGGAGGTCTTTATAGGCCATACCGCCCACTTCGGTCTTGGAGTTGGTGGCGGTGGGGTTGCGGTAGTATGCCTGCAGCATGGTCTCGATGTTGTCTACAGTGCCGGCGAATTTGGGAAGCACAGTAGCGCTGCTCCAAGCGAAGTTGGCGTTGTAGGATACCGACACCTTGTCCTGTGTGGCAGGCGACTTGGTGGTGATGAGGATCACACCGAACGAAGCGCGCGAACCGTAGATGGCGCTCGAAGCGGCATCCTTCAGCACGCTGATGTCCTGGATGTCCTGGGGGTTGACGAAGTTGAGGTCGTCGACGGGCACACCGTCCACAACGATAAGGGGAGCGGAGCTGGCGCCGTTGGAGAGGGTGCCGGTACCGCGCACGCGGATAGCGGATTCTTCAGTCAGCGAGCCGGAAGCAGTGGTGATGGTGAGGCCGGGGACTGCGCCCTGAAGAGCCTTCGTGACATCCTGCACGGGGCGGTTGTCCATCACACGGGCCACGTCGACGGTGGCCACGGCGCCGGTGAGGTTGGCTTTCTTCTGTGTGCCATAACCCACAACGACGAGCTGGTCGAGCTGCTCGGTGGTGGGCTGCAGATAGACGGTCATGCCGTTTGCAGCGGCCATCGTCTCGGATTTGTAGCCTACGTAGCTTACTACGAGAGGCGTACCGGGAGCTACCTTGATAATGAAGTTGCCCTCGAAGTTGGTGGTGACGGCGTTGGTCTTGACGCCTTTTTGCATTACACTTGCACCGATCACGGGTTCGTTGTTCTCATCGAGAATCGT
>CAJTOZ010000016.1 GCA_910578095.1 uncultured Muribaculaceae bacterium | reverse complement strand
AAAGACTTATCTAAAATCTTTTGCTTTCACAAGACCTTCCCGAATCGTCCGCCCCAGCCGCTTATTGAATCGCCTGGCCGAATCGACAGAGACTTCTCGCTCGCCGGCTCCCCGAAAGGATGCCCGCGATCTTCGTTCTCTTGTACTACTTCGTCTTTATCTATTGTAAATATTTTCAATGTTCTCTCGTTTCGCTGATTTCTCAGAAACGCTCTGCAAAGTTACAACCAAAATTTGAACTGACCAAATTTTTATGAACTTTTTAACAACTTTTTAATTTTTGACCCCGTTTTAAGGTCTTTCGCTGTTCTTGCAGCGCCCTTCCTCCGAAAAGCGAGTGCAAAGTTACACGCTTTTTCCCAAACTACCAAATCTTTTTGCAAATATTTTTGGGGAAAATAATAGTAAAACTACCAATCGACTGATACACACCATGATATACAGACTGTATATTTACATCCTTTTTCTGCCGGGGCGTCCACCCGCAGGCCAAGGCGGAAGCAGCCTATTATAATATATGTATATAGGGCACACCACCGGTCAACATATTTAAAACAAAAATACCGACATGTGGTTCATCGTGTACGCAAGTGTACGATATCGTACACTTAAAAACAAAGCAATCCTTGACAATCAACGAGTTACAACTTTGGCACAGTAAATGCTATATAGATTACAGAAAAACGTACAACTACACCACATCAATGGACAGACAGATACCCCAGGAAGAAGTCAAGCGCCGCAAGCGCAAGAAAAGAATCACAGTAGGAGCCATAGTGCTCGGCATCGTCGCTATAATTTTCATTATCCCGACATTGACCGGCAAAAGCATAAAGGCATCGGGCCTGCATGTGAGCACGGTCGACACTGGTACGATTGAAAGCACAATCAATGCCTCGGGCAAAGTGGTGCCGGCTTTTGAGGAGATAATCACCTCCCCCATCAGCACACGCATCATGGAAGTGTACTGCAAGGCCGGCGACAGCGTCGATGCCGGCACAGCATTGCTGCGCCTCGACCTGCAGAGCACCGAGACCGCACTCGACAAGTTGCTCGACGAAATCGAGATGAAACGCCACATGATAGAGCAGCAACGCCTCAACAATGCCACACAACTCAGCGACCTCGAGATGCAGATAAAGGTAAAAGCCATGACCGTCGACCGGCTGGCAGTAGAGCTGCGCAACGAGCAATATCTCGACAGCCTCGGCTCCGGCACCGGCGACAAAGTGCGCCAGGTGGAGCTGGCCTACCGCACCGGCGTGCTCGAGCTCGAGCAGATGCGCCAGCGCCTCGCCAATGAGAGCCGCGTGGCCGACGCCGACCTTAAAGTGAAAAACCTCGAGCTCAACATCAGCGACAAAAACCTCAGCGAGATGCGCCGCACTCTTGAGGACGCGCGCATCCGCGCGCCACGCGCAGCCACTCTCACATATATCTGCGACCAGGTGGGGCAGAAGGTGGCCGAAGGCGAAAAGATAGCCATAGTGTCGGACCTCTCCCACTTCAAAATAGACGCCAACGTGGCCGACGCCTACGCCGACCGGTTGCGCGTAGGCAACGGCGCCATCGTAAAAATAGGCCGCGAGAAACTGCGCGGCATCATAAGCAACGTCACCCCTCTCAGCGCCAACGGCATGATCGAATTCTCGGTGCGCCTCGACGACGAGGACAACCGGCGCCTGCGCTCAGGGCTCAAGACCGACGTCTATGTGCTCTGCGACGTAATCGAGGACGTAGTGCGTGTGGGCAACGGATCGTACTACACCGGCCCGGGAGCATACGAAATGTTTGTGTTCGACGGCGACAACAGCCTTGTGCGGCGCAAGGTTCAGCTCGGCGAGAGCAACTACGACTTCGTCGAAGTGCTGTCCGGACTGCAACCCGGCGACCGCGTGGTCACAAACGACATGAAAGACTTCCGAAACAACAAAACCCTTAAAGTGGAACAATAATCTACATTATACTCATAAATATGGCAATCATCGAACTAAAAGAAGTAAACAAGGTGTTCCGCACCGACGAAGTGGAGACACAGGCCCTCGAAAACGTGAATATCGACATCGAGAAAGGAGAATTCGTAAGCATCATGGGCCCCTCCGGCTGCGGAAAATCAACCCTGCTCAACATCATAGGCCTGCTCGACACGCCCACCTCCGGCACCGTGACCATAGACGCCACCACGGCAGCCAACATGAGCGACAGCGCTCTCGCAGCCTTCCGCAACGCCAAACTCGGCTTCGTGTTCCAGAGTTTCCATCTCATCAACTCCCTCAACGTGCTCGACAATGTGGAGCTTCCGCTGCTATACCGCTCGGGCATGAGCGCATCCGAGCGCACGGCACGCGCCAAGCAGGTGCTGGAGCGCGTAGGCCTCAGCCACCGCATGCACCACCGCCCGTCGCAGCTCTCCGGCGGACAATGCCAGCGCGTGGCCATCGCACGCGCCATCGCAGGAAACCCGGAAATAATACTCGCCGACGAGCCCACCGGCAACCTCGACTCCCGCATGGGCTCTGAAGTGATGCAACTGCTCAACGAACTGAACCGCGAAGACGGCCGCACCATCGTCATGGTGACACACAACGACGAGCAGGCACGGATGACCGACCGCATCATACGCCTGTACGACGGACGTCAGGTGCAGTGAGAAACAACCACAGTCAAGAATCACAAAAACCACAAAGCTGATGAAACAGCTAATAAAGCAGACACTTGCCCAGCTGCGCACCCAGAAAATGCTCACCACCATAGGCATCATAGGCACAGCGCTATCCATATTCCTCATCATGGTGGTGGTGATGCTCCACCAGGTGCAGGTAGCCCCCTACGCCCCCGTGAGCAACCGGCCACGCATGCTCCATGCCCAATGGGCGAGCGTTCATATGATAGAAAACCACTATTATCAAAGCAACGGACCGATAAGCACCGAAAGCGCCAAACGGCAGTTTGGCTCGCTCTCCACACCGGAAGCCGTCACATTGTACTCAGCCAACATAACTCCGGTCAACATCCAGGAGGCAGGAGGCACACCCATAGGCACCGACATGCGAGGCACCGACGAGAACTACTGGAAGATATTCGACTTCACATTCCTGAACGGCAAGCCATACAGCCAGGCCGATGTGGAATCGGCCCACCAAATAGCCGTAATCGACGCCAGCACCGCACGGAAACTATTCGGCACCACCGAAGCCACCGGACGGGAATTTCAGCTCGACTACGTGCCCTACACCGTGTGCGGCGTGGTTCGCGACGTCAGCACCTTGGCCGACGGAGCATTCTCCCACATATGGATTCCGCACACCACCACGCAAGAAGAGACATGGTGCTACGGCCTCATGGGCGACAAGAGCGTGACCATCCTGGCCCGCAGCTCCGACGATTTTGATGAGATACGCGCTGAATACGAGCGCATGGTGGCCGAATACAACAAAGAAGTGGCCGAGACAGGATGGGAATTCAAAACCCTCAACAGGCCATACACACAAGAAAAGTCAGTAGCCGGGGGCGGAGCCAACATGGAGCCCGACGAGAAAGCCCAGCGACGCCAACGCTGGATCATCTACGCGATACTGCTCATAGTGCCGGCCATCAACCTCAGCGGCATGACCGAGAGCCGCATGCGCAGGCGCGTCGAGGAGATAGGCGTGCGCCGCGCTTTCGGATGCACGCGCCTGCAACTCCTGGGACAGCTTTTCGGCGAAAACCTGCTCATAACCCTCGTCGCCGGCCTTATCGGATGGATGATGGGAGTGGCATTCGCCTTCTTTTTCAGCAATTTCCTTTTTGCCGATGGCTATAGCAACACGACCACGGAGCCACTGGTGGACATCAACATGCTCATACAGCCCTCCACCCTCGGCATGGCGCTGCTGTTCTGCTTCGTGCTCAATCTCCTGAGCAGCGGACTGCCGGCTTGGAAAGCCTCACGCACTAATATTGTCAACGCAATCAACAAACATTGAACACCATGAGTCAGAAACTCCTAAAACAAATACGCAACGAATGGCGCAGCAACATCTGGCTGTGCGTGGAATTGCTCGTTGTCAGCGTGGTGCTATGGTATATCGTCGACTGCTGCTACGTAATGTACACAGTGAAACAATGGCCCCTCGGCTTCAATGTCGAACACTGCTACAAAATCGACTTAGGCACCGTCAATGAAGCAAGCCCCGAATTCATAAAAGACCTCCCCGAAGAACATCTCTGGGACGACCGCACCGAGCTAATCGAGCGCCTGCGCAAGCGTCCCGAGATCGAGGCCGCCGCATTCAGCCGCAACTCCCACCCCTATCAGGGCAGCAACTCCGGCGGCGACTTCACCATCGACACCCTCAAGACATCCGGCTACACCATTCTGCGAATCATCCAGCCCGACTTCCTGCGCGTGTTCCGCATCGGAGGCGTAAACGGCGAAACACCCGAAGAGCTGGCCGATATAATGAGAGAGCGGTGCGCCATACCCAGCCAGAACCTTTTCGCATTGGATTTCAACATCTACGACATGCGTCCCTACGTAGGAAAGGACATGTACATGCTCGGCGACACCATCAACTCCATCAAGGTAGGAGCCGTCGCCAACGTCATGCGCTACAACGACTACATGCAGGGACAGATGAACCGCTCCGTATTCGTGCCCATGGGACCTCGTGAGCACGCCTGGTCCAACGAACTGGTAGTGCGCGTGCGCGAAAACATGGACCACGACTTCATCGAGAACCTTACCGCCGACGCACCGAAACAACTCCGTGTAGGCAATCTCTTCATCAGCCGCATACGCTCTTTCGACGATATCCGCGACAATGTCCTGCTCAATTCCGAACGTACCAACACACAGTATATGATCGGGATGGCATTCCTCCTCGTCAACATCTTCCTCGGGCTCCTCGGCACGTTCTGGTTCCGCACCCAGCAACGCGTTTCCGATGTGGCGGTGCGCATGGTCAACGGCGCCACTCGCTCCGACATCTTTCGCTTGCTTGTGGGCGAAGGCCTGCTGCTGCTCACCATCGTGACACCCCTCGCCGTCATCATCGACGCGAACATAGCCCACATGGAACTCACAAATTTCCTCGAGACATCCTCGTTCATCTCCTTCAGCCGCATGCTCACATGCGCGGGCATCACCTACGCTCTCATGGCCCTGATGATTATCGGCGGCATATCCCTGCCAGCATCACGCGCCATGCGCATAGCCCCCGCCGAAGCACTGCGCAGCGAATAACGATATGATACATCTACTGAAAGCACTCATCGCCCCCGCGCTGCTTGCGGCCGCCATGGCCGCAAGCGCCGGGGAGCGCGCCATCACCCTCGACGAGGCCATAGCCACTGCGCGCACCGGCAGTGTGGATGCTGCCGTGGCCCTCAACGAGCTCAAAACCGCCTACTGGGAATACCGCACCTTCCGGGCCGACCTGCTACCGGAAGTCAATTTCCAGGCCACCATACCGTCCTACCGGAAAAACTACAGCAGCTACCAGCTGGAGGACGGCACATACACCTTCGTGCGCAACAACGTGCTGCAGATGTCAGGCGCCCTGTCCGTCGAACAAAACATCTGGCTCACCGGCGGCAAACTCTCGCTCACGACCTCGCTCGACTATCTCAAGCAGCTCGACGGACAGAAATTCAACCGTTTCATGTCGGTGCCGGTAGCGCTCACTCTCTCACAGCCCGTATTCGGCACCAACCACATAAAATGGAACCGCCGCATCGAGCCCGTGCGCTACGCCGAGGCCAAAGCAGCCTTTGTCAGCGCCACGGAGCAGGTGGCCATGCAGGCCGTCAACTATTTCTTCTCCCTGCTCATGGCAAAGGAAAATCTATACATAGCGCGCCAGAACTTCGACAACTCCCGGAAACTGTACGAAGTGGCCCAGGCCAAGAGAGCGATGGGGCAGATAAGCGAGAACGACCTGCTGCAACTTGAGCTCAACCTGCTCACCGCACGCTCAACACTCACCGACAACGAGAGCGACTACCGCTCGGCCATGTTCAAGCTCCGCTCTTTCCTCGGAATGGATGAGGACATCGAACTCGTGCCCGTGCTGCCGGGTGGAATACCCGACGCCGATATCGACTATGCCGACGTGCTCGACCGCGCGCTGGAGCGCAACTCTTTCGCAAGCAACATACGCCGCCGCCAGCTCGAGGCCGACTATGAAGTGGCAAAAGCCAAAGGCGACCTGCGCGAGATCACCCTCTACGCGCAGATCGGCTACACCGGCACATCCGACCGCTTCAGCGGAGCTTACGACCCGCTCAAGGACAACCAGGTGGTGGAGGTAGGATTCAAGATCCCTATCCTCGACTGGGGAAAACGCCGCGGCAAGGTGAAAGTGGCCGAAAGCAACCGCCGTGTGGTGCAGAGCCGGCTGCGGCAGGAAGAAATGAACTTCCGTCAGGATATTTTCATCCTCGTCGAACGCTTCAACAACCAGAAGGAACAGCTCTCCATAGCCACACGCTCCGACACCATCGCCCAGCAACGCTACCACACCAACGTCGAGACATTCATGATAGGCAAAATCTCCACCCTCGATCTCAACGACTCCCAGTCGCGCAAAGACTCCGCACGCCGCGACTACATCAACCAGCTGTTCCAATACTGGTACTATTACTACCAGCTCCGTAGCCTCACACTCTGGGACTACGCCTCCGGAAGCAGCATTGATGCCGACATCGAGGCTATTGTCAGGAAATAATTCGGAAATAATCATTAAATTTGCATCATGATTCTCATCGCCGACGACGACAACGCCATACGCCTGTCTCTGTCCATGCTCCTGCGCAAGGCGGGCCATGATGTGAAGACAGTAGGCTCTCCTGCCGAGGTCATCGACACCGTGCGTGCCGTGGCCCCGCAGCTCGTGCTGCTCGACATGAACTTCTCCAGCGCCACCACAGGCGACGAAGGCCTCACTCTGCTGCGCCAGATAAAAATCTTCCGGCCGGAGGTGCCTGTGATATTCCTCACCGCCTGGGGCAGCATCCCCCTCGCGGTGGAAGGAGTGCGTGCCGGCGCCTTCGACTTTCTCACAAAACCGTGGGACAACCGCACCCTGCTGCAGCGCATCGACACCGCCCTGGAACTTTCAGCCGCACCGGCCGAAAGTTCCGCCTTCGACCGCTCGCGCATCATAGGCTCAAGCCCGGCACTGATGCAGGTGCTCGACACAGTGCGCCGCGTGGCGCCCACCGACGCCTCAGTGCTCATCATGGGCGAGAACGGCACCGGCAAGGAACTGATAGCCGAAACGCTTCACGCCAACAGCCGCCGTGCCGCCGCACCATTCGTCAAAGTGAACCTCGGCGGCATCTCGCGTTCTCTCTTCGAGAGCGAAATGTTCGGCCACAAAAAGGGCGCCTTCACCGGCGCTTCCGCCGACCGCGAGGGACGCTTCGCCGTGGCCGACAAAGGCACCATCTTTCTCGACGAAATAGGCGAGCTCGATCTCAACTCGCAGGTGAAACTGCTGCGCGTGCTTCAGGAGCACAGCTTCGAGAGACTTGGCGACAGCCGCACGCGCAACGTCGATATCCGGGTGGTATGCGCCACCAATGCCAATCTCGCCGAGATGGTGGCCGAGCGCACCTTCCGTGAGGACCTCTTCTACCGCATCAACCTCATCACCGTCACCCTGCCACCGCTGCGCGAAAGGCCCGACGATATCGCTCCACTCGCCGAGCACTTCGCGCGCAGATTCTGCGCCGCCAGCCACACCGAGCGCCCCGACATCGCGCAGGACGCCATCGCATTCCTGCGCACACTGCCCTTCCCTGGCAATATCCGCGAGCTCAAGAACCTCGTGGAGCGCACAATCCTTATTTCCGGCAAGCCACAGCTGCACGCCGACGACTTCCGCTCTGCCGTATCCCTGACACCTGCTGCCGCGGGCGCCACCGCATCGGCCAACCTCGACGACATCGAGCGGGTTGCCGTCGAGGATGCCCTTCGCCGCTCGGGAGGGAACCTGTCGAGAGCGGCAGCACTGCTTGGAATCACACGCCAGTCGCTTTACCGGCGCTTGGAAAAATTCCGTATCACACCATGACACGACGGCCTGCACTTTCTTGGATGCTCGCCCCGGTGGCCCTATGCATCATAGGAGCCTCAGTGTGGCTCATCCTGCTTGCGGGCAAAAGCGGCCCTGCGCAATTCTACATCGCACAGGGCATACTGCTGCTGTCGCTGCTTCTGCTGTGGATTTTCCGCCAGCAGGTGGTAAAACCCATCGCCACCATAGCCAACGGCATGAACCTGCTGCGCGAGCAGGACTTCAGTTCGCGCCTCGCGCCGGTAGGACAAAGCGACGCCGACACCATCGTGCGCATGTTCAACGAAATGATGGACCGCCTCAAGCGCGAGCGCCTGCACATACGCGAGCAAAACCATTTTCTCGACCTCCTCATCGACGAATCGCCCATGGGAGTGATCGTGCTCGGGGAGGACGGACGCATCACCATGCTCAACCGCGCCGCCGCCACATTCCTCGGCACCGAGGCCGCCGCCGCACGCCTCCTGCCTCTTGATGAGGTGCCCGGCCCGCTCGCCCACGAGTTGGCCCACCTCCCCCAGGGCCACACACGCACGCTGCGTCTCAGCAATTCCATGATCTACCGCTGCGCCCGGCTGTCATATATGGATCAAGGCTTCCGCCACCCGTTCCTGCTTGTGGAACGCCTCACCGACGAAGTCATGCGGGCCGAGCGCACAGCCTACGAAAAGGTGATACGCATGATGGCCCACGAGGTCAACAACTCCATGGCCGGCATCGGCTCCATACTCGACACAGCCTCATACTGCATCGACGATGCCGAGATATCCGATGCCATCAGCACATGCCGCCGCCGTTGCCTGTCCATGAGCGAATTCATCACCTCGTTTGCCGACGTAGTGAAAATACCCCTTCCCACTCTCACGCCCATAGAACTCAACAGCTTCTTGCAAGGCTCGCAGAAACTTCTTGAAAGCATCTGCGCCACGCGACGCATATCAGTAGACATTGTGCCCGCCTCAGAGCCGGCACACACCAAGGCCGACCCCGTGCTTATGGAGCAGGTGGTCATCAACCTCGTGAAAAACGCCGCCGAAAGCATCGGCACCGACGGTGCCATCACCATCCGCATATCGTCGGCGCCGGCAGGATTCTCCGTCGAGGACAACGGCCCCGGCATCGACGAGGCCACGCAGCAGAAAATATTCACACCCTTCTTCTCCTCCAAAGCCTCCGGCCGCGGCCTCGGCCTTCTCTTTGTCAGCGACGTGCTCAACAAGCACCGCTGCGGATTCTCTCTGCGCACCTACCCCGACGGCATCACCCGCTTCTGCGTCAGCTTCCCGCACAAGCCATAGCCTCGTGCCAATTACTCCCAAAATGCAGTGATCTGTCTTCGGCACGTATAAGTGACAAGGCGAGTAAAAGCACAAAACAAAAAAAGAACAAAAGAGCTAATAATCAACACAATAAATTGTATCGCTTATGCTCTTTTGTCCATCTGTATCCGCGCCATACGGGATCAGCCCACATTTATCTTTGTCAGCAATATCTTGCAACATTCAGCCGCATACACGGCATGCACCGTATCAGGGGCCAGCAGCATCGTCTGCCCGGCGCGCACATAGTGCGGACGATCCTCCACCTTGATCACGGCCACGCCCTCGAGCACCTGAATGAGCACATTGGCCTTCACGGAATGATCGGCTATCACCACCTCTTTGTCCAGAGCGAGCAGACGCACCTCGCCTCCGGCCGCAGTGACAACTTCCACCGTCACCACCTGATTCTTTTCGTAGTCAACCTTATGAAGAAGATTCATCTGGTTGTTTTTTTCAATACCTGTATTCATAGTTGTAGCTTTTGAATTTCTAAAGCTACAACGCAGGCACGGCACGGAAGTTCGGAAGTTTATTCTTTTTTAGCAAGCGCTATACTGTCGGGACGCAGCTCAATGCTCCGTGCCTTGTAAAGCGCCCCTATCGCTTTTTTGAAATCCTTCTTGCTGCAACGGAAATGTGCGCGTATCTCCTCGGGAGAAGCCTTGTCCGTGATGGCCATGCTGCCGCCATTGGCACGCAGCGCCAGCAGGATCGACTCCGTCAGGCTCCCCACCCTCTTGCGGGTATCGCCTCCGAGGCGCAGATCAATCTTTCCATCCTCCCGCACATGCTTCACATAAGCACGCACCGTCTCCTGTTCCTCCAGAGGGCGGAACACCTCGTTGGCATATATCATGCCACGATGGAGATTGTCCACTATCACACTGTAGCCTATCGGCGTTTCGCCCGTCACGAGACAGTCCACCTCATCGCCGGGCTTATACTCCGGCAGCGTATTGCCCAGAAAGCGCTCCGTCTTGGCCGAAGCCACGATGCGCCCGGAAGCCTCATCAAGATACACATACACCAGATACACGCCTCCGGCATGCATCCTTGACTTCTGCTGCGAGTAAGGCACCAGCAGATCCTTTCCCAGGATTCCCCAGTCCATGAAAGCCCCGGTATCATTCACCTGGCTCACTTGCAGATAGGCAAACTCGCCCACTTGCACATAAGGCACATCGGTCGTTGCTATGATACGGTCCTCCGAATCTTTATATATAAACACATCCACCGTGTCGCCGGGCTGGGTGCCCTCCGGAACAAAGCGCGCAGGCAGAAGAATCTCCACACTATTGCCGCCATCGAGATACACTCCGAAATCCACCGTCTTGACCACAGCGAGAGTGTTGAATCGTCCTATTTTTACCATAATAATGCAAAGTACGCTATTTTTTACCGAACCGACAGCGTTTTTAGGCGATAAATTCATAAATTTGTCGAAGAAAAACGTTTTTTAGAGGCTGGCGTGCCCAGGCCGAAACCATCAACCGTATCCGCCCTTGCGTTAACATCTGTTATTAAAAACCCTCTAATATAAAAAAGCCACCTATGGCCGACTACGACATCATATTCAAGTATTTTCCCGCCATGGACGAGAAACAGCGCGAGCAGATACGCGCCCTCGCCGGCCTGTATGGCGAGTGGAACGCACGCATCAACGTGATCTCGCGCCGCGATATCGACAACCTCTACACCGCCCACATCCTCCACAGCCTCGCCATAGCATCGTTCCTCGGCCCGCTCGAGCCGGGCACCACATTCCTCGACATGGGCACTGGCGGAGGCCTCCCCGGAATACCCCTCGCCATAGCCTACCCCGGATGCAGCTTCCACCTCATCGACCGCATAGGAAAGAAAATACGCGTGGCATCGGAGATAGCCGCAGCTATCGGACTGGACAACGTCACATTCCAGCACGGCGATATAGGCGAATGCCGCGCACGCTACAACTACGTCGTGAGCCGAGCCGTGATGACACTCGACGCACTCGTACCGCTTATAACAAAAAACATCGAACGCGGCCGCCGTGGAGCGAACCGTTATACCGACGGACTTGTTTGTCTTAAAGGCGGCGACCTGCAGGCCGAAATCGCCTCCACACGCCGTCCGGTCGTGGAATACAATCTCCAGGAATTCATCCCTGAGGCATGCTACGACACAAAAAAACTAATCTACGTACCCTTCTGACAGCATTATGCTAAACATCAAACAGTTCGTATTCAATCCTTTCGATGAAAACACATACATCGCCAGCGACAGCACCTCGGGCGATGCAATAATCATCGACCCGGGCATGAGCACGCCCGAAGAATGCGACCGCCTCTCTGCCTACGTGGCCGACAACGGCCTGCACATACGCCAGATCGTGCTCACCCACATGCACCTCGACCACTGCTTCGGCGCCAACAGCATGCACCGCCTCTACGGCGCACCCATCGCTGCCTCCGCAGCCGACGCCATTCTCGGCGTGTCCATCGTGGGGCAAGCCACGCGTTTCGGCATCTATCTGCCCGAAAGCGAGGCTGTGCGCGCATCCATCGACCTCACCGACGGGGCCGAAGTGCGCTTCGGCAACGAATCGTTGCGGGTGATCGCCGTCCCCGGCCACACCCTCGGAGGCATAGCCCTGTACAGCGCCACAGCCGGCGTGGTATTCACCGGCGACAGCCTGTTCCGCCGTTCCATCGGCCGCACCGACCTCCCGGGAGGGAACCACGCTCAATTGCTCGACAGCGTGCGCGAGAAGCTCCTCACTCTCCCCGACGACACTCTCGTGCTTCCGGGCCACGGACCCTCAACAACCATCGGAGAGGAACGCCTCGGCAACCCGTTTATTTAGAGCCCCTCATACACAATCCGGGCCACTTCCCCGAACACCTTATTGATTTCCTCGTCCGGCTCGCGCGAATCCTTCACCATTACCGCCAGATACACCGGCCTCCCGTCGGGCATGCTGAATGCCGCCACATCGGCCGAAGCCATCAGCACTCCGTCGGGCGTGCGGTCCGACAGACCGGACTTATGCCCCAAGAAACTACCGGCAGGAATTCCGGCCGCTATCTTGTCGCGTCCCGTCGTGCTGCCGCCGAGCAGAGCCTTCACACATTCCGTGCGCTCTCCATCCAGCAATCGCCCTTCATACAGGCTCTTCATCAGAGAGCACAGCACAAGCGGAGAAGTGTGGTTATTGTAGCTACGCAACACATCGGCGTGCATGCTCTCCTCCGTTTCCGTCAGCACGGTCACCTCATCGGCAGCCAGGCGCCGCACGGCATTCTCCACCGCGGCCACTCCGCCGCAGAGGTCTATAAGAATGTCGCAGGCATTATTGTCGCTGCGGCCCACAGAGTAGCGCATCAGTTCGTGCACGCTCAGCATCGTGTCGCGGCCCGCGGCAATCTCCCGCAGCGGGCTGTAGGTGTCCGGACGCAGCCGCCCATACGGCACCGCCACCACCGAATCCACCGAAATCAGCCCCTGTTCCGCACGCTCGAGTAGGGCCAGCGCTATATGCAGCTTGAACACACTCATCAGCGGATAATCGTCGCAGTCGTTCACCACTATAGTGTCCGTACCGCAGATAGCGGCCACACCCACGCGGGCATCGTGGCCGGCAAGTGCCTGCTCTATGTCGCCATGCAGGTGGTGCGCCCCGTTGGCCCTCGAAGAAGCGCCACCGCCACACCCCGCCATCATCACAGCGGCACACACTGCCGCCAACAATACATTTACCCTGATTCCCATTACGGTTTTTAATAAGAGGGTGTTTAATAACAGATGCTATTAAACACCCTCTAAATCACTGTTGCCAGCCGCCACCGAGAGCCTTATATAGCGTGGCCAGCGCAATGTACTGATCGCGCACAGCATTGCTCAGCCCTATCTGCGCGTCAAAATAGCGGCGCTGCGCATCAAGCACATCAATATAGTTGAGCGAGCCCGCGCGATACTGTATATGCGCCAGTTCCACATACTTCAGCGCCGCATCCCGCAAGTCGCGCCGCAGCTCCACAGTCTCGGCTATCTTACGCATGCTCGTGGCCGCATCGCTCACATCCCTGAAGGCAGCAAGCACAGCCTGCTCATACGTGTAGCGCGCACGGTCGTAGGCCGCGATCGACGCCTGATACTTACGCTTGTTGCGGCCGAAATCCAGTATGGTGCCCGTGATGGTGCCTATCGCGTATGTGAACGGCGATTTGAACAGACCCGCCACCTCGTCGTTCTCCCAGCCGGCGGTAAAGGCGATGCGCAGACGCGGAAAACGGTTGGCATAACTCACGCCCACAGCCGCCAGTGCGCTCTGCAGCTTCAGCTCGGCCGAGCGCACGTCGGGCCTGCGCTCCAGAAGAGTCGACGGCAATCCCAGCGGCATCTTGGCCTCGTCGATAGGCGCGAGCTGTAGGCGCCCCCGCTTTATGTGCTCGGCCGGATAGCGGCCCATCAGCAGCGTGAGGGCATTCTGCGTGGCCTGTATGCGGCTCTCGAGCCCTGGCACAAGCGCAGCCGTAGTAGCGAGTTCCACCTGTGCCTGGCGATACGGGGTCTCGTGGGTGAGACCGCCCTCAAAACGCAGTTTGGCCATGCGCACGCTCTCCTCGCGTGTGGCTTTGGTACGCCGCACGATTTCCAACTCATTGTCGAGAGCCACAAGGCGGTAGTACAGTTCCACCACCTCGGCTATCAGCGTCATGCGTGCCGCACGCTCATCCTCAACAGTGGCCAGATAGCTGCTCCGCGCTCCACGGCGCTCCCACTTCTGCCCGCCCATGAGATCAATCTCCCATGCCACAGTGGCCTTGACATCGTATTCCGGATCGCTTACATGCTTCTGCCCGTGATAGTCGTTGGTCTCGTAATTGCCTCCCACAAGTCCGCTCACAGTAGGAGTCATGTTGAGTTTCGCCACGCCATACGTGCGCCGCGCCTCCTCCACCCGAGCCATGGCCACCGCCAGATCGCGGTTATGCTCAAGCGCCTCGGATATGATTTCCGACAGATTGCCATCGGTGTATATACGCCACCACTCCATATCGGCCATTGTGGCCGAATCCGTCGGAGCAAGCCCCGGCACAGCCGTAGGCACATCGCCGAGCTGAGGCGCAGCACATGGCTTCACACCCGAGCAGCCGGCCACCAGCAGCATCAGCGGGAGAGCGGCCACAGCAGCAGCCTTCGACAGTTTGCGCAACTTCATGCGTCCCTTGATTTTACTAATCATGACAAAGAAGAATGGAACATAAACAATACCTATGGTGATAGCCACGAGCATGCCGAAGAACACGCCTGTGCCTATGTCGCGGCGAGCTGCCGAGCCGGGGCCCGACGCAAACACGAGCGGAAGCAATCCCAGCGTGAACGCCAGCGAGGTCATCACAATGGGGCGGAAGCGCAGGCGCGCGGCATTGACAGCCGCACGCACCGGATCGGCACCCTTGGCAGTCTCTTCCGAGGCAAACTCCACTATCAGGATGGCATTCTTGGCCACAAGACCCACGAGCATCACCAGGCCTATCTGGAAATACACATTGTTCTCAAGCCCGCACAACCACACACCGGCGTAGGCGCCCATGCCGGCCACAGGCAACGACAATATCACAGCCATCGGTATGCTCCAGCTCTCATATTGGGCCGCAAGCACAAGAAACACAAAAAGAAACGCCAGACCCAGCACCACGCCCGTGTTGGCGCTCTCATGCTTCTGCTGATAGCTCAGACCGCTCCATTCCACACCGATATTGTCGGGCAGATGTTCCTGCACTATCTCCTCGAGCGCTGCCATCGCCTCGCCGGTGCTATGCCCGGCGGCGGCTTCGCCGCTGACTGTTGCGGAATTGAACATGTTGAAACGGCCTATCGTGCCCGGGCCCGTGGTGTAGTGCGTCTTGCCGAGCGATGTCACCGGCACCATCACGCCCGACCCGCTGCGCAGATAGAAGAGGTTGAGATTGTCGCGATGCGCGCGATACTCGGCATCGGCCTGCACATACACGCGGTATATGCGGTTGAACATGTTGAAATCATTCACATACACCGAGCCCGTGAAAGCCTTCATGGTCGAGAATATATCGCTCACCGGAATACCAAGCTGCTGCGCGCGGTCGCGGTCCACATCAAAGAACAATTGCGGGATGTCGGCCTGCATCGACGTAGACAGCGCGCCCAGTGCCGGATATTCCGCCGCGTAGTAGCGCAGCGTGTCTACCGCACGCGAGAGGTCCTCGTATGTGGCATCGCCACGAGCCTCCAGCACCATCTCGAAGCCGCCCGAGGTGCCCAGGCCGGGGATGATGGCCGGAGTGAACACATAGGCCCGGCATTCCGGATACGTGGCAAATTCCGCAAGCACGCGCTCGCGCAATTCGGCAAGCGAGTTGGAGCCGCGCTCGCCCGACGGTTTCATAATCACGGTGAGCGTACTGTGGGCCTGATTGGTGCCCGTGCGGGGCGAGGACCCCGTCACATTAAGCACATACTCCACATCGCGGTCGGCCATGAGAAACTGCATCGCACGGTCGGTCACCTTGCGCGTGCGCTCGATGGTCGCACCCTCGGGGAGCTCGAGCTCCACAGTGAAATATCCCTGGTCCTCCGCGCTCATGAAGCTCGTGGGCACAAATCGGTTCATCACCCATATCAGTGCCAGCACTATGCCGAAAGCGGCTATCATGCGGCGCGGCGCTCCCACCGCACGCAGTATCATGCGGCAGTAGAAATTATTGCCTCGCGCGAGCCAATAATTGATAAGGCGGAACACACGCGCCTTCTTGCGCCCGTGCTGCGGCTTAAGCAGCGCCGCGCACATCACAGGCGACAATGTGATGGCCACTATCGTGGATATGATCACCGACACCGCTATCGTAATCGTGAACTGGCGGTAGAGCTGGCCCGTGATGCCCGGCAGAAAGCTCACAGGCACAAACACAGCGCACAGCACAAGCGACATCGCTATGAGTGCCGACCCCAGACCATTCATGGCGCGGCGTGTGGCCTCACGGGCGTCCACATGCTCCGACTCCATAATGCGGTCCACATTTTCCACCACCACGATGGCATCGTCCACCACAATACCGATTGCCAGTATAAGGCCCAGCAGTGTGAGCATGTTCAGCGAGAACCCGAACACAAGCATCACGCCAAACGTACCTATCAAAGAAATCGGCACAGCTATCACCGGGATAAGCGTGGCACGCCAGTTCTGCAACGACAGGAACACAACGATGATAACAATGATCAGAGCCTCGAAAAATGTCCGGTACACATGGTGGATAGACTCCGATATGTACTCCGTCATGTCAAAAGGAATCACATACGACATGCCGTCAGGAAAGTTCCGGCTGATCTGACGCATCTCCTTCTTCACATTCTCGGCCACCTCCAGAGCGTTGGCCCCGGGAAGCATATTGATGTTGAGCACAGCCGCATTACCGCGGTTGATTCCGCTCTCGGTGGCATAGCTCTGCGCATCCAGACTGATATTGGCCACATCGCGCAGACGTATTACCGATCCGTCGGCATCCGCACGCAGCACTATCTGCCCGAACTCCTCCGGCGACGACAGACGCCCGCGGGCGATGATAGGCATCGTGATATCGATATCCTCTATCGGAGCCTGACCGAGCACACCGGCAGCCGACTCGCGGTTCTGGTCGAGCAACGCGCGCCGGAGATCGCTGACGGTGATCCCGAGCTCGGCAAGTTTGTCGGGCATCACGCGTATCTGCATGGAATAGTAGCGTCCGCCCACATTGCTGATGGAGCCTACGCCGGGCACACGCCTCAACAGGTCGAGAATATTCAGCGTCACATAGTTGCTGAGATACACCTCGTCGAATTTGGTGTCCAGCGACAGCACTGTGATGGTCATGAGCTTATTGGCCGTCTCCTTCTCCACCGATATGCCGTTCTGCACCACCTCCGCCGGCAGACGCGCCTCTGCCTTCTTTATACGGTTCTGCACATCGACAGCGGCCAGTTCGGGGTCCACATCGATATCAAAGGTCACAAGCGCCGAAAATCCGCCCGAGTTAGAGCTCTTGCTCTCCATGTACAGCATGCCCGGCGTGCCGTTGAGCTCCTGCTCTATAGGCGTCGCCACAGCCTGCGTCACAGTCATGGCGTCGGCGCCGGGATACGAAGCCGACACACGCACCACCGGAGGCACGATTTCGGGATACTGGTCCACAGGCAGCATCACCAGGCCTATGCAGCCCAGCAGCACTATCACTATGGACAGCACTATGGAAAAGACCGGATGGTCAAGAAAAAAATTCTTCTTCATAAGGCACAGAAAATTACCGGATGGAATCAGACAGCACAGGGCGCACCTTCATCCCGTGGCGCAGCTTGTGATAGCCCTCGGCCACGATATTCTCGCCCGAACTCAGACCACGCTCCACAATCACATTGTTGCCCACCTCGGGGCCGGTCTCTACAAAGCGCTTTTCCACGAAACTGTCCGGAAGCACCACATACACAAACGCAGCGCCTTTTTCCACCACCAGCGACTTGGAGGGTATCTCGATGGCATCCTCGCGCACATCCATGAGCAGCTTCACCTTAGTGAACTCGCCGGGGAGCAGCGCACGCTCTGGGTTAGGCATCTCGGCGCGCACGCTGAACGTGCCAGTCTTGGGGTCCACCTGCGGCGATGCAAAATCAAGGATTCCCCTGTGCGGATACACCGTGCCGTCGGCGAGCGTCACCGTCACATAGGGGTTCCACCCGCGGTGCTCATCGTCATGCCCCAGGCTCACATTACGTTCCTTGCTCCGCAGATAGTCGAGGGCGGTCATGGAAAAATCAATGCGCACAGTGTCGCTCTTCACAATTGTAGCCAGAAGCGACTTCGCACCCGGGCCTACGAGCGCGCCGATATCAGCGCCCGTTTCAGATATATATCCGGAAGTGGGAGCGGTCACCTGAGTGTAGCTCAGCGTCTGCGACGCCTGCTTGAGATCGGCCTCTGCCACACTCACCTCCGCCTTGGCGCTCTCATAAGCGGCCACGGCATTGTCGAGGTCGAGCTGCGACGCCGCGTTCTGGGCAAACAGCGGGCGTATGCGGTTCAGGTCGCGCTCTGCTTTCAGGGCCACGGCGCGGGCCTTCTCCAGAGTGGCGCGGGCCTTCTCGGCAGTAGCGCGGTACACCGTGGGGTCGATCGTGAACAGAAGGTCGCCCTTGTCCACATAACTTCCCTCACGGAACTTCATGCTCTGCAGGTAGCCCTCCACTCGCGCCCGCACCTCCACAAACTGCTGGGCGCGGATACGACCGGCAAACTCGCCGTATATACTCACATCCTCCTTGCCCACAGGCATCACCGCCACTACAGGCAGCTCGGCCGCACGGGGTTTCGGACGGGATAGATATATGCACAGCCACACTATGGCAGCCGCCGCTACGCCGAGCCCTATCCAGGCAGGCACGCTTATTTTCTTGAAAAATGCGGAGAATTGCGACATGATTATAACACTATAAATGTGATGAATTTCTTATAACAACACGCCGGAAGGCAAGTTGGTTTAGCAATAGATTGTCATTATCGACCCGCAAAGGTAGCAAAAGCACCGCACACCGCAAAAAAAATCCGTGGCCAGTGCAACCCTTCTAATCCCCTCCCGAAAAATAGGCTAACACGCGGTTACCTCAGATTTTTGACATATCTTTGCATTTGAGATCAAACGCTTATCCCCCAATGGCAAAAATCACAGTTCAAAATACGAATATAACCATAATCAATGTTGACGGCGATGATTATGTGTCTATAACCGATTTAGCTCGTCATAAGAGCGATGATCCAACCGCTGTTATCGGTAATTGGATGCGCAACCGTAATACGATTGAGTTTCTTGGTATTTGGGAAAGTCTTTATAATCCCAATTTTAAACCCCTCGAATTCGATGGGTTTAGAAAAGAAGCTGGTTTAAATGCCTTTACTCTATCCCCAAAGAAATGGATTGAAACAACCAATGCAATCGGTTTGATTTCCAAATCCGGACGCTACGGAGGTACTTATGCTCATAAGGACATCGCGTTCAAATTTGCAAGTTGGATTTCAGTTGAGTTTGAATTGTATATAGTTAAGGAGTTCCAGCGGTTGAAAGCCGAGGAACAGCGGTTTATCGGATGGTCAGCAAAGCGTGAGTTGTCGAAAATAAACTACCGCATACACACCGATGCCATCAAGCAAAATCTTATTCCGGCGGAGGTCACAAATGCACAGGCGGCCATCATCTATGCCAATGAAGCCGACGTGCTGAACGTGGCAATGTTCGGCATGACAGCGAAACAGTGGCGCGAGGCCAACCCGGATTTGAAAGGCAATATCCGCGACTACGCATCGGTCAGCGAGCTCATCTGCCTCTCCAACATGGAAAGCCTCAATGCCGTATTCATAGAGCAGGGGCTTCCTCAATCAGAACGACTCATAAAACTCAACAAAATCGCCATTCATCAGATGAGCGTGCTGGAAAGCGGCGATAACGACCGAAAACTCTTGAAATAAAACTCACGATGATAAATTATATAATACGCTGATACATAAACTTTTTTTAGATTATCTTTGCATTTGAAATCAAACGCATATCCCCCCAATGACAAAAATCATAGTTCAAAATACTCCAATTACTGTCCTTAACATCGAGGAGCAGGACTATATCTCTCTTACTGACATGGCTGCTGCCAAAGATGGAGACAGCAGAGCTGCTGATGTTATCAAGAACTGGATCAGGAATAGATATACCATTGAATTTCTAGGCACATGGGAACTTATCCACAACCCTAATTTCAAAGTGGTCGAATTTGACCACTTTAGAATGAGTGCGGGTTTGCCATCCTTTGTATTGAGTGCTTCGGAATGGATAGAGAGAACCGGAGCAATAGGATTGGCAGCCAAGAAAGGGCGTTACGGAGGGACTTATGCCCACAAGGACATCGCTTTTGAATTTGGATCTGCGATAAGCGTGCCGTTCAAACTCTATCTGATAGAAGAGTTCCAACGCCTTAAAGCCGAGGAACAGCGGTTTATCGGATGGTCAGCAAAGCGTGAGTTGTCGAAAATCAACTACCGCATACACACCGATGCCATCAAGCAAAACCTTATTCCGGCGGAGGTCACAAATGCACAGGCGGCCATCATCTATGCCAATGAAGCCGACGTGCTGAACGTGGCAATGTTCGGCATGACAGCGAAACAGTGGCGCGAGGCCAACCCGGATTTGAAAGGCAATATCCGCGACTACGCATCGGTCAGCGAGCTCATCTGTCTCTCCAACATGGAAAGCCTCAATGCCGTATTCATAGAGCAGGGGCTACCACAATCAGAACGACTTATCAAACTCAACAAAATCGCCATTCATCAGATGAGCGTGCTGGAAAGCGGCGATAACGACCGAAAACTCTTGAAATAAAACTCACGATGATAAATTATATAATACGCTGATACATCAACTTTTTTAGATTATCTTTACATTTGAAATCAAACGCATATCCCCCAAATGGCAAAAATCACAGTTCAAAATACGCCAATTACTGTAATAGGAGTTGACGGCGATGATTATATTTCGCTGACAGACATGGCTAAAAGCCAACTGCAAGAACATATAATATTCCGTTGGCTCAGTCTCAAAGGCACGATTGAATACCTTGGCGAATGGGAGATGCTATATAATCCGGATTTTAATTGTACCGAATTCGGTGCAATTAAAAATGCTGCCGGAAGCAATAATTTTGTTCTTTCTACAAAGGCCTGGATTGAACGTACAAACGCTAAAGGTATAATTGCCAAGGCAGGACGCTATGGCGGTACTTACGCACACAGGGATATTGCGTATCACTTTGGCATGTGGTTAAGCCCGAAATTCCAACTCCTCCTTGTAAAAGAATATCAACGCCTTAAAGCCGAGGAACAGCGGTTTATCGGATGGTCAGCAAAGCGTGAGCTGTCGAAAATCAACTACCGCATACACACCGATGCCATCAAGCAAAATCTTATTCCGGCGGAGGTCACAAATGCACAGGCGGGCATCATCTATGCCAATGAAGCCGACGTGCTGAATGTGGCAATGTTCGGCATGACAGCGAAACAGTGGCGCGAGGCCAACCCGGATTTGAAAGGCAATATCCGCGACTACGCATCGGTCAGCGAGCTCATCTGCCTCTCCAACATGGAGAGCCTCAATGCCGTATTCATAGAGCAGGGGCTACCTCAATCAGAACGACTTATAAAACTCAACCAAATCGCCATTCATCAGATGAGCGTGCTGGAAAGCGGCGATAACGACCGGAAACTCTTGAAATAAAACTCACGATGATAAATTATATTGAGAAAGGTGACATATTCAATATCAGTGGCGTAAGCAGCTATGCCCACGGATGCAACTGTGCCGGAGCGATGGGTAAAGGTATTGCCTTGCAGTTTCGCGGCAAATACCCGGAGATGTATTCGGAATATAAAGCCATGTGCAAAGATGGGATTTACAAACCCGGCGATGTTTTCGATTACAACTATGGAGGCGGACACATATATAACCTTGGCACACAGGCCACATGGAGAACAAAAGCGCGGATAGAATATATAGAGCGGTCGGTTAAGGCGATGCTTGAATTGGCAATGAGGGAAAATGTGACAAAAATCGCTCTCCCCGCGATCGGTGCCGGATTGGGTGGCTTGAAATGGGATGAAGTGAAGGATGTTCTCAATAGAGTGTCTGCCGATTATCCAACCATCGAATTATATGTTGTAGAAACCTACCAAAGCAATAATCCTATCCCCAAATAATCGTTTATCTGAAAGCAACAATCGGAATAAACTTCGTTTCACCGTACTGCCGATACATATAGTTCCCAATTTGCATAGCCCTGTTAATACGGCACGAACAGTCAGGTCCCGTCCCATATTGCCTGTGTACCTGTAAGAAAATTATCCTACTATAGAGTAAGACATAAAAGCATAGCGTCTTTTGTTTTTTGTCCTATGTAATAGTTAACTACATCATATTTGACATTTTAAAATCATGCACACAGCCGCAATCCTATGCGGCTGTGGCTTTTTAAAACTGGAAACTATCCTTTTAGGAAATTAGTTATTACTGCCTCCGTATTAGCTGAAACATCAGCTTCGTTAACGACGAATTTTTGCACACCCATCTGGGAGAACCAGTCAGAAAGAATCTGAGTCATCCTTTCTCGTTCAGTGGGTGATTTCGGACTAATCTCAAGCATTAATACCTCAAGTTCTTCAAGCCCACCACGCTTAACAATCAAAGAGGATTTGGGGTTATTCAACGTCTGAGGGAGAATATATGAATACTGGTTCCCTTGCTTAATTTTATTTGGTTCATAAAAAAGATAACCATCTGTAAGGATTACAAGGACATTCCTATAGCCATCCTTAATGCATAGTTGGTCAACTTTTTTATTACTGAAGAATCCCCATATATCACTACCAACCCATTTTTTTGAATTCATAGTGCTTGTGTAGATTGTTTCAAGATTCTCTTTATAGGTGTTCTGAAACTCCTTTACCGCCTTTTTCTTCATGGTGGCACCAGCCTTGCCCAAATCAAGATTCAAAGACTTTGCAATGAGGTTGATATTGCTATGTGTAGGTACAGGATAGAAAAATACTTGAAAATGGTCTTCATTTTTCAATATATTCTTCTTACATCTGTCAAGAAAGAATTCAAAAACACAGTTTATTATCGCCGTATCATTCTCCATCTGAGGCACAGCTCCCGGCTGTTTGATTAGTCTGTCCGACAAATCGATATATACCGAAAGGTTAAGCGGTTTATCGCCGACCTCAACAGTAACATCGACATGAGCACTCTTTTCGTCTTTCTGTGTAGCCTTACCTGTACATCCGCCCATCAGCACGACAAGCAATGCTGCGGCTACCACTATAACTGGAGTCCAAAAATCATGTTTCATTTTCAGAAGAATTTGGTTATTGAAGTATCATATATCTTTTGAGCCTGGCTTTGTTCGTCTGTTGTACAGCCTAATGGCAACATTAGGGACACCCAGCCTGCATAGAAATCCGCCAGCGCAGTCTTAACAAGTCCCTTGTCTATATAGCAGCCCTTGGATATTTGCGCATTCAGATTCGCTATTTGAATTTTTAGATTCTTATCCGTTGCATCTAATTGCGGAATCTGCTGCTTATAATCTGACAATTTAATTTTTGCTTGCGACAATTTCCCCATTATAGCATTAATTTCCTTCTTATTGGAGCGAAGATCGCCATAGGCCGTCATTACCATACCAAATACAATACCCCAAATAAAATAAACTATGAATCCAAGGAATATCACCGCATACGTGTTTATATCCTTCACAGCTAATGCAAAAGAATACGACGGCATCTCCGTCCAGCTTGCAGCACGCGTCACATCATACAGCAATTCCCCTATCTTATAAGCCAGAATACAATCAAATGCAAATGTTATGAACAGCAACGCTCCAGCTTTCAGCCATTTCACAGCGCCATCTTGCTCCATAAAATAATGCAGGACATACCCAAGTCCCATGAATATCACCGGTCCTGTAAGTATGAAGCACAGCGAACCGAATCCGTCCTCATACGCCCACGCCACAGCATGACTGTTGAAAACTGCCATGCCTAATAGATTTGCTGCGTCGCTTTCTATAAGTTTTTTAGCAGAAAGGAGAAATGCCGAGTAGAATGTTGAGCTATAGAATATAAATAAATATATAGTCATGATTACAAGAATCAAGCTACCAATCACAAATTTTATTCTTGCCATCTTGTTTTGCTCCCCATCCTTGCGTTTAGCTTCTGCCAACTTATCATTCAACTCATTGATTTCATCCTTGACAAAATCAATCTGAGCATTTACTCTACTTATAGTAGCTTGATTCACCTGCTCGCTATTCTGAGCCACAAGCAGTTTTTGTTGTAGATCATTCTTAAGCTTCTGTTGCTGCTGTTCATTATTCACTTGCCGTTGACGCTCCGTTTGGTATACTTTCGTCAAGAACGCACCTAACGACATTACATTTCCTGTCACAAGGCCACAAAGCCTTTTTCCATAGTTTGTATATGTTTCTCCCTCATTAATATTATTGGAAGATGCAGGCATCTGGGTGCTCATTACCGTTGTCGACGAGAACAAGGTGCGCAGTGGGTTTGCCATAGGTAATTCAATTAAGGATTTTCTGTGTTATTTGCTCTGTATTCAAACCCTCATGGACACTATCCAACATAAAATCGGCTATGGCTTCCACATTTTCGGGTTGGAAGCCATAATGAAGTGCGTATTTTTTAATTAGCTCACGTTCCGATGAGTCAATTTCGCCATCCGCCCATGCTATCTTAGCCATATCGTGCAGCACTTTGATTTTACCCTCCAAAGAATCAGGTACAAAGAACGATGTGCCTCCATCGCGCACAGCCTCAAAAATCTCATCGGACTTAAGACCATAGTCTTTTATTCCAATTTCGTACAGCATCTGCAATTCACTCACATCCACCACACCATCCGCCAAGACCATGCAATAGAGTGTCAGGAAATGTGATTTAAGGGTTGGATCCATATTCTTATTCACCGTTCATAACCCCCTGTGAACATTTTAATAGATATGAAAAAGGTGTGAGGATTATATCTTGTTTTATCTTAAAGTCAGGTCTTGGCGGTACCCTTGTAGCAGATAAAACAATAGCCCCACACCGGAATAGCTATAAAGAAATCCGTAGGGACAACTGAATGCTATCGATGTAGGCGCTATTGCCAATCCTATCTTCGCTACAATTCAAACCGCCAAGTTCGACTTCAGAAGATAAAATTTCAATAACACCTTTTATAAAATGTCTGTCCTCAATCCTCCCATCTCCATGGGCTGAGGATACATTGCAAAGTTACGCAAAATGTTTGGATTCTTAGGCTTAATAGAAAAAAAATAAAATTTAATTTTATACAAAGGCCCACTTCAAGGTCTTCAAGGGACAAACTCAACAAGATTCGCACATCTTGTTTGCCACATACTTTCATATATGAAAAAAAAGTGTTAACTTTGCGGTCGCTTTTTAGCATCCCGTGTGATGGGAAATTAAGGAGCAAATCACTTAATTTTGAGTAACACATTAAATCACAAAACGAAATGAAACATTTCCAGCTGGCAGCACAGCCCCGCACCGACCTGGGCAAGAAAGCCACCAAGGCACTCCGCGCCGAAAACAAAATCCCCGTAGTTCTCAACGGCGGCAAGATCATTGACCTCCCCTACGCAGAAGCCCTCAAGCCCGGCGAAAAGATCGTTGAGATCGGCAACGGCAAAGGCCTCATCACCACCGACCTCGTTGTCAACCTCGAAGCCGTGCGCAAGCTCATCTATACCCCCGACATCTTCGCTATCGACCTCGATATCAACGGCGACAAGCGCACCGCCGTGCTCAAAGACATCCAGTTCCACCCCGTCAAGGACTCCATCCTCCACATCGACCTCCTCGAAGTGAGCGAAAACAAGCCCGTGGTTATGGAAGTTCCCGTCAAGCTCGAAGGACACGCCGAAGGTGTAAAAGCCGGTGGTAAGCTCTCCCTGGCTATGAAGAAACTCCGCGTGAAGGCACTCTACACTGCCATCCCCGAGCGTCTCGTCATCAACGTCGACCATCTCGGCCTGGGCAAGACCATGCAGGTGGGCGATATCCACATCGACGGTCTCGAACTCGTCAACGCCAAGAACGCCGTCGTATGCGCCGTTCAGCTGACACGCGCCGCCCGCGGTGCCGCCGCTGCCGCCGCTGCCGGCAAGTAATCACACGCTACATCTGTAGATGAAATACCTCATTGTTGGGCTCGGCAACATTGGCGATGAATACGCCGCCACGCGCCACAACATTGGCTTTATGACATTGGACGCCTTTGCCGAGGCGTCCAATGTTTCATTTGCCACGGAACGTTACGGCGACATCGCGCGTATGCGCCTGAAAAACAAGCAGCTGGTACTGCTCAAGCCCTCTACCTACATGAATCTCAGCGGAAATGCCGTGCGCTATTGGCGCGACAAAGAAAGCATCCCGCCGGAAAATATCCTCGTAATTGTCGACGACCTCGCCCTGCCATTCGGAGCCATACGCATCAAACAGCGCGGCAGCGACGCCGGGCACAACGGCCTCAAAAGCATAGCCCAGATGCTCGGAACACCGAACTACGCACGCCTGCGCTTCGGCATCGGCAACGATTTCCCCCGCGGAGCACAAGTCGAATACGTCCTGGGACGGTTCACACCCGAGCAGCGGGCCGAACTGCCGGCACGCATAGATGTAGCCTGCGACGCCATTCGGGAATATGTGCTGGCCGGAGCTGGCAACGCCATGTGCAAATTCAACAACAAATAGGCACATGAAAGAAGAAGTTCGCATCGACAAATGGCTGTGGGCCGTGCGCGTGTTCAAAACACGCACCATCGCCACTGAAGCCTGCAAGAAAGGACGTGTGTCGCTCGGCACACCACCGGCCGATGTCATCGCAAAACCATCACGCACAGTGCGCGTAGGCGACATCGTGAACGTGCGCAAGCCACCCGTCACATACAGTTTCCGCGTGCGCGCCCTCACCGAAAACCGGCTCGGGGCAAAGCTCGTGCCTGACTATATGGAGAACGTCACCCCCAGAGCTCAGCTCGACCTGCTCGAAGTAGTGAAAATCAGCGGATTCATCGACCGGCGTAAAGGCCTCGGACGCCCCACCAAGCGCGAGGGACGAGACCTCGCCCGATTCACCGACGATATCTCCGACGGATGGGACTTCGACTTCGACGACCTCGACGACGACGAATAGCCATCCGCCACCCACCTTTCCATATTATCGCATAGCTATGAAAAAAATCCTCACCCTCGCCATCACTGCCGGCGCCATCACTGCCGGCGCAGCCGAGGCCCCGCTATGGCTCCGGAATGCCGCCATAGCACCCGACGGCGCCACCGTTACCTTCACCTACAAAGGCAACATCTACACCGTCGCCACAGCCGGTGGAGAAGCACGCCAGATCACCTCCAGCCCCGCCATAGACTCCTACCCCGTGTGGAGCCCCGACGGCAGCAAAATCGCATTCTCAAGCACCCGCGACGGCTCGGCCGACATATTCCTGGTGGACGCACACGGCGGACGCCCGCGGAAGCTCACCACACATAGCGGACAGGAACGCCCCCTCTCTTTCCTCGACAACGCGCACATCCTCTTCTCATCATCCATCATGCCATCCGCCGAAAGCACCAACGGAGCCTTCCTCGGACAGACATACATGGTGGACACCCTCGGCTCGCGCCCCGAAATATATCTCTCGATTCCCATGGCCGCAGCCGATGCCGACACTGCACGCGGCGTGCTGTATCAGGACCGTAAAGGCTACGAAAACGCATTCCGCAAACACGAGACCAGCTCCGCCACAGGCGATATATGGCACTATGCCGACGGCCACTTCACGCGCCTCACCACCTACGGCGGCAA
Organism: uncultured Muribaculaceae bacterium; assembly: GCA_910578095.1. Lineage (GTDB taxonomy): Bacteria > Bacteroidota > Bacteroidia > Bacteroidales > Muribaculaceae > CAG-873. The sequence continues at coordinate 34,825 of CAJTOZ010000016.1, read as the reverse complement.
CGACCACACGCCCGCATGGGGCGCCGCCGACACATTCTTCTACGTGAGCGAGGAAGACGGCACACTCAACATCTACGAAGCATCCATAGCCAACCCCGCCTCACGCAGGCAGCTCACATCCTTCACAGGCCATCCCGTGCGCTCGCTTAGCGCATCGGCCGATGGGCGCACCCTCGCATTCAGCTGGGACGGCGAGCTTTACACCCTCGTGCCGGGAGCCGCGCCAAGCAAAATCAATGTGAGCATCACCGCCGACGACTACGACAGCGACATCGTCAAAGGCGTCCGCAGCAGCGGCGCCACCAACATCGCCGTCAATGAGGACGGCGATGAAGTGGCATTCGTGCTTCGGGGCGACATCTACGTCACAAACGTGAAATATGGCACCACGAAACGCATCACCAACACACCCGCGCAGGAACGCGGACTGAGCTTCGCTCCCGACGGACGCACCATCGTCTACGACAGCGAGCGCGACGGACTGTGGCAACTATTCACCGCCACCATTGCCGGCGACGACGAGAAAAAATTCGCCTACGCCACAGAAATCATAGAAAAACCGCTCTACGCATCCGATGCCCCCGCCCAATGGCCCGAATACAGCCCCGACGGCAAAAAAATCGCATTCTGGGAAGACCGCACCACACTGCGCGTGCTTGACACCGACACAAAAGAAGCCATCACAGCCCTCGACGGCAAATACAACTACAGCTACTCCGACGGCGACCTCAGCTTCTGCTGGAGCCCCGACAGCCGCTGGCTACTCGCCGACTACATAGGCACAGGCGGATGGAACAACACCGACATCGCCCTCGTCAAAGCCGACGGCTCGGAAGTCGTGGACCTCACCGAGAGCGGCTACTCCGACGCCAATCCCCGCTGGGCCCTCGGAGGCAAAGCCATAGCATATCAGAGCGGCCGCTACGGCATGCGCAGCCACGGCAGCTGGGGCGAGCAACTCGACGTCATGCTCATGGTGCTCGACGACGAAGCCAACGATGTATTCGGCATGACGGAGGAAGAAGCCGCCATATACGAGAAAAACAAAAAAGACCGGGAAGAAAAAGAAAAGTCCGCAAAAAAAGACAAAAAGAAAAAAGGCAAGAAAAAAGACAGCGACGACAGCGACGACGATGCCGCAAAAAATATCGAGCCCCTCGTCTTTGAACTCTCCCGCCGCCGGGACCGCATGCACCGCCTCTCGGGCACATCCGCCAGAATGGGCGACTACTTCGTATCCCCGAAAGGCGACAAACTCTACTACGTGGCCGGCAACGCCGACGGCTCTTACAACATCATGGCACGCGACCTCCGCGAAGGCGACACCAAGATCCTATGCAAAGGACTATACGGCAGCTTCGCTCCCGACAAAAAAGGCGAGAACCTGTTTGTCCTCAGCTCGCGTGGCATCAAGAAAGTGAGCCTACCGGACGGCGACGTCAAGGATGTGGAATTTGAAGCCATGTTCGACCGCAAGCCGAGCCTGGAACGCGAATACATCTACGACCACATGCTCCGGCAGGTGGAGGACAAGTTCTACGACGCCAAGCTCCACGGAGTGGACTGGAAAAGCTATGGCGAGCACTACCGCCGCTTCCTCCCGCACATCTCCAACAACGCCGACTTCGCCGAGCTCCTGAGCGAGATCCTCGGCGAGCTCAACGCCTCACACACCGGAGGCGGCTACAGAGCCGCCGGCGCAGCCATGAGCACAGCCTCCCTCGGCGCGTTCTTCGACGCATCACACACCGGCGACGGACTGCGCGTGGCCGAGCTCCTCGCCCACAGCCCCCTCAGAGCCACCGGCGCCTCCCTGCAGGTCGGAGACATCATCGAATCTATCGACGGCACCACCATCAAAGCCGGCGCCGACTACTACCCGCTCCTCGAAGGCAAAACCGGCAAGAAAGTGCTGCTCGGAGTGCGCCGCGCATCCGGCGCCACCGAAAAAGTAGCGGTGAAGCCCTACAGCTCGGCCCACCAGCAAGCCGACCTCTACCGCCGCTGGGTAGCACGCAACGAAGCCGCCGTCGACAGCCTCTCAGGAGGCCGCATCGGCTACGTTCACGTCGAAGGCATGGACAGCCCCAGCTTCCGCACCGTCTACGACCGCCTGCTCGGAAAATACCGCAACCGCGAGGCCGTCATCGTCGACACCCGCTTCAACGGCGGAGGATGGCTCCACAACGACATCGCCGTGTTGCTGGGAGGCAAGGAGTACGTGCAGTTCACTCCCCGCGACAAGTACATCGGCTCCGAGCCCTTCTCGCAATGGACCAAGCCCTCGGTAATGCTCGTCAACGAAGCCAACTACAGCGATGCCCACGGCACACCGTTCGTCTACCAGACACTCGGGATAGGCGACATCGTCGGCGCACCCGTGCCCGGCACAATGACTGCCGTCTGGTGGGAAACACAGATCGACCCGACCATATATTTCGGCATACCGCAGGTGACATCACGCGACATGCAGGGCAACGCGCTTGAAAACAAGCAACTCAACCCCGACGTAGTGATCTACAACACACCCGCCGATATCGTGGCCGGACACGACGCACAGATCAGCGGAGCCGTGGAGCACCTGCTCAAGAAGCTCGACGCAAAAAAATAAACGATTATCCATCATACACAAAAGGGGTGGCGCAACCGGCGCCACCCCTTTTGTGTCATAGCCATTGGCTCAATATCGTCAATTCTTGAATTCTATATCAGTGCCATCCGCATTCACATCTATTATGATGGGGCGCGAACGGTCCACCTTCTGGGCAAGGATATCCTTCGAAAGGCTGTTGAGCACCTTGCGGTGGATCACACGCTTGACAGGACGGGCGCCGAACTCGGGGTCGAAACCCTCCTCAGCCAGATAGCTGAGAGCCGCAGGCGTGAGTTCCAGCTTTATGCCGCTGCTGCGCTCGAGCATTCGCTGCACACCCTTGATCTGCAGACCCACGATTTCCTCGATTTCCACACGGTTGAGCGGAGTGAACATTATTATCTCATCTATGCGGTTCAGGAATTCCGGGCGTATCGTCTGCTTAAGCATCTCAAGCACCTCATCCTTGGTCTTCTCTATGGTCTCGTCGCGGTTCTCATCCGTCATCTTGGCGAAATTGTCGCGTATCAGAGCCGAGCCCATGTTGGACGTCATTATGATGATAGTGTTCTTGAAGTTCACATTACGGCCTTTATTGTCCGTCAGATGGCCATCGTCAAGCACCTGCAGCAGAATGTTGAACACATCCGGATGCGCCTTCTCTATCTCATCGAAAAGCACCACACTGTAGGGCTTGCGGCGCACAGCCTCCGTCAGCTGGCCGCCCTCATCGTAGCCCACATATCCCGGAGGCGCTCCCACCAGACGGCTCACGGCATGCTTCTCCTGATACTCGCTCATGTCTATACGCGTCATCATGTTCTCATCGTCGAAGAGATATTCGGCGAGAGCCTTCGCAAGCTCCGTCTTGCCCACACCGGTGGTACCCAGGAATATGAACGATCCTATGGGGCGCTTCGGGTCATTGAGTCCGGCGCGCGAACGGCGCACAGCATCGGCGATGGCACGTATGGCCTCATCCTGGCCCACCACGCGGCTGTGTAGCTCTTCCTCCAGATGCAGCAGCTTCTCCTTCTCGCTCTGCACCATTTTGTTTACAGGGATTCCGGTCCACCGGCTCACCACATCGGCGATATCCTCGGCGTCCACTTCCTCCTTTATCAGAGCCTTCTCGCCCTGCATGGCGCGCAGCTGTTCCTGTATCTGCTTGTTCTCCTCCTCTTTTGCCTTGAGTGTGGAGTAGCGTATCTCGGCCACGCGGGCATAGTCGCCCTCGCGCTCGGCTTTCGAAGCCTCAAAGTTGAGCTGTTCTATGTCCACCTTATTCTGCTGTATGCGGTCGATGAGATCCTTCTCGGTCTTCCACTTGGCGGCATATTCCTTCTCTTCCTCACGCATCTGCGCGAGCTCCTTCTCTATCTCGGCCACATGAGCCTTGTCGCCCTCGCGCTTGATAGCCTCACGTTCTATCTCCTTCTGCGCTATCCGGCGCGTGATATCGTCAAGCGCCTGCGGCACGGAGTCGATCTCCAGCTTGAGCTTCGCGGCAGCCTCGTCCACAAGGTCTATGGCCTTGTCCGGCAGAAAACGGTCAGTGATATACCGTTCGCTGAGCTGCACCGCAGCTATGATAGCCTCATCGCGGATACGCACATGATGGTGGTTCTCGTAGCGTTCCTTCAGGCCGCGCAGTATTGCTATCGCGCTGGCCTCGTCAGGCTCGTTCACCATCACTTTCTGGAAGCGGCGTTCCAGCGCCTTGTCCTTCTCGAAGTACTTCTGATACTCGTCGAGAGTGGTGGCGCCTATGCTGCGGAGCTCACCGCGTGCGAGAGCCGGCTTCAGGATATTGGCGGCATCCATGGCCCCCTCGCCTTTGCCCGCACCCACAAGCGTGTGGATCTCATCTATAAAGAGTATGATCTCGCCGTCCGAAGCCTGCACCTCATTGACAATGGCTTTCAGACGCTCCTCAAACTCGCCCTTATACTTCGCTCCGGCCACGAGCGCACCCATGTCGAGCGAGAAAATCTGCTTCGTGCGCAAATTTTCAGGCACATCGCCGCGCACTATTCGGTGGGCGAGACCCTCCGCTATAGCAGTCTTACCGGTGCCCGGCTCGCCTATCAGCATAGGATTGTTCTTCGTTCGGCGGCTCAATATCTGAAGCACACGGCGTATTTCTTCATCGCGGCCTATCACCGGATCAAGCTTGCCCTGTCTGGCCCGCTCGTTCAGATTTATGGCATATTTCGACAAAGCGTTGTACGTATCCTCAGCGCTCTGGTCCGTAGCCTTGCGGCCTTTGCGCAGCTCCTCTATCGCGGCCTCAAGCTCGCGCGAGCTCAAGCCCGCATCCTTCAGAAGAGTCGACGCAGGCGACGACACCTCAAAGATTGCCGTAAGCATAGCTTCGAGAGTCACATACTGGTCGCCCATTTTCTTGGCCACATCCAGAGCCTTCTGAAGCACATCGTTCGACGTACGGCTCAGATAAGGCTCGCCGCCGCTCACTTTAGGAAGTGCGGCAATCTCACGCTCGATACCGGCCGAGAGCACCGCCGGATTGGCACCTATCTTCTGAAAGATGAACTTCACGAGCGAATCGCCTTCTTCGACCACGCCCTTCAGCAGATGCACCGGCTCAATGGCCTGCGAGCCGCTCCCGCGCGTGATTTCCACGGCCTTCTGGATGGCTTCCTGCGCCTTGATGGTGAAATTATTGAAATTCATATATTTAATGTGTTGAAATATTATTATCAGTTCTCCGGGAGAGGAATCATCATTAAAACAACCGACCGCTCCCTTTGGTTTCCTCTACCGCAAAATGCGTGCCACACTTTACAGGATATTTTGTAAATTTGCGGCATGATACTTTTTCCCAACGCAAAAATAAATCTCGGACTGCACGTGCTTCGCCGCAGGCCCGACGGCTACCATGACATCGAGACACTGATGGTGCCGGTAGCATGGACCGACATTCTGGAGATTGTTCCGGCTGCACCGGGCGAGCCCACATCCCTCACCACCACCGGCCGCCCGGTGGATTGCCCGCCGGAGAAAAACCTCGTGATGAAAGCTTGGCGGGCCCTCGCAGACACGCGTCCCGACATGCCGCACGCACGCATCTTCCTGCGGAAAATAGTCCCGGACGGAGCAGGCCTCGGAGGTGGATCGGCCGATGCCGCCTTCACCCTCATGGGTCTGAACCGGCTGTTCGCCCTCGGCCTCAGCGATGAGCAACTGGCCCGGATAGCGGCCGGAATAGGCGCCGATTGTCCTTTCTTCATCTACAACCGCCCCATGCTCGCCACCGGCACCGGCACCACCCTCTCCCCAGCCCGCATAAATCTTGATGGCCTGCACGCGGCCATCGCCAAGCCCGAGGGGCGCAGCGTGAGCACAGCCGCCGCCTACGCCGGCATTACACCTTGCCAAAGAAAAATATCTCTCGAGGCCGCACTCGCCATGCCACGCGAAGAATGGAGCACCACACTGCACAACGATTTTGAGCCATCCGTAGGTGCCATCCTCCCCGAAATCGACGCGCTGAAACAACACATGACACGCGCCGGAGCACTCTACACAGCCATGAGCGGTTCCGGATCGTCCGTGTTCGGCCTCTTCCGCTCTGCCAAAATGGCAGAGCAAGCGCTCCGCGGCCTCGATGGATGCGCATCGTGGAGCGGGCCCCTCTCCGGAGCGCCCTTATGAACGATATAGCCTCCCTTTTTGTTGTATTTTTACATTTATATGAGCGCCGGACAACGTTTGGCAGCATTTTTGCATTATAGATACGTATTAACCACACCAAGAATATGAGCAAAAATAAATATAACAAGATGAACGCAGAGCCCGAAGAAATCACTCCCGACGAAAACACCACACCCGAAATCATCGACGCCACACCCGCCGACGAGCAATCGGACATCGAAGATTTCGCCAACGAGGAGATGCAGCGCATCGAGGCACTGCAGCAGCAGTTGGCCGATGCAAAAGCCGCCGTCGAGAAAGAAAAAAAGGAATACCTCTTCCTCATGGCCGATTTCGACAACTTCCGCAAGCGCGTAGTGAAAGAAAAAGCCGAGATCCTGCGCAACGGCGCTGAAAAAGTGCTCGCAGGAATACTCCCCATAGTCGACGACTTCGAGAGGGGCCTGCAGGCCACCGCCGGAACCGAAAACGCCGAAGGCGTGCGCGAAGGCATGGAACTCATCTACAACAAACTCGTCAAATATCTCGCCGACAACGGCGTCAAGGCAATCGAGAGCACAGGCACGACATTCGACTCCGACCTCCACGAAGCCATAGCCACCATCCCCGCACCATCCGACGATATGAAAGGTAAAGTCGTAGACACCGTGCAGAAAGGATATATGATCAACGACAAAGTGCTGCGCCACGCAAAAGTGGCCGTAGGCGAATAAAACACACTTTTTTATGGACAACAAACGCGACTACTACGAAGTGCTCGGCGTCGATAAGAACGCCGATGCGGACACCATAAAAAAGGCCTACCGAAAGCTGGCCATCAAATACCACCCCGACAAAAATCCCGGCGACAAAGCCGCCGAGGAAAAGTTCAAGGAAGCAGCCGAAGCATACGATGTGCTCAGCAACCCCGAAAAACGCCAGAAATACGACCAGTTCGGCCACTCCATGGGCCCGCAGGGATTCCCGGGAGGCGGAGGCGACTTCTACTCGGCCGGTGGCATGTCCATGGACGACATTTTCTCCATGTTCGGCGACATATTCGGCGGACGGCGCGCGGGCGGACCTTTCGGCGGAGCCACAGGCGGAGCACCCCGACGCCGCCAGAGACGAGGCTCCGACCTCCGCATCCGCATAAAACTCACCCTTGAGGAAATAGCCACAGGTGTCGACAAAACGCTCAAAGTACCCACCTACGTGAAGTGCGGACACTGCGATGGCACAGGAGCCAAAAACGGCACAGCATTCGCCACATGCTCCACTTGCCACGGCACAGGCGTCGTGACATCCGTAGAGCAGAGCTTCTTCGGCGCACAGCAGGTGCAGAGCGTTTGCCCCACCTGCGAAGGCACAGGAAAAGTAATCACCGAGCGCTGCACCTACTGCAACGGCGAAGGCGTGCAGCGGCGCGATGAGCAGGTTTCATTCCGCGTCCCGGCCGGCGTAGCCGACGGACAGACACTCACCGTCAAGGGCCGTGGCAACGCACCGCGCGGAGGTGGCGTGAACGGCGACCTGCTCGTGGTAATAGAAGAAATCAAGCACCCGCAGCTCATACGCGACGGCAACGATGTAATCTACAACCTCATGCTCGACATCCCCACCGCCACCCTCGGCGGAAGCGTGGAAGTGCCCACCATCGGCGGTCGCGCACGACTGAAGATAGCCCCCGGCACACAACCCGGCAAGGTGCTCCGGCTCCGAGGCAAAGGCCTGCCCTCCACCGACGGAAGCCCCGTCGGCGACGAGCTCATCAACGTCATGGTCTACATCCCCGAAAAACTTTCCGACGCCGAGCGGTCAGCCATCGAGAGCCTGCAGAACTCACCCAACATGCAGCCCACCGAAGCCGAGAAAAACCGCATATTCTCCAAGCTCAGCCACATCTTCGAATAAAACGCAAAGACACCCCTCAACGTAGGATAGTGCCTTTGGCACCTACAATACGAAAACAGCCATAAAGCCACACGGCCCCTCCCCGTGTGGCTTTGCTATATCCCCGCCACAAAACACCGGATGTCCCTTATTTTTCTTTTGTCCTTTTGTACCCACTGCAAAAAAATGCAGTAAAATTTGGGAAGACCGCCGAAATAGACTAATTTTGGCATTGATGGAGCGATTGATGCATTATGTGTGGCAGCACCGCCTTCTGCTGCAGCCCGACATGATCACCACCGACGGCGAACGCGTGGAGATCATAGACCCCGGCATGCTCAACCGCGATGCAGGCCCCGATTTTTTCAATGCCAAAGTACGGATAGCCGACCGCATCTGGTGCGGCAACGTTGAAATGCACGTGCGCGCATCCGACTGGCACCGCCACGGCCACGACACCGACCCCGCCTACGCATCCGTCGTGCTCCACGTCGTAGCAGCCGACGACTGCCGCATACAACTACCCGAAGGCCGCATCGTGCCACAGATGGTGATGCGCTGCGCCCCCGACTTCAACGAACGCTACAGCCGCATGGTCGACAGTCCCGCCGACCGCCTTGCATGCTTTGCCGAACTCGCCGAAGCACCCCGCATATACATCACCGACTGCCTCACAGCCATGGCCTTCGAACGCCTCTACCAGAAAACCGACCGCATTCTCGCACTCCTGGAGCGGCTGAACGGCAACTGGCCCGAAACCATCTACGTCACACTCGCACGCGCATTGGGATTCGGACTCAACAGCCAGGCATTCGAGCAGCTGGCCCTCGCCGTGCCGCTGCGCTCCCTGCTCAAACACCGCGACGCCCCCGAAGCCGTCGAAGGCCTCCTCTTCGGCCACGCCGGACTACTGCCCGAGACCGACAGCGACCCCCACGTAGAACTCATGCGGCGCGAATACGCCTTCATGTGCCACAAATTCCGTCTCGCACCCCCCGAAGGCATCATGTGGCGCATGGCGCGCACACGCCCGCAAAATTTCCCCCACCGCCGCATAGCAGCCCTCGCAGCAATGATCGCGGAGGGCTTCACTGTAGCGTCAAAAGCCTGCGGCATCACCTCCGTGGAGGAAGCACGCGCTCTCTTCGATGTGCAACTGCCACACTATTGGCACCATCGCTACACCTTCGGCCCATCCACGGCATCAGCCGGCAGCCGCGCATTCAGCCGCGCAAGCACCGACATCCTTGTCATAAACGTCATAGTGCCGCTGCTCCACGCCTACGGCACCTGCTTCGGCAACGAGCGCATGCAGCAACGCGCCATCGAACTGCTTGAGGCTCTCCCGCCCGAGCACAACACCATCACACGCCTCTTCAGCGATGCCGGCATTCAGTGCCGCGACGCATTCACCTCGCAGGCACTCATACAGCTGCGCCGCGCCTACTGCGAGCCGCGCAAATGCCTCTACTGCCGCCTTGGCCACCATTTCCTAAGCCGGAAAGCAAAATACAACCTCGCTCAATAAACGCCTTATTATGACAGAAACCCTGCAACAATACCACATTCTCGGCCCCGCCATCGGTCTCTGCACCTTTTTGATAATCGGACTGTTCCATCCAGTAGTTATCAAATGCGAATACTATTTCGGGACAAAATGCTGGTGGTGGTTCCTGCTCCTCGGCATAGCCATGCTGACAGGCGCAGTCATGGTCCGCGACGTCTTCTGGTCATCCGTCCTCGGCGTCACGGCATTCTCTTCATTCTGGACCATACTCGAGATCTTCGAGCAGCGCGAGCGCGTACGCAAAGGCTGGTTCCCCGCCAATCCCCGCCGAAAAAACCAGCCCTAAAAGCTCAACCCTCAATGTGACATCGTTTTGCGATGTATCGTATGCTCGCGCCCGCCCATACGCGCCAAAGGCGCGTCCCTACATTTCGGGTAAAGCATTATATGATTATCCGCAAAAGTCCCCAAGGTTTTATTCTCGATGCAGGGACGTGCCTTTGGCTCGTATAATCCGAAAACGACCACAAAGAAACAAAAGAAGCCAAGCGTATACGCTTGACTTCTTTACATCTTGCGGAGTGACCGAGATTCGAACTCGGGATACCCTTTTGGGGTATACACGCTTTCCAGGCGTGCCTCTTCAGCCACTCGAGCATCACTCCATTGCTGATTTGCGGTGCAAAGTTAGTGATTATTTTTGAAAGCCACGCATTTTTTTCGTATTTTTGCAGAGAATTTTTGAAAAAACTTAAGATAATGATTACTCAGGAACAATTAAAAGAGACTTTTGAGCGCAAGCTGGCGCTGAGGAGGTATCTTTGACATCGACAGCAAGAAAATCCAGGTAGAAGAGGAAGAGCTCCGCACACATGTGCCCGACTTCTGGGAACACCCGAAAGAAGCACAGGCGCAGATGAAGAAAATCAAAGACCTGCAGCATTGGCTCGATGGCTACCGCGACGTCGAAAACGCCTGCGGCGAACTCGAGGTGGGATGGGAAATGGTCAAGGAAGGTCTCATGGAAGAGGCTGAACTCGATGGCCTATATGCCTCCGCAATCGCCCTTATCGAGAACCTTGAGCTGCGCAACATGCTCCGCCGCGAGGAAGACAAACTCGGAGTGGTATTGAAAATCAACTCCGGAGCAGGCGGCACAGAGAGCCAGGACTGGGCGTCCATGCTCATGCGCATGTACCTGCGATGGTGCGAGCAGCATGGCTATAAAACGAGCATCGCCAATATTCTCGACGGCGATGAAGCCGGCATAAAATCCTGCACCATCAATGTAGAGGGCGATTTCGCCTACGGCTATCTCAAGAGCGAGAACGGCGTGCATCGTCTCGTGCGCGTGTCGCCGTACAATGCGCAGGGCAAACGCATGACTTCGTTCGCCTCCGTGTTTGTCACACCGCTCGTCGATGATACTATTGAAGTGCGCGTCGATCCCGCACTGCTCTCGTGGGACACATTCCGTTCGGGAGGCGCCGGCGGACAGAACGTCAACAAGGTGGAATCGGGTGTGCGCCTGCGCTATCAGTTCACCGATCCCTACACCGGAGAGAAAGAGGAAATCCTCATCGAAAACACCGAAACGCGAGATCAGCCCAAGAACAAGGAAAACGCCATGCGGCAGCTGCGCTCTATCCTTTACGACAAGGAACTCCAGCACCGCTTGCAGGAGCAGGCAAAGGTGGAAGCCGGAAAGATGAAAATCGAATGGGGCTCCCAGATTCGCAGCTACGTGTTCGACGACCGCCGCGTAAAGGACCACCGCACGGGTTGGCAGACAAGCGACGTCGGCGGCGTCATGGACGGCGACCTCGACGGCTTCATCAAAGCCTACCTCATGGAATTTGCAGGCTCCGAAGAAGAAAAGTAATCCATCATATCGCCCTATTTTATGCAGCATCGCCTCCGCGCACCGGAGACGATGCTCTATTTTTATCGCACGCGAACCATATCACAAGCTTCCTTGTTTTATTCCTGAACAATAAAATTCAGACATACTTCAATACAACGATATGGATGCTTTTGGTATTTACAGCGGAATCGCGCTGATTGTGGCAGGATGTGTGATAGGACTATACGGCGCGCTGCGCCGCAGAGCTGAACTGCGCATGTTTGTGCTGCCCCCGCAGAACTACGCCTACCTGAAAGCAAAATACGCTCAGTACCGCACCGTGTGTTGCCTCTGCGCGGTCATGGGCGTAATGCTCATAGGCCTCACCATCTGACATCTGCCACACCCGCCGGGCCCTTCCCGGCAATAATTTTGCTCTCACACGAAAAATTCTTATTAATTTTGCAACCGAATTAAGGATTATACAGAGAGCATACATATATGAACGGTTGGCTTACGATTCTCTTGCTCGTGGTGAGCAACGTGTTTATGACATTCGCCTGGTACGGCCATCTCAAACTCCAGGAGATGAAAGTGATACACGCTTCCACTCCGCTGATAGTGGTGATACTGATTTCATGGGGCATAGCGCTCCTGGAATACTGCTTCATGGTACCGGCCAACCGTATAGGCTATGCGGCCAACGGCGGCGCCTTCACTCTTCCACAGCTGAAAGTGATACAGGAAGCGGTGGCGCTTATCATTTTTGGAATTTTCACTGTAGTGTTTTTCAAAGGCGAGAGCCTGCACTGGAACCATCTCGCCGCTTTCGGCTGCCTGGTAGCAGCCGTCTACTTCGTATTTATGGAATGAGCCACCCACCCCTTGCGGAGCGGATGGCTCAATGAAACTAACGGGCCAGGATAAGCGCGCTCACAGGCGCCACCTGCAATTTCCCTCCTCGCGACGTCCCCAGCCCCGAGGCCGATAGTTCGCCGTCGGCGGCGATCACTGTCCAGTCGGCCCGCGGCACCTTCACCTGGACCGGTTCGGAAGATCCGTTGAAAACGATTTTAATTTCAGCCCATTCATCGCCGTTGGCGTGATTGCGTATAGAGTAGCTGATGAGATTCGGCTCCGTGGTCTTGTCGAAAACTATGTTTCGGGCCACCTCCGCGGCATCGGTCATGCGGAACGCCGGGTGAGCCTTGCGCAGGGCTATGAGTTCGCGGTAATAGTCGAACTGCCCGCGGTTGGCATGTTTCAGGCTCCAGTCTATGGCATTTATGCTGTCGGGCGACTTATACGAGTTGTGCACGCCTTTCTTATCGCGGAAAATCTCTTCGCCGCACCACATGAATGGAGTACCCTGCGATGTGAACACAATGGTCTGCGCCAGACGCGCGGCACGCATACGCTCCTCGGGAGTGGAGCCCGGCATTGAGGCGGCAAGCTTGTCAGTGAGCATAAGATCGTCGTGGCACGACACATAATTGATGATCTGCGCAGGCGACGTGGCATAAGGGAACTTTGAATTGTTGCCTTTGGAATAATCCACCTGCGGATGGGCCGTGGAGCCCACTATACCGATTTTCACGGTTTCTTCATTACCGGGCTTGCCGGTTGCAAATCCCCGGTCGGCGGCATTGCTGTAGTGGCCTTTCACAGCATCGCGGATATCGTCGGAGAACACAGCTATTCCATGCATGGATGCCACATTCTCTTTCAGCGCCCGCTGCTCGGCGGGAAGAGGGGAAGCGCCGGCCGTCCATCCCTCGCCGTACACAAATATCGAAGGGTTGATGGCTTTGAGCTCGGCGGCCACACGGTCCATGGTGGCGGTATCGTGGATAGCCATAAGGTCAAAACGAAAGCCGTCTATATGATACTCCTTAGCCCAGTATTTGACCGAGTTGACTATGAAATCCGACATCTGCCTGCGCTCCGACGCTGTTTCGTTGCCGCATCCGCTGGCATCGCTGTACGATCCGTCGGGATTATGCCTGTAGTAATAGCCGGGAGCCGTGAACGAGAAATTCGAACCGTCATTCTCGGCCGTATGGTTGTACACCACATCCATGATCACGCCTATACCTGCATCGTGAAGAGCTTTTACCATACGCTTCATCTCGACGATGCGCGCTGCAGGATCGGCGGGATTAGTGCTGTAGGAACCCTCCGGAGCATTGTAGTTCTGTGGATCATAACCCCAGTTATAGCCATTGGCGGCAAGATTGGCCTCATCCACACTGTTGTAGTCGTAACTGGGAAGGATGTGGACATGCGTCACACCGAGTTCCTTGAGATGGTCGATACCTGTGGCCTCGCCATCGGGCGTGCGCGTACCATGCTCCGTAAGAGCCAGAAACTTGCCTTTGTTCACGATTCCGCTCGTGGGATGCACACTCATGTCCCGGTGGTGCATCTCATAGATCACGGCATCGGTGATGCTCCCGATAGCAGGACCGCGGTCGGTCTCCCACCCTTCGGGATTGGTTGCGGAAAGGTCGATTATGGCAGCACGCCGGCCGTTGGTGCCCACGGCCTTGGCCCATACACCGGGCGTTTCAGCAAGCCATGTGCCGTCGTGCAGGATGCGGAACGTATAGTACTTGCCATAAAGCTGCGCAGGCACAGAAGCGCGCCACGTGCCGCTGCCGGCGCGTGTCATGGACAACGTGTCGTCGGGAAGGCTGTTGCGGTCGGTGGGATACAGCAACACCTGGGCTGCCTGGGCTTCGGGCGACCAGAGGGTGAAATGAGTGCCGGAGGCATCCACGCGCAGTTCGAGATCGTCGGCTGAATAAGCAGGCCACGAGGCAAAGCGCGAATCGGCGGGGGTTGCTGCAAGGGCTGCAGTTGCTGCAAGCGCTCCTATGCAGGCTGTGATAAGACTGTGTTTCATGCTAATAGAATGTATGATATAATCAAAAAAAGCTGCGTTGGAAGCAGAGGGAGGAGGCGGTTCAGATAGCTTGTGCGGTATCTGAGCCCGTAAGGGTGGTGAGCCGGTGCTCAAGCTCGGTAGTGGAGAGCCGGGTTTCAAGCTTGCCACGGTGGGCGATGGATATGTAGCCTGTCTCTTCGCTGACCACGATAGCGATGGCATCCGTAGCCTGCGCTATACCGAGAGCCGAACGGTGGCGCAATCCGAGCGAACGGGGCACATCACTGTCGTGGCTCACAGGCAGGATACATCCGGCTGCCTCGATACGGTGGCGGGCTATTATCATGGCTCCGTCGTGGAGGGGAGAATTCTTGAAGAAGATATTTTCTATGAGGCGCGTGTTGATGCGGGCGTCAATTATATCGCCGGTCTTGGCATACTCGTCGAGCGGCATCTCCCGTTGCACCACAATAAGCGCTCCGGTCTTGCTCTTGGCCATACTCATGCATGCGTAGACAACGGCCATCACACGGCGATGGGCTTCGGCATCCTGGCCGGCATCATCGGCATGATGGAATATTTTGCGCAGGAAGCGCCAGTCGCGATGGCTTCCGAGCTGCACCAGGAAACGCTTTATCTGGTCCTGGAACAGGATGACGAGAATGAGCACGCCTATGCTCATGAACTTGTCGAGGATGGTGCCGGTGAGGCGCATGTCGAGAATCTCGGATGCTATGGCCCACACCACGATGAAAGCCATCACACCATAGAATATGTTGAGTGTGCCGCTCTCCTTCATCAGACGATAGATGTAGTAGAGCAACGAAGCAACTATGACTATGTCAAAGACATCTTTGATTCCGAAATTGAGCATGGCGTTCAGGCGTTTTTCAAGGCTTGGTGAATCTCCACTGCCTGCACTGCCGGAGCAACATCATGCACGCGCAGGATGGAGGCGCCCCGCATCAGGGCGATTGTGTTTAGCGCTACAGTGGCAGGAAGGGCCTCGGCAGCACTGATTCCGAGCAGGCGTGTGGCCATGGACTTGCGGGACATCCCGGCAAGCACCGGCCGCCCCAAAGCATTGCCCACAGTGGCGAGAGCATCAAGCAGCTTGTAGTTCTGCTCAAGCGTCTTGGCAAACCCGAAACCCGGATCGACAATCACATCCGCCACACCCATGAGGGTGAGGGTGTCGAGACGCGCAGCCAGCTCGGTGATGACATCCGCTACCACATCAGCATACCGGCAATGGGTGTGCATGTCGGCGGGAGTGCCGCGCATGTGCATGAGTATGTAAGGCACGCGCAATGCCGCTACGGTGGCAAACATATCCCGGTCCAGCGACCCGCCGCCTATGTCGTTGACGATGTCGGCAAGACCGCTTTCCACGGCGCGACGCGCCACTTCCGCACGATATGTGTCGGCACTGACCGGCACAGCATATCCCACAGCCTCACGCACCGCCCGCAGCGCAGGCTCGAGCCGGCACCACTCTTCTGCGGCATCCGGAGCCTCTGAGCCCGGGCGTGTGGAGCACGCACCTACGTCGATAATGTCGGCTCCCTCGCGCACATGGGTCTCCGCCATGCGTTGCACCTCCGCCCGGCATTGCGCGCGGGATGCGGCATGATACGAATCGGGGGTGGCATTGATGATACCCATCACTGCCGGGCGCCCGAAAGTGTGCAAATGTCCGCGTATGTTGAGGGAGAAAGGCATGGCGCGTGGTATCAGCGGTTGGCGCGCTTACGCTCGAGTTCGTCGAGAATGATCTTGCGCAGGCGCAGATGATGCGGTGTCACTTCCACATATTCGTCTTCCTTGATGTATTCCAGCGCTTCCTCAAGGCTGAACACCACGGGAGGAACGATACGGGCCTTGTCGTCGGCTCCGCTGGCACGCATGTTGGTGAGTTTCTTGCTCTTGGTGACATTGACCACGATGTCATTGTCCTTGGCGTTCTCGCCCACTACCTGTCCGGCGTACACTTCTTCCTGCGGGAAGATGAAGAAGCGGCCGCGATCCTGAAGTTTGTCGATAGCGTAGGCGTACGCCGTACCGGCCTCCATCGCTATGAGCGAGCCGTTGGTGCGGCGTTCGATATCGCCTTTCCAGGGCTGATATTCGAGGAAGCGGTGGGCCATGATGGCTTCGCCTGCCGAAGCGGTGAGCACATTGTTGCGCAGGCCGATGATTCCACGGGAAGGGATATTGAATTCAATATGCACGCGGTCGCCCTGTGCGGTCATGCTCACCATATCGCCTTTTCGGCGTGTCACCATATCGATGATTTTCGAGGCGTATTCCTCGGTGACATTTATGGTAAGAAGCTCCACGGGTTCGCATTTCACCCCGTCTATCTCTTTCAAAATAACCTGAGGCTGGCCCACCTGCAGTTCGTATCCTTCGCGGCGCATGGTCTCGATAAGCACCGACAGGTGAAGCACACCGCGTCCGGACACAGTCCATACGTCCTCGTGGTCGGCCTTCTTGACCCTCAGTGCGAGGTTGCGGTCGAGCTCGCGTGTGAGACGGTCGCCGATATGGCGGGACGTTACAAACTTGCCGTCGCGGCCGAAAAACGGGCTGTCGTTGATAGTAAAGCTCATCGACATTGTGGGCTCATCGATGGCAATGCGGGGAAGCGGCTCGGGATTTGCGGCATCGGCCACAGTATCGCCGATCTCAAATCCGTCAATACCCACGAGGGCACAGATATCGCCGCTGCTTACGCTTTCCACGCGCTTGCGGCCCATGCCTTCAAATGTGTGCAGTTCCTTGATGCGCTGCTTCACGATGGAGCCATCGCGCTTGCACAGGGCTATCTCCTGACCCTCCCGTATGGTGCCGCGGTGCACACGGCCAACCGCTATACGGCCCACATAGTTGGAAAAATCAAGCGAGGTGATAAGCATCTGTGTGTCGCCCTCCAGCACTTTGGGCTCAGGGATGTATTCTATGATGGCATCAAGCAGCGGGAGAATGTTGTCGGTGGGCGCATCGGCGGAAGTGCTCATCCAGTTGTTTTTCGCAGAGCCGAAGAGGGTGGGAAAATTGAGCTGGTCCTCTGTGGCGTCGAGGCTGAACATAAGGTCGAACACCATTTCCTGCACTTCCTCGGGGCGGCAGTTGGGCTTGTCCACCTTGTTCACCACCACCACGGGCTTCAGCCCTATCTGTATGGCTTTCTGCAGTACGAAACGTGTCTGGGGCATCGGGCCCTCGAATGCGTCGACAAGCAGCAGACATCCGTCTGCCATATTGAGCACACGCTCTACCTCGCCGCCGAAGTCGGCGTGCCCGGGCGTGTCGATTATATTGATTTTATAATCTTTATAGTTGATGGATACGTTTTTGGAGAGAATCGTTATGCCACGCTCACGCTCAAGATCGTTGTTGTCAAGAATCAGCTCCCCGGCATTCTGGTTCTCACGAAAAAGATGGCCTGCAAGAAGCATTTTGTCGACAAGCGTTGTTTTGCCGTGGTCGACGTGGGCGATGATGGCGATGTTCCTTATTTTCTGCATACGCTATTGGATTATCTTTCAAGGTGCAAATTTACGCATTTTGCGGGGATTATCGGCATAAGCGCATCCGTTTTTTACTACCTTGCGCCAATAATATATCGGGGCGCAGCAGTCGCTCACAGCCAAGTAAGGCGTTTCCACACGTATTCGAGCGGGCCATGACCATGACGTCCGGTCCAGTAGCGGCAGAAAACATATTGCACGAAGAATATCGCCACACCGACCAACAGGCTCGCGGAGATGCCTATGCGCAGATAGAGCCCCCAGTGGTAGAACAGCATAGAGCCGATAATACCCTGTGTCACATAGTTGGTCATGCTCATGCGCCCGTAGGGTATGAGCAGGCGCAAGGCTGCCGACACACGGCGGGTACGGTAGAACCCGTACACCACACCACTGACAAGGATAAGCATGAACGCCAAATTTGCGAGGGAGCCGAGCAGCGCATGGACGGGAAACATAAGCGCGGTGCCTTCAAGCGCCTGCGAAAGCATCTCATCCAGCCCGGAGATAGGGAACCACGCCACAAGCGCGCACGCAAGCACCCTACCCCAGCGGTGAAGATTCTTAGCCAGGAACCAGCCCTGACGACCAATAAGCATACCGAGCACAAACAATCCGGCTGTCTGGAAGATACGTCCGTGGTCCCAGGCCCAGGCGAGCGACACAATCTGGCCTTCCCAGAGATTGACGCGCACCATCTCGGCAAAGCTTGCCGAGGACTGTGCCGCATATGTGATGCCCCACAGTTCGCCCGTATCGGCCAGCGGCACGGTGTAGGCAGGGTCGAGCAAACAGCGGACTATATGGTATATGAAAGCCGGCTGTGCAAGGCACACCGCAGCCATCCACAGCAACACGCGTGTAGACAAGCGGCACACCAACGGAAGGATAAAACCGATGAGCGAGTACATCACCAGAATCTCTCCGGTAAAGAATACTGCGTCGACACACCCTATGATGAACAGAATGAGCAGACGCCGGCAGAAACGCAGACGGAAGTCGGCGCCGGCCTGACGCTGATTATAATCCTGGACAAAGAAACTGAAGCCGAACAGCATTGCAAAAATAGCATAGGCCTTGCCCCCGAAAGCAAAAAACAAACCTTTCCAGATGGCTTTGTCGGCAAATGTGAGCCATTCCGGCTGCCCTGTCGCATCGGGAAAGGAGTAGAAATTAAAATGCTCTATAGAGTGGAGCAGCACGATAGCGAGCACGGCGAAGCCGCGCAGGGCATCTGCCACATCCACGCGCGGGTGTTTTCGGATGGTATCAGTCATTTTTTTGCTATTTTTCGCAAATTTAAGAATTTTGTTTAATCTGACAAAGAGCCGGGGCTACCCCCTCGTTGCTATTGCATGAAAAAAACGTTCCCGCAGCACTGATGCTGCGGGAACGCCATATTTGTGTGAGCTTCAAGCGCAGGGCTTATTTAACCTCTGCGGGAGCTTCGTCGCCGGGCTGACCCCACTGCTCGCGGGCAAGGCGGCAGTAGTTGTTGTAGCGCCACTGTGCGTTGGCCTTGGCAGCGCCGAAGAGTTCGGCAGCTTCGGCGGGATACATTTTCTGTACCGATGCGTAGCGCACCTCACCCTTGAGGAAGTCGTCGAACTTATCCCAGTCGGGCTGCTTGCTGTCGAGGGTGAAGGGATTCTTGCCTTCTTCCTCGAGAGCAGGATTGTAGCGCCAGAGGTGCCAGTAGCCGCATGCTACAGCCTTTTCCTCCTCAGCCTGCGAGTGTCCCATGCCAGCCTTGAGGCCGTGTGCGATACAGGGAGCGTAGGCAATGATGAGCGAAGGACCGTCGTAGGCTTCAGCCTCGCGGATGGCCTTGAGGGTCTGTGCCTGGTCGGCGCCCATGGCTATCTGGGCCACATACACATAGCCGTAGGTGGAGGCTATGAGGCCGAGGTCTTTCTTGCGCACACGCTTGCCGGCTGCGGCAAATTTGGCGATGGCGCCTACCGGTGTGGCTTTGGAGGCCTGACCGCCGGTGTTGGAGTAAACCTCGGTGTCGACAACAAGCACGTTGACATTCTTGCCGGAAGCAAGCACGTGGTCAAGACCGCCGAAACCGATGTCGTAGGCGGCACCGTCGCCAGCGATGATCCACTGCGAGCGAGCCACCAGGAAGCCCTTGAGCTCGAGGAGCGCTTTGCAGAGGTCGCAACCGCAGGCCTCGCAGAGAGGCACGATCTTATCGGCTACCTCGCGGGTGACACCTGCGCTGTCGGGGCTGGAGAGCCACTGAGCGGCGAGAGCCTTGATTTCGTCGGAGCAGCAGTCGCAGCTCTGCATGGAAGTCATGATTTCGGCTACACGCGAGCGGATCTTTTCGGTACCTATCTTCATGCCGAGGCCAAATTCAGCGAAGTCCTCGAACAGCGAGTTGGCCCATGCGGGACCGTGGCCTGTGGCGTCCTTAGTATAAGGAGTGGAGGGCACGGAGCCGGAATAGATGGAAGAGCAACCCGTAGCGTTGGCCACCATTTCGTGGTCGCCGAAGAGCTGGGAGATGAGTTTCACGTAGGGTGTCTCGCCGCAACCGGAGCATGCGCCCGAGAATTCAAAGAGAGGTGTGGCGAACTGGCTGTTCTTCACCATCTGCTTGGTGTCTACAAGCTTCTGCTTGGAGGCCACGCCTGCCACGCAGTAGTCCCATTCCTTCTGTACGTCGAGCTGGGTTTCGAGAGGCTTCATCTCGAGAGCCTTCACGCCCTTCTTGCCGGGACATACGTCAACACAGTTGCCGCAGCCGAGACAGTCGAGGACATCGACAGCCTGAATGAAACGGAGGCCTTTGAGAGCGGGGCCCATGGCTGCCAGGGTTTTGTCCTCGGCGAAGGGAGCACCGGCCATTTCCTTCTCATCGAGGAGGAAGGGACGGATGGAAGCGTGGGGACATACATAAGCACACTTGTTGCACTGTATGCAGTTTTCCTCGATCCATTCGGGCACGAAAGCTGCCACGCCGCGCTTTTCAAAGGCTGCGGTGCCCTGCTGCCAGGTGCCGTCGGGGTTGGCGATAAAGTCCTTAACGGTGAGGAGGTCGCCGTCCTGGGCGTTGATAGGACGAACGATGCGGCTGATGAATTCGGGTTCGTCGGCAGCTTTCTTCTCGTCGTCGGGGAGCTGAGCCCATGCGGGATCGATGTCGAGTTTCTTATATTCGCCGCCGCGGTCAACAGCCTGATAGTTCATGTTGACGATATTCTCACCCTTCTTGGCGTAGCTCTTGACGATGAATTTCTTCATCTGCTCTACGGCGAGCTCAACGGGAATAACTTCCGTGATGCGGAAGAACGCGCTCTGGAGGATGGTGTTGGTGCGGTTGCCGAGACCGATTTCCTGAGCTATCTTCGTAGCGTTGATGTAGTAGACGGTGATGTTGTGCTTGGCAAAGTAGCGCTTAACCTTGTTGGGAAGGTTCTTGGCCAGCTCTTCGCCTTCCCAGATGGTGTTGAGCAGGAAGGTGCCGCCGTCGCGCAGACCGCGTGTGACATCGTAAAGATGCAGATAGGCCTGAACGTGGCATGCAACAAAGTTGGGGGTGTTCACCAGATAGGTGGAACGGATGGGCTCGTCGCCGAAACGGAGATGCGAGCAGGTGAAGCCGCCACTCTTCTTGGAGTCGTAGGAGAAGTAGGCCTGACAGTACTTGTTGGTATTGTCGCCGATGATTTTCACGGAGTTCTTGTTGGCTCCCACGGTACCGTCGGCACCGAGACCGTAGAACTTGCCTTCGAAAGTGCCGGGGGCATCGAGGTTGAGTTCCTCGCCCACGGGAAGGGAGGTGAAGGTGACATCGTCGACGATACCTACAGTGAAGTGGTTTTTGGGCTCGGGAAGAGCGAGGTTCTCATACACGGCCACGATCTGTGCGGGCGTGGTGTCCTTGGATGCAAGACCGTAGCGGCCACCTACGATGACGGGAGCATCGGCTTTGCCATAGAATGCTTCCTTGACATCGAGGTAGAGGGGTTCGCCGTTGGCGCCGGGTTCCTTGGTGCGGTCGAGCACAGCGATACGCTTGGCAGTGGCGGGCACTGCGGCGAGGAGGTGCTTGACGGAGAACGGACGGTAGAGGTGAACGGCCACAAGACCCACTTTTTCGCCCTTGGCGCGCATGTAGTCGATAGCTTCTTCAGCAGCCTGGGTCACAGAGCCCATGGCGATGATCACGCGATCGGCCTCGGGGTCACCGTAGTAGTTGAAGAGGTGGTATTCGCGGCCGGTGATTTTGCTGATCTCGGCCATGTATGCCTCAACGATTTCGGGCACAGCCTCATAATGCTTGTTGCATGCTTCGCGGTGCTGGAAGAACACGTCGCCGTTTTCCGCCATGCCACGGGCCACAGGATCCTGGGGGGTGAGGGCACGCTTGCGGAAGGCTGCGAGAGCCTCGCGGTCGAGAAGCGGAGCGAGATCGTCGTTGTCGAGAGCCTCGATTTTCTGAATTTCATGACTGGTGCGGAAACCGTCGAAGAAGTTCAGGAAGGGAACGCTGCTGCGGATGGTCGAGAGGTGGGCCACACCTGCCAGGTCCATGACTTCCTGCACCGAACCTTCGGCGAGCATAGCGAAACCGGTCTGACGGCAGGCCATCACGTCCTGATGGTCGCCGAAAATGCTGAGTGCGTGCGAAGCCAGCGTACGTGCCGACACGTGGAACACGGTGGGAAGCAGTTCGCCGGCGATCTTATACATATTGGGAATCATCAGCAGCAAGCCCTGCGATGCGGTGTAGGTGGTGGTCAGTGCGCCGGCCTGCAGGGAACCGTGCACGGCACCTGCTGCTCCGCCCTCGCTCTGCATTTCCTGCACCAGGACAGTCTCGCCAAAGATGTTCTTGCGACCTGCGGCCGCCCAGTCGTCGACATATTCAGCCATTGTCGACGAAGGGGTGATGGGGTAAATGGCAGCCACCTCGGAGAACATATAGCTCACATGGGCAGCGGCCTGATTACCGTCGCAGGTAAGAAATTTCTTTTCTTTACTCATAACGTAGGTAAAAGTTGATGTTATATACGAAAATATTGATTTGCAATGTATTGCGAGCCGCCTGCACGAGACAGCCCTTTCGTGCTGCAAAGATAGCGATTTTCAGCGAAACGGGCAAAAAAATAGCCCGCTCATTTGCCGTACAGCCTCCGCACGCGGTGATGCCGGCGCTATGTACGTCAATCGTTCAGTTCCACACTCTTGAACGCTCCGAGTGCGGTGAATCTGAGCTCCACTCCATCAGATAAGCCTACTTTATATGCCCCTGAGGTGCGGTTTTTCTCTATCCACACTACTGAGACATCCTTGTAGTTTTTGTTTATGTACGTGCGCATGGCACGCAGCATCAATCCTGAGGGGACAGCCCCTTTCTTCATTTTCACGGAAGTCCACTTTCCGGCGTTGTTGAATTCTATTTTGGTGCCATCGGTGAGACGCACGTCGTAATCGGTCTTGCGCAGCAGATGACGGTCCACCTTGATCATCCCCACTTTCTTGTTCGGAAAATACTTATCGAGCATCTCTCGCGCGGGCTCCGGAAGAGCATCGCGGTCGATGGTATACTTGTCGGCACGTGCCACGCCGCCCGCTACGAGCAGGCACAGCATAATCAGAATCAGTTTTTTCATCAGATATGATTATTAAATTCATATTAAAAATGAATGGGGAGGGCTTTGTGTTCGCGCTTTTTACGTATCTTTACGCGTTTTAAGAGTATGACATGAATAACTGCGACATGAATAACTGCGACAATAAGCGCGCGATGGCCGAAGAGCGCCTGCGCCAGGTACCCGTAAAGCGGGTTCTTTTTGTGTGTCTTGGCAATATCTGTCGCTCTCCGGCAGCCCAGGGCGTGATGCAGTCCATAGTGGACGCCGGAGGCGCATCGTCTTCATGGGTGATAGACTCAGCCGGCACAGGCGATTACCATACCGGCGACCTGCCCGACAAGCGCATGCGTGTGCACGCCATGCGCCGCGGGTATCAGCTCACCCACCGGGCACGCCAGGTGAGTGAAGCCGATTTCGGCCGCTTCGACCTAATTGTGCCGATGGATGCGTCAAACGAGCGTAATCTGCGCCGCCTTGCGCCCACGCCTGAAGATGAAGAGAAAATCGTGCCAATGGCGGCATGGATAAATATTGCCTCGCGCTACGACCATGTGCCCGACCCCTACTACGAGGGGGCCGAGGGTTTCGAATTGGTGCTCGATCTGCTCGAAAACGCGTGCGACCGGCTGTTTGAAGCCGTAAATGAGAAAAAACAGCCTTTGTAAAAAACAAAAACGGATGCCGGCGGTTTCTTTAATATAAAGAATTCATTCGTCACGTACCATCATCCGCATTATGCTTATCGTCCGCAAGATTTTCAAAAGCCTGCTTTTTGTGCTGTTCGGCATCGTATTGCTCGTTGTCGGCACGGTGTTCATGCTGTATTCTCCATGGACTCAGGATACGCTGCGCAGCGCCTTGACAAAACGCTTTGCCGATGCCTCGGGAATGCAGATAAATATCGGCAGTTTCCGGCTGCGGCCACCCCTGCGACTGGAGTTGCGCGACGTGAGCATGCTGCAGCATGGCGATACTGTCATGGCAGCCGGAGCTCTTGACGCCGATGTGGCCCTGCTTCCTCTGCTCAGGGGCAAGGCTGCCGTCAGCAGCGCAGAGTTGCGCAACGGCTTCTACCGCATGGGGACACCCGACTCGGCCATGTGCCTCACACTGCGGGCCGATCTGGCCGACATAGCGCCGGCCGAAGTGGCTCTCGCTTCGATGTCGATCAATGTGGAGGATGCCACGCTGAACGGTTGCCGCGTGGACCTTCTCATGAATCCCGACACCGCCGCTACCGCTCCCGCGGCAGCCGCCGACACTTCGGATATGGCTATAAATCTCCGGCGCGTGCGGCTGACCGACCTCACGTACTGCATGCGGATGCTGCCTACCATCGACTCCCTCGGCGCGCACATTGCTGAAGCTACGCTGCTCGACGGCCACATAGGCATGCGTGAGCAAATCATCTCGCTACGTTCGCTCGCCGGCTCGGGCCTTGCGGCGGCATATATAGCACCCGATTCGGCCACCATAGCACAGACGCCTGTGGCTCCGGACACACCTTCTTCGTCGAAACCGTGGACCGTGGCCATAGACAGTATCGGATTCGAGGGTTCGCGCGGCCTATACACCACCCGTGGCCTCACGCCCCAGCCGGGCTTGGATTTCGGCTACATTGAGGTGGACAGCATGTCGCTGCACATCTCGGACTTCTACAACCAGGCCACAACGGTGTGTGTGCCGCTACGGGTGAGCGGCAAGGAACGATGCGGCGTAAGTCTTGCGGCAGCCGGAACCCTGCGTGTGGACAGCACGTCGCTTCGTCTCGACACATTCGCCTTGTCGACCCCGCATACAGCACTCGACTTCAACTACATGATGGGAATGGGCGACATCACCACCGATGCCTCGCTGCCCATAGCCGTGCAGGCAAAGGGACGCATCGGCACTCCCGACATGCGCCTGATGTTCCCCGCATTTATCCCTTACCTCGCCGGATTGCCCGATGCCGGCATAGCCCTTGACGCCGACGCCGGCGGAACGATGGGTAAAATCGACATCAGGCGGCTTGATGCCGCGATGAACGGATGCGTGCGCCTGCGCGCCTCCGGCAGTGTCACAGACGTGATGCGGCCCGAACGCATGGGCGCCGAAGTGGACATTGACGGCAACATATCCAACGCCGCACCCATAGCACGCAACTTCCTTGATCCCGCAACAATGAAGAGTGTGCGCATACCGCCGATGACACTCGACGGACGCATGTGGATGCGCAATGGCTCCACCATGGGAGCGCGCCTCACCGCTCTGACCGAAAAGGGCAAGATAGCTCTGGACGGTGCATTCGACAGCCGCGCCGAAAATTATCGGGCAAGCGTGGACGCCTCGGCATTCCCGGTCAACGCCTTCATGCCTCTGCTGGGCGTAGGACGCGTGACAGCCAAGATCGACGCAAGCGGCCACGGTCTCGACATAATGTCGAAAACCGCCGCGCTCAGTGCACATGCCGACGTAAGCTCGGCAGAATACTCCGGCCATACATATACCGATATAACGGCCGATGCAACCATATCCGACGGAAAGGGACATGTGGAACTGAACTCCGCCGACCCGGCCATGCTCGCGCATATTTCCGCCGAAGGCAACCTCGCAGGCGACGTGCTGGACTGGACAGTATATGCCGACGCTGATAGAATAGCCCTGCACACTCTTGGATTTGCCGCTGCAGAAAACACCCTCAGCACGCAGATGCGGGCCAATGCTTCTTTTGAGCCCGCCACGGCTTTCATCACAGCCAGCCTTGATATAGACCGCCTGCAGATGCGTTCGGAGACATCGGAATTTTCCATCTCCGATGTCAATGCCGATGTGAGCATTGACTCGCTCATCCACGCCACCATGACCAACCGCGACCTCCGTGCAGGTATCGACATATTCTGCCCGCTCGACACCCTGATGGCGCACACCGACAGCATCTCGGCAGCAATGGCTTCAATGGTGGCCGAGAAGCGTATCGACGCTATCAGGCTGCAACGTGCCATTCCCCACATGAAACTTACCGCCGCCGGAGGGCACGACAACATGGTCAACGATATCCTCGCGGCCTCGAAGATGAGCATAGATACCCTCAGCCTATCGATGTCCAACGACAGCACGATAGCCCTGAGCGGACTGGTGGGCGGCGTGCGCACACCGTCGGTAAGGGTGGACACTGTGACCATCGGAGCCGCACAGTTCGGAAGCAATATCTTTTTCAACGCCAACGTGGACAACCGCCCCGGCACACTCGACAATTTCGCCCACGTGGCGTTGAGCGGGATGGCCACCGACAATATCGCGGCCCTGCGTGTGCGGCAACGGAACATTCAGGGACGCACCGGCTATGACATAGGCCTGCAGGCCATGATGAACGACAGCACCGTGCGCGCATCCATAATGCCGCTTGATCCCGTCATAGGCTACGAGCCCTGGACGGTGAACGCCGGCAATTTCATCAGCTACCGCTTCCCGGATAAGCACATCGACGCCGACATCCGCATGAAGGGTGGCGACAGCGGGGTAGAACTCTATACCGAGCACTCCGAAGGCTCCCACGAACAGGAAGACCTGATATTGCGCGTCAGCGACATACACATACAGGACTGGATAGCGCTCAATCCGTTCGCGCCCCCTGTCAAGGGCGATGTAAGCGCCGAATTCCGCATCAACTACAACGAACGGATGCAACTCAACGGCCGCGGATCTGTGGACACGCGCAACGTTTTCTATGGCCGCGAACGCGTGGCCGACATCCACGCCGATGCCGATGTGTCCACATCGCCCGGAGGAGCGCTCACGGCAAGCGCCGATATCTCCTTCGACGGACACCGCGCCATCACACTGCGCGGCGCGCTGAACGACAGCACGCTGGTGTCGCCGATGAATCTCGATCTGTCTGTGATAAGCCTTCCGCTGAATGTGGCCAATCCGTTCCTCGGGCCCGACATGGGCCGCCTGAGCGGCACCCTCAACGGCTCCATAGACATCCAGGGCAGCACCGAGGCGCCTGTGATGAACGGATGGCTGGCTCTGGACTCGGCTGCCGTATTCGCTACCATGACTGCCACCGATTACCGTATCACCGCCGACACGGTGCCAGTGGTCAACAATCTCGCCACATTCCACGACTTCGCCATATACGGCACTAACGACAATCCGCTGCAGTTGAACGGCACCGTGGACATACGCAACATGACATCGCCCGACATAAAACTGACAATGAAAGCGCGGGACATGCAGGTGGTGAACTCGCGACGCGCCACCCGCGGGGCCGATGTATACGGAAAAGCCAACATTAGTCTCGATGCCACTGTGGCGGGCAATTTCGATTTCATGCGCGTCAATGCAGCGTTGAGCGTACTGTCCGGCACCAATGTGACGTATGTGATGCCCGAGGCCGTCAACGCGATACAGAACCGCAGCACGGGCGAGATGGTGAAATTTGTCAATTTCAACGATTCGGCAGCCGTCGCTGCAGCCGACTCGGTGGCTCCGTCGGGCATGGCCATGGTGCTGGACGCCTCGCTTGTATTTGAGACGGCCACCACAGTGAGCGTGGACCTCTCGGCCGACGGCAAGGACAAAGTGCAGCTGCAACCCGTAGGGGAGCTATCCTATATGCTCACTCCCATGAACAACGACGGACGCCTGACCGGACGCCTCAATATCAACGGCGGTTTTGTGCGCTACACGCCTCCATTCATGAGCGAGAAACTATTCAAATTCGACCCTGAGAGCTATGTGGCTTTCAACGGCAATATGATGAACCCGCTTCTCAATGTCAAAGCCGTGGATGTGATTAAGGCCAATGTGACGCAGGAGGGACAGAACTCGCGGCTGGTGAATTTCGATGTCTCACTCTCTGTCACCGGCTCGCTCGAACAGATGAAAGTGGCTTTCGACCTCGCTACCAACGATGATATCACCGTAAGCAACGAGCTCCAGGCCATGAGCCCGGAACAACGCGCCAACCAGGCCATGAATATGCTCCTTTACAACGTATACTCCGGCCCCGGCACCCACGGCAACGCATCGATAGGCGGCAATGTGCTTTTCTCGTTCCTCGAATCGAAACTCAATTCCTGGGCCGCCAACAATATCAAGGGAGTGGACGTGTCGTTCGGAATCGACCAGTACAACCGCACTGTGGACGGCAACACATCGGCCACCACCAGCTACAGCTACCAGGTGTCGAAAACACTGTTCGACGACCGTTTCAAGATTGTGATCGGCGGCAATTATTCCACTGACGCAAACGCCGATGAGAACTTCTCGCAGAATCTCATCAACGACATCTCCTTCGAGTATTTTCTCAACCGCGCGCAGACGATGTACATTCGCCTGTTCCGCCACACCGGCTACGAGAGCATTCTGGAAGGCGAGATCACGCAGACCGGCGTGGGCTTTGTGTACAAGCGCAAGCTGAACTCCCTGCGCGACATCTTCCGCCGTAGAAAATCCGCAGAACTTTAGATAAAGTTGGTTTGTTATTGTGACAGAATGCACAAACAACCCAACTTACCAAGAGAATATATTATGAACTATCTTACTCATGACAAACTCGTGATTGTGGGCGCTGCCGGAATGATTGGCAGCAACATGGCCCAAACAGCCATCATGATGGGCCTCACTCCCCGCATCTGCCTGTACGACCCCTACGCGCCCGCGCTTCAGGGAGTGGCCGAGGAACTGCGTCACTGCGGATTTGAAGGAGCCGAGATCACCTATACCTCCGATATAAAGGAGGCACTGACCGACGCCCGATACATCGTCAACAGCGGTGGCGCCGCCCGCAAGGCCGGCATGACACGCGAAGACCTGCTCAAGGGCAACGCCGCCATCGCCGAAGAGTTCGGCAAGAACGTGCGACAGTATTGTCCGGACGTAAAACATATTGTGGTGATATTCAATCCGGCCGACATCACCGGCCTTATATCCCTGCTATACTCGGGCATCGAGCCTTCGCGTCTCACCACACTCGCAGCTCTTGACAGCACGCGCCTGCGCAGCGAGCTGGCCAAGCAGTTCGGGGTGCCGCAGGATGCCGTGCAGGGTGCACGCACATACGGCGGACATGGCGAACAGATGGCAGTATTCGCATCCACATGTTCTGTCAACGGCGTGGCACTGAACGACATCATCGGCACCGAACGTTTCCCGGACAGCGCATGGCAAGAACTGCGCACACGGGTGGTGCAGGGCGGAAAAAACATCATCGACCTGCGCGGACGCTCATCGTTCCAAAGCCCGGCCTATCTCTCCATTGAGATGATTGCGGCTGCAATGGGCGGCAAACCTTTCCGCTGGCCCGCCGGCACTTATGTGAACAACGACCGATTCAGCCATATAATGATGGCCACTGAGACATCCATCACCAAAGACGGTGTGTCCTGCAAGCCCATCGAAGGAACTCCCGCCGAGATGGAGGAACTCGACAAGAGCTACCGGCATCTCTGCGCCCTGCGCGATGAAGTGATAGCCATGGGTGTGATGCCTCCCATCTCGGAATGGCATACTCTCAACCCCTACCTCGACCGCAAGACCTGCTGATAAAACTCTGCAAGAAACAAAGGAAGGCGAAAGTTTTTGTACAGAAACTTTCGCCTTTTTTCAGTACTGGACTATCCCTATTTTCTCCCGGTAGCAAACAACCAACCTTGTGATTGTTTTGTTTATATAGTACACTTATTGTCAACAATCTATAAACTGCACACATATGAGAATCCGCACTGGCAAAGGGACCCTTCCCCTCATCACAGTGATAGCGATACTGTCGCTATCACTGGTCGTGAATCTTCCGGGGTTGGCCGTATCGCCGATGCTCGGAACTCTTGAGAAAATATTTCCCGACACGACACAGCTCGAAGTGCAGCTGCTGACCATGCTGCCCAACCTGCTTATAATTCCATGCCTTCTCCTATCCGGACACTTTTCTCTTTCAGGCAACAAAACTGCAATAGTCACGGTGTCCCTGATAATATATGCGGCGTGCGGAGTGGCATATCTTTTTGCCCGTAGCATGGCTGCCTTGATTGTGATCAGCTGTGCTCTCGGCATCGGCGCCGGATTGCTCATACCGTTCTCTACCGGGCTCATAGCCGATGCTTTCAGCGGCCCGTACCGCATGCAGCAGATGGGATTTCAGTCGGCCATATCCAACATGACCCTCGTGTGCGCCACTTTTGTTGTGGGCTGGCTCAGCGGACACGATTGGCATATGCCATTTCTTGTATACCTTATTCCGCTCGTTCCGCTTGCCCTCACGCCTTTCCTGCGCAAATTGCCTAAGGAGGAAAGCGCCGGGACACCCGCGCAGGCTCCCGCACCCGTAGGCAAGGGCGGAATTATGGTGGGGCGGCTGCTTGCAACGATGGGTGTGTACTTTTTCATCACCTACGCCGTAATCATAATATCGTACTACGCACCGTTCGTGGCCGAAAAAGAGCATTTGTCGTCGGCTTTCACCGGCACCATCACATCAATATTTTTTCTCTTTGTGTTTCTGCCCGGATTTTTCCTGCCGCGCATTATCGCCCGCTTCGGCAGCAACACTGTGATCATGTGCGCGGCCGTGACCTTCGTCGGCCTGGGCATATTCGCCGTTTTTCCGGATTCGTCAGGGATGATCGTCGGCGCCATACTGATGGGCATAGGCTACGGCACATTGCAGCCCCTGCTCTACGACAAAGCCACCTTCACAACATCCGACCCGCGGAAAGCCACTCTCGCCCTGGCGTTCATACTATCGGCCAATTATCTGGCCATTGTAGTGGCCCCGTTCATTGTCGACTTTTTCCGAAGCGCGTTTCATGCGTCGGATGTGCGGGCATTCTCTTTCATCCTGAATTGTTGCTTCACCGGGATATTCATTATTGTCGCCCGCCTGAAGCGTAAGTCGTTCATATTCACAATCACTGAAAAATTCAAATAACTCTCTCCCCCCATGGATAAAACAATCACTGTAGCCCAAGTGCGGCAAGCGGCTCAGCAAGCCTACGACTCAGCCGCCAGACTCTCAGGCGGAGCCAATGCCGACTATATACCGTATCTGGCCAACATCAATCCCCGCCTGTTCGGTCTCAGCGTGGTGTTGCCGAGCGGCACCGTAATGAATTTCGGCGATACAGACTATCGTTTCGGCATCGAATCTGTGTCGAAAGTGCCCACTGCCATACTCGCGATGAAGCAACACTCGCCTAAAGCCGTGCTCGAGAAAATCGGCGCCGATGCTACTGGCCTGCCGTTCAACTCCATATTCGCCATCCTGCTTGAAAACGACCATCCGTCGACACCTCTCGTCAATGCCGGAGCCATCTCGGCATGCTCCATGGTGGGCCCGCAGGGCGATGCGGATGCCAAGTGGAAGGCCATAACCGACAATATCACCGACTTGTGCGGTTCGGCGCCCGAACTTATAGATGAACTTTATAAAAGCGAAAGCGATACGAATTTCAACAACCGTGCCATCACATGGCTGCTTAAAAACTACAACCGCCTGTACGACGACCCCGCAATGAGCCTCGACCTGTACACCCGACAGTGCTCGCTCGGCATCACATGCGCGCAGCTCGGTGTCATGGCCGCCACAATAGCCTCCGGTGGACACAATCCTCTTACGGGGCAGCAGGTGTTTGCGCCTGAGATAGCTCCTAAAATCACAACCCTCATAGCCACCGTAGGATTTTACCAGCATTCAGGCGACTGGCTGTACACATCCGGCATTCCGGCCAAGAGCGGAGTAGGTGGAGGAGTGATAGGCGTACTGCCGGGAGTGCTCGGTATCGCGGCATTCGCCCCTCCGCTCGACAGCGCCGGAAATTCCGTCAAGGCGCAGGCAGCCATACTCAACTTCATGCAGTCGCTCGGCCTCGGCATAATGAACGGCGACCGTGTGACAATTACTGAATAATCTCATAACCAACTTAATAACGATTTGTCATGGCTAAAAACACAACACCGGCATCAGCGCCGGCTCTCAAGCCTGCAGCAAAACTGGGAGTATTCACTCTCATGATCATGAACATCGTGGCAGTGGTGTCGCTGCGCGGACTGCCGGCAGAAGCCGAATATGGCATGAGCTCGGCTTTCTATTACCTTTTTGCCGCCCTCGTATTCCTCATCCCGGTATCACTCGTAGCTGCGGAACTCGCCGCCATGTTTCCATACCAGCAGGGCGGTATGTTCCGCTGGATAGGAGAAGCATTCGGCAGCAAGGCCGGATTCTTGGGTATCTGGCTGCAATGGATAGAGAGCACAATATGGTTTCCCACGGTACTGACTTTCGGTGCGGTATCGCTCGCGTTCATTGGTCTCGACCACGTAGCGGACTCGCATCTGGCCGCCAACCGCTACTACACTCTCGCCGTAGTGCTCGCCATCTACTGGCTCGCGACGCTTATCTCCATGAAAGGCCTCGGATGGGTGGGAAAAGTGTCTAAGATAGGCGGTATCGTCGGCACGATAGTTCCCGTCATCATCCTCGTGGTATGCGCCGGCGTGTATCTCGCCACAGGGGGCCAGTCGCAGATGAATTTCCACGGCGACTTCTTCCCCGATCTCACCAACTTCGACAATGTGGTGCTCGCCGCATCCATATTCTTGTTCTACGCCGGCATGGAAATGTCGGGTGTGCATGTAAGACAGATCAGCAACCCTGCCGTCAACTATCCCAAGGCAGTGTTCGGTGGCGCACTCGTGACTGTGCTGATTTTTGTGCTCGGCACCTACGCACTCGGCATAATAATACCGGCCAAGGACATTAACCTGGTCCAGAGCCTGCTTGTGGGCTTCGACAACTACTTCGATGCATTCCACCTCAACTGGCTCACACCCGTCATCGCCATAGCGCTTGCCTTCGGAGTGCTCGCCGGAGTGCTCACATGGGTGGCCGGTCCGTCGAAAGGTATACTCGCCGTAGGTCAGGCCGGTTATCTTCCTCCGTTCTTCCAGAAGACAAACAAATCCGGCGTCCAGAAAAACATACTCATCGTGCAGGGCCTCGCCGTCACGGTGCTGTCGCTCCTCTTTGTGGTGATGCCCACCGTGCAAAGTTTCTACCAGATTCTGTCGCAGCTCACCGTGGTGCTCTACCTCATCGCCTACCTGATGATGTTTGCCGCAGCCATATATCTGCGCTACTCCATGAAGACGGCCGCACGCCCGTTCCGCATCGGTAGCCGTGGCAACTGGCTTATATGGCTTGTGGGCGGCGTGGGATTCGCCGGATCGCTGCTGGCATTCGTGCTCAGCTTCTTCCCCCCGAGCCAGATATCGATGGGCTCCAACGCCGTATGGTTCAGCGTGCTCATAGGCGGTGTCGTACTCTTCACAGTGCTGCCGTTCATAATCCTCGCATTCCGCAAGAAATCGTGGGTGAACCCCTCCAGCAATTTCATTCCCTTCCACTGGCAGAAAGACGCCGCATCGCAAGCCCTGCTCGCTCAGGCACGCGAGGAATTCGAAGCCGAACAGAAAAACGCCGCAGCTGCCGACTGACCGCACCACTGCGCACACTCATAAAAACTGCCTCCCCAGGGGCAGTTTTTTTATATCCGCCCCCATCATAGTGCCCTAAACCTTTTTCGGCTCCGGCAGTCCAATAATAAAAACATACAGCCATGAAACAAGCACTACTCATCATCGCATTGTGTGCATGTGTTGCCACAACCTCCGTCGACGCCCGCCGCCACGACAACCACCGGAATAGAAACGAACGCACCGAGCACGTACGCGGCCACCGCTGCGGCGGCCAGTATTTCGTGGACGGACGCCATGTGTTCTTCGACGGGCATGAAGTGAAAGACGCCTCGGCATCCAGTTTCCGAATATTGCGCGATGGATACGCAAAAGACGCATGGAACGCCTACCACAACGGGCATAAGATCAAAGGGGCGTCCAGTGCTTCATTCAAAGCACTTGGCGAAGGCTATGCCGGCGACGCCTGGAACGTATATTACTACGGCACAAAAATAAAAAAAGCCTCGCGCAACAACTTCAAAATTCTCGGCCAGGGATATGCAAAAGACGCATGGAACGTCTACTACAAAGGCCGCAAGATAGACGGAGCATCTGCATCATCATTCCGCGTGCTGCGCGATGGCTACGCAAAGGACGCCTGGAATTCATTCCACCACGGCCGTAAAATTTCCGGGCGCTGAATAAAGATTGAGCTACAAAAACTGGTCTGCGCCAATAGACGCCGGGCAACCCATCCGAACTGAGCCGGCTTGTGGCCTTTAATGTCAGTTTAGGCACTTTTGCGGAAATCATAATATAGAAAGAGCCCCGGGCTTCCTTGCGGAGGTCCGGGGCTCGGATAGGGGGCG
>CAJTOZ010000015.1 GCA_910578095.1 uncultured Muribaculaceae bacterium | reverse complement strand
ATGGTACTGCGAAAGTGGGAGAGTAGGTAACCGCCCCCTATCCGAGCCCCGGACCTCCGCAAGGAAGCCCGGGGCTCTTTCTATATACCCGTGTCAGAGCCTGTGAAGCTATATATTAGCAAGTGCCCGCCGTCCCGCCTTGTCCTCTCCCTGGAGCCGGCGGGGAGAGAAGTTTCTTTGGGTTTATATACCATTTTTTTCTCATAATCCATTGTTATGTAAGAAAAAAAACGTACCTTTGCAGGCCGATTATGTCCAAATTAAACTTTCAGTGGCATTCGGGCGATGTGCTTTTGGCCGAGCAGCGCCTCCTTGTTGCTGTTTAATTAACATCTAATCAAGAAATTAATAAAGTGGATACTTTAAGCTACAAAACTCTTTCACCTAACGCACAGAGCGTAGAACACCAGTGGGTGGTGATCGATGCAACCGACCAGCCCCTTGGTCGTCTGTGCTCGAAAGTCGCACTCTTGCTTCGTGGCAAGAACAAACCCAGCTACTCCCCCAATGTGGAGTGCGGCGACAACGTTATCATCATCAACGCCGAAAAGGTGCGTCTCACCGGCAAAAAAATGACCGACCGCATCTATCTCAACTACACCGGCTATCCCGGCGGTCAGCGTGAGCTCACCCCCGAGGTCCTCATCAAGAAGAGCTTCAACAAGCACCTCAAGCCCGGAATGAACCCCCTGTTCATCCGCGTCATGAAAGGCATGCTCCCCAAAAACCGTCTTGGCCGTCGTCTCATCGAGAACATGCACGTGTACAACGGTCCTGAGCACCCCCACGCAGCGCAGAACCCCGTCGTTGTAGATGTTAACACCCTGAAATAATCGTAAGCATGGAAAATATAAATGCAGTTGGCCGTCGTAAGGCCGCCGTCGCACGCGTAATCCTTAAAGAAGGCACCGGCGTCATCACCATCAACAAGCGCCCCCTCGAAGTGTATTTCCCCTCTTCGATTCTTCAGTTCATCGTCAAGCAGCCCCTCAGCGCCCTCGACGTTGTGGAGAAGTACGACATCCATGTCAATCTTGACGGCGGTGGCTACAAAGGCCAGGCAGAGGCTCTCCGTCTCGGCATTGCCCGCGCTCTCGTCAAAATCAACCCCGATGACAAGTCGGTGCTCCGCAAAGCTGGCTTCATGACCCGCGACGCCCGTGCCGTAGAACGCAAAAAGCCCGGTCAGCCCAAAGCCCGCAAGCGCTTCCAGTTCAGCAAGCGTTAAGATTTGTCCTGTCGCACTTGCGGCATGATGCAATCTTACACTTATATCAGTGTTTAGTATCTAAACCGCGTGGATGGACACGTTCCCTACCGCACGGTTGCAATTCCCACAAGAACGTAAACCAACCCCCTTATTTAAAAGTATGGCAACACCCACTTTTGAACAACTCCTCGAGGCAGGATGCCATTTCGGCCACCTCAAACGCAAATGGAATCCCGCCATGGCTCCTTATATCTTCATGGAGCGCAACGGTATCCACATCATCGACCTCTATAAGACTGCAGCCAAGCTGGATGAAGCTGCCGCAGCTCTCAAAAACATCGCCAAGCAGGGCAAGAAAGTGCTCTTCGTGGCAACCAAGAAACAGGCCAAACAGGTAGTGGCCGATAAGGCTGCCACCGTCAACATGCCCTTCGTCATTGAGCGCTGGCCCGGTGGTATGCTCACCAACTTCCCCACTATCCGCAAGGCTGTGAAGAAGATGACCACCATCGACCGCATGACCAAGGACGGTACTTTCGACAACCTCTCCAAGCGCGAACGCCTCCAGATCTCGCGTCAGCGTGCCAAACTGGAAAAGACCCTCGGCTCCATCGCCGACCTCAACCGTCTGCCCAGCGCACTCTTTGTTGTTGACGTGCTTAAAGAACGTATCGCAGTTGCTGAAGCCAACCGCCTCGGTATCCCCGTATTTGCTATGGTAGATACCAACAGCGATCCTTCCGGCGTGGATTTCGTCATCCCTTGCAACGACGATGCCTCCAAGAGCATCGAGCTCGTTCTCGACACTGTAGTTGCCGCAATGGCAGAGGGTCTTGAAGAGCGCAAAGTTGAGAAGGTAGACACCGAGAAGGATGCACCTGCAGCCGATGCAGCTCCCCGCCGCGAGCGCCGTCGTGTACGTCGTTCCGACGTAGAGCCCGAAGCTGCCGCAGCTCCCGCTGAGGAAGCAGCTCCTGCCGCCGAAGAAGCTGCCGAATAATCTATCCGACCTGTTTTAAACTAAGTTCAACCCGCAAAATATCAATAATATGGCACCATCCATGGCAGATATCACCAAGCTGCGTCACCTTACAAGCGCCGGCTTGATGGACTGCAAAAAAGCTTTGGCCGAAACCAACGGCGACATCGAAGCTGCTGTTGAAATCCTTCGCAAGAAGGGCCAGGCTGTAGCCGCCAAGCGTGAAGACCGCGAAGCCGCTGAAGGTTGCGTACTCGCAAAGCACGACGGCGCTTTTGCTGCTGTTCTCGCTCTCAAGTGCGAGACCGACTTCGTGGCTAAAAACGCCGGCTTCGTAGCCCTGACTCAGGAAATCCTCGACGCCGCTGTAGCTGCAAAGTGCAAAAACGTTGACGAGCTCAAAGCTCTCGAAATCAACGGCCGCACTGTAGCCGACCTCGTTGTGGAAGAAACCGGCAAAACCGGCGAAAAAACTGAAATCGGCGCCTATGAGTGCCTCGAAGCTGCCTCCACCATGAGCTACAACCACCTCGGTAACAAGCTTGCCACTATCGTTGGCTTCAACC
This sequence comes from uncultured Muribaculaceae bacterium, assembly GCA_910578095.1. Classification (GTDB taxonomy): domain Bacteria; phylum Bacteroidota; class Bacteroidia; order Bacteroidales; family Muribaculaceae; genus CAG-873. Next base: position 65,296 of record CAJTOZ010000015.1, on the reverse strand, counting down.
AGGAAGGTGTGGACTATCAGGTAGGCCGCGACGTGGCCATGCAGGTTGCTTCCATGAATCCTGTGGCTGTGAGCCGCGATGCAGTTCCTCAGTCTATCATCGATGCAGAATATAATGTAGCGATCGAAAAGACCAAGGAAGAGCAGGTGAAGAAGGCTGTTGAGGCTGCCTTGAAAAAGGCCGGTATCAACCCCAACCTCGTTGACAGCGAAGCTCACATCGAGAGCAACATCGCCAAGGGCTGGCTCACCGAAGAGGAAGCCACCAAGGCCCGCGAAATTGCCAAGACCACTGCAGAGGCAAAGGCTGCAAACCTTCCCGAGCAGATGATCCAGAACATCGCCAACGGTCGTGTCAACAAGTTCTACAAGGAATCCGTGCTCATGGAGCAGGAGTTCATCAAGGACGGCAACCTCACCATCGGCGCATATCTCGAACAGGCCGCCAAGGGTCTCGTAGCTGTAGCCTTCAAGCGTGTAAACCTCAATCAGGATTAAACATACGCAGCAAGTCATAACTTTATAAAGTCAGGGTCGGCATCGCGCCGGCCCTGATTTTTTATTTATACATGCTGAAAAATTATGTTTTAAAACATATAATCGGAAAACTTTTTGTACCTTTGCACTGTTATTTAAGTGTAAGTTTCATGAGAGCAATGCGTCAGAGGACGCAATATTAACCATCAGTTAGCTCAGTTTTAGTTTAATTTAAAGGTACAATTATTATGAACATGATTAAGAAAGCAGTAGAATGGTACTGCATTGCAAGCTCGGCCCTCTACAGCGCCGACATGGGCAACAGCGATGCTTTTGCACGCCTCAGCGACATTACCCGCCGCTGAATTGTTTAGCCCCTCCCATTCAGCAGGTTTCCTGCTTTATCTGACCTAAAGATTCACATATAACAATATTACGACGCCTGTCCGCCATCCGGACAAGGCGTCTTTTTTTATATTTTAATTGTCATATTATGGCTTAATTTATTATACCGAGCAGCTTGGCTTTCCTACAAGCCTCTGTGGAGTTTCTTACCTGAAGTTTGGCAAGAATTTCCTGACGATGGCGGCTTACGGTGTTTTTGCTGATGCATAGGCGCTGGGCAATCTCCCGGCTTAAGAGCCCTTTATCAATCAGTGCGAGAACCTGCTTTTCGCGTATGGAGAGAATGGTATCATCGCATTTTGATGAAAGCTCCTGCCATATTCCGGTCAGGGAATCGATTACAACGCTTTTTGAGGGCAGGCTGAAGGACATAGGGCCATATATGCAAATGCCGAAGCGGATCGCATCCGAGCCGTCTTCATACCAATAATGCATGCGGTGCAGCACATCGGCTATATTGCCCGTTCTGCCGGTCATTCTCAAATGGGTGGCCAGATAATAGCTGTCGCGCTTGCTTCGGGGTATATGTCTGAGAAAATTAAAAAATCTTAGCTCGGCAAGATATTTTTCTTCCTGTTCTGCGGGCGACATACGCTCCAGAATCTCTTTTTCCCATATGGATGCCTCTGTGGCTACACCTTCCAATCCAAGAGTATCCGAGAATCCACCGTGAAAGATTCTACTCCATCCATCCTTCAGATCGCTCACAACCACTATTGCCTTTTCAATGATAGCGATACATTCGGCGTAGTGCATTACTATATCATTGTTGCAGCTGGGATCCGAAAAAAATTGTTGCCGTAGCAGTGTGTCTATACTCTTGTGGGTGGTGTTCATGCAAATTGGTTATTTATAGCCATTGCCTGTTGTTTTGCAACTCGTTAACTTTGCAAAATTAATAAACAACAATAGTTATTCAAAGATGACAGAGAAAGAAAAAATGCTGAAAGGCATGCTCTACGATGCCAATAACGATCCTGCTCTGATTGCTGAACGGATGGAGTGTAAGGAGAAGTGCCGTGACTACAACGATCTGCGGCCTGCAGACACCGCCAAAAGGAACGCGATTCTGAAATCGCTTCTGGGAAAGGTGGGGGGCGACATTCTTATAGAGCAACCGTTTTATTGCGACTATGGCTACAACATAGAAGTGGGCAAAAATTTCTATGCCAATTTCAATCTTGTCATTCTTGACGAAGCCCCCGTGCGATTTGGCGATAATGTTTTTGTGGCTCCCAACTGCTCTTTCTATACCGCAGGCCATCCTCTCGACCCTATGGAGCGAAATAAAGGATTGGAATATGCCCGCCCCATCACGATAGGCCATAATGTTTGGATCGGTGGCAATGTGTGCGTGCTGCCGGGCGTGACAATCGGCGACAACAGTGTGATCGGTGCAGGCAGTGTGGTTGTTGGTGATATTCCGGCCCGCAGTGTGGCTGTAGGAAATCCTTGTCGGGTAGTGAAACAAATTTTATGACAGATATGAATAAAGCGACATTTACGATTATGCTTATGGCTACTGTTTGCCTGAACACCGTAGCTCAGACGCTTGAGAAGATGAACTGGTTTAATGAGCCGGCAGAATGGTCGATATCAAATGGCCGGCTCACCATGTCGGTGACGCCGAAAAGCGATTATTGGCGCATATCCCACTACGGCTTCACCGTCGATGATGCCCCGTTTTATTATGCTGAATACGGTGGTGAGTTCGAGGCTAAGGTAAAAGTCTCGGGCGATTATAAAGTGCGGTTCGACCAGGCCGGAATGATGATACGCATCGACAATGAAAACTATATCAAGACCGGAATAGAATTTGTCGACGGTAAATATAATCTCAGCACCGTGGTCACTCATCACAAGTCCGACTGGAGCGTCATCGCCCTCGACCGTCCCGTCGAGGAACTATGGATAAAGGCCGTGCGGCGGCTCGATGCAGTAGAGATATTCTATTCGTTTGACGATAAGGAATACACTCTTATGCGTAATGCATGGCTGGAGGCGCACAAACCGGTCAGGGTAGGAATGATGGCGGCATGCCCGGATGGCGACGGCTTTTCGGTTACATTTTCAGACTTCACCGTCCGTCATCTTCCCGACACGGTGCGTTCGCAATGGCTTCTGAACAACAAGGAATAGTATAGCCCTGACAGGCTATCAACCGACAGCATCCCTGCAGGAGAACAGGTCGCACGCTTGCCTCCTGCAGGGATGGCATCGGGTTGTCAGTTCCCGATATGGGATTGGTTGTTGCTGTTATAGCGGTTACCTTGGATAACTATTGTGTCGAGGGTGGCATTAATTTCTGCCATTTCCTCCTGAGTATAGGTTACATTGGCTGCCGCAATGTTGTCCTCAAGGTGTTTGAGGCTTCGGCTACCGGGTATAGGCACAATCCACGGTTTCTGGTATAATATCCATGAAATGGCGACTTGTGCGGGGGTGACACCTTTCTTTTCAGCGATAGACTTGACAAACTCTACGAGAGCCATATTCGCCTCGATGTTTTCCTTCTGGAAACGTGGCACAGATGAACGGAAGTCGTGTTTCCCGAACTTTGTGTCCTTGGTTATGCCGCCGGTAAGGAAACCCTTTCCGAGTGGACTGAACGGAACAAGACCGATGCCGAGTTCTTCAAGAACAGGCAGAAGTTTCTTTTCCGGTTCACGCCAGAAGAGCGAGAATTCACTCTGTACGGCTGTGAGTGGCAAGATTGAATTGGCCTCACGGATAGTATCCACTCCGGCCTCCGACAATCCCCAATGCAGTACTTTACCTTCATCCATGAGGTCTTTGATTGTGCCGGCCACATCGGCAATGGGAACATCGGGGTCGACACGATGCTGATAGTAGAGGTCAATGTGGTCTGTGCGAAGACGCTTCAACGAGCCTTCAACCGACCGTCGGATTGTTTCGGGACGGCTGTCAAGCACTTGCTTGAAATCGTCCATATTCATGCTTATGCCGAACTTTGTGGCAATCTTCACCTCGTTCCGTATCGGTTCGAGAGCTTCACCGACAAGTTCCTCATTGGTATAGGGGCCGTAAACCTCCGCAGTGTCGAAGAAAGTCACGCCTAAATCATGGGCTGTGCGGATAAGTTTTATCATCTCTTTCTTATCGGCAGGTTCTCCATAGCCGTGGCTCATAGCCATGCAGCCAAGTCCTATACCGGATACTTCGAGCGAAGATGCTGTTCCTAATATTCTATTTTTCATATCTTGTATTTTTTAATTCAGTAAAAGAACAAACTTGCATTATCGAGTGTGTTTGAAAAATATCGGTAACTCTTACCATTTTTTCCCTTTTCTCAATCTGCATACACAGGGGGGATTCCCGCACTTCCACTTGTTTTCATGTTCTTTTGCCAGAATTTAAGAGCATCATTCACCCAGCCGTCGGCAACCGTTCCTGTGCCAATACCAAATCCATGTCCTAATCCTTCATAGACATGAAACTCGGTTGGGATGCCCATTGCAGAAAGACGCTGCAGCCTGTTTTGCATAGTTCGCCAGGAAGCGATACCATCGTTTGAACCAACGCATACATAAGTCGGAGCATCATATTGTGATGCCTGTGTATATCCGGTGTACTGCATAATTATAGCCGAAGCCTGTGGAATGTCAGTACGGCCTGTTAACTGTTGCAGATATGCCTGATTACCTAAAACCGCAGACATTCTTGCGCCGGCCGAGCCGCCCCAAAGAGAATAATCCTCGGACTTAACGCCCAAATCTGAAGCATTGTCATGGATAAACTCTATCGCTCTTGCCAAATCCGAATAAGGATCATCAGGACGGTAGATAAGAGCAAACGCGCTATACCCGGCTTTGCTTATCTCGAGCGAATGGGGAAAACTGTCGTGCATAGCTCCGACATACATAAATCCGCCTCCGGCATTGGTGATGGCAAACGGCTTTCCTGCATTTCCTCTGAAAAGGAACAATCCGGTATCAGCTTTAGATGGATCTGCTGCTATTTCTGCATCGGAATATATCCGATAAAATATTTTTTTTCCAGCGATGGCGTCATTATACAGTCGGTTGATTATCTCCACCGTTTTCTCCGGCTGTATGTGGCTATACCAAATATATACGCTTGATGAACTGATGTCGGCAAGTGTCATAGAACGTGATATATTACGGTCAACGGGAAATAACAGATAGCCGAAATCCCCAAATGCCGGATTGGATATAACATCATCAACTGTTGAATTGGTGGTAAATATATTCCCCGCAGGTGAGTTGTTAGTCCCACCACCATTTTCGGTGGGTATTTCCGTATTAGGCTTCATTGAATCCTCCTTCTTGATAATGTCCTCGTCTTCCGAGCAAGATGCACATAGAAATATAGCGGACAACATCAAAATATGCATTTTCATATCAAAAATCTAATTATCAGTTTGTAAGTATGCAAAATTACTAAAGTGACATGAGAAATCACCTACATTTATTTCCGTGAGTTCTTACGATTTTTCCGAAAAACATGAACAAACGACAATAGCAGCATAAGTCATGAATACACATGCACTTATGCTGCTATTACGGAATTTTTATAATAAGATACAGCTACATATAATCTTCACGTTGGGGAGTGAATACATCGATAACCTCTCCCCCTTCAATAACCTCAAACGAGTGGGGCGTATTGCCGGGAATTGCGTATGTATCACCGGGGTGCATTATCACATCGATCTTCTCATCGCCATCCACTATCAGACGGTATTCGCCCGAAATAACATATCCGCACTGTTCGTGGGGATGAGAATGGAGCGTGGCGAAATTGCCCTTCACATAGTTCATTTTTGTTACCATTGACTTCTCTCCGACAGCGAGGGAATCAAGATTTACTCCCTTAAAAGTCTTTTTGAGCGCATCTTCGCGCCGTACAAATACTTTGGTCCTCATACAGTTTCTTATTAAAGGGATAATTCCATCTGAATGTCGCCTCGGGCATACGCCGGATGGTATTCTGGCAGTTCCTTGAAGCCGAGTTTGCGATAAAGGGCTATTGCGGGTTTAAGGCGGGTATTGCTTTCAAGAAACAGCATTTTTCCACCCAATTCTCGTGCTTTATCTATTACTGCGTCGCATAGCCTGCGGCCAATTCCTTTTCTTTGTATGGAATTATTTACTGCAAGCTTTGCCAGCTCAAAATCGTAGGCCGACTCCTCCGGCATCGGACAAAGTGCGCATACCCCCACAGGAAATCCGTTGTACAGCGCCACGAATATATGCCCTCCCTTTTCAAGAATATATTTTTCGGGATTCTCCAGAACCTCGATATCATGCGGCTCTAACTCCCAATACATCTCTATCCATTTTCGGTTGAGCTCGTAGAACGATTTTTTGTACTGGGGCTGATACTCTACAATTTCCACCTCCGAATGTTCGCGTTGCTCCTTTATCTCCCTTACCCGCTCGAGAATCGACTTTCGCCCTATGGCTTTCTCCCAGTCGGCAATGGCAGCCCATAGGTCATTGTCGCATTCCGAGGAAATCTGCTCCACAGCGCGCTCGACATCTCGCAGCTGAGCTATAAGCTCTTGGGAGAGGCTTTTGCCATATTCCGTAAGTGTTATGAGTGTGCATCTGCGGTCTGTCTTGTCGTCAACTTCCACGATAAGCCCCGACTTCGTCATCTCCTTGACGATGGTGCTTACCGATGGGTGGGATTGCCCTATTTCCCTTGCGATAGCCGTGACGCTTTTGGGTTGCTCGTCGGTAAGTGAGTAAAAAACAGGAAACCATTTGGGCTTTATGTCGACGCCATAAAGTCCATATATGCTTGCGGCATCTCGCGTCAGTGTTTCTGTCAGTACCCTCAGCCTGCTGCCGATCGCCATTTTTCCGGTGCGCTCAAAAAAATCCATATATGTATTTAATTGCGTAATTGATTACGCAAAATTATGGCTTATTTTTGAAATAACCAAATCCCGAACCGGAAAATTCAGGCTACGACACGGTATCTCGCGTTATTCCCGGTAGTCGGAGGGGCTCATTCCGAGGTTGTTTTGCACGTAGCGGCTGAAATAGCCGGGAGATGAGAAGTGAAACATGTCGGAAATCTGGACGAATGTCAGGCTCTTGTCGCGCAGCTGGCGGGAGATGTCAAGCGATGTGTAGCGGTTGATCCAGAAGTTGGCTGAGTGTCCGCTCACTTTTTTGCAAATTTCCGAAAGGTATTTGGGCGTGATACATAGTTCCGAGGCATAGTATGTCACTTCCCGGTGTTCGCGGTAAACGCCGCTATCGAGCAAAGCAAAAAACTTGTTCATAACGGCAGCATATTGCGGCGTAATGGAGTCTTCTCCATAGTTATAGGCATGGAAGTCGAAGAAATCAAGAATCATAAGCTGCACTGCACAGCGGATGCTTTCTTCGTAAAACACAAATCCAGTGGTCTCGTAGCGGTATCTCACACCTTGAAAATCCTGAAGACAGAGAGCGAATTGCGCTTCATTGAGTTTCATCACGGGGTTCATGAACAATGCGAGTTGTCCTTTCATGCCGTAGTTTGACTGCGGGGTACAATGCTCAACAAATCCGGAATTGATATATATGACCATCACCCTGAAATCATCAGAGATGCGCATATTGTCAACAAGACCACCTTTGCGTACTATCATAAGGTCATGTCGTCCGAAAGTGAAATGCTTTCCGTTGAAATCAAATTCCATGCTCCCGGCAAGACACAACGCATGAGCGAGGTAGCCTTCCATTTTTTCGGAGGCTATCTCGCTCAAAGAGTCGGTGATGATGATTTTGTCAAATAATTTCTCGTCTGCCATAATTTGCCGATTATAATGGCAAAGATAAGAATTATTTTTGAAATTTCATGTCAAGCCACTCGGCTACGAGTTTGGCTATCACATCATTGTTGAGCTCCTGCATGAGGAAATGGCTGTTGCCTTTTATCCCTATTTCGGGAAGAAGTACAAGGGTGGCATCGCCTCCGTGACGGTTGATTGCCGCGACAAACTCACGGCCCATCTTCAATCTCACCTCCCAGTTGCTTCCGCCAAGAGTGGTGGCGTTGCTTTCGGGAATGTAGTCGCCAAAATAAATTACAATCGGCTTTTTGGTAAGTTCCATGAATTGTTCCATCGGCACGCCTACTCCTTTCAAGCCTCCGGTCAGACCGGGTAGCGGAGCGGGAATTTCACTATCGGGGAAAACATAACCTCCGGGTTCAAGGGCAACAACACCCTTCACTTCTGGATTGCGCATAGCCGCCATCCATCCGGGGAAACCTCCTGCGGAGTGCGTCACTAATACCTGATTTCCGATTTTCTTTGCCATTGCATCGAGTGCCGGAACATCAAGCTGATGATTGCTCAGATCGGGCACCATCTGACGGAAGAAGTTGTTGACACTGAGAGAGTCTTTCGGGAACTGTATCCCTTCATTCCATTCGGGCCAGATACCCATGCGCCAGATGTCGAACCAGAACATTTCGTCTGCTACCGGCTCGATCGTAACAGTGGAGCTTGTGCGCGACGCGTGTCCACGGCCGGGGAGGTCGAGAACGTATGTCGGATAACCCTCGGCAAGCAGGAGGGTTGCGAAGCCGGGACGGTCGTCAGGCGTAGTTTCCCAGCACACGCCGTCACCGCCATAACCATGCACGAACACCAGCGGCATAGATTTCGCGTCGGCAGGTATCTGGTAGCGGGCAAACGCATGATCGCAACGATAACTTTGCCCGGCCTGGTCTTGCTCAGCCCAGCCGACAAAAGTGTCGGGATTGAAAGTGCCTTCGCGCTGCATGGTGGTGCCCCCAACAGGGAACTGTCCTTGTTTTTTTATTACAATGCCTTCGGCAAAAGATGATGTTATTGCCATAGCTGATATTATTAATGGAATTAACCTCTTCATCTATTTACAATTTTGCGGATGGGTTCTGTTTTTGACTGACCGATATTATACTCGATGATGTCCAGCAGTGAGTTTAACTGCGGAGTGGTGACTCCGAGATGACGGCATATACCGATGTGGCCCGTTGCCATAGGTTCGACTCCGCCAAGAGCCGTGAGCATAGACACAGTGGCAAGTTCCCGGTCTGTGTAGGGTAGCACTCCGCGACCGAAGATGTCGGCGAAAAGATGCTCTTTCAAGAAGCGGTTGATACCGGGAGCGAAATCCTCGTACCACGGTGCCGGAGCATCAACAGGTATTCCTGAGAGTTCGCTGAGGGTCTTTGCTCCTTGCCCATACTTGTCAATGTCGCTCACCACCAATGCCGATTCGCCCTCCGCGTCGGTTATCCCTTTTGCCATACGCTCAGAGAGTAGATTTTTGAAAACACCGAGAGATGTCAAAGAGCGAGGGAAGCCGCAGTAGGCATACACTTGTATCAGCAGCTCCTTGATTTCGTTTACTGTCATTCCTGCTGTCAAACCTTGCTCAAGAGCTTTTGTCAAGCCGTCGGTGTCACCGATTGCAGCATACGAAGCGATTGCAACAATAGCCTGCTGACGGGGTGTGAGCTCGGTTACTGCCTCCGGATTTTTTGTAGCTTCGAGATATTCTGAGTCGGCGACCGGACCGAGCCAAGTCACCTCATTGTTTTCAGGGTTACATTCGATAGCCAGATGAGCAAACCAACTGTCGGGCCCCGCTCCATGCCAGTGTTCAACGCCGGGGGCTATCTCTACGATGTCGCCGGGATACAGCCGACGGGCGGCTTTGCCTTTCTCCTGATAATAGCCTGTGCCGGCAGTCGCGATAAGTATCTGACCGCCGCTGTGACGGTGCCAGTTGTTGCGGCATCCCGGCTCAAATGTAACATTGAACATCGGCACATTCAACTCCTTCTCTTGACTCAAAGGATAAAGCCACGCCGTGCCGATAAAATTCGGATTGCCCTCCATCGCCGTACCTGCCGGGTAAGGTTGCTTGAAATTATCTATGTTCATTGCCATACACATTAAGGGGAAAATCGCAAGAAATGAGATAATCAATCGGTTCATAACAAAATTTATTTATAGATTTCTACCGAAAAACTCTGTGAGTTTGCCGACTTCCTGATCTACGTATTCAGGCACATAATATGTCTGGATGTGGGTCGCACCCGGAATAAGGAAAAGTTCCTTGTCTGTTGTGCCGGTAGCTTTCTCAAAGGCATCTGAGGTCATGTAGAAAGTGTCGGCCTTGTTTCCGGCCATCATAAGCAGAGGGGCGTTGATAAGGTTGATCTGGTCTGTCGCATCCCAAGTCATCAGGTCCATCAGACTTTCCATTGTGTAGCGGAATGTTGAATTGGGGTGAGCATGGGTGCGGTTGTAGTATATTGCACCTTCACGGTAGAGGTCGAACGGCAGTTTCTCAATCTCCTCATCCGTCAGGTTCATGTCGCCTGTAAATATAATCTCTCCTGTTTCAATTCTTTTTTCTCGGGCATCAGATGCTTGTTTGAGCCGCTGCTGAATTGTGGGCATAGCCGAGTCCATGAAGCCATTGCGGCGTACACGGCCGGAATTGAACATACTGAGGGTTGCCACAGCCTTGAAACGCTTGTCGCTTTTTGCCGCACCGAGAGTATAACCGCCACCTCCGCAAATGCCGAATGCGCCTATACGCTGAGGGTCAACGCCGGGGTATTTGGAAATATAGTCCGCCATACCGTGAATGTCATTGATACGGAAATATGGCTTGTCGGTGTGGCGGGGTTCACCACCGCTTGCACCCTGATATGAGGCATCGGCGGCAATGGTTATATAGCCTCTTTCTGCCATCCGTTGTGCGAACAGCCCTGCCACCTGCTCCTTTGTTCCTCCATTGGGGTGTGCCACGATGATAGCCGGATATTCCTTTTCATCGGGGTTATAACCGGCCGGAGTATAGACGTTTGCGGCTACCTCAATGCCGTCGAGATCGTATTTTACCGGATGGATATTCACTTTGCCGGGAGTGTTTTCGGTGATTGCCTCCTCATAGACAAGGCCCCACGGATTATCCTGTGCATGGAGAACCGTGCCAAAACTGATAGCTGATGCTGCCATGATTAAAATCGTTTTAAGTTTCATGTAATCTTGTTTTTTGTGCCGTTGAATTATTTTGGTAGCACTGCAAAGTTACCAACCGTATCCTGAATCAGCCTTGCACAAACCACCGTAACATTTACCAATATTTCAGAAAATATGAACCGCAATCAGCCGCATGCGTCCCAAAAATCCATCATATTAAAGCTAAAATGGCTAATCAGCGTAGCCGATCACAGCGCAACAACAGCACCGCGGACCCTGAAATAATTTAACCGCCCTTCGGGTATCGGCATTATTAATTTTTCCTTGTTAATGCAACTATAGGTTTCATTTGTGGTAACATTACCCACACATGAAACCTATATTTGTACCATGTACGCGCACCTATTCATAAAATGGTACGGTCGTAAGCCCACCCGCTTTCAGGAAGCCGTTATCAGCCACCTTGAGCGCCACCGATGGCGTCATGGCGGCCATTTGCGCGCATGCATCGACACCACAGGTGCGCCCGTCGCCCAACTCGAACCAATCCTCACAGCCTACCTCCGTTTCCTCCGCGACACGTACACCCCATGGGGCGAAGTGATAATAGCAGACCGCACACGCACGCTCGCCACACACCGCAGAAACGCTACTTTCGATGCCAGAGACCGCACCGTCCATGCCCTCAGCGGCCGCACTCGCTTCGGCACACGCCGAGGTGTGCAGCCCACACAAGCCATAGCCTTCAACCTCCACAACTACGGCGCCCACCTCCTCGGCGACCCGCGTGCCCGCGACACAATAATAAACCTCCTCAACACCGTCCCCCACATTCGCGGCTCCGCCGTGATCCTTGTAGGCCGCTACCGCAGCAACTGCCTGAGTTTTTTCGCAAGTTATTACTACAACATGCGCCGGCGCCACACCGCCGCCGGCAGCGGCGATGGCGCAGCTGTTCTCCCCCTCGCCGCCTCCCAAGTCATCAGCCAAAGAGAGCAGCAAAAGCTGAAATGGCTAAGTAAGCCACGACGCAAAGGCGCGCCAACTGCGCGCTCCGCGCGCGATTCTCTGAGGCCTCCGGCCGCAATTCTCTCCGGGCGCGGCCCGGAATTAACCGCGCGCAACGCGCGCAATCAACTAAGCCGCAAAATTGTGGCTTAAGCGGCAGCTGCCGCCGCGGGCCAAACCCAAAAGCAGCAAAGAGTACCTTGACATAATTAAATTCTCCAGCGGGCATCTACATATACCCTTGGTACCATTCGAGCCAAACTATTTTCGGAAAATTTGGAATAACGACCCGAAAAAAGAGTAACAGTACCTTCGCAGTCGGTCAGTAATTTTGTATCTGTAAAATTCCAAAACCACAACAGGTATGAAACATTATATTTTTTTACTTCTGATGCTGTTGGCTTTTATGTCATGCAGCGCAAATGAACCGGAGATGCCCGAACAGCCCCAGCCGGTACAGCCGGGCGACGGGGTGGGCTCCGATTATTTTTCAGGCAAAAAAGTCTTGATAGCCTATTTCTCATGGGGAGGAACAACCCAACGCATGGCGGAACAAATTCAGTCAATCGCCGGTGGCGACCTGTTTGAAATCGAGCCCGTCAAGCCCTATCCCACATCATATACTCCATGCACTGAAGTGGCATTGGAGGAACGCGACACCAACGCCCGGCCCGCCATTAAAAGCAAGGTGGCGAATTGGGAAGAATACGACATCGTTTTTCTCGGTGGCCCCGTGTGGTGGCACACCGCTCCCATGATTCTCCATACTTTTGCGGAAAGCTACGATTTTGAGGGTAAAACCGTTGTTCCCTTTACAACATACGCATCAACCTACCGTGAAGAAACCCTTCAGGCAATTGTGGATATGACACCTGATGCCGAGCATCTTGAAGGTCTTGGACTTACAGGCGGCTCTATCAACGAAAGCCGCATACAGACATGGATTGACCTTATCAACGAACAGTATGGCAGTCTTAACCCCGGAGGTGCGACAGCACCGATGGAAGGTACAGTGGAACTTTGGCAACGTGGCAATATTCCCGGGTTTCGTGAGAACGTGAATAATTCCGATGGCCCTGACTTTATGCCCAATATGCTGGTATATACAGTGCCTGATAATGTTCAGCCCAAAGGTGCCGTGATGATTTGCCCCGGAGGTGCATTTGCTTTCCGCAGTATGCAGAACGAGGGCTACGATATAGCCGATATGCTTGTACCGATGGGATACCAGTGCTTTATTGTGAACTACCGCATCAATCCTTATTCCATGCAGGCCAGCGCAACAGACCTGCAAAGGGCGATACGATATGTAAAAGCCCACGCTGAAGACTATCGTATCAATCCTGAAAACATCGCGCTTGTCGGTTTTTCAGCCGGAGGTATATTGAACGGAGAGGTTCTGCTGAACTGGCGTGACCTTACCAACGGTACAGCCCTTGACAGTTCCTACCGGCCTGATGAACTTGACAACGTGCCTGTCTCAGCCTGTGCCGTGGGCATGATATATTCTTTCTATGGAAGATTGAGTGTGTCGATGAACAATGTTGAGACACTCCGTGCCGCGAACCTTCCTCCTGCTTTCTATTGCTGGGGTACACGCGACGGATTTGCCGGCCAGTTTACCCAAAACTCAAATGCAGTGAAAGAGGCCGGTGTAAGAGTGGAAACCAAAGTGCTTCAAGGTTATCCGCATGGATATGGTAGCGGAGGCAATGCCTCAATCTGGGGAAATGACTTCGATGCTTTCCTCACTCCGATTATGCAGGGCAACTCTGCGGCGATAAATACTATAAATGCAGATATGGCTACAAACACACCTGAAACATACTATGACTTAAATGGTCGCATGGTATCTCCTGATACAGTCGGTAAGGGTGTATATATAGTGAGATCAGGCAACAAGACTACTAAGATAATCAAATAAATAATGGCAGAACGAAAACTTCGGGACTTGGCAGTAGCGCCTGTCGGCCTCGGATGTATGGGTATGAGCCACGCCTACGGGGCACCCGCTGATAAAAAAGCTATGAAAACTCTCCTCGCCGATGCCGTGGAGATGGGTTATACATTGTTTGATACCGCTGAAATTTACGGCACGGATACAAATCCTCACGATAACGAGGAATTGCTTGGAGAAGCATTGAAGCCTTACCGTGATAAGGTTGTAATCACAACAAAATTCGGTCTTACGTTCGACAAATCCCACGAGCCCGGCCCTTATCCGCTGATACCGGACGCAACGCCCGGCAGTATAAGGAGCGCAGTTGATGGCTCTCTCCGCCGATTGCAGACCGATCATATCGACCTATATCTGCAACACCGCATCGACCTGGATGTAGACCCGGAAATTGTGGCAGATACTATGTCGCAGCTGATACAGGAAGGCAAGATACTCCATTGGGGTATATCGGAAACTAATGAAGAATATCTCCGTCGCGCCCATGCGGTATGTCCCGTAACAGCTATACAGAACCGCTATTCGATGATGGCAAGGTGGCACGAGGATATTTTTCCGACTCTCGAGGAATTGAATGTAGGCTTTATAGCGTTCTCCCCGCTTGCCAACGGTCTGTTGTCGGACTTCTATACCGCCGAATCAAAATTCAATCCCAAGAATGATTATCGCGCTGCAATGCCACAGTTCAGTCGGGAGAGTTTTGAGGAAAACGAGATGCTGTTTGAACTTATACGTCGCCTCGCCGAAGAGAAACACGCCACGCCCTCGCAGATTTCCCTTGCGTGGATGCTGTGTAAAAAACCGTATATCGTGCCTATCCCCGGTACACGCCACCTTTGCCGACTGAAAGAAAACATCGGAGCTGCTGATATAAATCTGTCAACAGATGAAGTTGAGGCTATCGACCGCCAGCTCGACAGCATACCGATGAGCGATGTTTTTGGCGGCTCAAAAGTTATCAAAATAAAAGCATAATTTTATGACACCAAAAGTAATATGCCACATAATGAGTTCAGTCGATGGGCGTCTGTTGCCCGGACGTTGGACTGCCCCCTTCGATGGTACAAACCCGTCAGAACTTTTCAAAGAATATGCCACCATAGGCAAAAGTCTCGGTACCGACGCATGGATGTTCGGCAAAGCTACCGCTCGTGAGGCTTTTCCGTACAAATTTATGCCTAAAGGCGAACCGGTGGGCGAAAGCGGAAAGCTATTTGTGGGCAACCGTACTTCATCGAGGCTGTTTATCACCATTGACCCCGATGCCGATATATTTTTCACCTCGGACCGCCTGCGTGGCGACAATATTCTAACTGTTTTAGGTAAGAATGCCACAACAGACTATCTTGCGGCTCTTGAAGATAAAGGCGTTTCGTATCTTGTTGTGGATGATGTCTGCAATCTTAGTGAGGTTTTGGCCCTCGTCGGGCGGTATTTCAATGTCGAGAGTATATCCCTGCAAGGTGGTGGTATAATCGACGGTGCAATGCTTGCGCAAGGACTTATCGATGAATTGAGCCTTGTGATCTATCCCGGAATAGACGGACTTACCACCGCACCGTCAATCTTTGAATACCTTGGACACTCGGATGAACTACCTGCCGACGGGCAGGCTCTGGAGCTTCTCTCAGTTGAGCAAATGCCTCATGGCATTGTCTGGTTACGTTACAAATTCCATAAACTATGAATAGTTTTAACTATCAATATCCCGTAAAGCAGTATTTCGGGAAAGGATGTGCAGAAGACGCGCTGAAAAAAGAAATGCCTGATATGGGCAGTGTTGTCATGCTTGCCTATGGCGGTGGGTCGCTGAAACGCACCGGTCTGTATAACAAAATCCGTGGCTGGCTTGAAGAGGCCGGAAAGACAGTTGTGGATTTCGGCGGCATCATGCCTAACCCGACTTATGCCAAAGTTCAGGAAGGAGCGGAGGTTGTCCGCAAAGAAGGCGTGGACTTCATTCTTGCCGTTGGTGGCGGTTCGGTAATCGACTGCTGCAAAATCATCTCCGCTCAGGCAAAGACTGACGAAGATGTCTGGGATCTGTTCTATAATGAACACCGCCTGCCAACTGAATTTGTGCCCTGCGGGGCTGTCGTTACGGCATCCGGCACCGGTGCGGAACAAAACAACGGTGCTGTGATAACCCACGAAGAAAAGAAACTCAAGCAGGCCCTTTTCGGAGCTTTCCACCGTTTTGCAGTTCTCGACAGCGACCTTACGCTCACTCTCCCCATGAAGCAGGTGATAAGCGGGGCTTTCGACACTCTGAGCCACTGTATGGAAACTTATATGGGACAGCCCTTCGCCACCAATGTTTCAGATGAAGTCAACGAGGCGATAATGCGCAACGTGATTAAAAATATCCGTGCCATTATAGCAAATCCTGATGATGACTTTGCCCGTGGCGAGTTGATGTGGGACTCGGCTATGGCTGAAAACGGGATGCTGAAACTCGGCAAAATGACCGACTTCCAATGCCACATGATTGAGCATGCCGTAGGTGCGTACACCGACTGCAACCACGGTCAAGGGCTTGCAGTGATACACCCCGCGCTCTACCGCCACTATCTGCCCGAAGGCACACAGAAACTGGCGCGGATGGCCCGTGAGGTATGGGGCGTCCACGACAATGACGATTTGCGTGTGGCAAACACAGGTATCGATCTTCTTGAAGATTTTATCCAGGAAATAGGTATGCCTACACGCTGGAGCCGGATGGGTATCACTGATGAAAAGGTGTTACGCGATTCAGCCGATACCTGCGTACTTACTCCCGGCTGCTGCAAGACGTTTTCCCGTGATGAAATCTTTGAAATTTTGAAAGGACAACTCTGATGAGGTAAAATTGGTAAAACTTACCGAAATTTGTATTGAGCAAAGTTTTCAGAGTTTTGTTTAATTTGCAGAACAAATAAAGCTATTGTATGAAGACAGTAACATTAAATAATGGGGTTGTAATGCCCCGGATTGGCTACGGAGTATATCAGGTATCTCCGGCCGAGTGTGAGCGTTGTGTTTCCGATGCTCTGAATGTAGGCTATCGTATGATTGACACCGCGCAGGCCTATCACAACGAGGAAGGCGTTGGAGCGGCCGTCAAGAAAAGCGGTATTGCGCGCGACGAGCTCTTCCTTGTGTCAAAGGTATGGATCTCCAACTATGGTTTCGACAAAGCAAAGGCCTCAATTGACGAAAGCCTGCGCAAACTCGGCACAGACTACATCGACCTCATGCTCCTGCACCAGCCGTTCTGCGACCGATACGGCGCATACCGTGCCCTGGAAGCTGCATATAAGGAGGGTAAGGTCCGCGCAATCGGCGTGAGCAATTTCTATCCCGACCATTTCATCGACCTTGCAAGCAACGTGGAGATTGTTCCCGCGGTCAATCAGGTGGAGACGCATGTGTTCGACCAGCAGATTGAGGCTCAGGGCTACATGAAAGAGTTTGGCACACACATGATGGCGTGGGCACCTCTCGCCGAGGGACGCAACAATTTCTTCACGAATCCTGTGCTCGAAAACATCGGCAAGAAGTATGGCAAATCGGTCGCACAGGTAGCACTCCGTTGGCTCATTCAGCGCGATGTGATTATCATCCCGAAGTCAGTTCATGTAGAGCGTATGCAGCAGAATATGGATATATTCGATTTTGAGCTGTCTTACGAGGATATGGCGGCAATCGCGGCTCTTGACACACAGCGGAGCCTGTTCTTCGACCACCATGCGCCGGAAGTTGTCAAGATGTTCATGGGCTGGAAATAAACAGATACAATCATGAATGTAAGAAACATTTTAAAATCGGTAGTGACGATAGCCGCTTTGTTGTTCAGCTTCAACCTTTCGGCTGCCGCACCTGCCACAAAAGCAAAGAAAGACATGAAATCCATAATAGTATATTTCTCCCACTCAGGCAATACCGAGCTCGCCGCTGAAAAATTGGCGGAAGTGACAGGTTCGCCGATTGTGAGAATACTTCCGGCCGAACCATATACAGCTGCCGATGTCGATTGGGTAAACGAACAATCACGATGCACCCAGGAACATCTGAATCAGACATTGCGTCCTGCAATCAAGCCACTGGATGTGGATTTCAGCCAATATGATACCGTGTTTATCGGTTTTCCTATCTGGTGGCATGAAGAACCTGCTGTAATCCGCACGTTCCTTGATAACACCGATTTGAAAGGAAAAGAGTTGTATCCCTTCTGCACATCATACGAAAGCCCGATGTCCGAGGCCGACGCAACATTGCAGAAAGCTTATCCGACCCTCAAATGGCACACCGGCCTCCGGCTTCCGGCCAGCACCGAAAAAATCAAAGACTGGATAGATAAATAACAAACTCAATGAAGAAAGTCAGGCATCAAGTAGCGATACTCGGTGCCTGATTCGGTTAATATCCTGAATGATCGGGAAAGAAGTCAGATTTAAAGGCCTTTTTACCAATGTGTATGATTGCAACATCCGATGGAGTGGAATTGGGGCAATTACAGTCGGGGTACACGCCATCTGTTCTTCAGACTGAAAACTTGCTTATACAAATATAAATTCGTAGATTTGCAATATATAGAAGAAACAATATGTACACAACCGCCAAGGGTGCGTTGCCCACTCCATTTGCTTACCCTCTTTATATCATGGCCAAAGCGGCCGGCCCTGCATGCAACCTCGCGTGCGACTATTGCTACTATCTGTCGAAGGCCGAACTTTTCGGCCGCGGTCGCACGCACATGGACGATACCACCCTGGAGCGCTACATAAAGTCGTATATGGAAGCGCAGACGGGCCCTGTGGTGCAATTCACATGGCACGGCGGCGAGCCCACATTGCGTAGGCTTGATTTCTACCGCAAGGCTATGGAACTGCAGCGCAAGTATGCCGGCGGGCGCGCCGTGGAAAACAGCTTGCAGACCAACGGCACGCTGCTCACCGATGAGTGGTGCCGCTTCCTGCACGACAACGGCTGGCTGGTGGGTGTGTCGATCGACGGCCCGGAGGAGTTTCACAACGAGTACCGCCGCACGGCTCTCGGCAAGGGTACTTTCCACAAGGTGATGAACGGCATACGCATGCTGCAGAGGCACAATGTGGACTGGAACGCCATGGCTGTGGTGAACGACTACAATGCCGACCATCCCGCCGAGTTCTACAACTTTTTCAAGGACATCGGTTGCCAATATCTGCAATTCACGCCCATAGTGGAACGCCGCACCGCCACCGGCGCTCTTGCCTCGGGCACCACGCCCGGCGGCGAGCTTACGCCCATGTCGGTGCATCCCGAGCAGTGGGGCGAGTTTCTCTGCGGAGTGTTCGACCTGTGGGTGCGCTCGGATGTGGGCCGTGTGTTCGTGCAGATATTCGATGCCACCCTCGCGGGCTATGTGGGTGCCGAGCCGGGTCTGTGCACCATGGGCAAGCATTGCGGCCACGCGGCAGTGATGGAGCATAACGGCGATGTGTATGCGTGCGACCATTTCGTGTTTCCCTCGCACTATCTGGGCAATATCAACCGCATGAGCGTGGTGGAGATGATGATGAGCGAGCGTCAGATGGCCTTCGGAGCCTCCAAGCAGGCCGGCCTCACACAGCAGTGCCGCAAATGCGACTACCTCGCCATGTGCAACGGAGAATGCCCTCGCAATCGCTTCGGCATCTCGCGCACAGGCGAGGCAGGTCATAATTATCTGTGCGAGGGCTATCGCCGCTTTTTCGCACATTCCGAGCCTTATTTCCGCTTCATGGCGGCCGAGCTCGAAGCCGGACGCGCGCCGGCCAATGTCATGAACTTGAAATTATAGTTTCCGTCGAACGACCACACGCGTGCGCCTTTGGGCACATCGACGTAGCCTTTCTTCTTTCCTTTCTTTATTTCCACGCGCAGCTTGATGCGGGTGTAGTTTCCGTTCTCGTAGTCGAATGTCTCGCCGTCATCATCGTAGAGGCTGAAGCTGCCGGGCTTCTCGCCGTAGTGGCGAATTTCAAGCGGCAACTTTTTGCCGTCGAGCTTGGCTATGGGCGGAAACAGGGGCACGATAGCGCCGTCGCGCACATACACCGGTATGCGTGCAAGGCCCGGAGCTGCGGTGATTACCTCGCCTTCGCCGGCGTATTCGCCGGTGTAGAAATCGTACCACTTGCCTTGCGGAAGTACAACTTTGCGCTCGGTCTCGCCGGCGAAGAGAGGAGCCACGAGCAAGTCGCGACCAACCATGAACTGATCCTTCATCTCGCGTTTTGATGCCATAGCATAAGGATTGTCCGTGCCGTCCAGCTTGCCGTTTTCCACTACGGTGGTCTCGGTTGTGAAAGCCGGCTCCAGGTTCATGGCCCTTACCGGAGGTGTGCCCTCGAAGTGATAGTCGGCAAAAGCAGTGTATAGATAGGGTATGAGCTGCATGCGCAGCATGGCGATATCGTAGACATCCTTTTCCACATCGGCAAACGACCATGGCTTCGTGCCATCGGCCCATGCGTTGAGCATGGCAAGGGGCGAGAAGCACACGGTCTGCATGCGCCGCAACCAGTCCTCGGAGGTCTTTGACCCGCGCACCTCGGGCGTCCACAGCACGCCGATGAACGAGCTGTTGATCAGCGCGGTGATGAAATCGCGGTGGTTGTAGTAGTCATTGTAGAGCACATAGGGGAAGGAGGCTGTGCCGGCGTTGGCCGAGCGCACCAGACCATAGGTGCGGCGATTGGCCGCGCGATACATGTCGGTGGTGGTTTTCTGCATCAGCGAGCCGTACACCTGGCGCATCTGCTCGGCTGTGTGGCCCGAGGGAAAAGTGGCCACGTCGGGAAATATCCATTGGTCGAAGCCGTCGTTCTCGTCCATCTTGTAGCCGCTCACGCCGAGGTTGAGCTGATGCTTGAGAAAATGTCCGGCCATGATGTCGCGCACCTGAGGCAGCGAATAGTCGGGCACGAGCCCGTTCCAGAGTGTGTGGCTGCTTGAGAGCGGTTTCACTGTGCCGTACACGTCGCAGTCGGGCGACACGCCGGCATTCATCCACACGTTGGTGCGTATGTTCTGTGCCGTCAGCGAATCGAGGAAACCTTGCGGTTCCGGGAAGCGCTTGGCGTCCCACTGGTATGTGCAGGGATATGCCTTGCTCATCCATCCCGGTTCGAGCCCTATCACCGTCAGGGGGAAATTGCGGCGGCGGAACTCGGCCACCTCGTCAAGCACCTGTCGGTCTGTGAAGCGTGTGGGCGTGCGGTGCCAGAATCCGAGACCCCAGCGGGGCGGAAGCGCGCCGCCACCCTGATATAGGTTGTAGCGGCGCACCACGTCGAGCATGTTGTCGCCGGTGAAAAACACCACTTCCACTCCCTCGGCAGGAATAAGGAATTCCAGATTGTCGGAGTAGGGCATGGCTTCCCATGTGCGGTCGGTGTTGCGGTCCTTGGCCTGAGGAGCATTCTTGCTGTCCACGCGGTTGCTTGTGCCCACGTACACATCGATGTAGCGTGCGGCGTTGATGAGCGCGCCGTAGCCCTTGCTCGACACATAGAAAGGCACCGGGGCGTGGGTGCGGCCATTGTCCACCTTGCCATAGTGGTCCACGTGCAGGCGCATCAGTCGGCCGCGTTGCTCTACGGTCTTGAAATTCAACCCGAGGCCGAAAATTTTCTCGCCCTTGTCGAGCGGTAGGCGCAGATAAGTCTTGCCGTCGATCAGCTGCGTGGTGATCAGCGAGGTGTCGATGGGCAGCGGGCTGTCGCCCAAGGACTGCATGGCATCGGTGCGCGGCGTGAGTTCGAGCGCCGATGTGAGGTTGAACGTGTCGGGACGGCCTACGGTGAGGTTCCACACTCCCGGGCCTTCTTTCTCCCACTTGACGGCGGGCGCAGCGGCCGCGACACCCGTAAGCATGGACAGGGAGAACAGCGATAATAGCAGTTTTCTCATATGGCTTAATATTCTACTTTGAACACGGTGGATATGCTGTACGGCTCATCGGGCACGGTGATGCTGAGGCCGCTGTCGGTGAGGTTCCAGGCTATTTCGGCCTGCGAACCGAGCATCGACACGCGCTTGATAGCGCGCTTGTCGGCATTGCGGTCGGGGGCAAACGAGGCTATGTTGATAGTCTTGCCGGCTTCGGGCTCGCTGAGCGTGAGCACATAGATGGCATCACCTTTGGTTGTGAAGCGGTAGTCGTCGGCGGTGTATTTAAGTTTATCGAAGAGCTGACGGTTCTTGAGGTCGCCTTCGGGCTGACGTGTGGGTCCTTCTCCGAAGGTGTACCAGGGGCGTGTGCTGTAGATGGCTTCGCCGTATTTTCCGAGCCATGCACCAATCTCGCGGAGCAGCTGCTGCTGATCGTCGGGGATGAGGCCGGATGCGCGCGGCGATATATTGAGCAGGAACACGCCGTTTTTGCTCACAACGTCGATCATCTCATGCACAAGATGGCTTGCGGGCTTTATTTTAAAGTCTTTGGTGTACGACCAGCTGTCGTAGCTCACGGTCTGCTCTGTCTGCCACACGTTGGGGTCGAGGTCTTGCTTGCGGGAGTTCTCGAAATTCTCCACGCTCACGGTAAGCGGCAGGTCTTCCTGCTTGGAGAGAATCACCACGTCTTTCTCGCGCTGTGCGGCTTTGTTGAGATAGTAGGCGCA
The DNA here is from genome assembly GCA_910578095.1 of uncultured Muribaculaceae bacterium. GTDB lineage: Bacteria > Bacteroidota > Bacteroidia > Bacteroidales > Muribaculaceae > CAG-873. The sequence continues at coordinate 42,853 of CAJTOZ010000015.1, read as the reverse complement.
GAAGCGGCGGCGGTAGTCCTCAGGAATGAGGTCGAGCCAGGAATCGAAATAGATGATGTCGGGGTCGTAGTTGTCGATTACCTCTACAAGTTCCGGCAACCATATCTCATCGTACCACTGTGCGGCGGGCACATTGCCGTAGAGATAGCGCAGCTTGGGGTCGGTGGACGCCGGATGGGTGCCTTCACGATATGGGAAATGGCTCAGCCAGAAGCGGCGGCGCTCTAATTCGCCGTAGTCCTTGGCCATTTCATTTTTCAGTACGTCGGGGTCGGAATAGCGCTGGAGGTTGCGGGCATGATGGAATGTGGTGATGAATTTCATGCCGTTTTGCTTGATGGCGTTTCCGAGCAGCCCCACGATGTCGCGGCGCGGACCCATGTCGGCAGCATTCCATGGCGTGCATTCGCTGTCCCACATGGCAAAACCGTCGTGGTGTTCGGCCACCATTCCGGCAAAGCGTGCGCCGGCTTCCTTGAAGAGCGTCGCCCATTGGGAGGCATCGAAATCCTCGGCTGTGAACAGAGGAATGAGGTCGTGGTAGCCGAATTCGCTGACGGGCCCGTAGGTGGCTTCGTGGTATTTGGCCACGTCGGACCACGGGAAATACAGATAGCGAGGATACCACTCGGTCTGGAACTCGGGCACTGAGTATACGCCCCAGTGGAGGTAGATGCCGAATTTGGCATCTTGGAACCACTCGGGAGCGGCCTCGTGGGCCGAAAGTGACTCCCAGGTGGGAGTGTACTGCTGTGCCGTGGCCGTGTGGCAGAGAGCGGAAGCGAGCAGGCATGCGGCCAATAATTTTTTCTGCATAGCTGATTTATGGTTTTAGATAAAGGCGCCCTCGCAATATGTTTGAGAATGGGTATGCGAGGGCGCCAAGGTGTTGTTTCAGAATCAATTATTCAGGGAGTGCCATGAGCGGCATGCGGTCGGCGGTTTCCTTGATGGTGCCATCGGGCATGCGCAGCACAGTGCTGAGCGGATAGCGGCGGCCGGCGGCAAAACCGGCGCCTTCGGTGGGACCTGCGAGCAGCGACTCGCCGGTCTTTTTATTTACTATTTCCAGACGCGCTTCCTTGTAGGGGTCGAGTTCGGCCACTATGGAGTAGTCGTCCGGGGCGTCGTTCACATTGATTATTGTGAGGAAGCGCATACGGCGGCATTTCTTGGCGTTCTCGAACGTGCTGTGGTACTGCTTGGCTTCGAAGGTTTTGGCCGGGCGTCCGCGCTGCGGGTTGAGCCAGTCGAAGGGGCGGATGATGCTGCTGTCGGCCAGTTCGGAGCGTATGGCCTGCGAGCCTGTGACGGTGGCCACGGCGGTGGCGTTGTCGGTGGCGGCGGTAAGCACGTTGTGCTTCTTGTCGAGCTTCATGTTGGAGCGCTCAAGGCCGTTGAGGTGCATGGTCCAGGTCACGTCCTTGTCGGCTTCGAGGTCGTCGTAGATCACAATGATGCCGGGGCGCAGCATGGCCACATGGCGGCGGAATTTCTTCACCTGCGGGTTGTCCTCATCCTTGATTATGAAGCCCATCTCGGAGGTGTAGGAGCCGCAGTCGCGCAGCACCGTCTCCCAGTTGAGGGCGCTGATGTCGAAGGGCACGTAGGCGTGGGAGGCGTCGCCGAGGGCGTAGGTGATGTCCTGGCCGTCGACAAATCGCGGAATCCAGCCGTAGGCGCTGTGGCTGTAGGCCTGGGTCTTGCCGTCGACGGTGAATGTGTTGCGCGCGCGGCTGTTTTTGTGGGCCAGCAGATAGTGCTTGTCGGTGGTGGTGATTTTGTAGCCCGTGGGGTAGAATATGGGCAGACCGCCGTAGCACAGGTTGAAGCTGTTTTGCTCGGCCATGCCGTGGGAGCCCACGCCGAAGGGCGAGCTGCGGAAGGCAAGGAACAGGTTGGAGGTGGAGTCGTTCAGGTTGGTGTGCATGGTGGCGATACCGGTTTCGGGGAACACGGCTGCATGGGGCACACTGCCGGCGAAGGCTTTCTTGCCTTTGGCCGGGGTGTCGCTTTCCAGGCGATACTCCATGAAATTGTCTTTGGTGAACATGTAGGGCTGACCCTCCGGAGTGCCGGCGAGGCGGCGTGCATAGTCGATGGCGAAGGGGTTGCCGAGCTCGGTGCCGAGGATGTAGGCGAAATCCTGGCGCAGCGAGTTGCGCACGGGAATCTGGCCGCTGTCGTCGCCGAAGCCGTCGCCGGCCGAACCGGCAGGCACCACCATGGCCAGGGCATCGGCACAGTTGCTGTACCACGGATGCTCGAAGAGGTTGACGCCGAAGAGGTTGCGGTAGAGAAGCATGTTCTCCACCATCGAGCCCATGTTCACGTGTATGTAGCCTATGTTGCCGTTGGGCCATACGCCGTCGGCCAGAAAGCCGCCTCCGGGCGTGCGCGACAGCCATATGTCGTACAGCGCGTCGAACCACGTGCGGGCCTCGTCGAGGTGCGGCATCATGATGATGGCCGTGGTGAACATGTTGTTGAACGTGTGCTGGAAGAAATGAGCGTAGAGAATACCGTCGGCGGAGCCCACGTTTTCGGTCATCACGGTGGCCATGATGCGGCGTCCCACTTTGCCGATGAAATCGGTGTAGCTGTCGATGCGCTTCTTGCCCAGCTTGTCGCCGGCCACATCGATGATTTCGGCGAGCGCATGCATGGAACGGGCGCCGGAGAAATCGGACATGGAGTACATCTTCTCGGCGTCGTGCGTGGCCACGTGGTCGCCGAGGGCTATGGCCTGGTCAAGGTATTCGGGCTTGGGGTCGAGACGGTAGGCGGTGAGCAGCGAGGCAATGTCGCGGCACATGGGCTCGATGCGGTAGCGAAGGCGGAATTTCTCAATCTGCGAGCGCTCCGATTCGGATGCCGTGGCAGGAATCTCCTGTCCTTTCACATCGTAGTCCGAAATGCTCTTTTTCACAGCCTTGTTGGCTTTCTTGAGCAGGCTCTTCACCAGTGTGCGGCGGTCGCGGTTGCCGGGCTTCGATTCGGGGTTGAGAGGCTTCAGGATGAAAGGATGGGCCGAGGGAAGCATGGCCGCGGCTTCGGCAGCCGTGGGTGAGGCAAGCTCGGGCACATTGGCCTTCACGGTGACTACCTCCGTGGCCGACCATTTTTCGCTGCCGCTCACACGGTAGCGCCAGTACCACTTGCCGGGAGCCAGGGGCTTGTGCACGTTGCACATGGCCAGGGGCAGATTCTCGCGGCTCACGAGGGTCTCGCCCGTGAAATCGGGCGTGGTGCACAGCTGGAAATCGTAGGTGAGGTAGTCGCCGAACATTTTGTCGGTGGGAGGCACCGGGAATGTCTCGGGGAACTTATAGTCGGCCATGGGCCATGTGAATGTGGGGGGATTTACCACCAGACGGTCGCCCTTCTGCGGGTAGGGGCGCTCGCGGTTGCCTTTCGGGCGCAGGCAGTTCGACGAGATGGAGAGCTCACCGGAGCCCTTTGCTTTTTCTTTTTCGCCCACGAGGTAGCCGCGCTCGTATTTCTGCAGACCGCGGAACGGCTTTGCAGCCATGCCGGAAAGTCCAACGCACGCTATCAGGGCAGCTGTCAGGAAAATTTTCATATCAGTTTTTGAATTTGAATGCTACGGGTTCGTTGGCCAGGCCCGCGGGCAGCTTCACTGTCACTTTGCCGTCGGCCACGGAGTATTTCACGCTCTTGCCGGTGGAGAGCAGGGTCATCTTGCCTTTGGGCAGATTGCCTTCCCACGAGATGGTGGCGGGCAGATTCTCGCCTTCGGGAAGGGCGTAGATGGCATAGAGGGTGCGGCCGTCCTTGGAGGCGGTGAACCAGGTGGCTCCGCTGTTGTAGACGGGTGTGATGCGGGTGGAGTAGATGGCTTCGCCGTTGCGCTTGAGCCAGTTGCCGAGCTCGTTGAGGCGTTCTACGGCGGCATCCTCGATTTTGCCGTCGGGGGTGGGGCCTACGTTGAGGGCGAGGCAGCCGCCTTTGGCCACGATTTCGGCGAGGGTGTTGATGGCCCAGCGGCCCGACTTGTATTTGGGTGCGGGGTTCCAGCCCCAGGTGTTGCTCAGGGTGAGGCAGCTTTCCCAGGGGAAGGGCTGCTGCACGGCGGGAATCGACTGCTCGGGTGTCTGATAGTTCTCGTTGCGGCCAGGCACGGTGCGGTCCACGGCTATGAGGCCGGGCTGCTTCTTGCGGGCGTTGTCGACTATGGCGTCGAGGTCAATGTCAAGATCGGGCTTGCGCACCCAGCCGCCATCGAGCCACAGGATGTCGACGGAGCCGTAGTCGCTCATCAGTTCATCGATCTGCGCGGCGGTGAACTGCTTGAATTTTTCCCATTTCTCGGGATATTTCTTTGTATTGTAGTTGGGGTTGCGGTCGGGGGTGGCGAAGAAGGGATCCCAGAAATTCTCGTTGTGCCAGTCGGGTTTGGAGAAATAAGCGCCAATCATGAAATCCTTGTCGCGGAAAGCATCGAATACGTGGCGCACGATGTTGGCGTATTTGCCGTTGGCATACGGGCCGGCGGTCACCTTGTAGTCGGTCTGCTTGGTGTCGAACATGCAGAAGCCGTCGTGGTGCTTGGTGGTGAAGATTACGTATTTGAAGCCGTTGTCCTTGGCCAGCTGTGCCCATTCGGAGGGCTCGAACGCCGTGGGGTTGAACTGCTTGGCCAGATCCCAGTACCACTGCTTGAACTCGCCGTATGCAGGGCGGTCGTGTCTTGCCTCAAGGCGTCGTTTCGTAAACCAACGGTCCTCGGAGCAGAGTGCCCACGACTCGGCTATGCCGGGCACGGAGTACACGCCCCAGTGGAACATGATTCCCAGTTTTTGGTCCTGCCACTTGTCGAGCTTGGCAAGAACCTCGGGGTCGGTGGGATATTCGTATTTGTCGGATGTGGAATGCACGAAGGTGGGTTTGTCGGACATCGCTTTCTGTGCGGAGGCCGAGAAAACCGCTGCGGAAGCGGCGAGCGCTAAAAGGAGTTTTTTTGCCATGTGGTTTTCAGGAGTTAGATATTTCTATCGCAAAGTTACGCAATGGAAGGTATGCACGATGTCCTCAAATGTAGAAAAAGGCATGCGTAAATGTTGAAAAAGCGTGCACAAATGTGCACGCTTACGTATAAACGATAAGTTATGTCCCCTTATATGGGTATTCAGCGTTTTTCGTCCACGATTTCAAAATTCTTGTTGTTCATGGATTTGCGTTCCATGCGTGGCAGTGCGTGGTCGAACTCAAGCTCGATTACGGAAGCAATGTCGTCGGGTGCCTCAGCCGGCACTTTCAGGTATATGCCGTCGTGCGTGTTTTCAAAGTCAAGGCTCTTGCCGCTGTCGAGCAGTCGGGCCGCCGTGGCGTTTTCGTAGATGCGGAACAGCAGCTCGCCGTCCTCGGGCCAGTCCATCACGTAGAGATAGACCTTGGTTTTGCCGTCGGGGGTGAATTTCTGCGAGCAGTAGCCCCAATGTGGTCGTCCCACGCTTGCGCGCTCGGTGCCGTAGATGGCATCAGAGTACTTGTCCATCCAGCTGCCCACGGCCGCGAGGCGCTTGATATTGGGCTGCGGTATGGCGCCCGTTTCGTCGGGAGCTATGTTAAGCAGGAAATTGCCGCCTTTCGACACTATGTCGATGAGGTTTGTGATGAGCGTGCGCGCAGATTTCCACGACGTACCGCGCTTTTGGTGGCCCCAGCTGCTCGAAATGGTCATGCTGGTTTCCCAGTCGCACCCGTCGAGTTGCTTTTCTGTGGGTATGGTCTGCTCGGGCGTCTTGTAGTCGCCGGTGAAGCGGGCGTTGCGACGGATGAGGCGGTCGTTGGTGATGATGTGGGGGTAGTCTTTGAGCAAATCCATGATTTTCTCGGCGTAGGCTTCTTTCATGTGCTGTGGGGTGTCCCAAAATAGCACATGGATATCGCTGCCGTGGCGGGTGAGCAACTCGCGTATCTGGGGATATGCTATCTGCTCGAAATACTCATCGTAGGTGCGCACCTGCTGTGCGGGGTCCCAACTGCCTTTGTGGGCCTGCGTGTAGGCATCCACTTTGTCGGCCTCAGGGTTGGGCCAACCGAGCGATGATGGCTTCAGGGCCGTGCCGCCGCCATTGGTCCAGTCCTGCATCTGCGAGTAGTACACGCCGAATTTAAGGCCGTATTTTTTGCATGCTTTCACAAGTTGATCCACCACATCGCGCTTGTAGGGTGTGTGATCCACGATGTTGAAGGGGCTGGCGTCGCTTTGGAACATGGCGAAGCCGTCGTGGTGCTTGGACGTGATCACAAGGTATTTCATGCCTGCATCGCGGGCCATACGGGCCACGGCGTCGGCGTCGAAATTCACGGGATTGAACTCTGCGGCCTTGGCCTTGTATTCGGCCACGGGTATTTTGCAGCGGTTCATTATCCACTCGGTGCCTCCGAGACGTTGCATATAGCCATTGTAGAATCCGCCCCACTGTGCATAGGGCCCCCAGTGGATGAACATGCCGAAATGGGCACCGCGCCACCAGGCCATCTTTGCATCGTGTCCGGCCGTTGTTTGCGCTGCGGCAGGCGTGGCGGCCAGCATGAGCGCGGCCAGTAGGGTAAGGATTATACGTTTCATATGGATTCAATCTTAAAATCGCGTATGAGGCAGTGGTTGGAGAGCAGGCGCAGGCCGAAATAGCCGTCGGTGTCGGCACGGTCGGCGTCCAGCTCGAATAGCTTGCGCCCGTTCATGCTGTAGGTGGTGTGGCCGTCTTTGGCTTCTATCTCAATGCTGTACCACTTGTTGGGCTTGAGCAGGTGGGCTTTGTCGGTGTATTCGGCTATTACGGGGCGCACCACTTCGTCCGACAGCTGCGGGCCGCCTCCGTGGTATTTGCGGAAGCGGGTGGTGGTGTTGTAGTTGCCGCCGTAGCCCACATAGAACAGCTTGAGGCTCTTGTAGTGCTGGAATATGCCCTTGCGCCACGCGGCGGCGGCATAGAGATCGGCGGGGTTGTCGGGATCCTTCGCGCCCCAGAAGCAGTTGAGGTCGCTGGCACGGTCGTGCGCGCCGCCTTTTTCGGGCAACATGGCCTTGTAGGTGATGCGGTAGTTGCCAGAGAGAGGGCGGTCGTACCACATGGTGAAGCCCTTGGGCGTGGTGATGTCTATCACCCCGTCGTGTTCGGTCACGGTGGTGGCGGGGTCGTGGGCTTCTACGAACCAGTTGCCGCTGGATGCGTGCAGCATGCGGCTGTTGTTGTAGAGCGTGCGGCCTTCGATGAGCTTGAGATAGCGGTCGAGGGCTTCCATGAAATAGTAGTCGGCATAGGAGAGGGAGCCGTCGAGCTCGCTCTGCCATAGGTAGTTGCCGGTGGCGTGCTTGATGATGAAGCCTTCGTTGGTGCCGGGTGTGGCCAGATACTCGTCGGAGGCGAGGCTCTTGAGTTGACGCTCACCGGCCTCAAAGTAGCGCTCGCCGTTGGCCGACCATGTGCTCAGCTCCATCAGCGCCGAAGCCATGACGGCTGCTGCTGCTGCGTCGCGCATGGTCGAACGGTCCGCTCCGGTATAGTCCCAGTAGGGCACCATGTCGGCGGGCAGGTTGGGGTGGCCGAGCAGATAGTCGGCTATGCGCTCGGCGTGCTGCAGGTAGCGGCGGTCGCCTGTTTCGCGGAACATCATGGTGAAGCCGTAGAGACCCCACGACTGGCCGCGGCCCCACGTCGACACGCTCACATCGTCCGAACCGTTGTTCCAGTCGAATTTGCGCACCTCGCCCGTCAGCGGGTCGTAGTCTACCACGTGGGGGCAGGTCGAGTTGGGGCGGTAGTGGCAACGCATGGTCTTGTCGGCGTGCGCTACGGCAATGTCGCGGAGAGAGCTGTCGCCGGAGCGCTTGTAGGCCTCCATGAGCAGCTCAAGATTCATCATGTTGTCGATGATGACGGGAAATTTCCAGTCGCGCGCCGTGTCGGCTTCCCACGACTGTATGAGACCTACGCGCGGGTCGAAGCGCGAGGCGAGCGTTCGGGCCGAGCGGTAGAGAATCTGTTCGTAGTCTTTGTCGGGCACGAGCGCCAGGCCGGTGCCGAACGAGCACTGCATCTTGAAGCCGATGTCGTGGTCGAAGGCGTTGAAACGCTCTCCGGCTATCATCTCGCAGCCTTTGCGTGCGCGAGCCTGCCAGATGCTGTCGCCGGTGTGGGCGTAGAGCAGCCACATGGTGCCGGGGAAGAATCCGGTGCACCAGTCCTCCGGACCCATCATCCCGCGGGCGATGGAGCGGGGCAGCTTGCCCTCTTTCTCCACGCGTCCGTACATGATTTCCGACTGTGCGGCGGCGGTGTCGTAGGCTTTGTCGACCCACTCGGGGGTAGCGGCCGCGCCCTGGAGCGCGGCGCACAAAGTGGCGGCAAAAATGAAATTTCTCATCACTATTTGTACTGTTGCATTTCTTTGTCCATCTCTTTCTGGAACTCCTCTATCATGGCGTGGAGACGCGCGGTGATTTCGGGCTTCTTCTTGGAGATGTCGTTCTTTTCGTAAGGGTCTTTCTCAAGGTCGAAGAGGGCAAGCCCGGTGCTTGCGCCATCGATGATCTGGCGTCCGGGGCAGCCGTCGCGTCCGGGCTCGGTGACTATGCGGTAGGCGTGCGGGGCCACACATTTGTAGCGCCCGTCGCGCACGGCTTCCACCTTGCCGTTGTACACGAAGAAGAAAGGCTTGTGGGCTTCGGCTTTCTCGCCTTTGAGTATAGCTGCCACGTTCTGGCCGTCGAAATTGTTGTTCTTGCCCGGCATGCCGGCATCGGCCATTCCGATGATGGTGGGCGCGAGGTCGAGCGCCGAGAAGAAGCGGGAGTCGGTCTTGCCGGCGGGAATGGTGCCGGTCATGCGGGCCACCAGGGGCACGCGCTGGCCACCCTCGAAGGTGGTGCCTTTGCCTTCGCGCAGACCCAGGGTGGTGCCGGCGTGGCCGCCGTAGCTCAGCCAAGGGCCGTTGTCGGAGGTGAAGAGTATGAGGGTGTTCTCGCCCAGGCCGAGGCTGTCGATGGTGTTGACAATCTGTCCCACCGACCAGTCAATCTCCATGAGCACATCGGCATAGAGGCCTTCGCCCGATTTGCCGCGGAACTTGTCCGACACGCCCAGCGGCACATGCGGCTGAGTGTAGGGCAGGTAGAGGAAGAAAGGCGCGTCGTCGGAGGCTTTGCGGCGGATGAAGTCGACAGCACGGTCGGTAAGGCGTGTGGTCATTTCGTCGACGGGCGGGTTGTACTCCACCACCTCTTCGTTCTCGTAGAGCGGCAGTGCGCGGTAGGCATGGTCGGGCGCGGGGTGGAAGGGCCACATATCCATGGAGTAGGGCAGGCCGTAAAACTCCGTGAAGCCGTGGCGGCAAGGCATGTACTCGGGTTGGTAGCCGAGGTGCCATTTGCCGAACATGCCGGTGGCGTAGCCGTGCTGCTTGAGATAGTCGGCTATGGTCAGCTCGTCGGCCTTTAGGCCGTTGTCGGAGGTGTCGTCGACCACATCGGGCACACCTACGCGCTCGGCGTAGCGGCCCGTGAGCAGGCCTGCACGCGAGGGCGTGGAGGCGGCGGCTCCGGCGTAGAAATCGGTGTAGAGGGTGCCCTGCGAGGCCAGGCGGTCGATGTTGGGCGTGGTCACCTTGGGGTTGCCGTAGCAACGGAGGTCGCCGTAGCCCTGGTCGTCGGTCAGGAGCACTACGATGTTGGGTTTTTCTGCTGCGTGGGCCGCGATGCCGGCGGTGATGCCGGCTGTCATGGCCATGAGGTATTTGGACGGGTTCATTTCTTGGGAATGGTTATTACCACCGGAACGGCGTTGTACAGTTCTGTCTGATAGTTGTATTTCTCTTCGTCGCGGAAATCGGGAAGCTCAACGGTGATGCGCGAGCCTTTGCCTTCGTCGGCCACGGTCACGGTCTCGCCGTCCAGCGGGTAGATGCCGCCGGTGCGATAGGCGTAGGTGCCGGCGGGCAGACGCTTGGAGAGGGTGAAGGTGAGCGATGTCACGTTCTTGTCGTCGGGGGCGGGGTTGCCGGCCGAGAGAATATAGGCATCGGCTGTTTCGCGGAGCATGAGCTGCGAGGGAGCGGAGGCTGTGGCGGTGATGTCGCCGGCCTTGATGCTCGACGGGGCGAAGAACGCAAACTGGTGCAGGCCGTTGCTGTGCGAGCTGAGAGCATGGGCATTGGCGCCGTTACGCACAAATGTGAAATCCTTGGCGAAATCGGCAGCCAGCGCTGGCATGGCCTCTGCGTTGGCGTTGGGCAGCACGGCATAGGCATATTCGTCGGTGCCGGCGGCGGGATTCACACCGTGGTCGAGCGCCAGAATGTAGCCGGGGCCGCGCTTGCCTTTGAACTTATAGGCGGGGTCGGTCACGTTCACATTGGAGCCGGTGACCACGCGGAGTGTGGACTCGCCCTCGGGCACCACCACATAGCCCTTGGCACCGATGTGCATCCACATGGGCTTCGACGATGTGAACGTGAGATCGACCGATTGGCCGGCATCTATCGTGGTGGTCTTGCCGTCCACGCAGATGGTGAGCGGCGACGACAGTGCGCCCTGGTCGATGAATGTGGTTATGTTCTCGCCGGTGCCCTTGCGGTGGCGGCTGATGGCCGAGCCCTGCGAGATGGCGTGCTCGCCCACGAAGCCGTAGCTCTTGAAGGCCTGTGCCGAGCTGTATTTTTCTTTGGTCAGGTGGTGGTAGATGGCCATGCCTGCAGTGCCGTCGGCCAGCACGCCGGCCACCTTATTGGCTCCGGGCTTAGAAGCCTGGGCGCCGCCTTTCAAAGGCAGCGGATCCTTGCGCCATTCCTCGGTAAGACCGGGCAGTGCGTGCCAGTCGAACTGGGCCAGCACGGGCACATCGTACTCGTCGCCTTTCACCTTGGTCTGCATGATGCCGTAGCCCATGTGCCACGATTTGCGCACTTTCTTGTCGAAATCCTCGGCACCCACGGTGCGCTCCGATTTCAGTTTCAGCGACACGAAGAAGGGCTGTTTGCCGTTCTCGTTGCCCTGGCGGTGCAGGAGATATTCATTCACCCAGAAAGGCACCGTGGCGGTTGTCTCGTGGCGGCCGGCTTTGAGAGCTTTCACAAGGGCGCGGAGCGAGTCGGCGCCTTCTATTTTGGTGCGTTTGCTCACACCCTTGAGCAGCGAGTTCACGCCTTTGGGGTAGGTCTTGAGAGTGAAGCTCTTGGGATCCTGCATGAACGAGCGGCCCGCAATGAGGTTGTCCATGCGCTGCTTGTAGAAGAAGAGGGGATAGATGTTGAGCAGGCGGTCGATTTCAAACTGGAAATTCTCGCCCGGCACCTCATAGGGCGTATTCTTGAAATAGTTGAAGCCGGTGTTGAGATCGGTGAGCCACTCAAAGCCGTAGGCGGCCATGGCGGCATCGGTGCCGTTGGACACATGGTGAGAGATACTGCCATCGGGCTGGAATCCGGACTGTGCGTAGTGATGGGCGGGGATATTGCTCATCGTCATCCAGTGAGCCACGTCGGCCACAACGCCGTGCGGGCTCCAGCCATGGGCGTAGTTGAAGCCTTCGTAGGGTTTTTCGGGATAGAAATCGTCGTACCAGTAGGGCACATAGGTCATGGGGCGGTTGTAGTCGGCCCAGATGATGGGCAGTGCGAGCATCGTGCGCGAGCGGTGGCCGAGATTGGCATCGGCCCAGGCGCCGGCCGAGTAGTTGGGGTCGGAGATGAGGCCCCAGCGTTCTTTGGGGTTGTCGATGGCGCGGCGCCCGTCGACGATGGAGGTGAACACCTGTAGATAGCGCACGAGAGCATCGTGCAGGCGCTGCATTTTCTCGTCGCCCTGCGATATGCCGTCGAGGATATCGGGCATCAGATGCAGCACGGGCACCATGAGGGGATCGGTGAGGGTCCACTGGTGGGTGGGAATCTGATGTCCGGCGAGTTTGTGTTTCTGCAGAAGGCTGAAGCCGTCGCCGGTGTATTTGCCAATGGGCTTGCCATCGATGAGCATGTCGGAGCCTTCGATGGGGAAAATATCGGTGTAGGCGAGTATTGCCTCGATAATTACATCGCGCAGCTCGGCGTGTTTGGCGGGGTCGCCTTCCATGCCGTAGACGGGCGATTTCACATAGGCGTAGCCAAGCTGGCCTATGCGGTCGCACACGCGTATGTAGTCGTAGTCGATGGTGCCGCCTTTCCAGTGGTCAATCTCATCAAGTTGGCCGGGGTATTCCGTGGGGTGCTTGGTGTAGCACAGCTCATCGCTGAAGCGGTAGTCGTGGGCCTTGAGGTCGGCTATAGCGGTAGCCACTTCTTCATCGGTCAGTTTTTTCTTGCCGTACAGGCGCGGATTGTTGATCACCTGCGGCACATAGCGGTTGTAGAGGTCGGACCACAGGGTCTGCTTCACGGCGTTGATTTTCACGGGGAATTTCTGCACCAGTTTCTTACCGTTTTTGAGGGCTACGGTTAGCGGGTAGCGTGCGCGGTCGGCGGGCAGTGTCGCGCCGTCCTTCACATAAAGCACACCCATGATGCGGCCGTCGGCATCGCGTTCGGTATCGATGTCGAAATATTCCTGTCCCTCGCGTTGGCGGAGAATCTCAAATGTGTAGCCCTCGGGTATGGGGTTGGTCTTCACATCCTTGTTGCGTTTCAGATGGATGCGCCCCATCACTTCCGTTCCGGCGGGACTGCCTACGGGAATATCGAAATATTCGGCAAATACTGTTTCCTCTGCGAAGCCCGGCAGAAATATTCCGAGGCAGAGCAGAAATGCGATGAATTTAAGACTTCTCATATTGAGCGTGAGTGTAATGGTAAGTAGTCGGTGGATTCTATTTCGGAGGCTTTGCCGTCGACGGTGTCGCGTATCACGCCTCCCTCAGGCGAGAGTGTGAACGATGCGCCGAGCGTGGCGTTGTCGATGGCAAGCGATGCGGCCGCGCCGCTGAAATCGGCGCGTATGGTCCAGCCGTCCACGCTCACGGTGCCGCTTGCATCCGGCTCGATGACGGTGGCGGGCTCGTTGAGGTCGCGCACCTTGAGCACGAACAGGAAGCGGAAAGCCGTGCCCTTCTGCGTGGTGGCCATGTAGTGCCAGTGGTCGGGATATTCAGTTTTCGACGGGGTGGGGTAGAAGAACTCCGTGGTCTCATCGTGGGTGAACGGCACGGAGCACAGCAGGCGCGCATCGGCGGCAAAATTCTTGGCCGTGTTCTCAACCGTGAAGGTGGAGCCATCGGCGCCGGTGTCGAAGGCGTCGCGGTTGTTGAGCATCCAGTTGATGGCGGCGGGTTCGGATGTGGCGATGTCGTCGTACACCACCACTACGCTGCCGCCAAGCATGAGCACGTGGCGCTGATAGAGGCTGAGGGGAGTGGAGCCGAAGCCATTCTCGCGGCTCTGCGTGAGGCCCGCGTTCTTGAAATTGTTGATCCACACTTTCAGATGGCAGGAGTCGGTGTAGGCGTGCGATGCATCGCCCATGATGTACACCACATTGTCGCTCTCGATACCGCGCACTATGTTGCCGAAGGCTTCGGGGGCGAATGCCTGGCCTATGCCATCGACGAGTATGGTATTGTGGGCGCGCGAGTGGCGGTTGTCCATGATGTGGTGGGGCGAGGCGTATTTGAAATAGTGGCCCGTGTTGCGGAACACATCGGCGCCGCGGTACACTATGTTGAATGCGTTCTGATTGGCGTATGTGTGCTGCGTGCAGCCGAAGCGGCTCGATTTGAACGACACCGCAAGGTCATTGTCGATGTCAGCAAGGTCGCTGTGCACGACGGCTTCTCCCGTGTCCTTGTACCATATGAGTTTGGCAATGTCGTCGGGCTGCGAGGTGGAGTAGGCGTAGCTGTTGACCACGCGGTCGAGGCGAAACAGATAGTCGGTTGTGAGCAAGGAGCGGTTTTGCTCGGCGTACCAGCCGGCGTATTCGTCGCCGGTGTGACGTGCGAGGAAATCGGCCATGGCCACACGCAGACGCGAGGGCGTGCCTGCATCGCTGCCGTCGCCGAAGCCGAGGCTCTTGGACGCTGTCGGCCAGGTGTAGGGTATTGATTTGCCGGCGTTCCGGTACCAGGGATGGCTCAGGAAATCAAATCCGGTGATTGCCGTCAGCACCAGAGGCATGTAGTGAAGCGTTTCCATGTTTGTATCGAAATATGAGGCGCTGTTGTGCCACACGCCGTCGCGGTTGTAGCCCGAGCCGGGTGCGCGGGTGGTCCACAGTTCATAATAGAAATCGAGCGCCTTTATGGCTTCCTCGCGGTAGGGCATTTTGTCGTGGAGCATGTACGCGCACTGGAACACGCACATCATGTTGTGCTGCCAGAAATGGCTGTCGAAGAGGTTGTCCTGCTGTCCCATCTGCGCTTTCAGCAGTTTATGCAATATGCGCAGCATGAATTCCTCGGCTGCGGCACGCTCACCCTGCGTGAGACGGTCGAAAAGGCTGTCGTAAATGCGCACATAGCATTGAGCGAGATCTCCGGATTGGAAATTGGATTCGCCGTTGAACAGTTCATCGTCGGTGGCAGGGCGTGCGATCATAGCGCGGAGAATATAGAGCAGCTTCTCGGCATACTGCTCATCCTGCGTCAGCACCCACGCTTGGTAGAGATGGTTTACTGAGCTGTTGAGGGTACCGACGTTGTTCTTATTGGAATAGTATGTCGATATGTCGGAGTAGTCGAGGTTCATGGCCGTGGTGGCGCGTGCTGTCAAGGCTTTGTACTCCGAGTGGTTTTTGATGCCTGCGCGAGCCGACTCCAGGTTGGCATCGATATAGCAGTCGAGACGCGGGTGGCCTGTGGGCAGCGCGGCATTGAATTCTTCTATGGTGGGGGTGGCGAACTCGGGCAGGTTGGCATCTACGTTGAAGGCTATCGCATCGCTCCATGTGCCTGCGGTGCCGTCGGCGGCCACACAGCGGTAGCGCCAGTACCAGCGTCCGGGCTCAAGACGTTTGTGGGGCGAGGCCATCGACCAGTCGCGAGGCTCGCTCAGGAATATGCTTTTGCTGAAACCGGCATCGTCCGAAACCTCAAACTGCATCAGCGAGTCGCGTCGCCAGGTGTTGGGCACAAGCAGTGGCGGCGGGTTGAGGTACACCTCATTGTTGAGTTTCGGATATACATCCGTGCGCACATAGTCGTGGTACAGCAGTTCGTCGTCGGGCGTGAGTTGCGGACCCTCGGGCTCTACCGGCGCGATGGGTTCGTCGTCGGAGCACGCAGCCAGCGATACGGCCAGGGCGGTGAAGATGTATTTGAAATGATGTTTCAGCATGGTGGTGAGGATATAAGAATGGCAGGCTCTCCCGGCTCGGAAGAGCCTGCCATCGTGAAAAGGATTATTTATAAATGGTGATTACGGGACGGATGAGGTAGGGGTTGCTTTCCTTTGTGAGTACACCGCTGAAGGTGTGATTTGCATCATCCACCTGCACGCTGGCCACGCGACCGTCGGGGCCGATTTCGCATGCAAAGTAGTTGGCAGCAGTGCCATTGTGGGTGAACTGTATGCTGCCCGTGCCGTTCAAGGCATCGAACACGGCTGTGTTGCGTGCGGGGAAGGAGATCTCAAGGTTGCTCATAGGTTTGAACATCCATTCGCCGCCGTTGAAGGTCGTGCCCACGAGGTCGACGAGCTGCGAAGCGGTGGGAGCATACCATGCGGAGAGCTTGCTGCCGGTGAGGGGATGATTGTCGGCCCATGTATTCATTGCATTCACAAGGTTGTTGTCGTTGCCTGCGAGAGCCACGAATGCGTTCCAGGCTGCGGGGCCGGCGGGGCCGCTATAGAGTTCGGCATTGAGAGTGGCTGTGCCGATAATGGAGGCATCATCGCCGATGGTAACTCGACTTGTGTTGCTGAGAGCGTAGGCGTAGGCGGCCACTTCTTTGCCGTCCTGCGTGGTGCCGGCTGTACCGAGGGCATAGACGATAGCCACGGCCTTGTCGGCATCGTAGGTGGTGCCGTAGGAGCCATCGGCGTTCACGTAGTCGCCGACGGCGATGTCTCGGGGAGCGTTGGGATCGACCATGTCGCCGGGGAAGGTTACGGTCACGTCGGTCACATCGCCGGCAGTGGCGCTGATCAGGGCAGTGATGTCGTAGTTGCGGGTCAGGGGGATGTCGGCACCGCTGATGGTCACGTCGGTGTTGGTAGCACCGCCGAGGGTGAGGGCGATGTCGTGGCCTTCGCCGAGGGTTGCGCCGGAGTTGTTGCCCACGAAGAGGTAGATGCTGAACCAGCTGCCGTCCTCACCCACGCTGAGCTCGTCGCTTGTCAGGCCGGTAGCGTAGGCTGCGGTGTTGCCGTTTTCTACGTTGAATTCGGTGGGAGCGGCCATGTCGGTCACTTTCACGGTGGTGTAGGCATTGTAGTTTGCATCGGCGCTCTTGAAGGTGATGCGGGTGAAGGGGCGTGTGAGAGCGATGCTCTTGTTACCGGCCAGCATGTAGCCGTAGAAGGCGTCGGCAGCGGCGTTGTTGAAAGCGTCGGCGGCGTTGGCGGCGTTGTAGCCCACGGCGTGGAGGTCGGTGGTGGTGTAGATGTAGTCGGTGTCGAGGTTCTTCACATAGTCGGCCCAGAACATGGCGCCTTTATAGCCCTCGGGGGCGATGAAGGAGAAGCTCACGTTCTCGCTGCCGGCGGCCACCTCTTCCACATAGCGGCCATCGGCAATGGCGGCGCCGGTGGCGTCGATGAGCTGCATGATGCAGCGCAGTTTGTAGCCTTCGGGAATAGCGGGCACGGCGCGCGATACGCCTTCGCTCACGGGAATCTGTACGCTCACGGTGGTCTCGCCGCCGTTGCCGTTCATTTCGGGGCCTTCAAGCTCCTGGCTGCACGATGTGGCGCCAAGAATGGCGGCAGCACCAATCAGAGTAAGGAAAATGTGTTTCATCGGGTTATTGTTGTTTGGTTATTGATTGTCGGAGGGGGTGGGCACGACCACTATGGTGCCGTTGCCGGAGAAATTGGGGTCGAATGTGATGCCCTGGTCGTCCATCGAGGTCAGGAAACCGTAGCCTATGGTGCTGCAGTAGCCGGCGCGCACGTTGGCTGTGAACGAGCACGAGGCCAGCGTGGTTGTTTTCGACGAATCGAGTATTTCAATCTGCATGGGCACCGATGTGATGGCGTCGCTCTCGGCAAAGAGGTAGTCGAACGTGAGCAGGAATGGCTCGTCGGCGGTCATGTTCTTGGTGGAGAACGCGTTGTCGTAGGTCATGTACATGAGCGAGTGGCGGGGCAGCTGCTCGGCTATGTTGTAGCCCATGCACACATAGCCGGGATAGCTCACGCGCACCGCAAAGCTCTCGCCCTTGATCTGGCCGGAGGCTATGCGGTCGAGGAATGCGCGGGTGTCGGTGGCCTTGAGCTGCAACCGGCCCACGGGGCGCTGCAGGGGCAGGTCCACAACCACGCGCTCGTTCCAGCCGTTGCGGTAGGGCGACAGGTCCAGACGCGTGCTGGCAAATGCGGCATCCTTGTAGGCATTGTTGCCGCGGTAGCTCTTGCCGGCGTACACATTGGGCAGCATGGTCACGTTGTAGAAATACGTGCTGTCCACGGTGCCGTTGTCGGCCACCTGCACATAGTCGCTCCACACGGAGAGCGTATAGTCGCGGGCGCTCAGGCGCAGCGACACCGGCACGCTGAGCTCGCTCTGGCCGGCAGCGATGTCGAGCAGCATCACGCGCTTTACGGGCAGGCGACCGTCTGTGGCGGCTTCCACCACCACGCGGCGCTTGTAGGCTGTGCCGTCCGTGGCGGGCTGTGCGAAGCTCTCGCCGTCGGCTTCAAGCGCCGGAATGGTGAGGTCGATGTTGATGTCGACCGCAACGGCCACCTCTGTGGGGTCCACGCCCAATTGGCCGTCGTCGGTCAGTTTGGGGTTCTCTACAAGGCACGAGTGTGCCGATAAGGCCACTGCGGCCATGCAAAGACTTTTCAGTATGGATTTCTTCATGGCTGTATGGCTTTAAAAACGATAAACTAAGGAAACTCCCGCGCGGTCGATGCCGAAATAGTGCTTGTGGCTGTCGTCGATTTTGGCACCGTTGTCAATGTTGTAGAAGCGGTCGTATTTCATGTAGGCGTAGCCGGCGCCTATGTTGAGCTCCATGCCCCAGTTGGGCGTGAAATTGATGCGGTAGCCGTAGCTTATGCCTGCGCCCATCAGCGGCAGCCCTGCCGACTGGTAGCGGTCGTCGTTCCAGCGCACGTTGAACCACGCGGCCGACACATGGGCACCCAGGAAATGGCCGTTGCCGGGATTGGCGCCGGGCCACCAGCGTGCCTCGGGCTGAATGGCTATGGTGCGGATGCCGTGGCGCGAGGTGAGGTCGCTGAAGCTCCACATCAGGGGTATGTCGACGGTCATGGAGCGGCCGGTCTGCCATTCAAACGAAAGATTCTGCACCGCGAATGCTGCGTAGGGCACATTCACCTTGAACGCGCGGTAGCGGTCCGACGGCGCTGCCACAGCGGCAGCTTTTTTCTTGTTGTTGTTCTTGTTGTTCTTGGCTTTGCTGCTTGCGGGCGCTTTGGTTTCGGTAGGCTTGTTTTCTTTTTTAGCTTCCGTTGCCTTTTTCTTCTTGGGCGGACGAGTGCGTGAGTGCTGAGGTTTGATTTCAGCTGAAACATGCTCGCCGGCGCCCTCGGCTGCCGATGCGGCCACCGCAGGAGTGCTCATGGCGAGCACTCCTGTTGCCACAATCATGTTTCTGAGCAAGGATTTTAAACGCATTATGGTATGGTGTTTTAGATTTCAAGCTGCGGAAGATCGTCGATAAGTTCGTACTCGTTGGCGTCCTCCACCACGGTGGTGGCGTCGCCGTCGTAGCTTACGCTCACATTTTCCTCCGGCGTGGTATTCTTCACCGTGAAGGTGGGCAGGCCTTCCGTGGTGAGGTTGGCCTTGATGTTCCAGCGGCCCATTTTTATGGAACCGTCCTTCAGCACCTGGGGCACGGGAGCCGTGCGGCCTTCCTTGGGATTGGGGTAGGAGTTGACTATGGTGAGCAGGCGGCACACTTTAGACTTGGGCGTCGTGGCCGAGAAATGGTAATGGTCGGGGTTCTTGGCGAAATTGCCCTTGGCATCGGCTCTCAGCCAGTTGTCGGCGGGGGCGAAGAATGTGCTTGTGGTGTCGCAGGTCAGCTCCAGCGTGGAGAAGATGAAAGCATCGCCTTTGGCGACATCCACATCGCCGGTCACACGCACGAATGCGGGATTCGTGCGGTCCACGGCCATGGGGTGCTGGATGGTGTGGAGCAGATAGCTCCATGTGCGTGGCTCTTCGGCCTCAAGCTCGTCGTAGATCACCGACATGCCAGTCTTGCCCAGTTGTATGATGTGGCGGCGGAAAGTTTTCAGCCCTACCTCGGCCCAACCGTTCTCGGGCGTGAGGGGCACCTCGGCGTCCTTGGCGCGTTTTTGCCAGAGGGGCGATGTCACGGGGCCGTAGGCATTTGAGGCGTCGCCAAGCACATAGCCAATCTTTTCGCCCACATAGTAGCGCGGAATCCAGCCATAGCCTTCCACGCCTATGCGCTGTCCCATGCCGTCGACGAGGATGGTGTTGTGGCCGCGGGCCGAGCGCTCGCACAGCAGCGCGTGGTGGTCGACAAACGAGGTGTGGTGGCCCGAGCTGTAGAATATGGGCTTGCCGGCATAGTAGGTGTTGAATGCGTTCTGATTGGCCAGCGCGTGCGAGGTGGAGCCGTAGGGCGAGCTGCGGAACACCAGGCGTGCGCTGCGAGAGGCGCGCTCATTGTTGGAGTTGAAAATGGCAAGACCTGTTTCCGGGAACACCCGTCCCATGGACAGCGAGGCCAGCTCGATGCCTTCGGGCAGAGGTTTGTCGCACTGCAGGCGGAACCACGCCAGGCCGCTGCCTTTGCCGGTGGCGCTGCGCAGCAGAGCCTTGGGATTTTTGCCTATAAAGTTGCGGGCATAGGACGCGGCCACGGGGTCGCCCGTCATTTTGGCCAGGGCGTCCATGTAGCTTGCGCGCACGGCGTGCGGTTTAGTAAGTGTCACGTGGTTGCTGCCCTGGCCGCTGGCATGCGAACCCAAAGGCTGCGCATAGTGGGCGTACAGGGTGTTGGCGCGGTACCACGGGTCGGAGAAGAAATCGAAGCCGGATATGCGCGAGTAGAAGAAGGGCACCTCTATGAGAGTGCGGAAATTCACTCCGAAATATGAGTCGCCGTTGTGCCAGGCGCCGTCGGTGTTCAGGCCCGGGAAACGGGCAAGCCATACATTGTAGGCGTATTCGGCCCACTCCTCAGCTTCCGGAATGTGGTCGAGCATGGTGAAAGCGCCCATGGTGAACACGCGCAGCGTCATCTGCCACACATGGTTGTCGGCGATATGGTTCTCCAGGCGATTGTTGAATCCCTTGTACATCGAGGCGGCAGCTTTGCGGGATGCCTCTTCGAGGCGCTTTTTCATGTCGGCGTCCAGATGGTCGTTGAGCAGGTCGTACACGGTGGTGAAAATCGACAGGAACGTGGCGAAATTGAAATCGCCGGCTATATTCTTGTCGCCCACCCATTCGAGCATTACGCCTACGCGCTTGATGGCTTCGTCGGCATAGCGCTTGTCGCCGGTGAGCACATAGGTTTGTGCAAGAATGTCGAGCGACTGCTCCTCGCGGTCGATCACGCGACGGCTTTCGCGCGTGATCATCTGCTCGCGCTTCATCTTGTTCTCGAATTTATCGGCCATGCCGCTCTTTATGTCGGCCGGGGTCTTCATCGGAGTCTTCAGAATCTTCTCGGCTTCGGTCATGTACATGTTGGCGTCGGGGCTTCCGGCGTTGCGGGTGCGGAAGGCGTCGAGTGTGGCGCCGTCCACATACACGCGGGGATGCGATGCGGGCACTTTGGCGCGCAATTCCTTATAGGAGGGCGGCAGGAATTTGCCGGCGGCGTCCTCCACGGTGAATGAGAACACCGGCGACCATATCACCGAGCCGTCGTCGGGCACCACATAGCCGTGCTGCCAGTACCAACGGCCGGCGGCCAGATCTTTATCGGGATTATACATGGGCCAGCGGGTGTCCACTTCCACCACGTCCTTCTTCAAGTCCTTGTCGGTGGAGTAGCGCACTTTGTAGCGAAGCTGCGTCTTGTCTTTGCGCGATGCTTTGTGGGCATCCACGTAGGGGCAATCGGCGGCAAGCGGCCACTGGAACGATATTTTGCGGCCGCTCTCCACCCAGCCGTCGGCCGGCGAGGGAGTGGCGCGCATCTCGTGCATAAGGCAGGTATCGGAGAGATGGAGCGTGGCCGGCTCTTCCTGCGCATGCATGGCAAGCGGCATCATGGCCAGGGCGGCTCCTGCGAAAATTGCTTTTGCTTTTGGGCGGTTCATGGTATGAGGTTTTTGCTTTTTGTATCTGCTGCAAAATTAGTTCAAGAAACCCACGCAGGTGTTCTGATAGGATTATCCTGCATTCGTTTTTGATGAAAAAAACTTTGTAAATGTGCAGAAACGTGTGTTATTTCAGCGGTATCACGCTCACGGGCGCGGTTTTGCCGTCGAGCGGATTTTCCGTCATCCATTGGCGCAACAGCTCGCGGTGGCGCAGCAGCTCGTCGCGGTAGCGGGCCTCGATGGCCAGGTTGCGCATCTCGCCGCGGTCGTTGCGCATGTCGTAGAGCTGTTCGCGGTTCTTGCCGGTGTCGTACAGCACATATTTGAAATCGGCCGTGCGCACCATCCAGCCCTGAGTGCTTCCGCCCTGGTCGAAGAGGGCCTCTGTCACGACGTAGTCGTGCAGGGGAGTGTCCGGGCGGCCTTTCTCCACCACCTCGCGGATGCTCTTGCCCTTGCGGTTGCCCGGCATGTCGATGCCCGCCCAGTCGCACACGGAGGGCATAAAGTCTGTACCGTTGTTAACCAGCTGGGGCAGTTCTGTGCCGGCGTTGCGTCCGCCGGGCAGGCACACCACAAATGGTATGTTGGCACACTCTTCGTAGAGTGCCGATTTTTGGTTCCAGTGGTGGGCGCCCATGCCGTCGCCGTGGTCGGAGGAAAATATTATTACAGTGTTTTTCCACAGGTTCTGACGGTCGATTTCATCCACTATCTTGCCTATCTCGCCGTCCACCTTCTCAATCATCTTGTAGTAGGCTCCACGGTAGCGGCGCCAGTCGTCGGGCGTGAAATTCTCGGTGGAGTAGAGGCGGTAGCTCATGCTGCGCTCGTTGGCCAGCACATCGGCATCGTAGGGTGCGATGGCAAAGTTGGTTGGCAGGTTGGGACACGAGTCCAAGGGCACCTCTTCTATCTCGCCGTCGGGCAGATTCTGCTGTCGGGCATACTGGCATATATTGTGGGGATTGTTGAACGAAGCTACCAGGAAGAAAGGCTTGTCGTGGTCGCGCTGCAGATACTCCACCACGCTCTCGGCCAGACCTTCGTCGCCGAAGCCGTGCAGACGCTCGAAGCCGAAGGCGTGCTTGGCAGGCAGCGGGTTGGTGTGCACGTGCCACTTGCCGGCGTAGGCGGTCTCGTAGCCGCCGTCGCTCATCATCTGGCCCAGGGTGTTCTCGCGCAGCGTGTCGTTGAGCGGAGTGCCATTGATGCGCAGACCCACGGCGCCGGGGTTGTAGCCCGTGAACATGGCCGAGCGCGAGGGGCCGCTCAGCGGGAATGCGCAGTAGGCGTTGCTGAAGCGCACGCCGCGTTCGGCGAGGCGGTCTATGTTGGGGGTCTTCACATCGGGGTTGCCGGCGTAGCCCACGGCTTGTGCAGCCTGCTGGTCGGTCATGATGTATATGATGTTGGGGCGCTGCGGGACGGCCTGGGCGGCAGTGGCCGCTGTTGCTGCCACGCCTATGGCGGTGAAGATATTCTTTCTCATTTAGTATCCGGGGTTGTTGGTGTTGTTCAAGTAGTGGTTTATCTGCATTTCATCCTGCGGGATGGGCAGCAGCTCATGCTGCCCTTTGACGAAATTCCGGCCGGCTATGTAGCTCACGATGCGGTTGTCGATTTTCTCGCCGAAGAGCTTGAGGGCATCGCCGAGCACGCCCCAGCGGAGCAAGTCGAACTTGCGCTGACCCTCGAAGGCCAGTTCGAAGCCGCGCTCCCAGTAGATGGCCGTGCGCAGGCGTCCGGCCTCATCGCCGTCGGCTATATAGGGCAGGTCGTGTACTTTCGGAGCCTTGTAGTAGGTGGCGTAGTTGGCCGAGCTCACCTCTGGTGCACCGGCGCGTCCGCGCACCAGGTTGATGAGGCGCCAGGCTTCGGTGGTGTTGCCGATTTCGGCATATGCCTCGGCGGCCATCAGCACCACATCGGCATAGCGCAAGATGCAGAAATTCACATCAGTCTTGTTGGGGTCGATGTAGCCCAGAGGCATCCATTCGCGACGCCATTTGCCGGGATACCAGTTGCGCGGATTCTTCTGCTCGGTGAGTACATGGCTTTTGGTGGCGTCGTTCCAGTTATGGCTGTGGGTGCACACCATTACGTCGCGGCGTTGGTCGGCGGCGTCGAAGAATGCTTTCCATTCGGGCACCACGCGGAACAAGGCGTTGGCGCGGCCCATGTATTTGCCCGATTCTGTGGGTGAAATCTGCGGAGCAGTCACAGCGGGGCCTATGTAAGTGCCCCAGTAGCCGTTGTTCTTACCGGCCAGGAACGCCACCTCAAAGATGCTCTCGGAGGTGTCGAGGACGCCTTGTGAAAAGCTCTTGAACAGCTCCTCGTAGCCGCCGGGATAGAACTGGTGATAACCTTTGGCCTCGAAAGCCAACCACTCATCCACCACTGCCTGGTAGCATTCGTTGCGGGTCTTTCCGTCGGGGCGGCTCAACTTTCCATCGGCCTGAAGGCTGTAGCCGGCGCGCGAGAGCATCGCACGCATCAGCAGGCCGCGGGCTGCGCCTTGGCTGGCACGCTCGGGTGTGCCCACCTCGTCGGCCCAGGGCAGATGCTCCTTGGCAAAGTTCAGATCGTCGATTATCTGGTCATAGATCTGCTCGCGGGGCACACGCGGGCCGTAGGCGTTTTCGTAGCCGCTGGTGGGCTCGGTCTTGAAAGGCACGTCGCCCCAGTAGCGCACGAGGTCGAGCGCCGACTGCGCGCGCAGGAACTTGGCCTCGGCTATCAGGCGCAGCAGCGTGGTGCTGTTCTGCCAGCCCGGCATGCTTTCTATGCCTGCAATGGTGTAGTTGGCGCGGTTCACTATGTTGTACTTGCCTTCCCATACGCCTCTCACCCATGTGTTGTTGCTGCGCACCACGTAGTGGCCCACGTCGCGGCGGCCGTTGTCGGCGGTGATGCCGTTCACATAGTAAATGTCGTCGGAGCAGGGCAGCGACATGCCGTCCTTTTCGCCGTAGATGGTGGGCAGACCGTTGTACACGCCCAGCACGGCCATCTCAGCCTTTTCGGGCGTGGTGAAGAATTCGTCGTGCTCGTAGTACGAGTCGGGGCTTTCGGTGATTATGTCGGTACATGCGCCCGAGAGCAGCGCGGCTGCGGCGAGCGGAATGTAGAGAATGTGTCGTTTGGTTTTCATGATGGAGGTCAGAATGAGAGGTTAAGGCCGAATACGTAGGAACGGTTGCGCGGATAGGCTCCGAAGTCTACGCCCGGAGTGAGGTTGTTGCCCTTGGTCGATACCTCGGGGTCGAAGCCCGAGTAGCCCGTCACCACAAACACGTTGGAAGCGGTGAAATAGAAGCGGAGCTTCTCGATGGAGAGCTTGTGCAGGGCGCTGCGCGGAACGGTGTAGCCCACCGATAGATTGCTCAGGCGTAGATACGATGCATCCTCCACTCCCCACGAGTGCACGTAGGTATCGCCCTGCTCAGTGTCGAAAATTGAGGCGGTGGTCTTGCCGGCATTGAGGGCGGCGAGAGTGGTGGGGTCGGTCACGGCGTTGCCGTTGGCATCGATGGTCATCCAGCGGTCGGCGCTGCTCATCGTGGCCAGCACATTGTAATTAGTGCGGCCGGCCTGAGAGTTGGTCAGCTTGGTTGCGTTGAGCACCTTGCCACCCACGCTGAAGGTGAAGAACACCGAAGCATCGAAATTGCGCCATGTGAAATTGTTGGTGAAACCGCCGAAGAATTTCGGATTTGCGTTGCCTATCACGGTTTTATCGTTTTCGTCGATTACGCCGTTCTTGTCCGTATCCTCGAATTTCCAGTAGCCGGGCTGTACGCCGGTGTTGTAAAGAGGCACGGGCTGGTCGGCCTTGAGCGTGTAGGTGCCGGTGGCTGCATCGTAGTCGAAATCATCTACCTGATACAGGCCTACGGTGCGGTAGCCGTAGAACTGGCCCACGGGTGCACCCACGGCTATGATGTGTGTCTTGTCGTTGTAGCCGAATGCGGCTTCCTCAAGGAAATATTCCTCGCCGGAGAGCTTTTCGATGCGGTTGCGGTACACAGAGAGGTTCAATGCGGTGTTCCACTGGAAATCGCGCGTCACTATGTTCACCGAATTGATCGACAGGTCAAGGCCGCGGTTGGATGTCCGGCCCACGTTGCGGAGCATTGTCTTGAAACCCGACGACGAAGGCACGCGCGAGTTGAGAAGCAGGTTGGACGAGCGGTTGTAGAAGAACTCGGGAGCGATGATGAGGCGCTGGTTGAAGATGCCGATGTCGAGGCCCACGTTGAGTGTGGCGTTCGACTCCCATTTCAGGTCTTTGGCCGGGATTGCGTAGGGTGCGTAGCCGGGCTGGAAACTGTCGCCCGAGGGATAGCCGGCGGAGGTGAGGATGTCGAGCGAGCGGTAGCTGGCCACGCGGTTGTTGCCCGCGAGGCCGTAGCCGGCGCGCAGCTTAAGGTCGCTGAACACGCCCAGACGCTCGATGAATTCCTCCTGACCTATGCGCCATGCGGCCGATACCGAGGGGAAATATCCCCATTTGTTGCGCTTGCTGAATTTCGATGAGCCGTCGGCACGCAGCGTGGCCGTGAACAGGTATTTGTCGCCGATGCTGTAGTTGGCGCGGCCGAAGAACGAGAGTATCTTGTTGTCGTAGTTCACATTGGAGGTCACCGACTCGGGCGTGCCCAGCGATGCGTCGGCCGAGCCTATGTCGTTGTTGGGGTAGTTCTTCACCACGGCGCGCATCCAGCGGGCGCGGTTGTCCACCCATTCCTGACCCAGCATCACGGTGAGTTTGTGGTACTTGTGGCGGTTGTTGTAGGTGAGCACGTTGGAGGTTTGGAACTGAGTGCTTTCGTTGTACTGCGATGTGCTCTGTATGCTCGAGCGCTTGCCTATCACCGATTTCTCGCCGTAGAAATCCTCGCGGTGGTCCATCTGGTAGCGATAGCCGGTGCTGTTGCGGAAGGAAAAGTATTTGTTGAACGTGAGTGTGAAGCCGCCGTTTATCAGCACATTGCGGGTTATGCGGTCGTGGTCCTCCTCGTTGGCCGATATAATGGGGCTCTGCATTGGGTTCTGGTCGTCGTCCTCAAGCATATCGTTGCCGGTGAGCAGGCTGTTGTCATCGCCATAGATCCCGGCAGTGGGGCGGTATTGTATGATATGCTCCATCTTGTTGAAGCGCGTGCTTTGGTCCGATGTGCCCATGCCCCATGTGCGCTGCTCTGTGTAGGTGGCCTTGGCGTTGAATGCCAGCCATTTGCGATTGGTCTGCGATACACCCAGCGACACCGTATGCTTGTTGGTGCCGCTCAGAATCATAGAGCCTTGGTCCTTGCTGTAGGTATAGTTGAAATTGTATTTCACATCCTTGGTGCCGCCATTTATGCCCACATGGTAGTTTTGCGTGGAGGCGGTGCGGCCGAGGGCTTCTTTCTGCCAGTCGATGCCGGGACGGTCGGCGTAGTTCTTGGCTATGTCGGCAAACGAGCCGTAGCGGTTCTGGAAGCCGGTCACGCCCGCCTGGCCGTTGAAGGCCAGCGAACGCTCGTAGTCGAGCAGCAGGAACTCCTGCACGTCGAGCACCGCAAGCTTGCGCGACACTTTGCGCACGCCGGCGTAGGCATCAAACGTGATCTGGAGCGAGGCATCGTCGTCGTTGCCTTTCTTGGTGGTCACCACCACTACGCCGTTGGCGCCGCGCGCACCGTAGATGGCCGTGGCCGAGGCATCCTTCAGCACGTCGATGGTCTCGATTTCAGAAGGTGAGATACCGGCGAGACCGTCCTCCGACGGGAATCCGTCGATGATATACAGCGGCTCGTTGCTCTGAGTGATGGATATGCCGCCGCGCACGCGCACCGAGATGGCTGCGCCGGGCTCGCCATCGTCCTGCGTGATCATCACACCGGCGGCTTTGCCGGCGAGAGCCTGGAGGGGATCCGACGTGGGAGTGGTCTGAAGGTCTTTCGATTTCACCGACACTACGGAACCGGTCAGGTCGCTGCGTTTCTGCGTGCCGTAGCCCACCACCACGACTTCGTTCAGCACTTTGCTGTCGGGGCGCAGGGTCACGTCGATGGTCGATTTGCCGTTCACTTTCACCTCCAGGGGCATCATGCCCACGAGGGTGAACTCGAGCACTGATTCCTTGGCCGAGGGCACATCGATGGTATAGCGGCCGTCGATGTCGGTGATCACGCCCATATTGGCATGGCCTTTCACCTTCACACTGCCGCCTATCACCTCAAGGCCTTCGTCGTCTTTCACGACGCCCGACACCTTGAAGCCGGCTGCCTGCGGCGGAGCAAGCAGGCCTATTATCAATAGAATTGAGCAGACTATGGTTTTCATGGAAAATGTGGTTGTTTGTGCGTGTTAGATTTCCAGTTCCGGAACCTCATCCGTGAGCACGGTTTCCTTTCCGTTTTCGATAATGCGTGTTTCCTCGCCGCGATACTCAATGCGGGCACCGTCAATGTGCTCGGCGCTGAATGCCGCTACGGCCTTGGGGTCGAGGCTCACGCTCACTGTCCAGTCGCCGAAGCGCAGCTTTCCGCCCTTGACGTCGACGGGCACACGGGCGGCCACACTGCCGTCGTGTGTGTCGATGAGGGTGGCGAAGCGGTAGCAGCGGCTCTTGCCGCTGCGGGCCGTGAAATGCCAGTGGTTGGGGTAGGGCTTGAAGGTGCCGTCGGCCTCGCGCACAAGCCAGTTAACAGCAGGCTTGAAGAACTGCGAGGTGGTGTCGGTGGCCAGTTTGCCGGAGGCGTAGAGCCATGCGTCGGATGCGCCGAAACTGTTGGTGGCCGTCACGTGCACGCGCTTCTTCCCGGCGCTCAGATGCATGGGATTCTCCACCGTGTGCAGCAGATAGCTCCACTCCACGGGGCGGTCGGCCTCAAGTTCGTCGTAGATGAGCAGCAGACCGTCGTTGCCCAGATTCACCATGTGTCGGCGGTATTTCACGAGATGGTTCTCGTCCCATCCGTTCTCGGGCGAGTAGTCCACGTCCGAAAGGCGTCCGCGGTCGAGCCACAGCGGCGATATCACCTTGCCGTAGGCGTTGGATGCGTCGCCTGCCACATAGCCAATGGTCGCCCCTGAGTATGAGCGCGGAATCCAGCCGTAGCCCTCCACGCCTATGCGCTGTCCCATGCCGTCCACGAGTATGGTGTTGTGGGCGCGGGTGCCGCGGTGGCACAACATCGAGTGCAGGTCGGTGAATTCAATGTGGTGGCCCGAGCTGTAAAACAGCGGGTCGCCACCATAGAAGGTGTTGAATGCGTTTTGGTTGGCCAGCGCGTGCGATGTCGAGCCGTAGGGGCTGCTGCGGAAACTCCACATGGCGTTGTGGCGCGTGTCGGCCAGCGATGTATTGAACGATGCCAGGCCGCTCTGAGCGAACACATGGCCGGCAGGCAGATCGGCCAGGCCCTTGCCTTCGGGCAGGTCGGCAGCAAGCTGCAGGCGTGTCCATGTAAGGTCGCCGGCCTTGGCGCCCAGTGTGCGTTTCAGAATCTGCGGCTCCTTGGCCTGAGTGATGCGCACATAGTCGGCGGCGTATGTGTCGCCGATAATGCGTGCCAGTGCGTCGAGCTGACCCACGCGCACGGGCAGCGGGCGCTTCACCTTGAGGTGCGACGAGCCGTTGCCGCCCGATTTCGAGAACGGGGGCTGCTGATAGATGGCATACAGCACATTGCGGCTGTACCACGGATCGCTGAAATAGTTGAATCCGGCAATGCGGCCCATCGTGTATGTCAGCTCCACAAGCGTGCGCGTGTTCACGGTGTAGTAGGAGTCGCCGTTGTGCCATGCGCCGTCGGCGTTCAGGCCGGGGAAGCGCGCGAGCCACACGTTGTACAGATACTTGGCATACAGCTCGCTTTCGGGCAGCTCTCCGTAGGTGGCCAGGGCGGCATAGGTGGCTATGCGCAGCGTCATCTGCCAGATGTGGTTCTCGGCTATGTGGTTTTCCAGATAGTTGTTGTAGTGGTCATACATGTGGCCCAGTTTCTCGCCTATGGTGGTCAGCAGGGTTTGCTTCTGTGCGGGAGTGAGCATGTGGTGGAACGTGTCGTAGGCCAGCGTGCTCACCGACAGCAGCGTGGCGTCGTTGAAATCGCCTTTCACATGCGGATTCTCGCTCCATTCCGTCATAGTGAGCACGCGCTTCAGGGCCTCATCGGCGTATGCCTGCTTGCCCGTCAGCACATAGGCGCGGGTCAGCAGCTCTATGTTGCGCTCCTCGGCATCGATCACCTTGCGGCTCTCGCGCGTCAGAAACGAGTTCACCTGCATTTTGTTGGTCAGCGTGGCCAGGTGTTCCGTGGGTATGTTGTCCAGCGTCAGCATCGGCTTGGCCAGTGCTTTTTCGGCATCCTCGATGTACCATTCGCGCTCCTGCCGGCCTTCCGAGGTTTTCAGCAGGGCATCGCGGTGGGCATCGTCGGTGAGTATGCGGGGATGTCCGGCGGGTAGCTTGGCAATGAATTCGCCGAACGACGGCGGAGCATAGCGCCCGGCGCTTTCCTCCACCGTGAAGCTGTACACCGGGCTCCAGTCGTCGCGGCCGTCGGCATCCGTGCAGGCATACTGCCAGTACCACTTGCCGGGTGCGGTTATTTCGTGGGCGTTGTACAGCGGCCACAGTGTCTCGTGTGTCTCGGCGCCGGCCGAGAGATCGGCGCTGCGTCCGAAGCGCACTTTGTAGCGTAGTTTGGTCTTGTCGGGCGTGGCATGTTCTTTCTCAAAACCGTCGAGCGGGGCACCCAATTGGCGGAACTCTTCCGGGAGTGGCCACTGCAGCGACACAAAGCGGTCGGCCGTGCGGCTACCGTCCTTCGGCGACACTGTGGCGCGAGATTCATGCATCATGCTGACGGCATCAATGCGCACATTGGCTTGGGCTGCTGCCGGGGTGGGGCACAGTGCCAGCGCGCTCGCTGTCATCACGATTAGTTTAAGGTTGTTCATCCGGTGTATTTTTTGCAAAGTTAATTCAATTTTCCGATTGCAAAATTAATTCAAACTATATGATGCTAAATCCTCACTTGTATTATAATCATTGAATTAGCGGGCGGAACCTTATAATATTGTGCAATAAAAAAACAAAATTGTCTAAAAATCCCTGCCTCTCTTTGGCCAGGCTGCTTTTTTAAGGAAATTTTGCTATCTTTGCACGAAACACATGCAATATTGGTTCCGTTCATGACCATAAAAACCACCATATTCCTGTTCATTGCTTCCGTACTCGCGATAGTCGGCTCGGCGGCCCGGGCCGCCGAGCCTTGGGTGTCGTTTCGCCACATAGGCATCGAGGACGGCCTGTCGCACACCACCGTCCCGTCCATCACCCAGGACACCGTGGGCTACATCTGGGTGGCCACACACGATGGGCTCAACCGCTACGACGGACACACCTTCCGGACCTACCGCTCCGACAGCGACAACCCCGCTTCGCTGCCCGACAATGTGATACAGCGCGTTGTCTGCGACCCCCGCGGCAACCTCTGGATTCTTTCCCATAGCAACCTCACGCGCTACGACCGCCTGCTCGACGCTTTCGAACCCAACCGCCTTCCCGAAGGAGACAACACCGAGTTTTGCGCCGTCGCACCGCTCGATTCCGCGCGTCTGCTCGTGGGCACCTCCGCCGCGCTCTATGTGTTTGATATCGACAGCCGCACGTTCAAAACCATCGTTCCGGCCTGCAATATCAATGCCCTCGCTGTGCTCGCCGATACATGCTACATAGGCACTCCGGCCGGCGTTTCTATCATCACCCGTGGCTCCGCCAAGCCCGTGCGGCTGCCCGGCCCCACCGCATCTGTCAACGCTTTCGCCACCGACGGCTCCGATCTTTGGATCGCCACGGAAGGCAGCGGCGTGTGGCGTCATTCTGCCACCACCGGACGCACGTCCCGCTTCGACAACGGCACCGACCGCCGCCTGTGCTCGCCATTCGTGCGCTCGCTCGACACCGACCACACGCACCGCCTGTGGATAGGTACAGTCGACGGGCTGTCGGTCTATAATCCCGCCACTCGCTCGCTCCGCACGTTCTCTTCCACCGTATCGCCACGCACCGCCGGCCCCACACCGCTCTCGCACTCGTCGGTGCGCAGCCTGTTTGCCGACCGCAGCGGAGGCATGTGGATAGGCACCTGGTATGGCGGCATCAACTACTACCATCCCTTGCAGAACCGCTTCCGCAACATAAGTGCGCCCCCGCTCAACGACAACGTGGTTTCCTGCATCGTGCCCTCCGGCCACCTTATATATATAGGCACCAACGGGGGCGGCCTAAACATCTACGACACTGCCACCGAGACCTTCAGATACGTTACCCGTGCCGACGGGCTCGGTTCGGCCGATGTAAAGGCTGTCTACGTCGACAGTGCCGCGGGACGCCTGTACGTGGGTGCTCATCTTGGAGGCCTCTCCGTGTTCGACCTTGCTTCGCTCCGTCTTGTGCGCCACGTCGACGCGCCCGCCAAACCCTATGCCATACTGCCTGCCGCCACGCCCGGCAAGTTGTGGCTCGGCACCCTCGACGGCCTGTATATCTACGACACGGCCTCCGGCACGGCAAGCGCTGTTCAGGCTCCAGTCAAAAACATCACCGAGATCTATCGCGACTCACACTCGCGCCTGTGGCTTTCCGGCGAAGGTGGTCTGGCCGTGTGCGCCGAGCAACCCGACGGCACGCTGCGCCCGCTGCCGGCATCAGCTGCCCTGAAGGATGTAGATCGGCTGTATATCAACAATGTGTATGAACAACCCTCCACCGGCAGCTTCTTTATCTCCACCCGCCGCGGCCTTTACGTGCTCGACTCCGCGCTCGCCACGGCCCGGCACTACACAGTGGCCAACGGCCTGCCCAACAATGTTGTGCTCGGGGTGCTGGCCGACAATCGCGGGCGCCTTTGGGTGAGCACCGGTCTCGGGCTTGCCCAGTTTGTTCCCGATTCCGATTCATTCCGCTCCTACGGGCCCTCCGATTTCCTCGGCGTGCGCCAGTTCAACGCCAAGGCCCTTGCTTCTGTGGGCAGTGGGCGCCGCTTGTATTTCGGCGGGGTAGGGGGTATTGTCACCTTCGACCCGGATGAAATCGTCCCCGACACCATCTCTACATCGCCGCTCATCAGCGGTGTGCGCCTCTTCGGCATGCCCGTGGCTCCCGGCGACGGCACCGGAATCATCCGCACCACGCCCGAAACCGGAACCAAGATAGTGCTCCGCCCCGACCAGTCTATGCTCACACTTGAGTTTACAGCCTTCAACTACCACAACAATGGCAACGAGACGTTCCGCTACCGCCTTGATGGCATAGACAAGGGCTGGGTAGACGCCGGCTCCGAGCACTCCGCTGTCTATCGCGATCTGCCGCCAGGCACCTATCGCTTTGAGGTCCAGGCGGCCAACAGCGATGGCGTCCTCAGCCCTGTAAGCTCAATCGAGGTGCGCGTGCTGCCCCACTGGTATCAGCAGTGGTGGGCGCAGCTCCTCGGTCTTGTGGCCATCGCTTTCCTGGTCTACTACCTCATCCGTCGTTTCACTCTGCGCCGCTTGCGCGAGCAGCGTCGTGACTACGAGAAGCGCGACTACGAGCGCCGCCAGGAACTCAACGACATGAAAGTCAATTTCTTCGTCAATATGTCGCACGAGCTCCGCACGCCTCTCACCCTTATACTCCTCCCCGTCACCGAGCTGATAGAGCAGAAGCGCAGCGAGCCAAAGGTGCTCGACAAACTCGAGACCATCCGCGCCAACACCATGCGCATCCTCAACATCATCAATCAGATACTCGACTATCAGCGCGCCGAAAACGGCATGTTCCGCCTGCGCGTTCGTCCCGTAGATGTCAACGATATGCTCGCCTGCGAGCTTGCCAACTACCGCTCCAAGGCGCAGCACAGCAATATCGACTGCCGTATCGATTCCACCGTGGGTTCCGGCCTCCTGCCTCTCGATCCCACCTACATGTCTATCATCATCGGCAATCTCCTCTCCAACGCATTCAAGCACACCCCCGACGGCCGCTCTGTCAAGCTCTCCGCCGCCCTGTCGCAGGAAGGCGCGGGCTCGCCATCGCTCATAATTAAAGTGTCCGACACCGGCTACGGCATAGCTCCCGAAAAACTGCCACACATCTTCGACCGCTTCTACAAAGTCGACGAAAACAGCTACGGCAGCGGCATCGGCCTGTCGCTCGTGAAGCGTCTTGTTGAGCTGCACCATGGCACCATCGCCGTCGACAGCGCGCCTGATCGCGGCACATCGTTCACTATCACCCTTCCAGCCGATATCGACGCCTATAAGCCCGACGAACGCGCCTCCGACGCCGCTCCCGCGCCAGTTCCGCACGTTCAGTACATTCCCGAGGAGGAAAAGCCCGACGAGCCCGACGCTCCCGGCACCCCGGCAGAGGAGCATCGCACCATAATGCTTGTCGACGACAACGACACCATTCTCAAATACATGCGCGAAGCCCTCGCCGCCGACTACAACATAGTCCTCGCTCACGATGGCGAAGAAGCTCTCCGCATGCTCGACGAAGGCTCCGCACCCGATATGATCATCACCGATGTGATGATGCCCCGCACCGACGGCCTGCGCTTATGCCGTGCCATAAAGCGCAACATACGCACGTCCCATATTCCCGTGATGATGCTCTCTGCCAAGTCCGATGTGCGCGACCAGCTCGACGCCATGAAAGTGGGCGCCGACGACTACCTGCCAAAGCCGTTCTCCATGGCTCTGCTGCGCGCCAAGATAGCCAACCGTTTCCGCACGCGCGCAAGCGCCATACGCTACTACGCCGACACCTCGGCCCTCGAGCCCGCCAAGATGGCAATGAACCCTCTGGATGAGGAATTCCTTGCCTCAGCCCTCAAGACCGTGGAGGCCCACATCGACGACTGTGAGTTCACCACCGACGCCTTCGCGCGCGAGATGCTCATGAGCCGCTCCAACCTCCACCTCAAGCTCAAAGCGCTCACCGGCGAGTCGGCCAACGAATTCATCCGCCGCACGCGCATGAACCGCGCTCTCGAGCTCCTTAAATCCGGTCGCTACACCGTGGCCGAGGTCAGCTCCATGGTGGGCTACGGCACCCCCTCCTATTTCTCCACATCTTTCAAGAAATTCTTCGGCAACCAGCCCTCCGATTACACCAAAATCTAACCAGTCATAAGCATTCACAATATTATTTCTGAAGCAAAATCCGGAGCGTAAGTTCCGGATTTTGCTTCTTTTGCACAATTGCACACGGTTTTTGCACAAAAACAAACACACACATTTCCATAACGCAAGAATAAAATACACCCGCACCACACGGCCACGTGCAATCATAGTAATTTTGCATCGAGAAAAATGACCTCTCGAATCAAATACCGCAAAACATCATGCACGTATCAAAAACCATATTCGCCCTTCCCGCTGCCCTTGTCGTGGCCGGTGCTCTCACGTATGTGTTTGCAGGCAATGAAGAAAAAGCCGACGACAGCGTTTGGTTCGACCGCGCCGTAGCTGTTGCCGCCGCTCAGCTCAGCCACACCGCCGATGCAATCGATACCACCGGTGCTTTTCCCCGTTCGCTCATGACCGACTACTCCCTCGAGCAGCTCGTGGAGCAGATGGAAATACCCCACACCGATTTCAAACCCGAGATTGAGCTCCTGCAGCATCCCTCCGTGGACGAGTACCGCACACTGCGTCTGTGCAGCGCCGCCGACTGGACCGCCGGTTTCTTCCCCGGAAGCCTTTGGCTGGCTTACGAGCTCACCGCCGACACGACGCTCCGCGACCGCGCCGTGCGCTACACCAACCGCATGCTCCCTGCATCCTACATGACCGACACCCACGACCTCGGATTCATGATCAACTGCAGCTACGGCCAGGCTCTGCGCCTCGCACCTGCCGACTCCATACGCGAAGTGATAGTGCGCACCGCCGACAACCTAATCTCGCGCTTCGACCCTACTATCGGCTGCATACGCTCCTGGGATTTCGGCCCATGGAACTACCCTGTGATCATCGACAACATGATGAATCTGCAGCTCCTTTTCAATGCCTCAAAAATCTCCGGCGACGCCAAATATAAAGATGTGGCCATAAAGCATGCCCGCACCACGCTCGCCCATCATTTCCGCCCCGACCATACCTGCTACCATGTGGTGAGCTACAATGCCGACGGCACTGTGCAGAGCGCGGGCACCTTCCAGGGCAAAAGCGATGGCTCCGCGTGGGCGCGCGGACAGGGCTGGGCTCTCTACGGCTACACCGAAACCTACCGCGAGACCGGTATCAAGGAATTCCTCGACAAAGCCATAGCTGTGGCCGATATGTTCATCGAACGCAACAACACCGACGACCGCGTGCCCTACTGGGATCTCGACGCACCCGCCGGCACCGACACTCCCCGCGACGCTTCGGCCGCCGCGCTCATAGCCTCAGGCCTTATCGAACTTGGCTACATCACCAGCGATGCACGCTACACCAACTATGCCGAGCAACTCATCCGCAACCTCGCCTCGCCCGCCTATCTCGCCGAGCAGGGCACCAACGCCGGATTCGTGCTCATGCATTCCGTAGGCTCGCTGCCCCACGGTTCCGAAATCGACACTCCCCTCAACTACGCCGACTACTATTTCCTCGAGGCTCTCGTGCGCCTCGCCCGCGTGAAGAAAGGCGAAGCTCCCGTAGCCGAATTTATCTCCTGATTTCTTAATTAAACATAACCATATAACACACTATGAAAAAACTATTACTCACTATCGCCTGCGCACTGGCCGCCTCCACCGCCGCCTTCGCCCAGGATGCCGAGACCATCACCACCGGTGAGAACGGCACCCTTACTATCGCCGACAATTTCCTTGTCAATACATCAAGAGTACCAAAACAGGTCACCACGTCGGCAGAAGCATCAGCCGAGTGGACTGTAGCAGATAATGCCGTTGTGCAGTATGTCAGCTATCGTGCCAGCTTAGCTAAGACCGATTATCTGCAAATCCTTGCCACAAAGGGCGCCTATCTGCAGTTCACTCTCCCCGAGTACAATTGCACCGCCTTTACCGTACACTCTACGGGCAGCGTAGTAAAAGGCGAGTTCGGAGTTTATGCCGGTGATGCGGCTGAACCTTTCTACACAATCGTTGTCACCTCTGCCAATAGAAACGGCGCGATTGAGGTTAGTGTTCCTGAGGAGTATCAGGCAGCCGGCACCGTCTATCGCATTGTCAATCTCAAGGGTGGTAAAGATGTGACAGATCCAGGTAAAGAGGAAGACCGCGGTGGAGCCGACAACAACTACCGCCTCCAGATGACCGGCATCACCTACGTCTGCACTCCCAAAGTAGAGGAAACTCCCTGGGCTGCTCCCACGCTTGCCGACTACGATTTCGATGCCGAAAATGGCAACGTATATGTTCGCAACGGACAAACCATCCGCTTCAACTGCGAGGAAGGTGCCACCGTCAGCGGAACCATCACGTACAAGAAAAAAGTTGATGGAGAAGTGAAAAATGTTACCGAAGAGTTTGAAAACAGCGAGTTTACATTCAATGGGGATGAAGTGTCGCAGAACGCACTGATTACTGTTAAAGCAACAGCTTCCGGTAGCGGTCACTCCGACTCCGAGCAAGCCACATGGATTTTCAAATTCAATCAGGTCAAGAAACTCTTCCTTCTCAATCAGGAAAAGGCCTTTGTCGATGTTGTCGATGGCCGTGGTTCCGCCACTTTCACCTACGACATGACCGTTCTGAATTTCTCTGCGCTCACTTATCCCATCACTGTGACAGCTACTCTCACCAACATTGAAACGAGCGAGGTGAAATCGGAAACAATCACATTGAACCCCGAGGATTATGCAGCTCCCGCGCCCGAGGATGGTGATGTAGCTCCCCTCTATCCCGACCACCTCACCGGCACAATCATCGTGAAGGCCGACGCTGGCAATTACAAGGCATCGCTGGTGGCCGATTGCGTTAGCTTCAAGAATACTCCGCTGATGATGGCCAACGGTGCTGCGGAAAAAGAAATCGAAATCACCAAAAAGACTACTACAGGCATCACCGATATTGAAGCCGAGGACAGCGATGCCGAGGCCGTATACTACAACCTTAACGGCGTGCGCGTACAGCCTGCCCAGGGCATGGGTCTGGTGATCCGCGTGGCCGGTGGCAAAGCCACGAAAGTAATCATTTGACGCTTCCATCAATTTCTGGGTAAAAAAGATTTGTTTATTTGGCAAGAGGCCGCCGTCAAGCATGCGGCGGCCTCATTTTTTTTACCACCTCCTCGACAAAAAAACAAATATGATTCTCCGCCAAAGTTTTATTCACAATGTAGGGACGTGCCTTTGGCACGTAAAATAGGCAAACACGCATACTAAACATCGCAAAGCGATGTCCCTGCATTGCTGGCGACTACCCTCCTGATGTAAGGTGCTTTTCGGATAATCATTAAAATAAGAAAACAACAATCATGCAGCAATACTCCGATCTCACGCCGGCAAGCGCCATCGCCGAGGCAAAACGATGTCTCAACTGCAAGGTGCCGCAGTGCCGTAAAGCATGCCCTGTCGAAAACGACATACCCGACTGGATTCACGAGGTGGCCATGGGCAATTTCGGCAACGCGCTGGCCATAATCAACGCCAAAAGCAACCTCCCCGCCGTGTGCGGCCGCGTGTGCGCCCACGAGAGGCAGTGCCAGGGCAGTTGCGTTCTTGGCCGCAAGGACCGTCCTGTGAGCATCGGTCGTCTTGAAGAATTTGTTGCCGATTTCGATGCGGCAATGAACCTCACCCACGAAAACATAATGGAGAAAACCCGCGGACGCGTTGCCGTGATCGGCAGCGGACCCGCAGGCCTCACCATAGCCGGCGAGCTTGCCCGCAAAGGCGTGGCCGTCGAAATCTACGAGATGGGTCCCGAACCCGGCGGCGTGCTCATGTACGGCATTCCCGAGTACCGTCTTCCCAAGGACGTGGTGCGCAACGAAATAGCCAAGATCGCCCACCTCGGCGTAATTTTCCACACCGGTGTCACCATAGGCCGCGACCTCACCGTCGACGATCTCTTCGCCGCCGGTTTCGATGCCATCTTCATAGGCACCGGCACCAGCAAGCCCAAAACGCTCGATGTGCCGGGATGCGACCTCGAGGGGGTGCGCCAGGCCATATGGTTCCTGCGCCGCGTGAGCCTCTACAACGCCGGCTACATCAGCCGCGAGGAAGTCACCGTGATGCCCGGCCACCACGTCTATGTGGTGGGTTGCGGCAACACCGCCATCGACGCCGCCCGCACCTGCGTGCGTTGCGGAGCCGCCGAGGTGACCATTCTCTACCACCGCGACATCACCCGCATGGCAGCGCTGCGCTCGGAGTACAACGATGCCGTGGCCGAGGGCGTGAAATTCCGCTGGAACACAAACCTCACATCCATCAACGGAACCCCCGACGGCGGCCACGTGGCCTCCATCGATATAGAGTGCGAGGGCGAGCATATCACCCTTCCCGCCGACCGCGTACTCATGGCCGTAGGTAGCGTCCCCGCCGCCCGCATCGTAAGCACCACGGCCGGCATCGACGTCGACGACAAGGGATACGTTGTCACCCGCGACAATCCATTCGGCATGACCACCCGCAAAGGCGTGTTCGCCGGCGGCGATGTGGCCGGGCGCCCCGCCACCGTTGTCCACGCCATGCAGAATGCCCGCGAGGTGGCCGGCGGCATACTCCGCTATCTCGATGCAAAAAAACTCTTCGAGGCCATCGACGATAAATAATTCATTACATTGAACAAACAGAAATATAACATAAAAACATATTAATATATCATGGTAAACTTTTCACTTGAAGGCAAAGTGGCACTGGTGACAGGAGCCGCCTACGGCATTGGCCTGGCCATTGCACAAGCATTCGCCGAAGCAGGCGCAAAAATAGTGTTCAACTGCTCGCGTCAGGAAACCGTGGACCGCGGCCTCAAGGCCTATAAGGAACTGGGCATCGATGCCAAGGGCTACCTCTGCGACGTGACCGACGAGGAGGCCGTCAAGGCCATGGTGGCCGACATTGAGAAGACTGTGGGCACCATCGACATCCTGGTGAACAACGCCGGCATAATCAAGCGCATACCCATGGAAGAGATGGCCGTGGAGGATTTCCGCCGCGTGGTGGATGTGGACCTCGTTGCGCCCTACATCTGTGCCAAGGCCGTGATACCGGGCATGATAAAGAAAGGCCATGGCAAAATCATCAACATCTGTTCCATGATGAGCGAGCTCGGCCGCGAGACCGTGAGCGCCTATGCCGCCGCCAAGGGCGGACTGAAGATGCTGACGCGCAACATCTGCTCCGAGTACGGCGAACACAACATCCAGTGCAATGGCATCGGCCCGGGATACATCGCCACCGAACAGACGGCCCCGCTGCGTGAACTGCAGCCCGACGGAAGCCGTCACCCCTTCGACCAGTTCATCATATCCAAAACTCCGGCAGGCCGCTGGGGCACACCCGAGGACCTCATGGGCCCCGCCGTGTTCCTGGCTTCCGACGCCTCGGACTTTGTGAACGGACAGGTTCTCTACGTGGACGGTGGCATCCTGGCCTACATCGGCAAGCAGCCCAAGTGATGAAGCCGGCATCCATCATAGCAGCCGTAGCGGCGCTCGCCGGAGCATCGTGCTCCGGCGGCGCTCCCGCCGGCCTTACGCTCACCGTGGCCAATCGCTCCGGCATCGACCGCAGCGAGCTCGCATCCGTGCCTTTGGCATCCATCGCCCCACGCACCGGCATGCCTTTCACCATCTGCGATGCCGCCGGCGACACCGTGCCATATCAGATCACCCACGATAGCCTTGTGGTGTTCATGGTGCGCGTAGCCGCAGCCGACTCTGCCATATTTTCCGTCACGCCCGGTGCATCCCTGGCCGTGGCCGACACCTTGGCCTGCGGCGGCTTCTACCCCGAGCGAAAGGACGATTTCGCGTGGGAGAACGACCGCGCCGCCTACCGTGCCTACGGTCCCGCACTCCAGGCGCTCGGCGAGCAGTCCTATGGCTACGATGTCTGGACCAAATCCGTAGCGCACCCCGTAGTGGAGCGCCGCTATCGCATGCACCTCTCAAGCCCCGTGTCGTACCACGAGGACCACGGCGACGGCATGGACGTATACTCCGTAGGCCCCACGCTCGGAGGCGGAGCCGCAGCACTTGTCGACTCTACCGGCGCGCTTGTGTATCCGCGCAGCTTCGCCGAGTATGAGATTCTCGACAACGGCCCCCTGCGCTTCGCCGTGCGCCTCACCTATGCCCCTGTGGTCTTCGGTTCCGACACCGTGGCCGAGCAGCGCGTCATCACTCTCGACGCCGGCGCCGACCTCAACCGCACAGAGGTGCTCTACCGTGGTCTCACCCGCCCGGCGCGTGTGGCCGCCGGCATAGTGGTGCACCGTGCCGCAGCCGAAGCCTGGTCTATCGACCCCACCACCCGCTCGGCCACCTACGCCGACCCCACCGACAATCCCGATGCCGGCAACGGCATCATCTGGCTCGGCATGGTGGCTCCGCAGGCCGATTCCCTCGCTCTGCGTCCGCTGCCCGCACCCGCCGGCGAGGCCGTGGCCCACATCCTTGCCGAAGGCACCGTAGAGCCCGGGCAAACATTCGTCTACAGCTGGGGCTCCGGCTGGAGCAAAGGCTTCGTGCCCGACTCCGCCACCTGGGCCACGCTTGTGCGCCGCGCCGCCATCTCCATTGACCAGCCACTCACCGTCACAATGTAGGGATGCACCCCGGTGCATCCTATCCCCGCGAAACAGCATCCATCATCAATGTAGGGATGCACCCCGGTGCATCCTATCCCCACGAAACAGCATCCATCATCAATGTAGGGATGCACCCCGGTGCATCCTACCCCCGCAAAACAGCATAAAAAAACAACATCTCCTCACCATCAAACACATCTAAATGGAACAAGTATTTGCCTACATAATCGGCCTCGGAGCCGCCGTCATGATGCCCGTAATCTTCACTGTGCTGGGCGTGTGCATCGGTATCGGCTTCGGACCGGCCCTTAAGTCCGGCCTCAAAGTGGGCGTCGGCTTCATAGGACTGTCCATCGTCACCGCTCTCCTCACCTCGGCCCTCGGCCCCGCGCTCAATGCCGTTGTCGATCTCTACGGCTTGCAGCTCAAGGTGTTCGACATGGGTTGGCCTGCAGCCGCTTCCGTGGCCTACAACACTGCCGTCGGCGCATTCATCATCCCCGTGTGCCTGCTCGTGAACCTTCTCATGCTGCTCACCCGCACCACCCGCACTGTCAACATCGACCTCTGGAACTACTGGCATTTCGCCTTCATCGGGGCCGTGATTTATTTCGCTTCCGACTCCATAGCCTGGGGCTTCTTCGGAGCCGTGGTGTGCTACATCATCACACTCATCATCGCCGATGTCACCGCCAACCGCTTCCAGCGTTTCTACGAGGGCATGGAGGGCATCAGCATCCCACAGCCTTTCTGCGCCGGTTTCGTGCCTTTCGCATGGGCCATCAACAAGGGTCTCGACAAGATCCCCGGCATGAACCGCCTCGAAATCGATGCCGAGGGGCTCAAGAAAAAATTCGGCGTGCTCGGCGAGCCTCTGCTTCTCGGTGTCATAGTGGGCATGCTCATTGGCTGTCTCACGTGCACCACATGGGGCGAAATCGTCGACAACATCCCCTACATCCTCGGTCTCGGCATCAAGATGGGCGCCGTCATGGAGCTGATTCCACGCGTCACAGTGCTCTTCATCGAGGGCCTGAAACCCATCTCCGAAGCCACCCGAGCGCTCATCGCACGCCGCTTCAGCGGTGCCGACGGTCTCAACATAGGTATGAGCCCGGCCCTCGTGATAGGCCATCCTACCACGCTCGTGGTGTCGCTCCTGCTCATACCCGTCACACTCGCCCTCGCAGTGCTTCTGCCCGGCAACCAGTTCCTGCCGCTCGCCTCGCTCGCCGGCATGTTCTACGTGTTCCCCCTCGTGCTGCCCTACACCCGTGGTAATGTGCTCAAGACCTTTATTGTGGGCTTAGTGGTCATAATCATGGGCCTCTATTTCGTCACCTCGCTTGCACCGGCCTTCACCCTTGCCGCCCACGACGTGTTCGGTGCCACCGGCGATGCGGCCGTGGCCATTCCCGAGGGTTTCAACGGTGGCAGCCTCGACTTTGCCGCAAGCCCCCTTTCGTGGCTCATCTATCAGCTCACCCATCATTTCCGCATAGCAGGCGCAGCCGTGCTTGTGCTATGCACCATGAGCCTGATGTGGTGGAACCGCGTCAACATACTCCGCAACTCGCGCGCAATGCAGGGGCAAGCTGTTGAAAACACGCTTGCATAATTCATAACCCGTTAATTCTCAAAGATAATGAGCAAGATAGTGACTTTAGGCGAAATCATGCTTCGCCTCTCGCCTGCCG
>CAJTOZ010000014.1:42452-68706 GCA_910578095.1 uncultured Muribaculaceae bacterium | reverse complement strand
TGAATGGACACTATGTCTGCAATGAGTGTCATACGAAGGGCGTGGACGCCATAATCGGATCCTGCCTGAAGGAATCATCAAAAGACCCGGCCGGCACGAGCCGGACCATCCGTATTTCAAGAAGGTTGGGCTAAAGCCATGACGGGGCGTCGGCAATCAGCTGATGCGCTCGCGTATGGCTTTGGTTTCTTCTTCGTAGCCAGGTTTCGCCAGCAGGGCAAACATGTTGCGCTTGTAGGCTTCCACG
This sequence comes from uncultured Muribaculaceae bacterium, assembly GCA_910578095.1. Lineage (GTDB taxonomy): Bacteria > Bacteroidota > Bacteroidia > Bacteroidales > Muribaculaceae > CAG-873. Next base: position 68,459 of record CAJTOZ010000014.1, on the reverse strand, counting down.
CCGGGTTGGTTGAAGGGGTTGACGCCGAGCATGTAGCCGCTGATGCCGCATGCGGCCTCGAAGAAGTATATGAGGCTTCCGAGGGTGCGCTCCGTGAGGGCGTCGATTGTGATGAGGATGTTGGGAACACCGCCATCCACATGTGCCAGACGTGTGCCGAGCTCGGCCATCTTGTTCACCTCATCCACGCGCTTGCCGGCGAGGAAGTTGAGGCCGTCGAGATTAGCGTCGTCGGAGGGTATGCGCACTTCGTGGTCCACATTGGCCACGGATATCACGGTCTCGAAGATGGTGCGCTCGCCGTCTTGTATCCACTGACCCATGGAGTGGAGGTCGGTGCTGAAGTCGACGGAGGCGGGGAAGATGCCTTTGTGGTCCTTGCCCTCGCTCTCGCCATAAAGCTGTTTCCACCATTCGGCGAAGTAGTGGAGGCGGGGGTTGTAGTTTACGAGAATCTCGATCTTCTTGCCGGAGCGATAGAGGGCGTTGCGTGTCACGGCATATACCTCGGCGCTCTTGTCGGCACCGCTGAGTATGGCCTTCTGGCGCTCGCGTGCGCCCTCCATCAGGGCCTTGATGTCGTGGCCGGCGATAGCGATGGGCAGCAGGCCCACGGGGCTGAGCACGGAGAATCGGCCGCCCACGTTGTCGTCGATCACATAGGTGGTGTAGCCTTCTTCGTTGGCCAGAGTGCGGAGGGCGCCGCGCTTGGCATCGGTGATGGCCACGATGCGACGTGCGGCGGCTTCACGGCCGGCAGTGGCTTCGAGGCGTGACTTGAGCAGACGGAAAGCGATGGCGGGCTCTGTGGTGGTGCCGCTCTTGCTGATGACCACGATGCCGAAACGCTTGCCTTCGAGATAGGCCATGAGGTCGTGCAGGTAGTCCTCGCCGATGTTGTGGCCCGCGAACACTATCTGGGGTTTGGATGCGTTGTCGTAGACGCTGAAGGGGTTGCCGAGGGCTTCGAGCACGGCTTTGGCGCCGAGATAGCTGCCGCCTATGCCCACTACCACCACCACCTCGCACTCGGAGCGGAGGCGCTCGGCCGTGGCCTTGATATCATCGAGAAGGGTGTCGGGGGTGTTTTCGGGCAGGCGCACCCATCCGAGGAAGTCGTTGCCGGCACCTGTGCCTTCTACAAGGGTGTTCACACTGTTGCGCACCTCCGGGGCCATGGCCTCGATGGCGTTCTGGCTCACTGCGCCGAGGGCGTCGCTGATATTCACGCGAATATTGTCCATAGAATGTACTGTATAAGTGAATTTATTTTCCTGCTGCAAAGGTAATCAAATTCAGCGAGAGCACAAAAAAAATAGGTTTAGCGGGAATTGGCTGACAAAGGCTGCAAGATGTGGCGTATGATATTCACGGGCTTTTTCTTCACTAACATCAGATGCTTGGAATTATGGACCATTCGGGCTAATATCAGTTGCAGCATGTAGATGTCAAGACTTTCTATTCGTGTGCGGTTTTGGCCGTGGTCTATAAAATCTGCGAGCTTCGGGATGAGAATGTCGTGTTTACCATAGAATGTGAGGTGATACACTCCATCGCTTACAGCCACCTTCTCTATTTCCTTATACATATCGTTGGATTTGTCCATCAATATTCTGGTATAGCCATTGTCAGGATTGTGTTTCCTCACTACGGACCAATAATAGTTGTCCCGGTATTTGAAGAAATCCCGCAGTTCGTACATATTGCAGAAGTCCTTTGTGAAATGACCGATGTTCAGTGTTTTCAAAAAATCGGGCGACACGCCGAAAAAAGCACTGTAGCATTCCAGTTCCCGGGAGCTGAGCCGATAGCCGAAGTCTATCCTCATATCTTTTAGCTCGGTGGTGAAGCTATATTTTTTTCTTCCTCCTTTTACTTCGCAATGCAGGTCCACATAGAGGTAGTCAAAGTCGTCGCGCACGCCAAGCTGCATCATTTTTAACATGTTTTCTGGTAGCTGACTGTCGGCATGCCGCAGCAGGTAGAAATTTATAGGAGATTCGGCCCTGTTTTTCTTTAACTCACGCCGGACTGCGCACCAGGGCTCGTTTTCCATGCGTAGACTGTCCAATGCCACTGTCTCGCATTTTTCTGAATTTAGCCCGAACATCATGTAGGATATGACAGGGTCTCTCTCTTCGGGACTATTGCCGCGTTCGTCTCCGAGATGAATGTTTATAGATTGCATCACGGTCGCGTCTCCATTCCATTGCGGTACGAGGGGCTTGTACAGTTTGTATCTCCGCCTTCTATGGGAGAGGCGATACAGATGGATTACGATGTACGTGATTATACATATGCCAAATGTGATAGCTTGTTCTATGATGAACCGCATGGCGTCGTCGGCTGTATTGCGAAGCATTATATATGCTACCGCTATTATAGTCAGAACCGATATGGTGTCAATGCAGAGACGTGATAAAGTGGCTTCTCTTACAACCAACCGTTGGTACAGCAATGGAGTGAAACTTTCCCAGGGAGTGGTGAATATCGGATTTTTAGTAAGGTTATATAATAAGTCCTTGTATTTTTCGGGATTCCATTTGAATGGAGGAAATTTAACGACGAACAATTCTTTTAACTCAAGGAATTTGTCTTGGCCCGGGAACAGGCATGCTTCTTCCAATGGCATTATTCCGGAGATGTCTACATGGCATCCAAGCCCTATTTCGCCCTCGTCTGATACGACTGCAAAATCTGTAAAACAAACATCTGCCCCGTTTTCAATAGTTCCTTTTTCTATGCCGAGCTCTTCTTCTATTCCGCGGTAGGCGCATTCCTTAAGGCAGAATTTATCGCCCTCCTTAATGTCTGTGAATGAAAATGATTCGTTTACGGGAACGTGTATCTTGCTTTGTCCGTGCGATTCTATTTTTCCCTCGCGTATGGCGATGAGGACGCCTTTCTCTCCGTCGGCCTTCTCGCCGTAAACAATCATGTCCAACCCAAAAGAGGAAAATAAGAACTTCAGGGTCCCGATAAGTAGGTCTTTGTCTTTCATGGACGCTTTGTTCAACCTTCGGATTATGACTTGAAATATCTCCTTGTATCCTCCATTTTTAAAGTTGTGTTTGAATACTTTAAAGGTGAAGTGGTCCGTCAGGTAGCATTTCATCATCAGTTTGCCATTGATGATGGAGAATCCCTCTACCCCAACTTTGTCTCCGATGAAATTGATGGAGCTGTCTCTACGCATATCGTTGCTAACGCTGTGTACGGAGTGGCACAGTGCTTGAGTGGTATATGCGTGATTTAGCATGAAGTCGCATATATGCATCGTTCCATGCTCAGGAATATCCAGATAGAATAATTTGCTGTTATTCGCTTCACGCTCTATTTTTGCTTTGAGGGATGTGTAGTATGGAAGGATGACCTCTTTGCGTATTTGGCTTATGCGCTCTTCTTCCAGGATTGGTTGTCTCTCTTCGTACGACAATAGGCCAAGGTGTTTTTCCTCGTCGGTGTAGTGAGTGGCAAAAAATATATGGTTGTCCCAGGAGCATGGAATTTCCTCGACATCACGGATTTCATGGGAGATGATGCCTACCAGCCCTTTAGTCTCTTTTTTACAAAGACTGAGCAGAAATGCGTATAGTCCCCATGCGATGCACATTCCGGCGAAAGCGGTCCAGAACCATCTGCCCGGCTTGTCGTAGTTAAGGACTAAAATGGTGATAAATGTGGCACTGATGATTAGTGCTAAAATCTTCACCAAAAAAAATAGCGCTGGGTGAATCTTGATAAACCTTAGATATTTTGTGTCTTTGAACGGTGTGTAGTCACAAGTAAGGAACTTGTTGAGTGATGATAGTTTTTGTTCCTGCAGTAATCTATAGGAAAAAGGAATGAACCAGGGAAGGAAGGCTGCGAGGATTGCAGTTACAATCGCCGGACCATATGTGATGATGAAGTTGGTCATGGTTTGAACAATGAGATGATGGCTTTTGGATAGTCTCTCACTGAGGTATGTCTACGCGTATGATGCGGGCTGGCACTCCGGCCACCATGCAACGCTCCGGCACATCGTGCGTGACCACGGCGCCGGCTGCTACCATGGCCCAACTACCGATGGTCACCCCGCACACGATAGTTGCGTTGGCGCAAATGGAGGCGCCATAACCAATGTGTGTGCTGCTCAGTTTCCAGTCGGAAGATGTTTTTAAAGTGCCATCTATATTTATGGCTCTGGGATATCGATCATTGGTAAAAGTGACAGAAGGGCCTATGAAAGCGCCGTCAGATATGACAACTCCTTCCGGAATCACTGCATTGTCTTGTATTTTTACGCAATTTCCTATTATAGCGCCTCCATGGATTTGCACGCCGCGGTGAATTTTGCAGTTTGTTCCAATGGAAGCGTGTGGGCCGATATAAGTGAATTCGTCGATTTTCGTGTCTTTCCCTATGCGGGCAAGGGGATCGATTATGGCTGATTTAGGATATGGCATATGCAATGGTTTATAAACTTCCTCCAAAGGTAATCAAATTCAGCGAGAGCACAAAAAGGCCTGCGCGAGGTATGTGCCCCCCTCGGGCAATGGTAATGGAAGCGCCGCCGGGATGGATTTGTGCCGGGTGCAACTGCTCATATACTCCTCGTTCTCTTTCTTCTTTAAAGTATATTAAATAAAATTAACTGTCTTGTAGTCTTTTGGGAGATAATATTGGTTCGAAAGTTCAATTTTTCCCGTGGTTGAATCAAAATCGCTAATTTTGTTGTTGTAAAAGCATCATAACGATTCAACTATTCCACCACATTATGAAAAAAACATTATTCATATTTATATTGGCCCGGCTGCTATTCATGGCCGGTGTGTGCAGTGCGCAGGGGCGTACGGTATCAGCCGTGGAGGTGGACGAAACCATGCAGGTGTATATCCCCGTGCCGCAGGCTCACGATCTTCTTGCCGAGGCAACACTGGATACAGCTTATATAGCCCGTCTCGATCATAGCGCCGACCGTCATGTGCCCGTATCGCTCTATGAACTCCCGTATTCCATGACTGCGAGCAGCCACGACTGGCACCGCCTGTGGATGAATACGGCTGTGTATGCCGGTGCCATGGTGGGCACGCTCGGCGTGCTGGAATGTCTGCCTGAGGATGCCACGAGCTGGAACCGTGCGGAGATACAGCAGACGCCGATGTTCAAGCGCTGGTTTCGCAATGTGTTCAAGCTGGGCCCGAAGTGGGACACCGATTCGTGGGTGTTCAACTATGTGATGCATCCCTATGCAGGCGCGGTGTATTTCATGTCGGCACGCTCCAGCGGGTTCAATTTCTGGCAGAGCTTCGCCTATTCGGCATGTATCAGCTCTGTGTTCTGGGAGTTTGGTATAGAGGCGTTCATGGAACGTCCGTCCATACAGGATCTTTTTGTGACGCCATGCATAGGCTCGCTCATAGGCGAGGGCTTCTACCGGGCCAAGCGTAGCCTTGTGGCCAACGACTACCATCTGGCCGGCTCGCGTCTGCTGGGCAATGTCGTTGCGTTTCTTATCGACCCTGTGAATGAGGTGCTCGGGCTGTTCATGGGCAATCCGGCCCGTGCCGAGGCAGCCCGGCGCCGCGGCGTGCAGTCGTCGATCATGCCTGCCACGGTGTGTGGCGCTCCCGGGTTCACCTTTTCCTGTACGTTCTGATACAACAGGGGCTGTGTCGTGATTGCCAGCGCAGGCATCCGAGACACAGCCCGTGTTGTATTCATCAATATTCCGCTATCGGGGTCCGTGCCCGCCGGGGCCTCCTCCGCGCGGTGCACCCGGCGGCGGCCCCATGGGGCCGTCCCAGCGGCGTGCGTTGCGGTCGCGCGGCTGCTCGCCGGCGGCGAATGTGGTGAACTTGTAGGTGAAGCTCACCATAAAGTAGCGTGTGAGGGAGTTGTAGCGGGTGTCGTCGATGTAGTTGGCGGTGATGTTTCGGCGCACGTTGCTACGCTGCTGCAGCAGGTCGTAGGCTCGCAGCGATACGGTGGCATTGCGTCCGCGCAGGAACTGATAGGAGACCGATGCGTTCCACATCCATTCGTTGGTGTCGTAGCCGGCGGAGTAGCCTGAGGTGGCGGAGTAGTTGATGTCGGACGCCAGCACGAGACCGAATGGCGTGTAGTATGTGGCATTGAACATGCCGCCGTAGGAGTGGACATTGCGTCCGGGCTGCGAGGCCAGGCTGTTGGCCACGTGCTGGAAGCTGTAGCGCGGGCGCAGCTCCAGTTCGAGGTTGGCCGGGCGCCATGCTATGCCGAACGATTCGTTGATATTGTATGTTCCGCTCACGTTGCGCTCGCCGTTGTTGAAACCTACGGCGCGGCTATAGTAGCCCATGAGATGGTTGTTGAACGTGAAAGCCTTGTTGCGCAGCGGCTGCGAATACATTGTCATGGCCCTTACACTCCACACGCCGTTCACGTTTTCGTAGGTAGTGGTTTTGCCGCCGGTGGATGCGTCGAACGTAGTGCGGCTTACGATGGAATTCTGCGTCATGTTGGCGAACACCATGGCCATGATGCTGCGCTGTGCCTCGGCGTTGAAATTCTGGAAGCGGAGGTTGAAGTTGTGGGTGAAGGTGGGATTGAGGTTGGGGTTGCCGATCACAATGTTGAGCGGGTCGGTCATGTCGGCCACGGGCTGCAGCTGTGTCATGGACGGCTGCGATGAGCGTCCGGCGTAGAACATGTTGAGGCTCGTGGTTTTGTTGAAGCGCATGCGGTAGCGGAGGTACGGCGCCACATTGAGCACGTTGCGCCGAGGGATGGAGCGCGCGTCGTCGAGCAGGTTGACACTGCTGCTCGACTGCGGCACCAGCGAGAGGCCCACATCGAGCGTGGAGCGCTTCGACACATGCTTGTAGCCGGCGCGGATGTCGTGGTTGATGTACGTATTGCGGAAGCGGTTGCTGAGCTCGTCGTTGAACACGAGTTCCTCGCCCACGACGGGGTCGGCATCCCATCCTCCGGGCCATTCCACGGGATGGTCGTAGGTGAGGCGGTCGGAGTTGTTCCAGCGCAGATTTACGGAGTAGGCCAGAGTGATGAAGTTGCCGTTCTTGACGTTGCCGATGGGCTCGGTCCAGCTCAGGCGCGCGCGGATGCTGTTGCTCCACGTGCGGCTGTCGGTCCACTGGTCGTAGAGGTCGATGGAGTCGCCGAGCTGGAAGAAGCGGTTCCAGGAATAGCTGTCGGAGCGCTCGCGCACATTGCTGAACCGGTAGTTGGCGAATATGGAGAACGAGCGTCCGCGCCGCTGCCGGAAACTGTGGTTGTAGATGAACGTGCCGCCAGCCTCTACGGATGTGCCGCGGGAGATGTCGTTGTTGAGGCTGCGTGCCACAGGGCTGCGCAAGGCGTCGCCGGCAGATGTGAGGGAGGAGTCGTTGCTCCAGCTGTCGTTGCGGTTCCAGGAGAAATTGGGGCGGAAATCGATGGTGTTGAACGAGTCGGGCTTCCATTGCACGCGCAGGTCCACGCGCAGGTTGTGGCCTCGGTCGCGGGCCTGGCGCGCAGTGTTGTAGTACGACGTGGAATCGGCGAAAAGATATTGCCGGTCGGTGCTCTGGCGGGTGTCGCGGTCGGTGTAGCTGTACATCACATCGCCGCCCACGCGTATGATTTCCTCCTTGCCAACGTTGAAGTTGAGGCCCAGGGCGCGGGATGCCGTCACGCCTGTGCTTCCGCCAAAGCGGCGGAAGCGTCCGGAGGCTCCGTCGCCGAATCCCATTTCGTTGACATTGTTGGCGCCGCCGAGAAATGTTATCTGGTTGCCGTTCCAGAAGCGGTTGACGTTGAACGAAGCCTTGTAGCGCTCGTCGGTGCCGTAGCCGCCCTCGACAGTGCCGAACCATCCGTTGTTCATGCCTTTTTTCACTGTGAGATTGATCACGGTCTCTTCCTCGCCATCGTCCACGCCGGTGATGCGTGCGAGATCGCTCTTGCGGTCCACCACCTGCAGCTTGTCGACCATGTTGACAGGCAGGTTACGGGACGCCACCGTGGGGTCGTCGGCAAAAAATTCCTTGCCGTCGATTAGTATCTTGCTCACGCTTTTGCCGTTGGCTGTGATTTTTCCTTCGGAGTCCACCTCCACGCCCGGCAGGCGCTTGAGCAGGTCCTCCACCACCGCATTGGGCTGCGTCTTGTAGCTGTCGGCGTTGAACTCTACGGTGTCCTCCATCACCTTTACAGGAGTGCGTATGCCGGTGACCACGGCCTCGCGGAGCATCACGGAACTTGCCGACAGCAATATGGTGTCGAGGCGCATGTTGCGCTGGAGGTTGATGTTGCGGGTCTGGGCGGAATAGCCCACATATGATGCCTCGAGGATGTAGCGCCCGGCCTTGATGTCGGCGATGGAGAAGCGGCCGTCGATATCGCTGACGGCAGTCTTGACCACAGCGCTGTCCCGTGCGGCAAGCAGGCGTACGGAAGCCTGGATGAGGGGTTCGAGGGTGCCGCTTTCGGCTATAGTACCGCGGATGTTGAATGCGAATGCAGCCGCTGTTGCCGCCAGTGCCGTCACTGCTGCTGCGATCCGCCGTAAGGAATAGTGCATGAGGAAATAATTAAACAAGCTCTAAATGAAGAATTGACAACCTTTAAGACTATTTGCAGCAAAAAAGTTTAATAACAGAGGCATTTTTTTAAAGTTTATTTGCATTTCATGGCCGGCAAGAACATTTGTCGGCGCCCGGGTGTTTTTCTTAATGTCAACTATTATAATTATGAAAAAGATACTGTTATCTATTGCCGTAGTAGTCGCCTTAGGCGTGACGGCAGTGTCGTGCGGCCACAAATCCGAGGCCGACACCACAGCGACGATGAAATCGAAGATTGAGAACTGCACCAACCCCGACAGTCTGAAAGCCTACGTGGATCAGGCCCGCGCCTATGCCGACCGTCTCGTGGCCGAGGGCAAGGTGGATGAGGCCAAGAAATATCTTGCGGCTATTGAGCCGGTGGTAAAAGAAAAGGCTCCTGCCCTGGCCGGAGCGCTCTCTACCGTTGAGAACGCCCTCGACAAGGTGGGCGATGCTGCTGCCGATAAGGCTGCCGACGCCAAGGCCTCGGCCACTGCAGCAGTGGACAGCGCCAAAGCTGCGGCCGGATCGGCCGCCGATGCGGTGAAAGAGAAAGCGTCCGATGTGGCCGATGCCGCCAAAGACAAATTCAATGCAGCCAAAGAAGCTACTGCCGATGCCGCTAAGGATGGCGCCGACAAGGTGAAGGACCTGCTGAAATAGCATTCCTCTCCCGACGGCGTACCGCGGAAGATACAGTTCCTGTGCAGGTCATGAAAAGTGGCCGCGCGGGAACTGTCGTTTTTCCACCGTGGCTATCCGGCTCCCCGAATAAGCTGCGGACCTATCGCGGATAGCTTGCCACATGCACGAGATTGTAGCGCCAGCTGCTGTATGTGCTGGGATAGTGGCCTTTTATTTTTTATAAGGTAGCCGAGGCCCTGAATGAGTGTAGCCCGGCCTGGCCCTATCAGGATTGAGCCGGAAAGCTCTACGCGCAGCGGTTCATCCAGTGTGCACGTGCAGGGAGGATATTCAACTAAAACAGCCGGACAAACAAGTTGTAAATGTTTGTCCGGCTGCATAATAATATCTTACAGTTGTCTCAGAGGCTTAATACTCATCCTCGTTGAAAAAATTATTGATACCATTGTTTCAGCTACTTATACTTTCTATTTCGTAAATAGACAAGTTTATTTGGCGATAAAATGCAATAAATGACGGTGGCTCATTAGTGTTCACAATCATCTTAATTTGACCACATATATGAATTGCTGTTCACGATTTGGGATTTCGTGAACACTATATCTAAGATGCTTCTCAAAAATTGCAAAAATTGAGAACCTTTATTTCGATTCTTCTCAAGAATCACTATATTTGAGAAGTGTGGGGGCGTTTTCTGAAATAGATTCAACCATGAAGGTCGAATTAGAATCAACTGTTTCCCCCGACACTCGAGTAAACATTTCAATGAGAGGAAGGTTCATGTAATAATAAGAGCGACTGACTTTTATTTTCTCAATCAATCCAGTTTCGCACAATTCATTGAGATATCTTGTGGCTGTGGCACGGCTTACCATCAGTTCTTTTTCAAGGAACTCAACTTTAGTGTAAGGATGGAAGAAGAGATTGTTAAGTAACTCATGTCGATATAGTTTTCCGAACTTAGGCCTGAGTACGGATTTGAAATCAGCCATCAACTTTGAGATGCCCTTAACCAATCGGGTTGTCTCAATTGCAGTCTCCTCAATCCCTTTTAGCATGAATAGAATCCATGCTTCCCATTCAGCTGCGTTATCCTCATTTTTATCGCGGATAGCTTGAATAAGCTTATAATATTCACCCTTATTGTGGGTGATGTATCGGCTGAGATACAGAATAGGAAGATCGAGGCGTCCAGTCAGAACGAGATAAAGCACACAGATGATTCTTCCGGTTCGTCCATTGCCATCATAGAAAGGATGGATACTTTCAAACTGATGATGAATAATCGCCAACTTAATGAGTGGATCAAGTTCAGAAACTCTATCGTCATTGATAAAGATTTCAAGATTATCCATTAAATTGAGAATAGTTTGCTTATCTTGAGGTGGTGTATATACCGTTTTTCCATCAGAACGTTTCAAGGACGTGCCGGGAACATTTCTGAATCCAGCGGAATTGTGCTCAAGCATCTTCTGGATTTCCTTTATTACAGATGATGTCAGCACTCCTTTATCCCTTACCAGATGAAAGCCATGTTGAAGGGCCTCCCTGTAATTCAGTACCTCTTTAGTTGCAGCATTTATCGCATATTCAGAAAGAGAGGCAGCTGCTCCTTGATAGAGATCATCTTGTGTAGTCACGATATTCTCTACCTCAGAACTATCCTTTGCTTCCTGCAAAGTCAGTGTGCTGACAAGGATATTCTCATTCGGAATTGTCAAAGCAACACCTTTCAATTCTGCCAATGCACGGTTTGCATTGTTGAGTTGTTTCAGTACCGCCTTTGTCTCCAGATCATACGAAAGCGGTAAATCCGGAATCTTGTATTTTTGCATATTTATTGACGTTTATGGATTTGTCTTGGAGTATTTCCGAAATTGGAAACTCCAAGACAAATTAAGACGGTTTATCTGCGTTTTTTTAAATAAGCTTCGTAGGCCTCCTCCGCTTCGAGATACATCAGCTGATTCTTGCCATTGTGTTGAGGGTCAAGATCCTTTCTTAACCAGCCGAGATATTTTAGTAATGGGATTTCTTTGGGCTTAAAGTGGCTTGAGGTCGGGTTGATTTTCCACTTTAGTATGTCATTCATGTCATCGTACTCAATTAACGATACAACGCCACCAATAAGAGGATAGATAAAACCATCCGGGTAAGTGTAAGGAATCGTAGTGTTGATTGTTTTGAACAATGGAAGACTCCTGGACTTCTCGTCATTCTTCACGCAGGATATTCTTCCGAAACTACCTTGATTCTTATTATACATATCAGGAAAAGATACATACAATATGTCAAAGTATTGCATTATTACTTCAGTCATATCTAAAGCGGATTTCAGCAATGGGCTTGTAATTATATACTTGCCATGCTCTTGGACTGAGAAGGCCTCATTAGAAATTACCTCGTTGAAGAAAGTCACACATTGGGTCTTCGATGAATAGAGATTAACTCGATTGAACTTTTTAATACCTTTAGGCAGAAGATTAGCTTCTTGAAGGAAATAAAGCGGAATGCAAGCCATTGCAATCACATCCTCAGATTTGATCTTTCCCTTCTCTCCTGTCTTCCAGATTATCTCATATCCACTTAAACGTTCCTTGAGATAATCATAGCATCCTACCTGATTTCCCTTTGCGGTTTCTTTTAGTTGTATGTTATTGTTGCGTGCGGAACAAATTTCCGCTATACTTGTATAGTATTCCTCTTTGGCCTCCTCTGATTCTGCAGGAAACACGAGTTCTATAGGTATACTAAAGCGAAACATTGGCTCATGCTCATGTTCTTTGAACTTTTCGACGATCTCATCATAATTTTCGCTCCAGAAGTGCTTGCATTCTTTCCATGTTTTGAATGTTTTGCCGAAAAGCTTATCAATAATAAATCTTGCGATAGCAAATGTATTGTGACCACCGTCCATAATGCCTTCATATGTCGAATTGTTAAAGGTCACTCTCACGCGGTTTCTTTCAAGACGCTCACAATTTTCGGTAGCGAGAAGAATTCCCTTTGTTTTAAACCAGAACAATTCCGGAGAAGTGTCGAGGGTCTCGTAAATCGCTTTTGTGATTGGATTAGTAGTGGCAGTGCGTGGATTGATTTGATTGTCGGCATCCTTTACCAATCGTATTAACGTTGCAGGCGAGATGCTTGAGACAATCTTACGTATCTTTACAGACTCTCGTGAAACCTGAGCTTCACTCCCATGTTCCAATTTTAAAATAATTGAGTTGTTGTTCATTTGTAGTATGTTTTGTTAGGATACAAAAAAAGCTGTTGAAAAATACAGCCGCTACATAAGATCAAAAAAGAACGTATCCTAATTTTTCTTACTCCAATCCTGTAGTAGAGACCGTGTGGCTATCCAGCCACATTGACAAGTATCCACTTGTCAACCACTATCCAATGGTTTTACAAAATTAATACTTAGGTTGGCGTTTTACAAATTTGAATATATGTTGTGCAACATAACTTTACTATATTGATGCACAATTGCACAGCAACTATTGCGATAAAAGGCATAAAAAAACGATTGGCGAGCTTAAAGGAGCTGCCAATCGTTTTTTTATTCAGATATTTAAGCCGTTATGAGCGGCTGATTTTGACTTAATACTCGTCTTCGTTGAAGAGGAAGTCTTCTTTGGAGGGGTAGTCGGGCCAGATGTCTTCTATGCTTTCATATGTGTCGCCTTCGTCTTCGATTTCCTGGAGGTTCTCGATTACTTCGAGAGGGGCTCCGGAACGCATGGCGTAGTCGATGAGTTCGTCCTTGGTGGCGGGCCAGGGAGCGTCTTCGAGTTTGGATGCGAGTTCGAGTGTCCAGTACATGATAAGGGTGGTGTTGTTTAGGTTTTAATATAAAGTGCGCAAAGTTACACAATTTCCTTGTATATGCAAGGGGCTTAGCGGTCGTTGTTGCGTTTTTTTGCGTCGTTGTGCACTTTTATCACGAAGATGACGAGGGAGCAGAGGGCGGTGATAAGGTTTGTGATGAGCAGGGGGATGTTGCCGAGGAGTGCGCCCTGCACGATGAAGAAGATGCTGCCGAGCCCCATCATGCAGAATGTGCTGAGGGCGATGCCTTCTGTGTCGCGGGTGCGTATGGTGACGATGGCCTGGGGAAGGTAGCCGCACACCATGCATACGCATGCGAGGTAGCCGATGACTTGAATGAATATTTCCATGATTTATGTGTGTTGGTGTTTTGTGCCGACAAAGCGCCCCTTGCCTTGTGGGGCAGGAGGCGCTTCGAGCGGTGTTGGTTATGAGGGATGTTTATTTGGCGTTTTCGAGGGTGCAGATGCTGACGCGGTTCCAGGATTCTTCCTCAAACATGTTGCCAATGCCTTCGCCCTTGGCGTCGATGCGGTCGGCAGCGATCTTGTAGCCTTTGACGAGTGCGTTCTTGACGCTTTCGGCACGTTTCTGTGCGAGTTTGATGTTGAAGTCGAGGTTGCCGTCCTTGGAGGCGTAGCCGCGGATGATAACTTTCGATTTGGGATGGCTCTTCATGTAGGCGGCAATCATCTCAACGTTGGGCTGCTGGTCTTTGGTGATGACGGAGCTGCCGATCTTGAAGAAGACGTAGCGCACGCTTTCGAGCTGGTTGCTCACTTTCACTTCCTTGACCACTTCAGGCTTCTTGTTCATGCAGGCCTGGAGCTGTGCGGCGAGTTCGGCGTTCTGGGCTTCAGTGACGGCGGCAGCTGCGAGGCTGGCGTCGAGGGCGCCGCGGAGGTCGTTGATCTGTCCGTTGAGGGCGTCTACTTCATCCTGGTTGTAGGGGCGTACGAGCTGGAAGCCGGGGCCGAAGTTGTAGGTGAGGCCGGCGAGCACCTGGAAGGTGGCTGCGTTGGCGTTGAAGGCGCAGCTGCTGCCGTCTACGTTGTTGTCGGTCATGTTCCACACGATGGCGGGTTTGATGCCGAGGGTGAGGTTGCGGCAGAGGTTGAAGTTGAAGTTAAGGCCGGCTTTGGTGGCGAAGTAGTTGTTGTCGGGTCCGGCGGCGCTGTTGCGGTAGTCGTGGCCCCATCCTGCGCCGAGCACGGCTTCTACGGTGAACACACGGTCGGGGTTATAGCTGCCGAAGAGGTTGGCCAGATCCACTGCGCCGTAGATGCCTACGTAGCTGTTGTCGATGGCTGTGGAGCTCTTGGGGCCGTACCAGCTGGAGGTGTTGACACCTGCCACGCCTTCCGCGCCGATGGCGAAGGCGGGGGTTATCTGTTTCTGGAGGTGTGCGCCGAATACTCCACGCATATTGCCGAAGAAGGCGTGATGAGTGAGGGGTGTGGCTACACCGCCATCGAGGCCGAACGACCAATTGTCGAAGAATTTAGGCTGCTCATAGGCTTGTGCTGCTGCTGTCAGTGCACCCAGTGCAAGTACAGCTGAAAGGAGTGTCTTTTTCATCTCTGTAAAAGTGTTGAATACGTTGTGAATACAGTGCAAAGTTATTGGTTTTGCTCAGTTGTCCAAACTATTTAAATTAATTTACGTAATGTGTTAATTCGTCTTATATGCCGTCCCGGGGGGAGGGAGGCGTTTGTGAATAAAACGAAGGCGGGGGGAGAAAAGTTCGGACGGGGGTCAACGTTTGACTGTAATCATCATGGGGCGACGGTGGTCGCAGCTGCGTGCCGTGAGGGTGTCGGGACGGCTCCAACCTGCTGCTGCAAGGCCAGTTGTGTCGGCACCGGAGGGAATGAGCATGTAGGCTCCGGAGGGGGCGTCGGCGGGAGGGGCTCCGACGGGGCACACGCGGTCGTGGAGATAATAGTTTATGGTAAATGCGCGCATGGCTTTGTCGGCGGCGAGCTGATATATGGTGCCTGTGGGACGCTCGGATGCGATGCGCCGGGCGAGTGGCTCGTCGCTGCGTGGGTTGAGCGCCATGGGGCCTGCGGCGCCGAGGTAGGCCAGGTAGAGTGTGGCCGCGCACACTACCGACGAAGCTACCGGACGCGAGCGTCTCAAGATCCACCATGCTCCGGCCACCATCGGGGGCATGAGGGCGGCGTAGCCCAGATGGGAGATGGCGCCGTCGTTGGCTGCGGCATATATGAGGACGGCGATGGGGGCCGCTATGGCCAGGCAGGATAGCAGCCATGCCATGGCTGCTGCGGGCCATCGCATGCGCAGGCGCATGAACACGGCGGCAAGCGCGTAGGCTATAAAGGGGTAGGCGGGGAGCAGATATACGCTGCGCTTGCTGGCCGGAATGGTGTAGAACAGCACCACTACGGCGGCTCCTACCACGGCGAGAAGGCCTGCGTGGCTGAGGCGCTTGCGTCCGCTCCGTGTGCGCATGGCCATATAGGCGTGACGGCGCAGGCACAGCGGCACCGCTGCGAGGAGCAGTGTCCACGGCAGCAGCCCGGCGGCGAGGGTGAGGAAATTGTACCACCATGGGTTGACGTGGCTCTCGTACGGCATCTTGCCCACGAGGCGCAGTATGTTTTCCTCGTATGCGAGGTCGAGGAAGGCATCGCCCCCCTGGCGCCATGCGGCCACATACCATAGGGCGGGGATTATGAATGACGCCACGCACACGGCGCTGAGGCGCCACAGCACGCTGCCGAAGCGCTCGCCGTCGAGCAGGAAATAGATGCCCAGCACGAGGCAGGGGAGCAACGACCCCACGGGGCCTTTGGTGAGGGTGGCGCAGCTGAGCAGCAGCGTGGCGGCGGCGTAGCGCCATGCGGCGGGGTGCGTGCGTGCTCTGTCGAGAATGAACACAGGCACTACCGAGCATGCCGCCAGAAGCATATCGACACGGCATGCTATGCCGGCGCGGAACACCTCGGCGGAGGTGGCCAGAAGCATCGCCGTGAGCAGCCCGAAGCGGGCGCCGCGGCTGTGGGCTGCCCAGCGGTAGGTGGCCCAGCACAGCCCTATGAGAGCGAGCGCCGATGGCAGTCGGCAGATGTATTCGTTGACCACGCCGCCGTTGAATACGGCGGCTATCGCGGCTATGAGCCATGCCAGGAATGGAGGCTTGTAGGGGATGTCGGTGCCGAATGAGGTGGGGAGCACCCAGTTGCCGCTGTCGAGTATGGACACGGCCACGATGGCCTCGCGCGGCTCGCCTTTGGAGTTGAAGAGAATATCGCCGAGCCATGGCAGCAACATTATGGCCAGGGCGGCGAGCAGCAGGGCCTGCGGGCGCCAGTCGAGACTGTCGCCGCCGCGCAGGCGTTTTCTGAGTTGGTTGGTCATGAGGGTGTGGGATGAGAGGATAAGGAGAGGGGGCGCGGATGTCCGCGCCCCCTCTATGGCTGTTGAATGTTAGAATTCGGCGTTGTTGGGAGTGCGGGGGAAGGGTATCACGTCGCGTATGTTGGTCATACCTGTGACGAAGAGTACCAGGCGCTCGAAGCCGAGGCCGAAGCCGCTGTGGGGCACTGTGCCGAAGCGACGGGTGTCGAGATACCACCACATGTCTTTCATCGGGATGCCGAGTTCCTCGATGCGGGCGAGGAGCTTGTCGTAGTCGGCCTCACGCTCGGAGCCGCCAATGATCTCGCCGATGTTGGGGAACAGCACGTCCATGGCGCGCACGGTGCGGCCATCGGGGTTTTGCTTCATGTAGAAAGCCTTGATCTCCTTGGGATAGTCGGTGAGTATGACGGGGCGCTTGAAGTGTTCTTCCACGAGATA
This sequence comes from uncultured Muribaculaceae bacterium, assembly GCA_910578095.1. Taxonomy (GTDB): domain Bacteria; phylum Bacteroidota; class Bacteroidia; order Bacteroidales; family Muribaculaceae; genus CAG-873. The sequence continues at coordinate 51,588 of CAJTOZ010000014.1, read as the reverse complement.
GCGTTCGTGCTCGCTCTGGAGGTCGGTGCCCCAGTGTACGGGGAATTCAAATTTGCGTCCGCTCTTCTCGAGTATCTCCACGCCTTCGGTGTAGGTGAGGCGCACGAAATCGTCGGCCAGCACTCCTTCAAGGCGCTTGATGAGGTCCTTGTCGTAGTGCTCGGCGAGAAATTCGATGTCGTCGCGGCAGGTGTCGAGAGCGTAGCGTATGCAGTACTTGACGAATTCTTCGGCCAGGGCCATGTTGTCGTCGATGTCGTAGAAGGCTATTTCGGGCTCGATCATCCAGAACTCGGAGAGGTGGCGGGGAGTGTTGGAGTTCTCGGCGCGGAACGTGGGGCCGAATGTGTAGATGGCGCCGAGTGCTGTGGCGCCGAGTTCGCCTTCGAGCTGTCCGCTGACGGTGAGTGCCGTAGGCTTGCCGAAGAAGTCCTTGGAGTAGTCCACGGCTCCATCGTCGGTGCGGGGCAGGTCGGAGAGAGGCAGGGTGGTCACCTGGAACATAGCTCCGGCGCCCTCGCAGTCGCTGGCTGTGATGAGCGGCGTGTTGAGATAGAAGAAGCCTTTTTCCTGGAAGAATTTATGGATGGCGAAGGCGAGTGCCGAACGAACGCGCAGCACAGCGCCGAAGGTGTTGGTGCGCGGGCGCAGATGTGCTTTCTCACGCAGGAATTCCAGCGTGTGGCCTTTTTTCTGCAGGGGGTAGGTCTCGTCGGCTGTGCCGAACACGGTGAGCTCATCGGCCTGCACCTCTACGCTCTGCCCTTTGCCTTGCGATGCCACCAGTGTGCCCTGCACGTGGATGGAGGAGCCGGTGGTGACGGCTTTCAGCTGCTCGTCGGAGAATTTGCTCATGTCGAACACTATCTGCAGGTTGCGGATGGTGGAGCCGTCGTTGAGAGCTACGAACTGCACGTATTTGTTGCCTCGTCGGGTGCGCACCCAGCCCATGACATCCACATGGGTGTCAAGGGCGGGGGCGGCGAATATGTCGGAAATCTTGGTCCGTTTCATGGATATTTGTGTGGAAAAGATTATTCAAAAGAGCCCATCTTGAGGTAGTTCACCTCTTCCTGGGTGAGGTAGCGCCAGCGTCCGCGCGGGAGGTTCTTCTTAGTGAGGCCTGCGAAGTACACGCGGTCGAGTTTCGTCACGTGATAGCCGAGGCTTTCGAAGATGCGTCGCACGATGCGGTTGCGTCCGGAGTGTATCTCGATGCCGGCCTGATTGCGGTCGGTCTCGGTGGCGTAGCTGATGGCGTCGGCGTGTATGGGGCCGTCTTCAAGCTCTATGCCGTCGGCTATGCGCTGCATGTCGTCCTCGGCTATGTCCTTGTCGCACCACACGTGATAGATCTTTTTCTTCACGAATTTGGGGTGTGTGAGCTTGGAGGCGAGGTCGCCATCGTTGGTGAGCAGCAGCACGCCGGTGGTGTTTCGGTCAAGGCGTCCTACGGGGTAGATGCGCTCGTTGCAGGCTCCCTTCACGAGATCCATCACGGTAAGGCGTCCGTTGGGGTCGTCGCTGGTGGTCACGCAGTCTTTGGGCTTGTTGAGCAGGATGTAGCATTTGCTCTCGAGTGTCACCACCTTGTCGTCGTATTCCACCACGTCCTTGGCGGTGATTTTGGTGCCGAGTTCGGTGACAACCTGTCCATTCACTTTCACCAGTCCCTGCTGGATGAATTCGTCGGCCTCGCGACGAGAGCAGATTCCGGCATTGCTCATATATTTGTTGAGGCGTATCTCTTCGTTGGGATCGGGCACGGGCTGCTCGTATTCTATGCGCTTGGGCCGCGGAACAAAGCTTTTGCCCCGGGTCGGGAATGCTCCGCCTTGGTTGCCGCCCGGGCGTCGGTTGCCCTGATTGTAGCGGTTGCCGCGGTTCTGCCCGTATCCGTCGCGGTTGCCTTGGTTGTATCGGTTGTTGTAGCCTCCGGGGCGGTGTCCCTGGTTGTTGTAGCGGGGCTGGTAGCCGTTCTGTTCGGTGCTTGCCTGATTCTCGGCATCGGTGCCGTCGGTGGCGGGGCGATGCTGGTTGTATCGGTTGCCCTGGTTATAGCGGTTCTGTCCGTATCCGTCGCGGTTGCCCTGGTTGTACCGGTTGTTGTAGCCGCCCTGACGCGGTCCCTGGTTGTTGTAGCGGGGCTGGTAATTGCCCTGACGGGGGTAGGAGGGTGTGCGGCGCTGCTGGTAGCCGGTCTGTTCGCCATCGGCTGCGGTGCGCTCGGTGCCTTCGGCTCCTTCGGCCTGTCGGGCGTGGAAGTCGTAGTTGCGGCGGGGATACTGCTGGTAATTGTTGCTGCGGCGGGGATAGCTTCCGGAGCCGTCGCCCTGGTTGTTGTAGCGGTTGTAGCGGGGCTGGTATCCTCCCTCATCCTCACGCGGCTGATAGGGCGCGCGGCGGGGATATGTGGCGCGCTCGGGCGCGTTGAAGTCGTGGTTGTCGTGTTCAGGTGCCGGTCGGCGGAAACTGTCGTAGCGTGCGTGCGAGCCGGATGCTTCCGCTGCGGGCTGGGCGCCGATGCGGGGGCGTTTGGGCTTCTTTTCGCTCTGGTCGTTGGAATTGAAATTGTCGTTTTCCATAATTCAGCTGAGAAGTGTTGAGTTAATAATTAATGTGGGTTTTGTCCGCTGCATTCAGCGAGGGGCTTGCCATCGCGGCAAGGTGTAGTTGAAAATTTGTTGGTGTATGGTTTGTGTACGTCGGTTATGTGCTGTGGTTGAAAGTGGGTGTGATATACTTTGCAATATGTAGTTTGCGCCCTCAGGCGCTTTGTCGCTGCAAAGATAATTGTTTTTTTCGGGAATACCAACACATGATATGACAAAATACCTGCCGCGATTGTTCAATGGTTTTCATGCCGTTTTTTCGGTGTCCAAAGGCTTGCGGGGCGTATGATTTCAAATAATTCATGGAGTGAGCCTGCTTTATTGATACTTATTATGGAAATTTGAAAGATAAACTGCTACCTTTGCCTAAGTCTCTGATATGTAATAATGGCATTTTGCAACCAAACCAACCATAATCAATTCAAAAGTCTTTCTTTTATGAAAAAGCTTTACATTCTTGCGCTCCTGATGTCGTGGCTCGTTGTGCCGCAGGCATGGGGCAACACCGGCTCGGAGGAAGCTCCGCTGTCGGTGACCGAACTCCTCGAGCGTGGCGTGCCTGCCGAACCTGTGGCGGGTACCTATGTGCAGGGCTACATAGTGGGCTGCCTCGACAAAGTGTTCGGTGTGTACCAGCCCAAATGGGATGTGCCGTCGGCACCTGTGACCAATCTGCTGTTGGCAGCCACTGCCGATGTGCGCTCTGCCGACAAATGTGTGGTGGTGCAGCTCCCGAAGGGCGAGATACGCGATGCCATCAGCCCCTACAAGCTTGGAAATCTCGGCCGCCATGTGGCCGTGCGCGGCAGCAACGAAGCCTATCTCGAGGGCAACGGAATCAAGGGCACCGACTGGTATAAATTTATAGAAGATGAGGGCCCCGACAACCCCGAGCAGCCGGAGGATCCCGAGGTTGTCACCATTTTCGAGAGCCTGCAGGAAGATGCCTGGACCATGGACCCCTACTGGACCGAGGATATCATCCGCAAGCCTTCGAGCATGACCTATGTGTGGCGCTGGAAATCCGTCAATGGCAAGAATTTCATGAACGCATCGGGTTATGTCAATGATGCGAACAATGCCACCGAGTCGTATCTCATAGCGAAAAGCACTTTCAACCTCACCGGCTACAAATCGGTGAGCCTTTCTTTCGAGCATGCGGCCAAATTCCAGACGGGTCTGCGCGACATGTGTGGCTTCTACGTGCAGGAAGTGGGCTCCGAAAACTGGTCGGAGGTGGAAATTCCCGTATGGCCTGTTGCCGGATCGTGGAATTTCGTTGAGAGCGGCACGCTGGATCTGTCGGCATATATAGGCAAGAACATCCGCATCGCTTTCCTGTATCGCTCCACCGACGAGAGCGCCGACACGTGGGAAGTGAGAAATCTGAAGATGACCGGCCGTGTGGACGGCAGCGAACTCAAACCCGCCGCGCTGTCGTGGTCGGCATCCACGGCCACCGCTGTCGTTGGCGAGGCATTCGAGCAGCCTGTGCTCAGCTTCAGCACCACGGCGCCCATCTCCTATTCCTCGTCCGATGCGTCCATAGCTTCCGTCAATTCGGAAGGTAATGTGACCGCACATGCCGAAGGCACTGTGGAAATCACGGCTTCGAGTCCCAGGAACGGCGAGTATGAGGCCGGCGAGGCATCCTATACCCTCGTGGTGGAGACACCCGAGAATCAGCCGGAGGTGTTCAAGCTCATGCTCGACTGGGATGCTACCGAATGCGACTGGACATTCCACAACGAAATGCTTGCTCCCGGCCTTGACTATGTGTGGTCGTGGCGCTCCTACGACGGCAAATACTATCTCAACGGCAATGCGTTCAAGAACAACGAACCCTACGCTGCCGTGGCCTATGCCATCTCCCCGGTGGTGTCTCTGGAGGGCTATAAGGAAATAACAGTGTCGTTTGAGCATGCGGCCAAGTTCCAGACCAACCTGGCATCCCTGAGCTCATTCCTCATCCGCGAGGAAGGCGCAGAGGAGTGGACGCGCCTGCACATCAAAAACTGGCCCGAGCCCGGCAGCTGGGCGTTCACCAATTCCGGCAAGGCCGACATAAGCGCCTTCGACGGCAAGCGTGTGCAGATAGCGTTCCAGTATGGTTCCAACGAGTATAAGGCCGACACCTGGGAGGTGCGCAACGTGCGTTTCTCCGGTGTGCCCGACGGAAGCTCGGCCATCACGGAGGTAGAAACCGAGGACGTCGAAGAGGCTGTGCGCTATTACGACCTCGGTGGTCGCCCCGTGGCCGGCGGCAATCTCGCCCCCGGCATATATATCCGCGTGATCGGAAGCAAGGCCGAAAAAGTGGCCGTCCGATAGTCTCGCGCGCAACCATCATATCCTGTAATGCCGCCCGTCTGCGCACGGGCGGCATTTTTGTTTGTATCGTAATTTAGAGGGTTTTTAATAAAGAATTTTTTCGTTAATTTTGGTGGCGTGGATAAAATGGATTAAATTTGCAGTGTAATATATTGTCCGAAAATACGCAAATTCAAATAATTAATTAAAAATCAATCATTCTATGTGGTTAACATGTTCATCCATAGGACGTAAGTTTGTGATGGCCCTCACGGGCACCTGCCTCGTCCTATTCCTCACCTTTCATGTGGCTATGAATGCTGTGGCGCTGTGGTGGCCGACGGCCTACAACAGCATCTGCGGCTTCCTGGGCGCCAACTGGTATGCTCTGGTGGCCTCGATGGGTCTCGCCGCCCTGTTCATCATCCACATCATCTATGCTCTGTGGCTGACAGTGCAGAACCGCCGTGCCCGCGGCAACGACCGTTACAAAGTGACCGCCCACACCCCCGGCGTGGAATGGTCGTCGAAGAACATGCTCGTTCTCGGTGTCGTGGTGCTTGCGTTCCTCGTTGTGCACCTCATCCAGTTCTGGGCTAAGATGCAGCTCGCCGAGATCGTAAGCCACGATCCCGCCACATGGTCGGAAGTGAACGGCGCACCCGCCGCTCCCGAATTCGGCACCCTCTACATCCAGCTTGCTTTCCAGCAGATCTGGACCCCCATCGTCTACATCATCGGCTTCGTGGCTCTGTGGTTCCACATGAACCACGGTGTATGGTCCATGTTCCAGACCTACGGTTGGAACAACAACACATGGATGCCCCGCCTCAAGTGCATCGGCCTGTGGTGGACAAGCATCGTTGTGGCCCTTTTCGTGGCTCAGGCTGTAGTGTTCACCGTGCTCGCAAAGCAGAACTACTACACCTCCAATACCGAGCTTCAGGAACAGTATGCCGGCTTCTGGGCTGAAAAGGCCGAGAGCATGAACGAGACCCTCACCGCCCAGTTTGCCCACGCTCTCAAGCAGGCTCCCGAAGGTGCCGACCGCAATCAGGTGCTGGCCGACTTCTTCGCCGATCCCAAGTGCGCTCAGTTCGTGAGCTCCGCAAAGGCTGTTGTCGCAGCTGCCGAGGCCCAGTGCCCCGATCTCACCATTCCCGCAGTGGAAAGCCTCTCGCAGTCGGCTGCCGACGTAGAGCAGAGCATCGAATATGCCAAGAGCGTAATGCCCAACCAAAACAATCAATAATTCTCTAAGATATGATCGATCTGAAAAAACTCGATGGTATGATCGACTCCACGTCCATCATGCCGGAATTTGCCGACATCGAAAGCTACAAACTCCCCGAGTATCAGCTTGACTCGAAAATTCCCGAAGGTCCTATCGCGGAGAAATGGACCAATTACAAGGCCCACCAGAAACTGGTAAACCCCGCCAACAAGCGCAACCTCGACATCATAGTGGTAGGTACCGGTCTGGCAGGTTCCTCCGCCGCCAGCACCCTTGGCGAGATGGGCTTCAACGTGCTCAACTTCTGCATCCAGGATAGCCCCCGCCGCGCCCACTCCATCGCCGCACAGGGTGGTATCAACGCAGCAAAGAACTATCAGAACGACGGCGACAGTGTGTACCGTCTGTTCTACGACACCGTCAAGGGCGGCGACTTCCGCTCCCGCGAGGCCAACGTCTACCGTCTGGCCGAAGTGTCGAACAATATCATCGACCAGTGCGTGCAGCAGGGCGTTCCCTTCGCACGCGAATACGGCGGTCTGCTCGCCAACCGTTCCTTCGGTGGCGCACAGGTGAGCCGCACATTCTACGCCAAAGGCCAGACCGGCCAGCAGCTCCTGCTCGGCGCCTACGCATCGCTCAACCGCCAGATCCAGAAAGGCACCGTAAAGAGCTTCAACCGTCGCGAAATGCTCGACGTTGTGCTCATCGACGGCCGCGCACGCGGTATCATCGTGCGCAACCTCATCACCGGCGAGATCGAGCGCTATGCGGCCCACGCCGTGGTGCTCGCTACCGGCGGCTACGGACGCGCTTTCTTCCTCAGCACCAACGCTATGGGCTGCAACGGCTCCGCTGCCGTGCAGGCATTCAAGAAAGGCGCCTACCTGGCCAACCTCGCTTTCACACAGATCCACCCCACCTGTATCCCCGTTCACGGTGAAGACCAGAGCAAGCTCACCCTCATGAGCGAATCCCTGCGCAACGATGGCCGCATCTGGGTGCCCAAGAAAAAAGAAGATGCCGAAGCTATCCGCGCCGGCAAGAAGAAACCCACCGACATTCCCGACGAGGACCGCGACTTCTATCTCGAGCGCCGCTATCCCGCGTTCGGCAACCTCTGCCCCCGCGATATCGCATCGCGTGCCGCTAAGGAGCGTTGCGACGCAGGCTTCGGCGTAGGCACCGGCAACGCTGTCTACCTCGACTTCAAGTATGCCATCGAGCGTCTCGGCGAAGATGTGGTGCGCGACCGCTACGGCAACCTCTTCGACATGTATCAGATGATCTCCGACGACAACCCCTACGAGACCCCGATGATGATCTTCCCCGCCAGCCACTACACCATGGGTGGTATCTGGGTGGACTACGAACTGCAGACCTCCGTGAAGGGCCTCTTCGCTATCGGCGAGTGCAACTTCTCGGACCACGGCGGCAACCGTCTCGGCGCATCCGCTCTCATGCAGGGCCTCGCCGACGGCTACTTCGTGCTTCCCTACACGATGCAGAACTATCTCGCCGACCAGATCAAGGTGCCCCACTTCAGCACCGATGCTCCTGAGTTCGACGCTGCCGAAAAGGGTGTGCGCGAGCGCATTGCCAAGCTCATGGCCATCAAGGGCACCAAGAGCCCCGACGAAATCCACAAGCGTCTCGGCCATGTGATGTGGAACTTCGTGGGTATGGGCCGCACCCTGCAGAGCCTCGTAAAGGCCCTCGACGAAATCGAGCAAGTGCGCAAGGAATTCTATTCCGACCTCCGCATCGTGGGCAGCGCCGACGATCTCAACACCGAGCTTGAGAAGGCTCTGCGTCTCGAGGACTTCCTCGTGATTGCCAAGATGATGGCTATCGACGCCCTCAACCGCAACGAAAGCTGCGGCGCACACTTCCGCGAGGAGTACCAGACCGAGGATGGCGAAGCAGCCCGCAACGATAAGGACTACATGTACGTCAGCTGCTGGAAATACACCGGCGACGGCGTCAAGCCCATCCTCATCAAAGAGCCCCTCAAGTATGAGGCCATCAAGGTGCAGACCCGTAACTACAAGTCGTAATCCCCTATCTCTAAAGCAACAATACAATGGAACATACTATCAGCGTAAATCTGAAAATCTGGCGTCAGCGTGGCCCCAAGGAGAAGGGACAGTTCGTGGACTACCACCTCGACAACGTAAGCACAGGCTCCAGCTTCCTTGAAATGCTCGACATGCTCAACCAGCACCTTGTGGAGCAGGGCGAGGAACCCGTAGTGTTCGACAGCGATTGCCGCGAAGGCATCTGCGGCATGTGCTCTCTCTATATCAACGGCCATCCCCACGGCCCCGTGCAGGGCATCACCACCTGCCAGCTCCACATGCGTAAGTTCAACGATGGCGATACCATCGTCATCGAGCCGTGGCGTTCGGCCGCTTTCCCCGTGGTGCGCGACCTCATGGTGGACCGCAATGCTTTCGACAAGATCCAGCAGGCCGGCGGCTATGTGTCGTTCAACTGCGGAGGCGCTCAGGATGCCAACAACCTCCCCATCAGCAAGGAAGTGGCCGACACCGCCATGGACTCCGCCACCTGTATCGGTTGCGGTGCCTGCGTGGCCGCTTGCAAAAACGGTTCGGCAATGCTCTTCGTATCGGCAAAGGTGAGCCAGTTCGCACTCCTGCCCCAGGGCCAGGTAGAGCGCAAGCGCCGTGCGCGTGCAATGGTGCGCAAGATGGACGAACTCGGCTTCGGCAACTGTACCAACACCGGTGCCTGCGCCGCCGAATGCCCCAAGAACATCTCGCTGAGCAATATCGCACGTCTCAACCGCGAGTTCATCAAGGCCAAGTGCGCCGAATAAGCGTACGGTCTTTCTGATACCATTCCAGCGCCCCCGTGCGGCATTGCCGCGCGGGGGCGCTTTCCTTTGCGGAAAGTCTTGTTTGCAGGCGCTGAAATGGTTCGGGTGGTTAAGGATTGAGCAAATAAATTTGGTTTTGCA
>CAJTOZ010000014.1:0-42354 GCA_910578095.1 uncultured Muribaculaceae bacterium | reverse complement strand
CACTCGACTTATTCGTATATTTGACTATCGTCCGATATACTCACGCTCGGCAAAACGCAAATAAATTTGGTTTTGCACTCGACTTATTCGTATATTTGACTATCGTCCGATATACTCACGCTCGGCAAAACACAAATAAATTTGGTTTTGCACTCGACTTATTCGTATATTTGTACAATTATAATAAACACACGCCTGATATTATGGATCTATACGACATGCCGGACGGCGCTATAGCCGCCGCAATAGGTGGCAAAGTGAGAAAAATGCGATTGGAGCAGCGGGCTTCGATGAGGGCTTTTGCCTGTAAGGCCGGAGTTACACCGTATGCTCTGGAGCAGGTGGAGAGCGGCAAAGGTGGCTCGGTGAGCGCGCTCATAAAAATCCTGCGTAGCGCCGATGCGCTTGACATGCTGTCCGATCTTATGTCCGAGGACTATACAGGCGTGCGTTGCAAGAAAAATAAATTGAAAAAGGAGGAGCCGGGCTACAACATGGTTTGGTAGCCACGTGCGCTATCCTTCACATACACTGTCTTTGATTATGAAATTCGTATCATGGAATGTCAACGGCCTGCGGGCCGCGCTCGGCAAGGGATTTAAGGATGTCGTGGCGGCTATGGATGCCGATGCGTTCTGCGTGCAGGAAACCAAGATGCAGCCGGAGCAGATGGCGCACGACATCGATGGCGGCTATGAGCTTTTCTGGAACAGTGCCGAGCGCCGCGGATACAGCGGCACGGCCACGGCCACGCGTGTAAAGCCGGTGGCTGTGGAATGCGGCACCTTCGACAATGAAGGGCGCATACTCACTCTCGACCTCGGCGAGCTGTATCTTGTCAATGTTTATTCGCCCAACTCGCAGAGCGAGTTGGCGCGTCTGCCGTATCGTCTGGAATGGGAGGTGCAGTTCCGTGACTATCTTAAGCGGCTCGACGCCGAAAAACCGGTGGTGGTGTGCGGCGATCTTAATGTGGCCCACTGCGAGATAGATCTCGCCAATCCGGCCACCAACCACCACAACGCCGGCTTTTCCGACGAGGAACGCGACGCCTTCGGCAGCCTTCTCAACTGCGGATTTGTCGATACGTTCCGTCTGCTGCATCCCGACGACCGCGGGGCCTACTCGTGGTGGAGCTACCGCATGCGGGCCCGCGAGCGCAATGTGGGGTGGCGTATCGATTATTTTCTTGTGAGCGAGCGCATAGCTCATAGGGTGGTGAGCGCCGAGATACACGCCGATATCGAGGGCAGCGACCATTGTCCGGTGTCGCTCGTGCTTGCGCCTGAGGAGTGAGGCTATTGTTAATCCTTTTGTTTCTTTGGTCGTTCGGTGCTTCTGTATCCGCCCAAAGAATCTAAGCTGATTTATGTGCCGACATTTCGGCATGTAGCCTAAAAATACCTATTTTTAGGTATTGTGTGCCGCCTTTCCGGTGCGTACCTTTGTACCAGGAAAATTGATTATGCGAATATTGCGATAGCAACTACATCCGGGGTGCATTCCGTGAGGGACGCGCCCCGGAGCTATATTGTGGCGATGGCAATGGCACGGTGCGTCGGATGAAGGAAAAAACAAAAACGTCCGGCCTCGTGATGAGGTCAGACGTTTTGTAGCCCATAGGAGAATCGAACTCCTCTTTCAAGAATGAAAATCTTGCGTCCTAGCCGATAGACGAATGGGCCAGCTTAAAGTCCGCAGCCTTAGGCAGCGAGCTTGGCGATGTGCTTCGCAAGCTTGCTCTTGAGGTTGGCGGCTTTGTTCTTGCTGATTGCCTTTTTGGAAGCAAGACGGTCGAGCATAGCGCTTACGGTGCGCAGCTTAGCTTCGGCTTCGGTCTTGTCGGTGAGGCGACGCAGTGCGCGGACAGCGTTGCGGGCTGTCTTGGCGTAGTAGCGGTTGCGCAGACGACGGGCCTCGGTCTGGCGAATTCTCTTGATGGAAGATTTATGATTTGCCATTTCTGTGCAGTTGTATATCAGATTAGTTTATAATTGTAGCCCATAGGAGAATCGAACTCCTCTTTCAAGAATGAAAATCTTGCGTCCTAGCCGATAGACGAATGGGCCTTGCGCTAAAAGCGATTGCAAAGTTAGGGACTTTTTTTTGTATATGCAAATATTTTCCATATTTTCTTTAATTTTTGTACCTTTGCAGCTCGAAAAAGCTTGTTTATGACCAGTGTGACCCTACGTTTGAGGCGTATTTCCGCCGATTCTGCCTTTCCGGTGCTGATGGCACTCAGCGCCGTACACTGCCTGAACGACGCGCTTCAGTCGGTGATTTCGGCCATGTATCCTATGCTGAAGGACGATCTTTCATTGAATTTCGCTCAGATCGGTCTTATCACGCTTGTGTATCAGATAGCGTCGTCGGTGTTTCAGCCGCTGATAGGTTATGCTTTCGACCGGCGCCCGTTTGTGCGCAGCCTTCCTGCCGGCATGTGCAGCACGGCTGCGGGCATTGTGCTCTTTGCTTTCGCACAGTCGATGGGTGCTGTGCTGGTGGCGGTGGCCATGGTGGGCATCGGTTCGGCCACGCTCCATCCCGAGGCCTCGCGCATCACCTCGCTTGCTTCCCACGGGCGCCGCGGTATGGCGCAGAGCATTTTTCAGGTGGGAGGTAATTTCGGCACGGCTGTGGGCCCGCTGTTGGTGGCCGTGCTGGTGGCGCCTTATGGTCGCGCGCGCGCCGCTTTGTTCATTGTGCTCGCGCTTGCCGCCATCCGCCTGATGATGCCCGTGTGCCGCTGGTATGGCACCTGGCTCTCGGAGCGGCGCAAGGCGGCCGCCGGAAGTGGGGCAGTCTCTGTGCCCCGGCCTCTGGGTCCGCTCGCCACATGGCTCACGGTGGTGCTGATTCTGGTGCTTATATTCTCGAAGTACATATACATGGCTTCCATCACGAGCTACTATACATTTTATCTTATAGACACATTCGGCATGAGCATCCGTGCATCGCAGATGTGCCTGTTTGTGTTTCTCTTCGCCACTGCCGCCGGCACGCTGGTGGGCGGCCCTATGGGCGACCGCTACGGGCGTAAGGCTGTGATCGCGGTGTCGCTGGTGGGCACCGCGCCTTTCAGCCTTGCCATGCCGTATTGCGGAGCCGCCATGACTGTGGCCATGAGTTTTGGCGCCGGATTCATGCTGTCGTCGGCGTTTCCGGCCATATTGCTCTATTCCCAGGAGCTTTTTCCCAACAAGCTTGGCACGGTGTCGGGCATGTTTTTCGGTCTCAGCTTCGGTGTGGCCGGCATAGCTTCGGCCGCTCTCGGCTATTATGCCGACGCCTATGGCATCGCCGCCATCTACAGGGTGTGCGCCTATATGCCTCTGCTGGGACTGGCCGCCATATGGCTCCCTGACATATCACGCCGCATCAAGAAGTAAATTCCATGTACGAATCTCTCCACTGTCTCGCGCTACGCACTGTCCGCCACGACGACCGCACGTCGATACTTTCGGCGTGGACAGCCGAATGCGGCCGTGTGGGCATATCCATGCCCGCGGGCACGGGGAGGGAGGCGCAGCGCCGCAGGGCGCTCACGATGCCGCTGGCCATATTCGAGGGGGTGGTGGTGAGCCGTCCCGGCCGCGATCTGGTGCGGCTGCGCGATCTGCGTCCGGTGGCTGTGACATCGTCGCTGCATTCCCATCCGGTGAAGACAGCCATGGCCCTTTTTCTGGCCGATGTGGCCGACGGCGTGCTGCGCGCTTCCGAGCCCGATGCCCGTCTCTCCGATTTTCTTTTCGGGGCGGTGCGCGCACTTGACGCTCTGACGGACACCAATGCCGTGGCCAATTTCCATCTGTGGTTTCTGCGGGCCTTGGCCACGATGACGGGTATCGCTCCCGATTTCGGCTCGTGGCGTCCCGGTGCGGTGTTCGACATGACGGAAGGTGTGTTCCGCGTCTCGCCGCCCGTGCGCGGGCGCTATCTCATGCCCGACGAGGCCCGTGCGGTGTGTCTGCTCGGCCGTCTCACATTAAATAATATAGCGCGGGTGCGTCTGAGCCGTTCCGACAGGCGCCTGATGCTCGACGGCATCCTCGATTATTACGCCATGCATGGCGCCGTGGCCGCTTCGGCCACACGCTCTCTCGATATTCTTAAAACATTATTCTGACCATAGCCTATGCTGCTTACCCTGCTCACTCTTCTTGGCGCCGCCATCCTGTTTGTCGACGGGCGCCTGCGTTCGGATATCGTTGCGCTCACAGCACTGCTCGTGCTGACTATGGGCGGCGTGCTGACTGTGCCCGAAGCCCTTTCCGGATTTTCCAATTCCATTGTCATAATGATGGTGGGGCTCTTTGTGGTGGGAGGCGCAGTGTTCCGTACGGGGCTGGCCAAGATGATCAGCGCGCGCATGATGCGTCTGGCCGGCGACAGCCCCACGCGCATGTATTTTCTTGTGATGGGCGTCACGGCCCTCATTGGCGGCTTTGTGAGCAACACGGGCACCGTGGCGCTGATGATGCCCATAGTGGTGAGCATGTGTGCCTCGGCGGGTGTGCCGGCTTCGCGTCTGCTCATGCCGCTGGCCTTCGCGAGTTCCATGGGAGGCATGCTCACACTCATAGGCACGCCGCCCAACCTTGTTGTGGCCGAAATATGGGAAGAGGGTGGCAATACGCCTCTGGGATTCTTTGGTTTCGCGCCGGCCGGACTGGTGTGTCTGGTGGCGGGTACGCTCCTGTTGCTGCCGCTTGTGCGACGGTTTCTGGGCCGCGGGGCATCGGCCTCCGGCGCCTCTGAGAAAGGCAAGAGCCTCGGCCAGCTGGTGAAGGAATACGGTCTTACGGCCGACATGCATGTGCTCGAGGTGGGCCGCCACTCCCGCCTGGCCGGCCGCACTCTCGCGCAGGCCGATCTCGGCAAGCGCTTCGATGTGGATGTGATAGAGGTGCGTCGCGGCGGTGGGCGTCATGGCCTGCTGAAGAACATCTCGCAGGAAAGCGCCGGCCCCGACACGCGTCTGCGCCCCGGCGACCTGCTCTATGCGCGTGGCTCCGAGGAGAATGTGGCCCGCATGGCTCTGGAGTGTGTGCTCGGGCGTCCTGAGGGCGATGTGCGCAGCGGCGACATGCGCTTCTACGATGTGGGCATCGCCGAGATAGTGCTTATGCCGTCGTCCTCCGTTGCCGGCCGCACCGTGGCCTCGCTCGGCTTCCGCAAGCAGTTCAGGGTAAATGTGGTGGGTGTGCGCCGCGGCAAGCGCATCCTGCGGTCCGATCTCGGCGATCTCACGCTCCATAGCGGCGATGTGCTGCTGGTGCAGGGCGCATGGGACGCCATTGCCGCGCTCGGCCAGCACCCGGATGCGTGGGTGGTGCTCGGAAGCCCGATGGAGCGGGCCGATGGTGTCACTTTCGACTACAAGGCTCCTCTCGCCGCCCTCATAATGTTGCTGATGGTGTGTGCCATGGTGTTTGATTTCATTCCCATTCCTCCTGTGGTGGCTGTGCTCGGTGCAGCCGTGCTCACGGTGCTCACCGGCTGTTTCCGCAATGTCGAGGCTGCCTACCGCACCATCAACTGGGAGAGCGTGGTGCTCATAGCGGCCATGATGCCCATGTCGTTCGCGCTGGAGAAAACCGGCACCACCGAACTCGTCAGCCGCACGCTCGTGCAGTGGCTCGGCGATGCGGGCCCCATGGCGCTGATGGCAGGCATATATCTCACCACGGCCATACTCACCATGTTTATAAGCAACACCGCCACGGCTGTGCTGGTGGCCCCGATAGCCATGTCGAGTGCCATGGCGGTGGGTGTCAGTCCGTTGCCTTTCCTGATGGCGGTCACGTTTGCGGCCAGCATGTGTTTCGCATCGCCATTCTCCACGCCCCCCAACGCGCTGGTGATGCCCGCGGCGCCGTATCGTTTCATGGATTATATCCGCGTGGGGCTGCCGCTGCAGCTTGCCATCGGCGTGATAATGGTGCTTGTTTTGCCCTTGATTTATCCGTTCTGAGTTAATGAATATTAAATTTTCTCGCCGAATTGCAAACGAATCTTAAGCAAAAAGCGAATAGTTACTGCTGAATTGTTCAAAATATAAGCAAAGGCCTTACCTTTGCCGCTGTTTTTACGAACGATAGAAACTATTTATGCCTAATATACTCACAAATCTTGTGGCAAAAAATGCCGCGCGATATGGCGAGCGGGAGGCTTTCCGCTGCCAGTATCCCGGCAGCGAGGAGTGGGTGCCCACATCGTGGGCTGAACTGCAGGTGCTCACCACGGCCGCTGCATGTGCCCTCGAGACCCTCGGCGTGGAGCCGCAGGATATGCTCGCGATTTTTGCCCCGAACTGTCCCGAGACGCTCGTGACCGACTTCGGCGCCTATGCCAACCGCGCTGTGCCCGTATCGCTTTATGCCACCAGCAGTCCCGAACAAGTGCGCTACATACTGCGCGATGCAGCCGCGCGCATGGCATTTGTGGGCGAGCAGCGTCATTACGACGTGGTGCGCTCCATAGCTTCCGAATGCCCCGCTCTTGAGCGTATCGTGTGCTTCGATGCCTCTATCAAGCTTGATGAGGACGACACCACTTCCATGCGCTGGGCCGACTTTATCGCCCTCGGCGAAGCCGCATCGCAGATGTGCCGCGACGTTGTGGCCGAACGCACAGCCGCCGCATCGCCCGACGATATCTTCACTCTCATCTATACATCCGGCACCACCGGCGAGCCTAAGGGCGCCGTGCTTCCCCACAGCTGCATGAATGCCGCCGTGCGTATCCACCGGGAGCGCCTCACCATGCTCAGTGATGCCGACACGTCTCTCTGCTTCCTGCCCCTGAGCCATATCTTTGAGAAGGCATGGACCTACTATTGCCTTGACCTGGGCATGCGTGTGGCCATAAACCGCGATCCCAGAGAAGTGCAGCGCTCGCTGCGCCAGGTGCGCCCCACATGCATGTGCTCCGTGCCCCGTTTCTGGGAAAAAGTGTACACCGCCGTGCAGGAAAAGATAGGAGGCATGACAGGCCTGAAGCGCTGGATGGTGGACCGTGCGCTGCGCGTAGGGGCAGAGCGTAATCTGCGCTACGCCCGCCGAGGCCTCAAGGCTCCCTGGCTGCTGGAGAAGCAGTACGCGTTTTTCGACAAGAAGGTGTTTGCGCCCATGCGTCGTGTGATAGGTGTGGACCGCGGCAATATATTCCCCACGGCCGGTGCGCCGCTGAGCGACAATATTGTGGAATTTCTCCACACATGCGGAATCAACATAGTCATAGGCTACGGCCTGAGCGAGACCACTGCCACTGTATCGTGCTATCCTGCCGTGAACTGGGAAGTGGGAACCGTAGGCACCGTGATGCCCGATGTGCAGGTGCGCATCGGCGAGCAGGACGAGATACTCGTGAAGGGCCCCACTGTGATGCGTGGCTACTACAACCGCCCCGACGACACCGCGAAAGCATTCACAGCCGATGGCTGGTTCCGTACCGGCGATGCTGGCCGCATCGATGAAAACGGTGCCATTGTACTCACAGAGCGCATCAAGGATCTCTTCAAGACTTCCAATGGCAAGTACATAGCCCCGCAGGCCATCGAGAGCCGCCTGGGCGAGGACCGCTATATAGAGCAGGTGGCCGTAATAGGCGACCGCCGCAAGTATGTCAGCGCCATCATTGTCCCGGCGTTCGAGGCTCTCAAGGAATATGCCCGCAGCCGCCGCATCAAGTTCCGCAGTCTCGACGATCTGGTGCAGAACGAGGAGATACGCAATTTCATTGCCGAGCGCATAGAACGCCTCCAGAAAGGCTTCGCCGGATTCGAGAAGATCAAGAAATTCACACTTCTCCCCCGCGAGTTCAGCATTGAGACCGGCGAGCTCACCAATACCCTGAAGTTGCGCCGTGCCATAATCAACGCTCTTTATGCCGATCAGATCGAGGCCATGTATGCGGTCTGAATCATTTCCAGCTCACTTATAAAGAAACTCCGGAACCGTGGCGTGATGCCCGGTTCCGGAGTTTTTTCATTGTGCTATGGCACGCGCGGTCAGCGCAGCACCTTGCGTGCGGTGCCGTCGGAGTAGCGCACAATCACCACACCTTTGGCCGATGCGGCATCCACGCGGCGTCCGGCGATGTCGTAGGCAGCCTGCTCGGTGGCCGTGTTGTCGATGGTTACGTCGTCAATGCCTGCGGAGGCGTTGCCCACTTCTATCTCCTGTGATACAAGTGTCTTGAATTCGGCGGAATAGCCCTGTACGGTGTAGAAGCACGGAGTGTCGGCGGGTATGCCGGTGATATCGGCCGATGTGGCTCCGTCGGTGATGTCGATGCGCTTGATTTCGCGTATCACATCGCCGGTAGCATCAAGAGCGTGCGAGCCGTAGCCTTCGAAGTAGTCCATGGGGTGGATGTTCCATTGTTCGATACGGAACTTGTCGGAAGGCATATATACCGATGTCTTGCGGTAGAAGCTCTTGTCCTGGCCCCAGTTGCCGCTCACTTCGTCGTTCACATCGGTGCTTTCGTAGCCGAGCGCATCGATAAGACGGCCGTCGGGGGCGAAAAGTCCTATGGCATCATCGCCCGTGAAGGTCATGATGTTGGCGTATCCGCCGTTGTTGAACCCGATGGTCACATCGGCAATGTCGCGCACGGCGTTGAAATTGGCGTTGCACACGGTGAAGGTGCCTCCTGCGGGCACTACGGCGTCGGCTTCAAACGCGTATTCGCCGAAAGTGAAGCCGCCGGCACCGTTGTTTTCCATGAGAAGGCGGTAGCCGTCGAGCGATACATCGTTGCCGGTGCCGTTGAATATCTCCAAAGCGCGGTTGTTGCTCTTGCCTTCGATGTATTTGGAGAACATCAGGTCGGTGGCCTTGAGAGCGCCTTTCTCCTTGGTGTAGACACACAGCTCCACGCGGTCCAGACCGGCCACACGGTGCCAGTTGGCGGTGAATGACTGCTCGCTCACATTGGAGGCCGCATCGGCCACGGGCGTGTACACCTTGGCATTGCCTGTGAGGATGAAGGTTGAGGAAGCCTCTCCGGCTACGATATTCACACATTCCTCCATGTGGCCGGCGCGCAGAGGGGTGAAATTGATCTCCAGCGTGCCGCCGCTGCGGGGATTCCAATCCTTTTTCGCGATGGTGAAATTGGATTCCTGTGCGGGGAGCTTGATCTCGATGTCGGAGCTGAGGCCCAAGGCTTCCACCTTGATGGTGTTCATCTCGCTGTCGTTGCCCACCATGATGTCGGCAAAATGGTGGTAGCCCGCAGAGGTGTGGATGGCCGGAGCGTCGACGCTCTCGCGCTCCTCAAGCACGACTATGTCGGAGAGGAAGCAGCGGTCCACGGCGGCACCCTCTTTCTTGGCCACGCCGAAACGCAGCTGGGCGCCGTCGGGCACGTTGGTGAACGTGAGCTCAAACGGCTCTTCCGAACGGTTGGATATATTGGTGGAGGCATCCGCGTCCACTTTCTGCATGGTGGAGGCATCGCCTTCCACCTGCACGCACATCTCCACCATGTCGTCTTTGTGGGCCCAGGTCTGGGCGCGGAAACGCACCACCACCTTGGAGGCTGTGGCGGAGGCGAAGCTGAGGGCCGGCGTTATGGCATAGCCGCCCTGTTTGGTCTTGGCGCTGAATTTGATGGCGCGTTCGCTCACATAGGTGTTGCGGGAGTACCATCCGTCGTTGTCGCTGTGCTCGCCGCTGTTGAAATAGTAGTCTTCGGAGAAATAGCCTCCTTGTATAACGCTACTCTTGCACTTCGAGAAGTGCTCCTGAAAAACCGGCACAAGTTCGCCGGCGCCGGCCGCCACAGAGGAAATGGCGGCCAGGGAGAAACCTATTAAAAATTTCTTCATGTGATTGAGGTTTAGAAATGTAACTGATGGGAAAAACGTGCGCAAAGATACGAAAAATAGAGTGCCCCGCAATGTTTAATCCGTTGATTTATCATTGCGGGGCAATAAAGTGACTTTTTTCAAAATTGCGGCTATCGGAACAGCAGCGGCACGAACTCCGTCAGGTAGATGCGCCAGTTTTTCCAGATGTGTCCGTCGGCGCTCTCGCGATATGTGTAGGGGTAGCCGGCGGCGTCGAGTTTGTGGCGGTAGTCTTCATTCTCTTTGTAAAGAAAATCTTTGTCGCCGATGGCTATCCAGTAGAGACGCGGAGCGCCTGCGAATTGCGCGGCGAGTTTTTCGTCCTCGTTGTTGTAGATCTCCGAGTCGGAGTCGCCGCGGGGATTGATTGCCGCCGAGAACAGGCCCACGTAGTCAAACATACCGGGATATTGCTTGGATATATGGCGTGAATGGAATCCACCCATGGAGAGGCCTGCGATGGCTCGGTGGGCCTTGTCGGGGATGGTGCGGTATGTGCTGTCGAGGAATGCCACCACATCGGGGAATGCCGTCTCGAAGCTACCGTCCATAGTCTTTGGCAGAGCCGTGGTGGGAGGCAGCAGGCCGAAGTGGGTTTCGCCGGGTGCGGCTTCCTGCGAGGCGTTGCCGTTGGTCATCACCACTATCATGGGTTCGGCCTTGCCCTGCGCAATGAGGTTGTCGAGTATCTGTGCGGCGCGTCCGAGTGCCGGCCAAGCCTCCTCGTCGCCTCCCATGCCGTGCAGAAGATAGAACACCGGGTAGCGGCGGTTGCCGTTCTCATAACCTGCGGGGGTGTAGACGCTCATGCGTCGATCCATGCCGAGGGCCGGCGAAGGATACCATATGCGCGAAAGAGTGCCGTGGGGCACATCCTGTACAGCGTACAGCGATGCGCGTGCGCCGTCCACGATGAAGATATTGCTGATTGTGCCTACGTCGCGCACCTGATATACGTTGGCTGGGTCGGGCATGCGCAGGCTGTCGACGATAAAGGTGTAGCTGTAGAGTTCCGGCGCCAGCGGGGCGCATGTGTACTCCCATACGCCGTCGGCGCCGGCCTTGAGGGATGCGACACCGGGAATTTCAAACTCGCCGTGCGGGGTTTCTATTTTCTGCGGGGGCAGGAAGTCGCCTGTCACCTGCACGCTGTGTGCAGCGGGGGCCTTCAGGCGGAATGTCACTGTGTTGTCGGGGTGTATCTCAGGCGAGATGGTCTGAGGAATGCCCCATAGGGCCTGCTGCGCCCATGCGGCGGTGGCGGAAAATAGCAGAATGGCTACTGCAATAGTCTTTTTCATTGTATGGTATGAATTATTGTATGGTATGAATTTAGGTTGAAAACGCGGGCCGGAGAGGGGTATGGCCTGCTCTCCGGCCCGCGTATGGGGTGTGGCTGATCAGGGTGTTACCAGATTACCACGCGTTCAGCCTCGGGGCGGAACATGGGCTGTCCCTCGGTGATGCCGAAGGCTGTGAAGAAGGGGGCGATGTTGCGGAGCGATGCATTCACGCGCCAGCGGCCCAGCGAGTGGGGGTCGGTCTTGGTGCGCTTGAGGATTTCAGCTTCGCGGATATTGCCGGCCCACACGTTGGCGTAGGCCAGATAGAAGCGCTGGTCGGGTGTGAATCCGTCGATGGTCTCGCCGGCATTGTCGCTCAGGGCGTTGTGGTAGGCGGTATATGCCACGCGCAGGCCTCCCTGGTCGGCTATGTTCTCGCCGAGGGTGAATCGTCCGTTGGCGTTCACGCCGGGAGCCACCTCAATGGCGTCGAACTGTGCTGCGAGGCTGTCGGCGAGTGCGGTGAAAGCTTTGGCGTCGGCATCGCTCCACCAGTTGGCGAAGTTGCCGTCCTTGTCGAACTGACGTCCTTGATCGTCGAATCCGTGCGTCATCTCGTGGCCTATCACCACGCCTATGGCGCCGTAGTTCTCAGCATCGTCGGCTTCCGGGTTGAAGTAGGGAGCCTGCAGGATGCCGGCGGGGAAGCAGATCTCGTTGGTCAGAGGGCTGTAGTAGGCGTTGACTGTCTGCGGCGACATGTGCCAGCGGTCGCGGTCCACGGGTTTGCCGAAGTCGTCGTTGTTGTATTTCTGGTTGAAGAGTATGGCTGCCTGGATGTTGTTCCAGTAAGGACGGTAGGGATCGATGTCGAGGGCGGAGTAGTCGCGCCATTTGTCGGGGTAGCCGATCTTCACGGTGAATGCGTCGAGCTTTTCCTGGGCCTTGGCCTTGGTGTCGTCGCTCATCCATGAGAGGTTGGCGATATGCTGTCCGAGGGCCTTGCGCAGGTTCTCGACAAGGATGAGCATCTTTTCCTTGCTGGAGGCGGGGAAGTATTTTTCCACATAGAGCTGTCCGAGCGCCTCGCCGAGCATGCCGTTGGGCACACTGAGCGCGCGCTTCCACCGGGGCTGCTGCTGCTCCACGCCGCTGAGCACGCGGCTCATCTGGAATCCGGCGTCCACGAATGCGTCGCTGAGGTAGGGCGCGGCGCTGTCGAGATAGCCTGCGGCCACATAGTCGCGAATGGCCTGGAGCGATTCATTGGCAAGGATGCTGTCCACGGCGGCGTAGCTCTTGGGCTGGCCGATGATGATGTCGTCGACGCCTTTCACGCCCTGGCGCTCGAAATAGCGTCGCAGGTCGATGTGGGGGTAGTCCTTGGCCAGGTCGGCCACCTTGCGGGGGTTGTAGCCGGCGGCGGGATCGCGCATTTCCTCGCGGCTCATGGCGGCCTTTGCGAGCGCGGTCTCTATGCGCAGCGTGTTGTCCACGAGGCGAGCGGCATTCTCTTCGTTGAGGCCTGCGAGCGTGGCTATGGTGTGGAGGTATTTCTTGTAGGCCTCGCGCACAGCTATAGTGTTGTCGGAGTCCTCGATGTAGTAGTCGCGGTCGCCCAGTCCGAGGCCACCCTGGCCCCAGTACATCACGTTGGCGGTGGAATTCATCATGTCGGCTTCCACTCCTGTTCCGAAGAAAGCACCCACGCCCGGCATTGTGGCCATGAGGTCGATGATTTCATCGCGTCCGGCGCCGTAGATTTTGGCAAGATCGATGAGCACGGGACCTGCACCCTGAGCGTTGAGGGTGGTGCTGTCCATGCCCTGGGTATAGATGTCGGCTATCTTGCGGGCATTGCTGCCGGGAGCCGATGCGGCGGCATCGAGGCCGAGCACGAGGTCGCGCACCTGGGTGCGGTTGAGTTCGCCCAACTGGTCGAAAGTGCCGTAGCGTGAATATTCGGGTTTGAGCGGATTGGCTTTCATCCAGCCTCCGCAAGCGTAGTCATAGAAATCTTGTCCGGGAGCCACAGATGGGTCCAGGTTGGCGCGGTCCACGCCGCGCGGTGTTTCGGCGGACGCTGCCAGAGCGGCCGCTGCAATGGAAATAATAGCCAATGTTTTCTTCATGTGTGATAATGTAAAAGAAAAATTTACTGCAAAGGTACACATATATTTAATTACAACGCATTCAAAATCTCCGGAAAAATGGCTAAATTTGCAGCATAAATACGAATATTTCAAGCAATGGCACAAAAACCGTCAATTCCCAAAGGCACGCGCGACTTCGGCGCTGCCGAAATGGCCCGACGCAATTATATCTTCGACACTATCCGCAGCGTGTTCCGCCTCTATGGTTTCCGCCCCATAGAGACGCCCGCTATGGAAAATCTCTCCACGCTCATGGGCAAATACGGCGAGGAGGGCGACAAACTCCTTTTCAAAATTCTGAACAGCGGCGACTGGACGCGTGGCGTCGACCCTGCCATGGTGGAGGCCGGCGAGGCCGCCAAGCTCACCTCGAAAGTGAGTGAGAAGGGCCTGCGCTACGACCTCACTGTGCCCTTCGCCCGCTTTGTGGTGCAGCATCGCGCCGAACTGCAGATGCCCTTCAAGCGCTATCAGATACAGCCCGTGTGGCGTGCCGACCGTCCGCAGAAAGGACGCTACCGCGAGTTCTATCAGTGCGATGCCGATGTGGTGGGCAGCGATTCCCTGCTCAATGAGATAGAATTGCTGAGCCTTGTCGACGAGGTGTTTGCTCGCCTGGGCATACGCATCACCATCAAGCTCAACAACCGCAAGGTGCTGGCCGGCATAGCCGAGCATATAGGCGAGCCCGACAAACTCATAGACATCACCACCGCCATCGACAAGATCGATAAGATAGGCATGGACGCCGTGTGTGCCGAACTGGCCGAACGCGGCCTGCGCCCCGAATCCATCGAGGCCCTCCGTCCCATCCTGGCCATCGGAGGCTCTATCGACGAGCGCCTCGATGCCCTCGACACGCTTCTGGCTGGAAATGCCACCGGCGTGCTCGGTGTGGCTGAACTGCGCGAGGTTGTGGCCGGTCTCGCGGCCACCGGTCTGCGTGCCGAGCTCGACCTGGATGTGTCGCTTGCACGTGGTCTCAACTACTACACCGGCACCATCATAGAGGTAAAAGCCCGCGATGTGGCCATCGGCAGCATCACCGGCGGAGGCCGCTACGACAATCTCACCGGAGTGTTCGGCATGCCCGGCCTTTCCGGTGTGGGCATCAGCTTCGGCGCCGACCGCATATACGATGTGCTCAACGCGCTGGACCTGTATCCTGCCGAGGCGCAGAACTCCACCCGTGTCATCTTCCTCAATCTCGGCAAGGCCGAGGCTGCCGCATCGCTGCGCGCCGCCATGGAGCTGCGCGCCGCCGGAGTGGCAGCCGAGGTGTATCCCGATGCCGCGAAGATGAAGAAGCAGATGGGCTATGCCGATGCTCTCGGCATCCCCTTCGTTGCCATCATAGGCGAGGAAGAGCTGGCCGAAGGCTCCGTGACACTCAAAAATATGACAACAGGCGAGCAGAAGCGCGTATCCGCCGCCCAACTCAAGGACGCACTCGCATGAACGCCACACTCACCAACGGCACGCTGACAATAGAAGTGGCGCCCCACGGCGCCGAGTTGCAGAGCCTGCGCCGCGGCTCCCGCGAATATCTGTGGCAGGGCGATGCCCGCTATTGGGGGCGCCGCTCGCCGGTGCTGTTTCCGATGGTAGGACGTGTGTGGGGCGATGCCTTTCGTGTGGACGGCCGCAGCTATCCCATGGGGCAGCATGGTTTCGCCCGCGACACGGATTTCCGCCGCGTGGCCGATGCCCCCGACGGCGTCCTGCTTTATGAATTGCGCTCCGATGCGTCCACCCGCGAGCGTTTCCCGTTCGATTTCGTGCTGCGCGTGTCCTATCGTCTTGACGGCGATGCGCTCGTTGTGGGATGGGAAGTGGAGAACACCGGCAGCGTGGAGCTACCTTTCCAGATAGGAGCTCACCCGGCATTCTATCTGCCCGATTTCGATGCCGATGCCCCCGTGCGCGGCTACTTCTCTTTCGACGCGCCGTCTCCGCTCTATTATATATCGCCTGCCGAGCGCGGCTGCATGGGTACTGTCCGCAACTGTCTCGACCTGCCGGCCGACGGGCTTATGCCCGTAACCGCAGCCACTTTCGACTGCGACACCTACGCCTTCGACGGTGCGCAACTGCACCGCGTGGCGTTGCTCGATGCCGCCCGCAGGCCCTATGTCACAGTGTCTTTCGACGCTCCTCTTGTGGCCCTGTGGGCTCCCACCGCCACCAAGCCCGATTGTCCTTTCGTGTGCATAGAGCCCTGGTATGGCTGCGCCGATCCCACTGGCTACGATGGCGACTGGGCCTCCCGCCACCATATGAATCATGTGGCTCCCGGCGACACGTTCAAAGCTTCCTACCGTATACAATTGCACTGACTGTAATGGCTGTAATCATAAATATCGAAACATCCACCGATGTGTGCTCCGCGGCCCTTACCGCCGAGGGACAGATACTCACCCACGACGAAGACTTCGGCGGGCGCAACCATGCCGCCCTTATCAGCGGTTATGTGAAAAACTGTCTCGACTTTGCCGCCGAGCATGAAATAAGCATCGACGCCGTGGCCGTGTCGACCGGCCCCGGCAGCTATACCGGCTTGCGCATCGGTCTCAGCGAGGCCAAGGGGCTGGCTTATGCGCTTGATGTGCCCCTTATCGGTGTTAACACCCTGGAACTCATGGCCACGCGCGTGATGTTCTCAACCCTCGATATCGATCCCGAGAGCATCTTCGTGCCCATGATCGATGCCCGGCGCATGGAGGTGTACACCGCCGCCTACGATTTCGGCCTGTCGCCACTGATGTCCCCGCAGCCGTTGGTGCTTGATGAAGAAAGTTATGCCGGGTTGCTGTCCACAGGACGTCCCGTGCTCTTTTTCGGCAACGGCAGCGATAAGGCGAAGGAACTGCTGTCGCGGCATGCCAATGCCGTCGTTGTGCCCGATGTGGTGCCCCTGGCCGTAGATATGGTGGCGCTCAGCGAGCTGCACCACAGCCGGCGCAGCTTTCTCGACCTTGCCTACAGCGTGCCCGAGTATCTGAAAGATTTTCAGGCCACCAAACCCAAAAAACTTTTCTGACAATAAAAGTCGCGGGCGCACGTTAATTTGTATATACAGTTTTTACAACACGCTTTTAATCACGTCCATATCATACAATGAAAAAGCATCTTCTGAGTGCCGCCGCCATATTGTGCGCCATGTCGGCTACCGCCGCGCGCAACAGCGATCCCGTGCTGATGAACGTTGCCGGCAAGAATGTGTCGCTCAGCGAGTTTCAATATCTCTACAATAAAAACAACAATCAGCAGCTCGAACCGCTGACCATCGACCGCTATCTCGACATGTTTGTCGACTACAAACTCAAGGTGGCCGATGCCGAAGCCGCCGGCCTTGACACTACCGCCACCTTCCGTGCCGAGTATATGCAGTACCGCGACGAGCTGGCAGCCCCCTACCTCCGTGACGCGGCCGTGGCCGACAGTCTTGTGGCTGAAGCGTACGCCCACTATGCCGACGATGTGCGCGTGAGCCACATCATGCTTCCGGCCACGCCCGACGCCAAGCAGCGCATCGACTCCCTGCGTGCGGCCATCGTCGGTGGCGAGGCTACATTCGAGGAGGCCGCCACGCGCTACAGCATGGACCAGGGATCGGCCATCCGCGGGGGCCGTATGGGCAGCGTGACGCCCGGACGTTTTCCATGGGCGTTTGAGAAAGCCGCCTACGACACTCCGGTGGGCACTGTCTCCGAGCCTGTCAACAGTGGCTTCGGCTGGCATCTCATACGTGTGGATTCCCGCAAAGCGTCGGAGGGCGAGGTGCATGCCGCCCACATTCTGCGCATGACACAAGGAAAGAGTGCCGAACAGGTGCAAGCCGAGCGCGCGCTCATCGACTCTCTCTATACGGTGGCTGCCTCGGGCGCCGATTTCGCCGACCTCGCCAAGCGTTTTTCGCAGGATCCGGGTTCGGCCCGGCGTGGTGGCGATCTCGGCTGGTTCGGCCGCGGAGTGATGGTGCAGCCATTCGACAGCATCTCATTCGCTCTCCCTGACGGAGGATTGTCGACACCGTTCGCCACATCATTCGGCTGGCATATCATCTATAAAGAAGCATCGCGCCGCGGACGCAGCCTTGAAGAATTGCGTCCCGACATAGAGAAGGCCATGGCGCGCGATGACCGTGCCTCGGCCCCCGAACGCGAATTCACGCGCCGTATGGTGGCATCTCTCGGCGGCCGCGTCAATGCTGCCGCGCTGGAACCCGTGGCTGCCGCTCTCGCCACAGCCTCCGGTCCTCTCGACTCCGTGCTGATGTCGCCCGCGCTCGCCTCTCTGAAAGCCTATGAGATCAACGGCCGTAGCGTCGCTCTGGGCTCTGTGGCGCCGCGTGTGGCAGGTGTGGTCACCTCCCCGTCGGATGCCGTGGTGATGCTCGGTGCCGTGCGCGATGCCGTGGACGCGGCCATGAATGCCGATGCCATGGACTACGCCCGTGAGAACCTCATGACCACCAATCCCGACTACCGCAATCTCATGAACGAGTACCGCGACGGTATCCTGCTCTTTGAGATAGCCAACTCCAAAGTGTGGGAGCGCGCAGCCGCCGATAAAGAGGGGCTGAACGGATTCTTTGCCGCGAACCGCGACAAATACACCTGGGAAAAGCCCCGCTTCAAGAGTTATGTGTTCTTCGCACCCACCCAGGAGACACTGGATGAGGCCTTGGCCTATGCCGCCACTGTCGACACTACTGATCCTGCTGCGTTCACAGAGGCCATGACAAAGAAATTCGGCCGTACGCTTAAAGTGGAGCGTGTGCTCGCCGAGCAGGGAGAGAATCCCGTGACCGACTGGCTTGGCTTCGGCGCAGCGCGTCCCGAGCCCAAAAGCAAGCAGTGGGCATATTGCGCGGCATTTGCCGGCAAGGTGATAGACGCGCCTGAGGAAGTGTCCGATGTGCGTGGCACCGTCGTGGCCGACTATCAGGCCGCGCTCGAAGCCGAATGGCTGAAGCAGCTGCATGCCAAGTATCCCGTGAAAATCAACAAAAAACAGCTTAAGAAGCTGAAATGAACTGCCGTTGCCTTCTGATCGCAATGCTGGCTGCCGTGGCGGCCTGCAAAGGTCCGGAGGGTGGCGCCGACCTTGCCGACGGCACCCTCGCCCGCGTGGGATTGGAGTGCCTGACACGCACCGATCTGGCACATGCTATGCCTGCCGGGCTTGCCCCGGACGACAGCACACGCTTTGCGCGCGCTTTTATCCGCAACTGGATAGACACGCAGCTCGTCGACGGTGTGGCCGCCGAGCAGGTGGATATGGAAGAGGTGGAAGCCATGGTGGCGCAGTATCGTCGCGATCTGATAATGCGGCGCTACCGCGACCGCATGTTTGCCACCGATGCCGGAGCCGTGGCGTTCTCGGATTCGGTGGTGGACGACTACTATGCCCGCCACAGCGCCGATTTTGTGCTCGAGCGTCCGCTCATACGCGGCGTGTACATTAAAGTGCCTGATGAAGCTCCCGAACTGCCTCAGATACGCCGCCTGTACCGTTCCACCAAGCCGGCCGACATCGACCGCCTCGAGAAAGCCGTGCTCGGATCGGCCATACACTACGACTATTTCCGGGACAACTGGATAGACTGGGAGCAGGTGGAGGCACGCGTGCCTTACGATTTCGGCGGTAATCCGTCGGATTATGTGCGTTCGCACCGCAATCTCGACGTGTCGCTCGGCGGCTTCACCTATCTGCTTGAGATCAGCGATGTGATGCCTGCCGGCGCAGTGATGCCACGGGCCACCGCGCGCCCGCTGATAGAGGAACGCCTCACGGCCGAGCGCCGCCGCGCCTATGACGCCGCCCTGCGCGAGCGCCTGTTTGATTCCGCGCTCTCTTCGGGGCGTCTGCGTCTCAACTGCGACCTCGGCCTATGAGCCTCCGCACACACTCAGTGATTGACCAACAAAAAAAAGCGGCGCTGCAGATGCAGTGCCGCTTCGCTGTACACCCATGGGGAGTCGAACCCCAATCGACGGAACCGGAATCCGTAATTCTATCCATTGAACTATGGGTGCGTTTTATGTGGTGCAAAAGTAATCTTTTTTTCTTATATTTGCAAGATGAATGTGAAAATTGAGCAATCGTGGAAGAATGCGCTGGCCGCGCAATGGGATTCGGAAGGCTTTCGCCGGCTGACGGATTTTGTGCGCGCCGAATATGCCACCCAGCAGGTGTTTCCGCCGGCCGGACGCATATTCGCAGCCTTCGATGCCTGTCCTTTCGACAAGGTCAAGGTGGTGATTCTCGGGCAAGATCCATACCATGACGTAGGGCAGGCCACGGGCATGTGCTTCTCCGTCAATCCCGGGGTGCCCATGCCGCCATCGCTTGTGAATATTTTCCGGGAGGTGGCCTCCGACACCGGCGCGCCCATGCCTGCCGACGGCGATCTCTCCCGCTGGGCTGAGCAGGGAGTGCTGCTTCTGAACGCCACCCTCACGGTGCGTGCCCATCGTCCGGCATCGCATGCCGGGAAAGGATGGGAGGAATTTACCGACGAAGCGGTGCGCCGCCTCAATGCCGACCGTTCCGGCCTGGTGTTCATGCTGTGGGGCAGCCATGCCCAGCGTAAAGGCGCGTTCATCGACCGCACGCGGCATCTGGTGCTGTCGTCGCCGCACCCGTCGCCGTTGTCGGCCTACCGTGGCTTTTTCGGCAACCATCATTTCTCACTTGCCAACGACTGGCTTGTGAAGCACGGACAGGAGCCTGTGGTATGGTGAGGCATGCGGTAATAATGCTGATTGCAGCGCTGATGCCAATGGCGGCGCGTGCGGCCGATACGATGACGGGCGCGCTCAACGAACGCGTGCGCTCGCTTCAGGTCACCGACACGCGCACGGGGCTTCCCATAGAGATTCCCGTGGTGCTGCTCGGTGCGCCCGATGGTGTGAGCGTTGA
This sequence comes from uncultured Muribaculaceae bacterium, assembly GCA_910578095.1. Lineage (GTDB taxonomy): Bacteria > Bacteroidota > Bacteroidia > Bacteroidales > Muribaculaceae > CAG-873. The sequence continues at coordinate 22,129 of CAJTOZ010000014.1, read as the reverse complement.
ATTCGACGTGCTGCACGACGACCGTGACTACCTGCGCTACACCATAGTGCATTGCGATGCATCGTGGCGCCCCACGGCCATCTCGGAGCCTGAATATGTCGATGGCTTCAACGAGGCCGTGGTGGAGGATTATGCCTATTCCGAGGCGACATCCGTGCCTTATACTCATTACCGTCTGGACTTTCCCGCTCCCGGTCTCGAGCCCAAGATATCCGGCAACTATCTGCTGCGCGTGTATCCTGAAAACGAACCCGATGATGTGTGGGCGCAGGTGCGTCTGATGGTGAGCGAGCAGGTGGCCGGTGTGTCCGCCGACCTGTCGTCGCGCACCGATGTCGACTACAACGAGGCCCACCAGCAGCTTTCGCTGACGGTGGATGTGGAGCGTGCCGGAGTGGCCGATCCTTTCAACGATCTGATAGTGGCCGTGCAGCAGAACGGGAGATACGACAGCGAGGTGGCTGTGCGCCATCCCCTGCGCGCATCGCGCACGTCGGCGGTGTACGAGCATCTGCCGGAACTCGTGTTCGATGCCGGCAATGAATACAGGCGTTTCGAGACCGTCAATGTAAATTATCCCGGCATGGGAGTGGAAAATATATCATGGGCCGAACCATATTATCATTTCACGCTTGCCGTGGACGAACCCCGCGCCGAGGCGCAATATGCCTATGACAGCACGCAGAGCGGCCGTTTTATGGTGCGCTCCCAGGGCGCGGCCGACAGCCGCGTGCAGGCCGACTATGCCGTGGTGCACTTCGGCCTTGCCATGGACGAGATGCCGGGAGCGATGGTGTTTATCGACGGCGATCTCACCTCCCGGCGCTTCGATGCGGAAGCTCTCATGCACTACAATCCCGATACGGGGCTCTACGAGCGCGCCATGCTGCTGAAGCAGGGCTCCTACAACTACCAGTACCTTGTGGTGCCTCCCGGAGCCCGGCGCGGCACCACCGCTCCGGTTGAGGGCGATTTCTACCCCACGCGCAACGAATACACCGTCAAGGTGTATCATCGTGCACCCGGCGCACGCTACGACCGCCTGATAGCCGTGGCGATGATACGATGAATCATTAACAGTTCATAATTCTCATCCCGAATGCTTGAAATACAGAATACACTTGTGAGTCTCGATCTTGTGGAGCGCTTCTTCTGCTGCGACCTGGAGCGTTGCCTCGGCCAATGCTGCATAGACGGCGATGCCGGTGCTCCGGTCACACCCGAGGAGGTGGAGCGCCTCAAGGAAGTGCTGCCGGCCGTGCTGGACGATCTGTCGCCAGCCGCGCGCAGGGTGATTGAAGAGCAGGGTGTGGCCTATACCGATGAGGAAGGCGATCTTGTCACCTCGATAGTCAATGGACGGGATTGCGTGTTCACATGCTACGCTCCCGGCGGTGTGTGCCTCTGCGCTATCGAGAAGGCCTACCGCGAAGGGCGCGTGGGCTGGCGCAAACCGTCGTCGTGTGCGTTGTATCCGGTGCGTCTGAAGGAGTACAAGGACTTCACGGCCGTGAATCTGCATCGCTGGAAGATATGCAAATGCGCCGAGGTGCTCGGACGCAGCAAAGGGCTCAGAGCCTACGAATTTCTGCGGGGGCCGCTCACGGAGCGCTTCGGCGAGGAGTGGTACGCCGAGCTCGCCGCCACATGCGAGGAGTATCTGCGCCAGTATGGAGGCGAATGAAAATAATATACAGAACCAACACTCAATAATTAATAATTATGCTGAACACAAAACTTACCGATGCTCTCAACGCTCAGATCAATGCCGAGCTCTGGAGCGCCTATCTCTATCTCTCGATGGCAATGCAGTTTGAGGCCGACGGTCACGCCGGTTTCGCCAACTGGTTCAAAATTCAGTTCAAAGAAGAGCAGGCACATGCCCAGATCTTCATGAACTATGTGAACAGCCGCGGTGGCCGCGTGGAGCTCAAGCCCATCGACGCCGTGCCCACCGAGTGGAAGTGCCCCCTCTGTGCTTTCAAGGACACTCTCGCCCACGAGCAGAAGGTGACATCCCTTATCAACAATCTCTATGCTTTGGCAGAAGCCGAGCACGATTATGCCACCCGCGGCATGCTCGACTGGTTTGTGAACGAGCAAGTGGAGGAAGAAGAGACTGCCAAGAGCATGATCGACCGTCTGAAACTCATCGGCGACAACGGCTTCGGGCTCTATATGCTCGATCAGGAGCTTGGCGCCCGTGTGTACAATACGCCCGCACCCCTTGCCGGCAAAGAATAAACGGCATCCATAAAACAACGCATCGCCACTTCCCGCGCGGGGAGTGGCGATGTTGCGTTATAAGGTGGCTTTGGTTAAGCTAAAGCGAATGCGGAACACCATCGTCCGACGATATGGGCACCGTGCCGTTAAGTATGGTGAGGTCGTCGCGGGTGTAGCGGTAGGAGGAGTGGGCCAGAGAATTGGCCGGATTGAATTTAGGCGAGTCAATGTCGAGAAGGCCGCACATGAGGTCGAATAGGAAATCGTTGGTCCAATAGCGGTTGCGGTTGGTCCGGAGTGCTGCGTGGCGCTCGGGATGCGAGGCTATGAAATCGTCGGAAGTGTACACGGCCAGCGGGATGCGCACATCGCCGAATCCTGCGAATGTGGGGCCACGGTGCTTGTCGGGAATGATGGCGTGGTCGGAGCAGTACACCATAGCCTTCAGGTTCAGCCGCTCTGATGCTATGGTCCACACCCGGCGCAGGAATTCGTCCACATAATGGATGGAGTTCATGTAGGTGGTGCGTGTGTCATCGGGGCCATTCGGACGCCATGTCTCGGCGTCGGCGGGATAGCGGTTTTCAAAACTGAAATGGTTGCCCTTAAGGTGCAGCACCACCAGATTGTCCCGTGTGGGGTCCACGCGGTCGAGGAACGGCAACAACTCCATGTCGTATGGTGGCAGGCCCGGTCGCTGCTCTGTCCACAAGGCTTCGTCGGACTCTTCCGCTACGACCGATACTTGCGACAGGCTCGCGCCGAGGTGGCCCTGATTGCTGTACCAGTGCACGCGACGCCCGGCGGCCCGTGCCATATCTACAATTGACGCTGCCGTGACAAAATCGGCGGCATTGAATTGGTTCTGCTCCGTGAATCCCTGTTCGAGTGCCACAAAGGTGTGCATGCCGCAGGAGTATGCGTTGGGAAAGATGGCCCAGTGCTGCGGGTCGTCGCGCAGGCATGCACTCAGCCAGGGAGTGGTGTCGCGCTCGAGAGAGGGCACGAAGGCGCTCATATAGTCGCGGTTGGACGATTCGCCCACCACGAGCACAATTGTGGATGGGCCGTCGTATGGCTTGCCGAGCAGTCTCGCGTTGATACCGCGCTCTCGGTCGGCTCTATGCGTGCGGTAGATGAGCAGGCGGTGCGTGTTGTCGCGTTTTGCGAGGTAGAAGCTTACAAAACCGCTCCGTGCCAGCGCCGAGTTGCGTCCTCTTATGCACATCACGGCCACGCACACTGCTGCCGCAGCAGCCACACACAGGCTTTCTGAGGCCGCGGGCATGGGGTGCGCCGGAAGGTTGACAGCCACCGAGGCACACAATATGCCCATCAGGGCCGCCGATACTGCGGCCGTGGCCCACCACGGATAGTAGCGTATGAACTCTATCACTTCGTTGGTGTTGGTCTGTGTCATCAGCCGGAAGCCGTAGGCGTCCATTCCGCTGCCGTACATCACGAAGTAGGTGGCCTGCACGAGCACAGTGGCCAGCATGGCAAGCTCCACAGGCCCCACAATCCATGCACACGGGCCCCCTATAAGCAGCAAAGCCGACAGCACGCCGAACATGCACAGGCCCACCACCGTGTCGGCGGCATGACCGTAGCGCTGGCCGGCGCTGCGGTGGGAGAGGCGATAGAGCAACGGATAGGCCAGTTGGAACAGCCCGGCCGAAATTGCAGCGAAAATAAGGGGCCGCGTGTCGGGCGCGTGGCCGGCAATGGCCATGGGCAGAACGGCTGCCACGGCTGCCACAGCATAGGCAAATGCTGTTCGCGCCACGCTCCGGAGGGTGTAGCCTCTGTTGAGCAGAATGTATTCGACCACGGATACTATCCACAGGACAGGCGCAGCCATTAAATATGATAAGGTCATTCTTCGCAGTCTGTTTTTTGCAGCTGCAAAAATACCTTTTTTTTCCCATATTAACCGCGTGTTGTCTTATTTTGTGGCAAAACAGGACAACATTTTGTCTCAGAGCCCCTCTGATAATCGCTATTTTTACGGTCGCCGGATATCAGGCGGGCTTATCGCGCGATGCGAGTGTGAGTATGATGAACGCATCGGGGCGCGTGCCCGGCACCACGACCGGCGTTACCGAGAAATGCGGAGCGAGGGTGCGCAGCCATTGGCCGCTATCCTGCGCGCGGTGCGGAAACACCACGAAGCGGCTTTCCCGCAGTCCCGCGCGGGGGCTCCGTGTCAGGGCTGCCGCACGGCGGTTGAGGTCGAGCATCACTGCATCGATGCCACAGCCGGCATCGAACGGCAGGCGTTCGCCATCGATGTGGTTGCACACGCCGTATCGCTCCAGCAGCGCCTTGATTGCTGCGGCCGCGGTATCGAGCAACTTTTGTCTGGCGGCTCCCATGGCTTCGGCGTTGATGTCGTAGTCGCGGAAAGCATCCACCAGATGTATGTCGGCTACCACGGCGCCGATGCATTTGTCGAAGAAGCGGTCGAGGGCGGCACGGTCTATGAGCGTCACAAACATGCTGTCGTTTTCAAACTCCACTTCGGCAGCTTCCTCAAGGGCTTCGCTGTGCCATTCGGCCAGATTGCGGTTGAAGTTCTGCAGGTGCGTGTATCGGGAGTCGTAACGCAATTTCAGGCCGGAGAAGATGTCGAAGATGTGGCCTGCAGCCTGGAAGTCGAGGCGCGTGCGGTCCATCTTGCGGGCTATTTCGCCGGCGCGTGCTTCCAGTTCTTCTATCTCGGCGCGCATCTCGGCGCGTATCTTGCGCTTGTAGTAGCTGTAGTAGAGCCACAGCATCACTGTCAGCGCCACGACGATGATGGTGGTTCCGTGCACCCACCATGTCCACTTCTGCAGGTGATAGGTATAGAAAAACATGGCCGCCACATCGACCACACTCACGAGGGTGCTCCAGAAGAGCTTCTTTTTGTAGTTGCGGCGCAGTTGTTTCAATTTTTCCGGCATCTCGTCGCGCAGTTCGCCGGCGCGTCTGAGCAGGTCGGCCCGCTGCATCGACAGGCGGTTTTCGGCCAACGCCACTATGGCCTTGCGCACGGATGGCACCGTGAGGCGCGTGTGCAGGGTGGAGTAGTAGCTGAAGAGGTCGTGGTACACGGATGTCAGTGCCGCGAGGCGCAGCCGTGCGTATTCTATCTCGTTGCCGAGAGTGAAGAGGCGTATGCGGTTCTGTGTGCCGGCTATTGCGGCGACCGACGGCAGCGGTTTGGCCTTTATGTTGTTGCCTTCAAGGTCGGTGGCATGTGTGATGATGCAGCAATAGTTGTTGAGTGCCGGATCGTCGATATATGCCGCCGATACATAGGCGTAGCCTTCATCTCCGAAGGCGGTGCTCCAGGAATTGCGCACGATGTAGTATTGTCCGTCCTCGGAGTAGCCGGTGATGGTCATGGCATGGTTGCCTGGTGTCTCGGCGTCGAGTTCGGCCTGTGTCGGACGCGACACAAAGCCGCCTTCGGCGCGTCCGAAACTGTCGAGCACCTTCAGGGATATGCCCACGGCATATCCCTCGGCGAGAGCCGAGGTGATGATGCGGTGGTTGGCTTCCATCGCCCCCATCTTGTCGTGGCCCTCGGACGCGAGAGGCAGCTGGAGAGCCTTGAGGGCACGGTGGTTCATGGCCTCGGCAGTGGCGGCTTCTGTGGGCTGTATGGCCGGATTGGCGGCATCGTAGGGGTAGAGGGCGGGGTCGCAGGACCCCTTCTCGCTCAGTACCCCCAGTTGCTCGGCGAAGTTGCTGCCTTCGTCGAGCGCGCCACGGGCGGCGTTGGTATGGTAGAAAAGGAATCCCTCCGATATGGCGAGCGGCGGCATGCCTTCGGGACGGAATCGGTTGGCCAGCGCTTCGTACATGGCCACAGTCGCGAATGCCGAGCATGAGCCGAGTGCACCCTGATTGCGCGCGGGAGGTAAATAGCGGCGCAGGTCCACCGACGGCGGTATCTTCAGCCCCGGTGCAGGCACATATTTTTCGGCCAGCGGCGTTTCTGCCACGGCTCCTGTGGGGTGGAAGGTGCCTATGGAAAGCTCTCCCTCCTTCAGCACTGCTCGGCGGCCCAGCTGCTCGGCTTCGGCAGCCTGCCGCAACTCCGCTATGCGTTTTTCCGCCCCACGCAGCCATGCGGCAAGGTCGAGCATGCGCGAGCGCACATCCTTGATCTGCTCCAGCGGGTTGAACGGCCTGTCGTTGGCCGGGTTGGGGATGATGTCGCCGTTTTCATCGGTGTCCTCGTGGAAGCACAGCGACGGGAACTGACGTCGCACCGGTAGCAGGCCTTCGGCATCGGTGTGGCCATCGCGCAGTGCCCCGGCCACGGTGTCGACATACAGGTCCAGAGCCGGACGTATGCCGGCATCTATTGTTTCGGATGTGGCGTAGCCTATGCCGCGCAGCATCTCGCTGTCCACGCCCAGCACTATGGCGAGCGTCGCCTCTTTGGTGGGGAGGTTCATGGCCGGGTCGTTGATGAGTGCCGCGAGACGGCTTTCCCAAGCCTGCTGCAGCGCATCGGCGGCCACGCTCATGTCGGCAGCGATCTGCTCTTTGCTCTTGTCGCCCACCTGCAGGGGGCGCTCCACCTGCTCGTGCAGAAAATGGGCATACACCTTTTCTATATCCTGAAGTACGCCGGCTGCGGCTTGCTGGGCCATGTTGATATCGATAGTCTCTTCCTCGGTGACTCTTTCCTTCTCGATGGCTGCGGCGAATGCGCGGTTGAGAAGATAGCCCACCAGTTGCTCGCGCGGGAACGACAGCACCGACATGCCGAAGCTGAGTGTCTGGTTGCGGTTGGCATAGACAGAGGCCTGGAATATCATGCCGAAATGCTCTATGAGCAAGCGCAGGAAGCTGTACAGGAAGCGCGCGAATGTCTCTGCTGAGAAATTGACAGGCGCGTTGGTGCTCAGATAATTGTCGATGGTGGCATACGAGGCGAGGCAGGGAGCGGTGGCCACGGCATGGCTCAATTTCGTCTCGCTGTCGGTGCTGCCTTCGGGAGCAGTCGTGCCCAGAGGGGCCGCGAGGTCGGGTTTGAGCGCGAGCACCTCCACCGAGCATGTGACGCCGGCTGTGGCTGCGGCTTCAAGCACCCGCCGGGTGCACTCCACCGCCTCGCTGTCGAATAGCGGCACCACCACCACGGTGTGCAGCGTGGTGTCCAGGGCTGTCATGGGCACAATCTCGCGGTGGGTCTCGTGCAGCAAGTTGCGCAGCGCGTCGGTGTCCATGCCGCCGATGGCAGCGCTGCGGTAGCGGTCGGGGCCGAAGCCTGCGGCGGCAAGAGCGTCGCCTACGGCTTCGGCCGTCGGAGCAGTGTGCGCCGACGGCCAAAGGGCGAGTATGGGGGTCATGCTCAGAAGTTGTCGATGATATACTCTATTTCCTTGTTGATGAGCTCAAAATCATCGGGATAGCTTTCCAGATGCTCCACGGCTATGGGGCAGCGGGAGAATGCGGAGTAGTAGCTGCCATCGGTTGCCGAAGCTTTTACTTGCTCGGGCACACGCACTGCGGGATTGTCGGGGCCCGGACGGTTGAGGTCGGATAGTTCCCGGGCCAGTTCCGGCTTGAGGGCGTCGATGTTGTCCATGAAGAAATCAAATGCCTCCTTGCGCGAGTGGCCGGCCTCCACGCGGAATCCGCGCATTGCCGCGCCTCCTAATGCACGGCTGCGGATAGTGTAGCAGTCCTTGGCGGGGTCGAAGTCCATGATGCCGAACATCAGGGCGGTGAGCCACATCTCCATGGCTTCCTTGCGGTCCACCTCGTCCTTGGGCAGAATGCCGTAGCGCTCGCGCTGCATGCGTCGGCACATCTGCGCGTCCCAATGGCTGGTGTGCTCCTTGTTTTCGCCTATCTGGTCGTACTCCGTGCGGTAGCCGTCGACAGCCGAGAGGCAGAACAGAGGCACCACTCCCACCTGGTGGTAGATGATCACACGGTCCTTTGCGCCGGTGCTCGCGAAGGCCACGTTGCTGCGGCCCGGTATGAGCTCCTTGAAGTAGTCGGCTGTGCGCAGGATGCTGTGTTTGTGGTCGTTGACGCCCACATAGTAGTAGTCCGACGGTTGTGCCCGGCGCTGCGCGTCGAAGCCGTGGTAGTGGTAGGGGAAGAGAGGCATGGCTTTGCGTATGGCGCGCTTGCACACACCCTCCAGTGCCTCCGGGGAGAGGGCCGCCAGCACATCGTCGATATTGGCAGCGGCGTAGGCCTTGGCCTTCGGCAGGTCGTAGACATAGGCGCGCACGAAGTCATCGATCTGCTGCAGCGGCATGGTGGCGAAAGCCTGCACGCCGCCGGTAGCTCCGAGCTTGTTGATGAAGTTTGTGACAGCCACTTCATCCGGAGTGCAGTCCACGGAGTTCACCTCGGCTGTGGCCAGGTCTTCCTGGAAGAACGAGCCACGGCCTATGTTCTGTGCCACGGTGGCTATGGTGTCGGTGTATTGTGTCTGCAGTGTGCGCAGGTTGGATATGATCTTGTTGATGAGGTCGAACCGGTCGCCCACCTCGGTGGTGAGCCAGCGGTAGAACATGCGAGCGTAGCGCCGGCGTTGCAGCTCGCGCTCGGTGGTGGCTTGCTGCACGGCTTCGTCGCACACCTGTGCGGCGAGTTCCTTACGCTGTCCGCGTTTGAAGAATCCCGTGCACTCCTCCAGTTCCTTGATGGTGCTGCCGAGCCCGGCTTTCTGGCGCACGAGCAGCTCCTCCTTCTCTTTTATCTCCTGCTCCATCTCGTTGTCGCACAGCGCCACCTGCTTTTGCACGGCGTGCAGTATGTGCTCGGTCAGATAGACACCGCATGGTCTGTTCAATTGCTTGTTGATCAGGTCGGTGAGGGATGCGCCTATGCGTGCCTTGAGCTCGGCCAGCTTGTTGTCGAGCTCGGCTGCGGGCTCCTTGGCCGCTCCACTGAGGTATTGCTGCACATCTCCTTTGGGCGAAGCCTGGTCCACTTCCTCGAGAAGATATTTCGGCGCGGGGCGCATGAAGAAATCAATCACATCGTCCTTGCCCTGATTCTCGCGTATGCGCTCGTTGTCGATCCATGCGTTGGCGATGTTGGACGGGTCGTCGCAGCCGCCGTTGGTCAGATGCGCCAACAGCTGCTGTGCGGCCTTGCAAGCGTAGATGCGGCGCAGAGATGCGGCATCGTACACGATCTCGCTGACGCCGAAGCCTGCCGCCCATGCTTTCTTGCGGGCAATGTCCATGACACCGTCGGCAATGTCCTTGGCTATGTTGTCGGATGTGGATGCGGCTGCCACGCTCAGCTCTCCGGCCGAGGTGACCAGAGCCAGCGATATCATCTCGCAGAGGCTGTCGATGTCGGTGAATACGTCGTTGCCGGCGTTCTTGTTGTCGATGAGGTACATGGCTGTGAAGGGGCGCGTGTTCACGCGCTGCACCGTGTTGAGCCATTTTATCTCCACCGGCTCCGACTTGGGGTCGAGGTGGGTGAGGAAATCCACGTCTATCAGCGAGCCGAGCGCGTTTGCACGCACGCGACGCATGCCGGAGCCTTGCGACATGGCGCGGAAGATACGTAGCCCGAGATTTTTGCATTCTCGTTCTGAAGCACTCGCTGCAGCAGGTAGGCGATGTTGAGGAATGTGCCGGCTCCGGTGCCTCCGCTCAGCGAGAACACCACGTGCACCTCCGTGGCGTCGGACAGCAGTGCATAGTCGGTGTTGTTGATTATGGTGGCATTGTTGATGCTGCGTATGGCGCCCATGATGCGGTCGGCCACATCTTCCTCGTGCATCGTTATGGCGAAGCGTCCGTTGGAGCGTATCTGGCCGGCGCCCAGGGACAGGGCGCTCAGGCTGCCGATGTTGCAGTCCGGCATCCAGTCGTAGTTCGATGGAGAGTTGGAGTATATCAGCGCCGGGGCATCGACGGTGATGGGCAGCTGCTCCGACACTTTCAGAGATATGGCTGTGCCGTCGCGTGCGGTGAGTGTCTTGTTGTACACCCCGCCGTCGGTGTCGATGCCGAGGAAACCTATCATCGGAGGTATCTCTCCGAAGGTGTCGTAGATGAGTTTCTTGGCATGGAGGATAGCGTTCATGCCTGTGCCGCCGAGGCCTATGTACAGTGTACGTCGTATGCGGGTAGCCATAGTATGTGTTAGGTTTTGGTTTGTGTTTTTCAGTTGAATTCGATTGTGGTCTTGCCGCCATCGGGCGCCAGCAGTTCGTATGGCTGCCGGGGCGCCATCACCGCCGAAGGGGTGCACACCCATCCGCGCGCGCAGCGCAGGCGCACTTTCTTTTTCGATGCCGGCAGGATGGTCATGTCGCTCGTGAAGTGCTCGCTGCGTATGAAGAGTGTCGTGCCGGTGAATATCCGGCTCAGGGTGCTTTGGCGGCGGCTGTGCCGTGTGAGCACTATGCGCCGGGCGTGCTTGATTCTCTTGTGGCTGTAGAAGGAGCCGGGGCCTGTCAGTGTGACGGCTGCGGGCTTGATGGCGGGATAGCGTGCCGGACGCACGATGGCAAACCACAGCACGAGTGCCGCCACGATGGCTATGAGCAGCCAGAATAGCGCGGTCTTGAGCGGGTTCCACTCCACATCGTATTCGTGGCGTATGGTGAATGCGCGGTGCTCGGCCACCGGGGCGCCGTTGACAAGGTCGAGACCTGTGGCGCGTTCGGGCGTCACGTTGAAGTGGCGCTTGCCCTCGCGTGCGTCGGTATCAAAGATGAGTGCCACTTCGGGGATGTGTGTGCCGGAGACGGCCACCACACCGTCGGCCGAGGCTTCGCCGTCGACGTAGAGTGTGTAGTCGGCCGGCTCTCCGTCGGCCGGGGTGATGCGTAGCGTGGCGGTGGCCCCATCGGCCAGCGCGGCATCGTTGAACACTGCGTCCACCGGCAGGCGCACCGCAGTTTGTTCGGCAGCGTCGCTCCATAGAAACGAGTCGTGCCAGTGTGTGGCCGGCTCAATGTTTATCTGCGACAGCGATTCTTCGCCGCCGAAGCACAGCTTGCGCAGGGCCTTGTTGGCCATCACCACGTGTACCACAGGATTGATGATGCGGCAAAGCTTGTCGGCCGGCACCACCTCGATGTCGAACAGGTAATTGCCGGCGGCATCGGCATGAGGCGCGAGGGCCTCGTTAAGCTGTGCGGTGTCCATGGCGCCGCGTGCCGACAGGCGTATGCTGAACTTGCCGTCCACCGACCGTCCTTCCTCGATGGAAGCCGAGAAATACGGATCGTCGCAGCGCACACCGAGCGTCTGGGTTCCGGTCTCGCTGTAGAGCATGGGATGTGAAGCCGCCAGATCGAGGGTGGATGCGTAGATTACGTTGCCTTCCAGGTCGGTGTACAGCGGGATGGAGCCGTCCACCGGCTCCACGGCGTAGATGTCGGGGCAGAACTCCACGGCCGACAGTATGTCGGGGCTAACGGCATCGCGGCTCAGCATGATGTAATACAGGCGTGTGTTGGCGTATTTGCCGCACCATGCGCGCAGCATGGCCTCAACGCCTGCCGCGCCCGCCCGGGTGTCCTGTCCGTCGGTCAGGAGGTATATGCGGTTGTCTTTTGCGGGGTCGATGAGCTTGCTTCCCGAGCCGATGGTGTTGACGATGTCGGTGTTGGTCTTCTGCAGTATGTACTCCTGCAATTTTCCGAACAGGCCCTCACGCCGGGCCGCGTAGTCGGATGCTGCAAACGATATGGCCGGATAGGGCTGTCCCTGGAAGGGAACTACCGACACCGTGGCCGATTGCTCGCTGCTGCGTGCCGCCAGGGTCTTGTCCAGCGATTCGAGGGCGGAATCCCACAGTGTGGTCTTTCCTCCGTCGATGCTTGTCCACTGCATCGACTGCGTGCAGTCGAAAAGGTAAATGTAGTTTTTATCGCGTTGTGCCGAAGCCTCCGGCAGGCTGCATGCCACTGCCGCGAGAACAATGCAAAGCTTGAAGAGAATCAGGTATTTGTGTGCAAACGAAGTCATGCGATAGGATTGGATGTTCATCGGGTAAAACTATAAAGAAATTATGTGTTTAATACAATGTCGCCAGACGGCTACGCTATCTTCTCCTGCTCTTGAAAAATTCCTCGAAGAAGTTCATTGTTGCCTGATTGGGCATCGGGCCAAGTGAAAATCCATCGCGCATTATCATCACTGTCGGCTTGTCCTGCTCATATTCTGTCCAGTAAGGCAGGAAGTCTGCGTTAGGATTGCCTGTCTTGGTGAAATTGATCCAGTAACGTGACATGATCTGTTCCATGTGACGTTCAGTCGGGGTCATGCGGCTTCTGCCACCGAAGTCATATCCGTAGATGAAGGGCATCTCGGCCACATGGCTGGCGCCTCCGCGCGGAGAGCGCAGAATGGTGTTCTCTGAATCCTGGTCGAAATAATACATATACACCTTTCCATTTCCAGTGCGGCTCTGGAGATTCCCCCAGGCGTAAGTGCCCCAGGCGAATGAACCGTCGCGGAAAACATCAGCGAGCGCGTAGCGCACATCCTCGTCTCCATTCACGGGATAAAGTTCAAAGAGTCTGTCTGCCCAATCGCCGTAGATGTTTCTGATACGCTCACGGTAAGCCTCGACCGGCATGGGCCATGAGAACAGCGAGCCTTCGTCGGAGTTGAATCCCATTATGACATTCACATCATTGTATTCACCTTTCTCATACAGTTTGTACTGGTCGTCTGTTATGACGTAGCCGTCGACAACGGGCCAGAAACAATCCATTTCAGTGTTGTCAAGAAGAGTCTGAAAGTCCACGGACCGCATCTGCCGTATGTTTTTCTTCCCGAGCTTTTTCTGGAAGGCCTCGCCGTCGGCCGCGGCGGCAGTCATGGAGCAGAGAGCAGTATTGCCGTTGCGCGCGTCGCCGACCGGCCAGAACGAACTTCCGCTCTCGCTGATGGCTCCACGGAACAATCCTTTGCACAGCGGAGAACCGCACAATATGCTGACGGAGATACCTCCCGCAGATTCTCCGGCTATAGTGACTTTGGCCGGATCGCCTCCGAATGCGGAGATGTTGTCGTGTATCCACTGAAGGGCCATTATCTGGTCAAGGATGCCATAGTTGCCCGACAGCCCCTGCTCCGATTCCTTGGCGAGTTCAGGATGGCACATGAATCCGAGAGCTCCAAGGCGGTATTCGATGCTCACATAGATGATGCCTTCCTTTACGAAACTTTCCTGTGTTCCGCTGTAGGACCCGGTCGAGAAGCCTCCACCGTGAATCATCACAAACACAGGTAGCTTGTCATCGGTCGATACAGCCGGGGTCGTCACGCTGAGATAGAGACAGTCCTCGCTCATCGGCAATCCGGCGCCACCCTGATTCGGATCCACGGGTTGTGGAGGCCGGTTGCCCCACTCATCGGAGTTGTAGACTCCTTCCCAACTTTTTTTAGCCACAGGAGCCTTCCATCTCAGATTCCCCACCGGAGGTTCCGCATACGGTATACGCTTGTAAAGAGCAGCTCCATCATGTTCGGTTCCGGAAATTTCGCCCTGTTCCACTCTGGTGTGAAGCACAAGAGCCTGCGTATCCATGCCAAGCCACAATAGGAGAATAGCGGCCAATGCTTTTTTTATCATGGTCATTTTTTTATGTGGTTAAGAAACAAATGTTTAAAACTGAAAGTGATGGCCGTGGGCACGGAATGATCCCCTGCACGATGGTCGGGCGACAGCCGGTGGTGAAGGATTGTTAATATCATCGGCAAATATATGAAAAATTCCTGCCGTATGCAAACATTGCAAAAAGCAAAAAAACGATTTTTTGCCTTTTAGCAGGATTTGTAGTATATTTGCAGCAAATATCATACTTACAACAATATCCCATGAAATTCAAACGTATCATACCGGTTGTCCTGGCGGCAACCGCAATCCAGGCCGGGGCATCCACCGCCCCTGCCACTGCTCCAAGCGAGGATGAAGTGATCCTGCATGCATGGTCGTGGAGCTTCGACACCATCGCGGCCAATATGGCCGACATAGCCGCTGCCGGCTATGCCTATGTGCAAACATCGCCCGCCCAGGCGTGCTACGTGGGCGAGGGTGGGGGAATGGCCCTCTACAGCAATCCCGGCGACAGCGTGCGCGGCAAGTGGTACTATTATTATCAGCCCACCGACTGGACCATCGGCAACTATATGCTCGGCTCGCGCGACGCATTCAAGGCCATGTGCGACAGTGCCTACGCCCATGGCGTGAAGGTGATAGTGGATGTGCTGCCCAACCATACCGCCGTGGACCACACCGCCGTGCTGCCCGGCCTCGACAATGCGGTGGGCGGCCACGACAAGCTGTTTCATGCCAATGGTCTGACCGATATCACCGATTATAATGACCGCATGCAGTGCACCACCGGCAAGATGGGCGGTCTGCCCGACGTGAACACCGAGAACCCCGACTTCCAGTACTACTACCTGCAGTACGTCAACGATCTTATCAATCTCGGCGCACGCGGTTTCCGCTACGACACGGCCAAGCACATAGGCTTGCCTTCCGATCCGCTCGATCCACGCGCCGAACGCAACAACTTCTGGGATGTCGCCACCGGTCGTGAGGCTGTGAAAGGCCTGTCGCTGCTGATGCCCGACAGCCTTTACATATATGGCGAGGTGCTGCAGGACCGCAATGTGAAGGAAAAGGAATACGCCGGCTATATGGATCTTGTGGCCAGCAGCTATGGCCATGCCCTGCGCTCCGCGCTCAACGCAGGCAGCTACAACGCCGCCGACCTCGTGGACTGGCATCATCCCGCCCGTCCCGACCAGCTGGTGACATGGGTGGAGAGCCACGACACCTATTGCAATGAGCATGAATCGGCCGGCATGACCGACGACCAGGTGCGTGCCGGATTCGTATTCCTGACGGCGCGCCAGCATGGCCGGCCGCTCTTCTTCAGCCGTCCTGCCGGCAGCACCCGCGACAACTATTGGGGCAACAACCGCATAGGCGCCCGCGGCAACGATGAGTTCAAGCACCCCGAGGTGGTGGCCGCCAATGCCTTCCGCCGTGCCATGCATGGCCAGGTGGAGCATGTGTTCACATCGGCCGACGGGGCTGTGGTGCAGGTGGCCCGCGGCGAAAAAGGCGCGGCGCTCGTCAATTTCTCCGGCAAGAAGCAGACCGTGCGTATAGACACCACTCTGCCCGACGGCGACTACACCGACGCCGTGCACGGAGCATCCGTGAAAGTGCGCAACGGACTTCTGAAGGCCACGCTTGCCCCCAACGCATCCTATATCCTGTACGCCGAATAATCCACGGCCGATTACTAAGCGACAAAACCCGACAAAACCCGCTCCGGCGGGTTTTGTCGTTTCAGATGTTTTGCGTAACTTTGATGCGTTAACATCCTAAAACCTTAAATTTACATTCTTTTATGATTACCCCGGTATTTTGGTTGGTTCCCGCGGCGGCTATCGTCGCGCTCCTTCTGGCATGGTATTTCTACCGCAGGATGATGGGCGAGAGCGAGGGCACCGACACCATGAAGCGCATAGCCTCGCATGTGCGCAAGGGCGCCATGTCCTATCTCAAACAGCAGTATCGCATCGTGGGCTGTGTGTTTCTTTGCCTCGTGATACTGTTTGCAGTCATGGCCTATGGCTTCCAGCTGCAGAACCCCTGGGTGCCGGTGGCATTCCTAACGGGCGGTTTCTTCTCCGGTCTTTCCGGCTATCTGGGCATGAAGACGGCCACGCACGCGTCGGCCCGCACTGCCAACGCCGCCCGCACATCGCTCAACGGCGGTCTGCGTGTGGCCTTCCGCTCGGGAGCCGTAATGGGGCTTGTAGTGGTGGGCCTCGGCTTGCTCGACATTTCCTTCTGGTATCTGCTCCTCGACAAGTGTGTGGACCTCGAAGGCACCGCCAAGCTGGCCATGATCACAACCACTATGCTCACATTCGGCATGGGTGCGTCCACACAGGCGCTTTTCGCACGCGTGGGTGGCGGCATCTATACTAAAGCTGCCGATGTGGGTGCCGACCTCGTGGGCAAGGTCGAGGCGGGCATTCCCGAGGACGACCCCCGCAACCCCGCCACCATCGCCGACAATGTGGGCGACAATGTGGGCGACGTCGCAGGCATGGGTGCCGATCTCTACGAATCGTACTGCGGCTCCATTCTGGCCACCAGCGCTCTCGGCGCCGCCGCCTACCTTGTGTCGGGCGATGTTGTGATGCAATACAAAGCCGTAGTGGCGCCGATGCTTATCGCCGCTGTCGGTATCCTTCTTTCCATTATTGGTATTTTCTCGGTGCGCACCAAGGAAAATGCCTCAATGAAAAATCTTCTCGGAGCGCTCGCCTTCGGCACCAATCTCAGCTCGGTGCTCATCGTAGGCGCCACGTTCCTCATCCTGTGGCTCCTCGGCCTTGACAACTGGGCATGGATAGGCGCCTCCGTGGTGGTAGGCCTCCTTGTGGGCATTGTCATAGGCCGCTCCACCGAGTACTACACCTCCCAGAGCTACGCTCCCACGCGCCGTCTGGCCGAGAGCGGCACCACCGGCCCGGCCACAGTCATAATCTCCGGCGTGGGTCTCGGCATGGTGTCCACGGCTGTGCCCGTGCTGGCAGTAGTGGTGGGCATCATCCTCAGCTACTGGTTTGCCTCCGGTTTCGACTTCGGGAATGTGGCTATGGGCCTGTACGGCATAGGTATCGCCGCCGTGGGCATGCTCTCCACTCTGGGTATCACTCTCGCCACCGATGCCTACGGCCCCATCGCCGACAATGCCGGCGGCAATGCCGAGATGAGCGGCCTCGGCCCCGATGTGCGCAAGCGCACCGATGCCCTCGACTCCCTGGGCAACACCACAGCCGCCACAGGCAAGGGCTTCGCCATAGGCTCGGCAGCTCTGACGGGTCTGGCTCTTCTGGCCTCGTATATTGAGGAAATACGCATAGGCCTCGACCGTCTGGGCGAGACCATGATACAGATAGGCGACCGCACCGTGGGGCTTCATGAAGCCACTTTCACCGATTTCATGGCCTTCTACGAGGTCAACCTCATGAGCCCTAAAGTGCTTTCGGGCATGTTTATCGGTTCTATGATGGCATTCCTTTTCTGTGGCCTCACCATGAACGCCGTAGGCCGCGCCGCAGCCCACATGGTCGATGAGGTGCGCCGGCAGTTCCGCGAGATCAAAGGTATTCTCGAAGGCAAGGCTGAGCCCGACTATGCCCGCTGCGTGCAGATATCCACCAAAGGCGCGCAGCGCGAGATGGTGTTTCCCAGCGTGCTCGCCATCCTGGCTCCCATACTCACGGGTCTGGTGTTCGGTGTTCCGGGCGTAATCGGTCTGCTGGTAGGCGGTCTCTCCGCAGGCTTCGTGCTTGCCATCTTCATGGCCAACAGCGGCGGCGCATGGGACAATGCCAAGAAATATATCGAGGAGGGCAACCACGGAGGCAAAGGCAGCGAGGTGCACAAGGCCACCGTCGTGGGCGACACCGTGGGCGATCCCTTCAAGGATACATCCGGCCCCTCGCTCAATATCCTCATCAAGCTTATGAGCATGGTGGCCATCGTGATGGCAGGCCTCACCGTAAGCTGGAGCCTGTTCTAATAATCAGGGGTCACTCTCCTGCAAGGCAATAAAAAAGAACCGCCCTGCGGCCTTAATCGAGGTGCAGGGCGGTTTTGCGTATAGTGGCCGCGGAGTTTTATTTCACAAGCTCTTTGGCCACCTTGGCGCCACGGCGCACAATGTAGATCCGGCCTGCTTCGGGCTGAGCCACGCGCACGCCCTGGAGGTTGAAGTACTCGGCGGTTTCATTGCCATCCATCGTTACGTCCTCAATGCCGGTGGTGAGCATGGTGATGGCGGGAAGCTCCACTGAGGCGGTGGGCTCGGCGCCCTTAAGGCCGTAGCTCACGGTGGGGATATATTTCATCTGCGGTGTGAGGCCGGAGATGCCAACGGTTCCGCTCAGGCGGTGGGTGGCGGCGGCGCGGGCCGGGGCCATGATAGCGGCTTCTTCCACGAGCGAGTGTTCCTCGTTGGTTTCGCTTACTTCCACTCCGTTTTCATTCTTGAGGGTGAGGGTGACGCTGTACTGGGTGTCTTCCTTGTGGTTGGCCACGTGCAGCACATAGTCCAGACTTGCGACGGTGGCTTTGCTGGTGATAGCTTCATAGGTGAAATCAACGATTTCGGCAGGTGCTTCCACAGTCTCGCGTTCTTCCAGACGCACGTTGTCCACAGCGTAGTGGGCTTTGTTGCTGCTGATGCCGAAGCGCAGTGCGAATGTGGCTCCGGCCTCGCAATCCTCGGGGATGGCATACGATTTTGTGGTCCATACACCGGCCTTTGCCTGCTCAATGTAGTTCTCGTCCTCGTGGATAATGGCGTTGTCGGCGAAAACGAGCATTTTCTTATAGTTGTCGTCATCGTCAAAGCGGTAGATGTCGAACGCCACGGTCTGATAGTCCTTGAGGGTCTTGCCTTCGGGAAGTGCCACATTCACCTCGAAATAGGTGTTGTAATCGCCACCCTGGAATTCAGCCATGAGGTTGGTGGCGGCTGTGGGGTCCTGAGCTACGGCTGCAGTGCCGACTATCTTGTCGTAACGTCCCCAGATGGCGGCCTCGTCGCCGGGTGCTTTTGTCTGGTAGTCCTGTGCCATGTACCAACCGTCGGCTACGGTTCCGTTTCGTGTCTCGTCGTAGGTGCCGGGCTCTACGGGCGGAGTGCTGCTCTCGCGCTCTTCCAGGCGCACGTTGTCCACAGCGTAGTGGGCTTTGTTGCTGTTGATGCCGAAATGCAGGAGGAAAGAAGCTCCTATTTCACAATCCTCGGGGATAGTATACGATTTTGTGGTCCATACGCCCGCCTTTGCCTGCTCTATGTAGTTTTCGTCCTCATGGAGAATGGCGTCGTTGGCGAAAACGAGCATTTTCTTATAGTTGTCGTCATCGTCAAAGCGGTAGATGTCGAAGGCGATGGTTTTGTAGTCCTTTAGCGTTTTGCCTTCCGGCAGCACTGCGCTCACCTCGAAGTAGGTGTTGTAGTCGTCGCCCTGGTATTCAGCCATAAGGTTGGTGGCGGCTGCGGGGTCCTGAGCTACTGTTGCAGTGCCGGCTACCGAGCCGTAATGTCCCCAGATGGCTGCGTTGTCGCCGGGCACTTTTGTCTGGTAGTCCTGCAACATGAGCCAACCATTGGTCACGGTTCCGTTTTGTGTCTCGTCGTAGGTGCCGGGGGCTACGGCCTCGCCTTTTTCCTGGAGGCGTATATTGTCGAGGGCGAAGGAGTTGCTCTTGATTTTAAATCCTACGGCCAACTTGATTGTGCTTGATGTGCCGCTGAGGTTGAGGTCGTAGGTGAAATGTTTCCATTTCCCTTTGGCGCCTTCGTCGTTGCCGTTTGGCTCGCGTACGGCGCTACCGTCGATATATACAAATATCGATTTCCACTCCATGTCGAAGTTGTAGATATCGAAGTCGATGGCTTTGTAGTCGGCTATGGTCTTGCCTTCGGGCAGGGCGATCTCAATCTCGAGAGCGGAATTGTAGTTGCCGCCGGAGAATTTTGCCGCCTGATTGGAGGCATTGTCCTCAGTGGCTACTGTCTCTACACTCACGGTGCCGGAGGGAGTGCCTCCCATGTAGTCCCACAGTCCGGGGGTGGCGGGTGTGTTTTCGAAGTCTTCGAAGAGTACCCAGTCGCTTTCGGCGGCCGACGCACTCATGGCTGCGGCAGCAGCCAGTGCGATAAGGTAAAGTTTTTTCATGATTTGAATTTAGGATTTATTTGATTAACACTTTGGTGGTTTTCCCATTTTCACGTTTGATGTAGATGCCGGGTGCCAGTTTTTCGCCGTGTGCGCGCACGCCGTCGATGCTGAAATACTCGGCGCTGCCGCCGGTGCATACGTCTGTTGCATCGGTGATGCCGGTCGATGAGCCCGAGGGGCCATATATGCGGTAGCGTCCGGCGCAGTTGAGCCAGTTCAGGAAATACAGGCACCCGTCGTAATAGCGGTAGCGTCCGGTGGGGATGGCTGTGTCGTAGAAATTCTCGATGAATTTCCATGCGTCTTTGTTGTCGCAGGCCAGAGCACCCGATGCGTTGCATGCCACGAGACCGGGGGAGTGGTCGGTGTTTCCGTTCTTATTTTCTCCGTTGAGAGTGTACACGCTGTGGTAGTCGGTGATGCCTTTGGATATGAAGAAGCGGTACATGCGGTTAACAAGCTCGGTGTACGGGGTGCCTTCGGGCTTGAACCATGCGTAGTCGATGGCCATGTTCATGATGCAGCGCCAGGCGTCGTACAGGAAATCGGCGTGGTCGCCGTCGCCCTTGTGTGGAGTACCGTCGAAGTTGGCATAGTCGGGCATGAGACCCGTGGAGGCGTTGGCAAAGAGTGGAAACATCTCGCGGCTTTTGTCGGCAAGGCCTGCATAGAAATCGTTGTTGGCATCGGCCCATTTGGCCCAAAGCTCGTAGAACGCGGGCAGATGGTAGGAGGGGTCGGTGAATTTGGCAGCCGATGCATAGGGCACGAACACCACTTGCATCTCTTCCGGATTAAACAGCTGTGTGTACGATGAATGTGGGTTGATGTCCTTGGCGGGTTTCTCAAGACACATATCCAGAATGTAGTTTGCCTCGTGGCTGTAGTTGTAGATGCCTTCGCCGTCGCCCCAGCGGTTGGAGGCGAACATCAGGGCCATCACAAAATATTCCTCGCCGTCGGATGCCGGAGTGTTGCCTTTCTTGGAGCCGTCCGTGCCGCACTGCCAGGAGAAGTAGCCGCGACGCTCGTCGTTGGCGGGGTATTGCATGTAGGTCTTGGCCCATTTCCACAGGGCGTTGAATTCTTTCTGCCGGTCGAGCTGCAGGCATATCATCATGCCGTACGACATGCCCTCCGTGCGCACATCGGCGTTGTTCACGTCCAGTATGTAGGCCATGTCGGTGCCGCTCTCGTAGTAGAGGCGTTCCGTATCTTTGTCGCCGGTGAAGTAGGTGGCCCACAGGTCGTCGATGCGTTGCTCTATCTGGGCATCGGTGTAGCCCGCTTCGGCAAAGAGGTTGCGGTACTTGCCGCTATGGTAGGCGCCGGTTTCGGGCAGCACGGGGTCGTCGAGATTCAGTTCATAGCTGAATGTCACTTCGGCTATATAGTATGTCATTTTATTGTCGTTCAGCCCTATGCCGAGGTCGAAGCTTGTCAAGTCCTTCTGCTCGGCGGATAGCGACAGCGATGCGGCGTCTATGTTTTTCATGAGCCACGCGTCCTTGTTGCCCTGATTGGGATATTCGTCGCTACCGTCGGCACTGGTGTTTTTGAACACGAGTGTGCCGTCCACATACGCGAGCAGTTGCTTGTAGTTGGCGTACTGCTCGTTGCCGGACGAAGGTATGTATATTCTCACTCCCACAGCCGAGCAATCGCCGAGGGCGATGCCTTCGGGAAGGGTGACGGCAAACTGCGGTACCGAGTTGTATGCATCGCATTGCATCCGCACCACGTGGCCCTGGCCGTATGGGTTCTGCACCACGGCGGCGCTTCCGCCTCCGTTGCCGGCTATCGGGAAAGTCTCGCCTATGGGAGTGCTGTTGAAATCGATGGTGAATTTTGCGGCCTCTGAGCTCAGCGTCGTCATCGCGAGCAGCAGTATGCCGATCAGTTTTTTCATGGTGAATTAGTAGTATTTAGGTGTTTTTTGCTCCGGCAAAAGTATGGAAAGAACCGCAAAATACCCCCCCCAATTGTTAAAATACGTTAACAAAATCACCTCTGTTACGTAGCGCCATGCGATATGTTACATACGGTACCTACTCCCATGCCCTTTTCCGGGCCGAGGGTGGGGCGGATTCTCGTTGCGCGTATCCGTAAATTCGTAGTTTCAGAAACGAAGTGCAAAAAGTTTCGACTGAATAGCCCACATGTTT
>CAJTOZ010000013.1 GCA_910578095.1 uncultured Muribaculaceae bacterium | reverse complement strand
GGGTCGGCTTCGGCTATCGCGGAACCTGCACGGTCGTAGATCACCTTGGAGGGACGCATCGAGGCACCGGTCTCGCAGTAGTAGATGCCCACGCGGGCACCGCCGCGGGCTATGTGGCGCGTGTCCACGCCATAGCGCCGCAGGGCGTTGACGGCAGCCTGTCCGATCTCGTGGGCGGGCAGTTTGCTCACAAAAAACGCATCGTGTCCATAGTTGGCGCAGCTTACGGCCACATTGGCCTCTCCACCGCCCCATATCACATCGAAGTTGTCGACCTGCACGAAGCGGGCGCATCCGGCAGGCGAGAGGCGAAGCATGATTTCGCCTAAAGTCACTATCTTGCTCATTATGATAATTTAGAGGTTTTCCCTTAAATTCGTTTCACGGCGCAAAATTACGCAAATTACCTAACACGCCAACATGTAAAAAAAGTAAAAGAGGCGGTATGTTACATCGCGAACATAAATAGATACAAAGGCATGTTACATTTCGGCATATTTTCATTACCTTTGAAACATTGTTTAGGTAACGTGGGTTGCAGGCACGTATCTAATATAAGTACAATGTGGAAAACCAATATCAGTATCATGAATCAACTGTATAAACTTCTGCCGTGCATGGCTATGGCTGCCTTGGCGGCTTCGTGCACCGGTTCTTCAGCACCCTCACTTACGGCATCCGGTCTTGACGCTTCGAAATTCGACGCCGAAGTGGGCGGGAAGAAAACAGCCCTCTACACTCTTGCCAACGACAATGGCATGGAGGCTTGTATCACCAACTACGGTGGCCGCATCGTGTCGCTGATGGTGCCCGGCGCCGACGGCGTTCTGCGCGATGTTGTGCTGGGATTCGACAGCATCGCCGCCTATTTTCCTGAAAACAACCAGACCGATTTCTGTGCAGCGATAGGGCGTTACGCCAATCGCATAGACCATGGCCGGTTGCCCATCGACGGCGATACAATACAGCTTCCTGTCAATAATTTCGGCCATTGCCTGCACGGCGGCCCCACGGGCTGGCAGTATCAGGTGTACGATGCCGAGCAGACTTCGGACAGCACCCTTGTGCTCACAATGCACTCCCCGGCCGGCGACAACAACTTCCCCGGCAATGTGACGGCAACGGTGACCTATACGCTCACCGCCGACAATAAGCTCGATATAGCTTATGCCGCTACCACCGATGCTCCCACGGTCATCAATATGACCAACCATGCCTACTTCTGCCTTTCGGGCGATCCTGAGGCAACAGTGGCCGATGATGTGCTGCAGATAAATGCGGCGGCCTATACCCCCGTCGACTCCACTTACATGACCACCGGCGAGATACTGCTTGTGGCCGGCACACCCATGGATTTCACAGAGCCCAAGCCTGTGGGCCGTGACTATACGGCGTTCGATTTTGAGCAGATAAAGAACGGCAATGGCTTCGATCACAACTGGGTGCTCGCCACGGAAGGCGATATCACTCTTCCCGCAGCCTCGCTCACATCGCCTGCAAGCGGCATCACACTGACGGTGTACACCGACGAGCCCGGAATACAGTTCTATTCCGGCAATTTCCTCGACGGCTCCATCACAGGCAAAATGGGCAAGAAATATGTTCAGCATGCCGGGCTGTGTCTGGAAACGCAGCACTATCCCGACTCGCCCAACAAGCCGCACTGGCCATCGACCATGCTGCGCCCCGGCGAGAAATATGAGAGCCACACCATATTCGCTTTCTCCAATTAACCTGACCTCAGAATACATTAATAAATAACCAATCACAGATAAAAAATGGCTTTACTTGACTGGATTGTCATCGCCTTGTTTTTTGTTGCCCTTGTGGGTATAATAGTGTGGGTGATGCGCCAAAAGCAAAACAACGCCGCCGATTATTTTCTCGGTGGCAAGGACGCCACATGGATTGCCATCGGAGCGTCGATATTCGCATCCAATATAGGCTCTGAGCATCTTATTGGCCTCGCAGGCTCGGGAGCATCGAGCGGCATGGCAATGGCTCATTGGGAGATTCAAGGTTGGATGATACTGATTCTCGGCTGGGTATTCGTGCCGTTCTACTCGCGCTCGATGGTCTACACCATGCCCGAGTTTCTTGAAAAACGTTTCAACCCCCAGTCACGCACCATTCTCGCCACAATCTCGCTCATAAGCTACGTGCTCACCAAAGTGGCCGTTACGGTGTATGCCGGTGGTCTGGTGTTTCAGCAGGTATTTGGCATCGACGAGCTGTGGGGTATAGACTTCTTTTGGATCGCAGCTGTCGGTCTGGTGCTTATCACGGCTCTCTACACCGTTTTCGGCGGCATGAAGTCGGTGCTGTACACATCCGTGTTGCAGACGCCCATCCTGCTGCTCGGTTCGCTCATCATCCTTGTGCTCGGCCTCAAGGAGCTTGGTGGCTGGGACGAGATGATGCGTATCTGCTCGGCTGTGAAAGTGAATGAGTACGGCGATACCATGACCAATCTCATACGCAGCAATTCCGATGCACAGTATCCTTGGCTCGGTGCGCTTGTAGGATCGGCTGTGATCGGCTTCTGGTACTGGTGCACCGACCAGTTCATAGTGCAGCGTGTGCTCTCCGGAAAGAACGAGCGTGAGGCACGCCGTGGCACCATTTTCGGCGCCTACCTCAAGCTGTTGCCCGTGTTCCTGTTCCTCATTCCCGGTATGATAGCTTTCGCTCTTCACCAGCAGATGGGCGACTTCCTGCCCATGCTTCCCGGCGGTGGTGTCAATTCCGACGCCGCATTCCCCACACTCGTGGCCAAACTGCTGCCTGCCGGCGTGAAGGGACTGATTGTGTGCGGAATACTCGCCGCACTCATGAGTTCGCTCGCATCGCTCTTCAACTCTTCCGCAGCACTCTTCACCATCGATTTCTACCAGCGTCTGCGTCCCGACACCGCTCCCGGAAAACTGGTGCGCATAGGCCAGGTGGCCACCGTGGTGATCGTGGTGCTCGGTATACTCTGGATTCCCGTGATGCGCTCTGTGGGCGATGTGCTTTACCTCTATCTGCAGGATGTGCAGAGCGTGCTCGCTCCGGGCATCGCTGCCGCATTCCTCGTGGGTATACTCTGGAAGCGGGCCACAGCCCAGGGTGGTATGTGGGCGCTGATCTCCGGCCTGGTCATCGGTCTTTGCCGTCTGGGTGCCAAGGTGTACTACAGCAATTCCGATGTGCTGCCGGGAGCGCAAAACATATTCAAATATCTCTTCTACGATGTCAACTGGCTCTTCTTCTGTGGCTGGATGCTGGTGTTCTGCCTGCTGGTGGCTGTGGTGGTGAGCCTGTGCACCAAGGCTCCTGCTCCCGAGAAGATTCGCGGTCTCGTGTTCGGCACATCCACTCCCGAACAGCGCGCCGCCACGCGTGCCAGCTGGGATAAATGGGATGTAATCCATTCCGTAATCATCCTCGGTATCACTGCCGCGTTCTATTATTATTTCTGGTAATCATTCCTTATAAACGGATATGTTAGACGAACTCAAAGAAAAAGTGTTCCGCGCCAATCTCGATCTTGTGCGCCACGGCCTGGTGATATTCACCTGGGGAAACGTGTCGGGTATCGACCGTGAGCGCGGGCTCGTGGTCATAAAACCCAGCGGCGTGGATTACGATGCCATGAAGGCCTCCGACATGGTGGTGGTGGATCTCGCCACCGGCGAGGTGGTGGAGGGCGATCTGCGTCCCAGCAGCGACACTCCCACCCATCTTGCTATCTACCGCGCATGGCCGGAAGCCGGTGGAGTGGTGCACACACACTCCACCTATGCCACGGCGTGGGCGCAGGCCGGGCTCGACATCCCCAACATAGGCACCACCCATGCCGATTATTTCCACCGCGACATACCCTGCACCCCGGATATGACACGCGAGGAAGTGCAGGGCGATTATGAGCTGGAGACAGGCCATGTGATAGTGCGCCGTTTCGATGGCATGAACCCCATGCACACCCCGGGCGTTCTTGTGAAGAACCACGGCCCCTTCACCTGGGGCACGACGCCGCACGATGCCGTGCACAACGCAGTGGTGCTCGAACAGGTTGCAAAAATGGCATATATCGCAGAGACCCTCAATCCCTCGCTTACGATGAACCCCCTGCTCGTCGAGAAGCACTATCTGCGCAAACATGGCCCCAATGCCTATTATGGACAAACCAAAAACAAGAAATAATACGATTATGTACAACGATTATGAAATATGGTGGATCACCGGTGCGCAGTTGCTCTACGGTGGCGATGCAGTGGTGAAGGTAGATGCCCACTCCAAGGAAATGGTCGACGGCCTAAATGCCTCCGGCAATCTGCCTGTGAAAGTGGTGTACAAAGGCACCGCCAACTCCTCCAAGGAAGTGGAAGATCTGATGAAAGCCGCCAACAACGATCCGCGTTGCGCCGGTATCATCACATGGATGCACACATTCTCGCCCGCCAAGATGTGGATCCACGGCCTGAAGGTGCTCAGCAAGCCGCTGCTCCATCTCCACACCCAGTACAATGCCGAAATTCCCTGGGACACCATGGATATGGATTTCATGAACCTCAACCAGAGCGCCCACGGCGACCGCGAGTTCGGCCACATCTGCGCCCGCATGCGTGTGCGCCGCAAGGTAGTCACCGGCTATTGGAAAGACGCAGCCACGCAGCAGCGCATCGCCGTATGGCAGCGCGTGTGCGTGGGTTGGGCCGATGCGCAGGATATGCGAATAATCCGTTTCGGCGACCAGATGAACAATGTGGCTGTGACCGACGGCGACAAAGTTGAGGCCGAAATCCGCCTCGGTTACCATGTCGACTACATGCCTTTCAGCGAGGTAATGCCTTATTTCGATGCCGTAAAGGATGCCGATGTCGACGCACTCGTGGCCGAATATTTCCGTCTGTATGCCCACGACCAGGCTCTTGAGGACCATGCATCCGAGGGCTACCGCAAGGTGTGGAATTCCGCCAAGGCGGAGCTCACCCTACGTGCCGTGCTCAAGGATAAGGGCGCCAAGGCATTCACCACCAATTTCGACGACCTCGGCGACGTGAATGTCGATGTCACAGGCCGCGGTTTCGACCAGATTCCCGGTCTTGCCTCGCAGCGCCTCATGGCCGAGGGCTATGGTTTCGGCGCCGAAGGCGACTGGAAGAGCGCCGCGCTTTACCGCACGCTGTGGGTTATGACCCGCGGCCTCTCAGGTGGTTGCTCGTTCCTGGAGGACTATACGCTCAACTTCGACGGAAACCACAGCTCCATCCTTCAGGCCCACATGCTGGAGGTGTGCCCGCTCATAGCCGAGGAGCGTCCGCGTCTGGAAGTGCATTTCCTTGGCATAGGCGTGCGCAAGACGCCTACGGCGCGCCTCGTGTTCACATCCAAACCCGGAGCCGGCGTTACTGCCACCGTCGTGGATATGGGCAACCGTTTCCGCCTTATCGTCAACGATGTGGAATGCATCAAGAGCAAGCCGCTGCCCAAGCTCCCTGTGGCCTCGGCCCTGTGGGTGCCCATGCCCGACTTCGAGACCGGCGCCACGGCATGGATACTCGCCGGCGGCACGCACCACAGCTGCTTCAGCTATGATGTGACGCCCGAGTATTGGGAAGATTACGCAGAGATAGCAGGCATAGAGATGCTTCATATCGACAAAAACACCACCATCGAAGGTTTCAAGAACCAGCTGCGCATGGGTGAGGTGTACTATATGCTCAACCGCTCGCTGTATCTCTGATGGAACTCGACGCAAAATCCACCATAGCGCAGGGCCGTGCCGTGCTCGGCATAGAGTTCGGGTCCACGCGCATCAAGGCCGTGCTCACCGACGAGATGAACCGGCCCATAGCCCAGGGCGCGCACGAATGGGAAAACCAGCTCGCCGACGGACTCTGGACATACAGCACCGAGGCTATATGGTATGGCCTGCAGGATTGCTATGCCGCGTTGCGTGCCAATGTGCGCGAGCTCTACGATGTGGAGATAGAGCATCTGGCCGCTATTGGTATCAGCGCCATGATGCACGGCTACATGCCTTTCGGCGCCGATGGCCGCATTCTGGTGCCTTTCCGCACCTGGCGCAATACCAATACCGGAGCCGCCGCCGCCGAACTGTCGGAACTTTTCTGCTACAACATTCCGCTGCGCTGGAGCATATCCCATCTTTACCAAGCTATACTCAATGGCGAGCCGCATGTGAAGGATATTGATTTCCTGACCACACTCGCCGGCTATATACATTGGCAGCTCACCGGCCGCCGTGTGCTGGGTGTGGGCGATGCCTCGGGCATGCTGCCCGTCGACCCCGCCACGCGCACCTACGATGCTGCCATGGTAGAGAAATTCGACGCTCTCATCGCACCCAAGGGCTACCCCTGGACGCTTGAGAGCATACTCCCGCAGTCGCTTGTGGCCGGAGCCGATGCCGGAACTCTCACCGAGGAGGGCGCGCGTCGCATTGATGTGTCGGGCCATCTGCAGCCCGGCGCTCCCCTCTGTCCCCCGGAAGGCGACGCGGGCACTGGCATGGTGGCCACCAATGCGGTGCTGCCGCGCACAGGCAATGTATCGGCCGGCACCTCGTCGTTCTCAATGATTGTGCTGGAAAAAAATCTCTCGCGGCCATACGAGATGATCGATATGGTGACCACCCCCGACGGCAATCTTGTTGCAATGGTGCATTGCAACAACTGTACGTCCGATCTGAACGCATGGGTGGGCCTGTTCCGCGAGTATCAGCAACTGCTGGGCGTGCCCGTGGATATGAACGAGGTGTTCGGCAAACTGTACAATCATGCCCTGACCGGTGCGCCGGACTGTGGCGGCCTGTTGTCCTACAACTATTTCTCGGGCGAGCCTATAACGGGGCTTACCGAGGGACGGCCTCTTTTCGTGCGTTCCGCATCCGACAAGTTCAGCCTCGCTAATTTCATGCGTGCCAATCTGTATGCCTCCGTGGCCGTTCTCAAAATAGGCAACGATGTGCTCTTCAACGAAGAGCACGTGGAGGTGGACCGCATCACGGGGCATGGTGGTCTGTTCAAGACCCCCGGCGTGGGGCAGAGTATCCTCGCCGCCGCACTCAATTCGCCCATCTCTGTCATGGAGACGGCCGGCGAGGGAGGTGCGTGGGGCATTGCGCTGCTCGCATCCTACATGGTGCACAATCCCGAAGGCCGTTCGCTGCCGGCATTCCTCAATGAGGCTGTGTTTGCCGGACAAGCAGTCACGGAAATAGCGCCCGATGCAGAAGCTGTGGCCGGTTTCGACGCCTACATCCGTCGTTACACCGCCGGGCTTCCGGTGGAGCATGCAGCCGTGTCGGCTATCCGCTGAAATTATTATAATACGTATTGAAAATCGCCCGGGGTGTCATGCTCCGGGCGATTTGTTGCTTTCATGCTTGCTAATTAGGCGGATAGTGTGTAATTTTGCGCTTCCAATACGGCAAAGGCGGCATTGCATCGGTGTGCGGAGCAGCTGCTGTGCCGCTTTTTTATGGCATACGCATAAAAATAACTACAAAAACTTCCTAACAGCTTATTATATTTATGAAAGGACCTTTGGCGCTCTCGCCCATAGCTGTGTTTGCAGTGCTGTATCTCGGCGTGTCCCTCGCTGCCGACGATTTCTATGCCATGCCCCTGTCGCTGGCTTTTGTCGCTGCATCAGTGTGGGCAGTCGTGGCCGGCCGAGGCCGGGGCCGCATGGCCGAGCGTATAGAGCAGTTTTCCAAGGCGGCCGGCAGCCCCAATATCCTTGGCATGATATGGATTTTTATTCTTGCCGGCGCATTTGCATCGCTGGCATCGGGCATAGGTGCCATTGAAGCTACCGTGAATCTGGCGTTGCGTTATCTGCCGTGTGAGTTCATGGTGCCCGGTCTTTTTGTGGCGGCGTGCTTCATCTCGCTGTCGATAGGGACATCGGTGGGCACCGTGGTGGCGCTCACACCTCTGGCCGTAGAGATTGCGGCGGAGAGTGGTGTGGACACGGCGTTGCTTGTGGCCACGCTGCTCGGCGGGGCGTTTTTCGGCGATAATCTCTCGTTTATCTCGGATACCACTATCGCTGCAACGCGTTCGCAGGGTGTGCCGATGAACGCCAAATTCAAAGCCAATCTGGCGATAGTTTTGCCGGCCGCCATCGTCACCCTCGCGCTGTATGTGCTTGTGGCCACGCGGGTGGATGATTTCACGCCGTCCACCGCGAGCAATTATTGGCTCGTGATTCCGTATATGATTGTAATAATCATGGCCGTGGCGGGTATAAACGTGAACATAGTGCTCGTGGCGGGCATAGTGTCGGCCCTTGTGCTCGGCGCCGCGAGCGGAGTGCCGGCGGGAGTGATGGCCCATGCCATGGGCGACGGTATCGAGGGCATGGGTGGTCTCATCATCGTGACGCTTCTTGCCGCCGGCATGCTCGGCCTGATAAAATATTACGGTGGCATCGACTGGCTTCTGGCTTCAATGACGCGCCATGTGCGCGGCAGCCGTGGTGCCAAAGCTACGATGCTGATGCTTGTGGGCGTGGTGAACTTCTGCACGGCCAACAATACGGTGGCCATCATCACCGTGGGCTCGATCTCCCGCAGCATAGCCGAGCGCTTCGGCATACCGCGTGCACGTGCGGCCAGTATTCTCGACACGGGTTCGTGCATAGTGCAGTGCCTCATACCCTACGGCGCCCAGACATTGCTCGCCACGGGGCTGGCCGGAATCAGCCCTGCCGCTCCTTGGTCCTATCTGTATTATCCCTGGGCTCTTCTTCTGTGCGTGGGCGCGACGATAGCGTTCCGCCGCGATTGATACGGCCATGAAAATAGCAAGCGGGGGCGCTCCAATCATTGGAGCGCCCCCGCAGGTGGTTGCTGTGAAAGACGTGCCTTATTTCTCGAATTTCTTCACGATGACGGTGGCGTTGTGTCCGCCGAAGCCGAACGAGTTCGACAGAGCGGCGCGCACCTCGCGGTTCTGAGCGCGGTCGAAAGTGAAGTTGAGATTGTAGTCAATGTTCTCGTCAAGGTCGTCGGGCATGTGGTTGATGGTCGGGGGAACGGTGTTCTCCTGCACAGCCTTCACGCTGAAGAGAGCTTCAAGCGCGCCGGTAGCACCCAGAAGGTGTCCGGTCATGGACTTTGTGGACGAGATGTTGAGCTTGTAGGCATGTTCGCCGAATACCTCCTTGATAGCCTTCACCTCGGAGATGTCGCCCACGGGGGTCGATGTGCCGTGCACATTGATGTAGTCGATGTCGTCGGGCTTCATGCCTGCGTCTTCGAGGGCGTTGGTCATGGCGAGGATTGCGCCGAGACCGTCGGGGTGGGTAGCTGTGAGGTGGTATGCGTCGGCAGAGAGGCCTCCGCCGGCCACTTCGGCGTAGATTTTAGCGCCACGAGCCAGGGCGTGTTCGAGTTCTTCAAGCACGAGCACTGCAGAGCCTTCTCCCATCACGAATCCGTCGCGGCTTGCGCTGAAGGGGCGCGATGCTGTTTCGGGGCTTTCGTTGCGGGTGGAGAGTGCGTGCATCGAGTTGAAACCGCCTACGCCTGCGGGGAAAATGGCAGCTTCAGCGCCGCCGGACAGGATGACGTCGGCTTTTCCGAGGCGAATGAGGTTGAAGGCGTCGATGATGGCGTTGTTGGACGATGCGCAAGCCGACACGGTGCCGAAGTTGGGGCCGTGGTAGCCATATTCCATGGAAATGTGGCCCGAGGCAATGTCGGCAATCATCTTGGGAATGAAGAACGGGTTGTACTTGGGGCCGTTGGCTTCGTTGAGGGCGTAGTAGCCGGCTTCTTCCTCAAAGGTGTGGAGGCCGCCAATGCCTGCGGCAACGATAACGCCTACGCGGTTTTTGTTGAGACTTTCGTCGCTGTCGAGTCCTGCGTCGGCCACGGCCTGACGGGCAGCCACGATGGCGTACTGCGCGTAGAGGTCGAGCTGGCGGAGCTTCTTGCGGTCGAAGTGGGCTGCGGGATCGTAGTCCTTGACTTCACACGCAAACTGCGTCTTGAACTTCGAAGCGTCAAAGTGTGTAATAGGGCCGGCTCCGCTCTTGCCCTCAACGGCGTTGGTCCAGGTGGTGGCCACGTCGTTGCCGAGGGGAGAGATAGCTCCGAGACCTGTTACGACAACTCTTTTTAATTCCATTTGATAGTGTGGTGTGTGGAAATTAGCTCACGCACCGACGCCTGCTCGGCGTCGGGAGCTATTGGTGGGGTTTCTTATTTGTTGGCTTCGATGTAAGCAACGGCGTCGCCGACAGTAGCGATCTTTTCAGCCTGATCGTCGGGGATAGTGATGCCGAATTCCTTTTCGAATTCCATGATGAGCTCTACGGTGTCGAGGGAGTCGGCGCCGAGGTCGGTGGTGAATGCTGCGGTTTCAGTAACCTGGCCTTCGTCTACGCCGAGCTTGTCGACGATGATAGCTTTTACGCGATCTGCAATTTCAGACATAGTTGTAATGTTTAAATGATTAGTGATACTTTTTCACGTTTCAGGGTGCAAAGTTAAGCAATAAAAGTGAATTACGGAAATTTTTCGGCATTAATTTGAATTATTCCCATTCTATGGTGGCCGGCGGCTTGGAGGATATGTCGAGCACGACGCGGTTGATGCCGCGCACCTGGTTGATTATCTCGTTGCTCACGCGCGCCAGGAAATCGTAGGGGAGATGCACCCAGTCGGCGGTCATGCCGTCGGTGCTGGCCACAGCGCGCAGTGCGCAGCATTGTTCGTAGGTGCGCTCGTCGCCCATGACGCCTACGCTTTGCACGGGCAGCAGGATGGCGCCGGCCTGCCACACCTGCCCGTAGAGGCCGGCCCGGCGCAGGTTGCTGATGAAGATATGGTCGGCCTGCTGCAGGATGCCGACCTTTTCCGGTGTCACCTCGCCGAGGATGCGTATGCCCAGGCCGGGTCCGGGAAATGGATGGCGTCCGAGCAGGTCGGGGCTGATGCCGAGGGCCGCGCCCACACGCCGCACCTCATCCTTGAACAGGCTGCGCAGTGGCTCCACCACCTTAAGATTCATCTGTTCGGGTAGGCCACCCACGTTGTGGTGGCTTTTGATGGTGCACGACGGCCCGCACACGCTGGCGCTCTCGATCACATCGGGATAGATGGTGCCCTGGGCCAGCCATCGGGCGTTGCCGAACCGGCGTGCCTCGCGGCTGAACACCTCGACGAACACGCGTCCTATGATTTTGCGTTTCTGCTCGGGGTCGGTCACTCCGGCCAGTTCTTTGTAGAATATATCCGATGCGTCCACGCCCTTGACGTTGAGACCCAGGCCACGGTATTGCTCCAGCACGTCCTCAAATTCGTGGAGGCGCAGCAGGCCGTTGTTGACGAAGATACATTGCAGCCTCGTGCCGATGGCCCGGTGCAGAAGCATTGCCGCCACAGTCGAATCTACACCTCCCGAGAGGCCGAGAACCACCTGGTCGGATCCGATTGTGGCCCGGAGCTCGGATACGGTGCTTTCGATGAACGATGCCGGCGTCCATGAGCCGGTGCAGCCACACATGTCCATAATGAAATTACGCAGCAGCTGCGTGCCCTCTTCCGAGTGGTAGACTTCGGGGTGGAACTGTAGGCCCACCGTGGGCTCTCCTTCCACGCGGTAGGCGGCCACGCGCACATCGGCAGTGCTTGCTATCACGCGCACGCTTCCGGGAATGTCGACAATTGTGTCGCCGTGGCTCATCCACACAGGCGTGGGGGAGGAAATATCCTTGAATATGGGGTCGGCGCTGTCGGCCACAGAAAGCATGGCGCGGCCGTATTCGCGGCTGGGAGCGCCGGCCACCGTGCCTCCGAGCTTTTTGGCGAGCAGTTGCGCGCCGTAGCATATGCCGAGCAGCGGCAGCTTGCCGCGCAGGGCGCTGAGGTCGGGCGCCGGGGCGTCGGGGGCGTTCACAGAGAATGGACTGCCGGAGAGAATCACCCCGCGCACATCCTTGTCGGGCAGCGGAATTTTGTTGAACGGATGGATCTCGCAATAGACGTTGAGCTCGCGCACGCGCCGGGCTATGAGCTGGGTGTACTGCGATCCGAAATCTATGATCAGTATTTTTTGCATGTGTAGTTGGGCGCCTCTTTGGTGATTATGACATCGTGTGGATGGTTCTCGAGCACGGCGTTGGAGGATATGCGCACGAAACGCGCGCCATGCAGGCCTGCTATTATGGGGGCGCCTGCATAGCCCATGCCGCTGCGTATGCCTCCAAGCAGCTGATACACCACTCCGTCGAGCGGGCCTTTGCAGGGCACGCATGCCTCGATGCCCTCGGGCACGAATTTACGGCTGTCGGTGGTGGCGCTCTGGAAGTAGCGGTCCTTGCTGCCTGCCTCCATCGCCGATACAGACCCCATGCCGCGGTAGGCTTTGAAGCGGCGCGAATTTTGTACGAACACATCGCCCGGGGCCTCGTCCACTCCTGCGAGCATGGAGCCGAGCATCACGGTGTCGCCACCGGCGGCAAGTGCCTTGACGGCATCGCCGGAATAGCGTATGCCGCCATCGGCTATCACCGGCACACCGGCTGCGTGGGCCACTTTGGCTGCTTCGAAGATGGCCGATAGCTGCGGCACGCCCACACCGGCCACGATGCGTGTGGTGCAGATGCTGCCGGGCCCTATGCCCACCTTGATGGCATCGGCGCCGGCTTCCACCAGGCATGCTGCTGCTTCGGCCGTGGCGATATTGCCCACCACGACATCAATGTCAGGATACCGGTCCTTGACATTGCGTAGCGTAGCGACAACGTTGAGGCTATGGCCATGGGCGGTGTCGATTACCACGGCATCGGCCCCGGCTGCTGCCAGGGCGCCCACACGCTCGATGGTGTCGCTCGTCACGCCCACGCCGGCTGCTACGCGCAAGCCTTGTTGTTTCACCAGTCTTACGTTCTCGGCCTGGGCGCTGACGCTCATGTTTTTGTGTATCACGCCTATTCCGCCTTGCCGCGCCATTGCGATGGCCATGGGCGCCTCGGTGACGGTGTCCATGGCAGCCGAAACCAGGGGGATGTCGAGAGTGATATTGCGCGTGAAGCGCGTCGAGAGCGACACTTGTGCGGGTGTCACCTCGGAGTAGGCCGGGATGAGGAGCACATCGTCAAATGTGAGGCCCTCCATGGCAATTCTTTCGTCGATAAAACTCATTATGCTTCTATAGTAGTGAAATCAAACTTTGTCACGTCCACCAGACCTCTGTCGGTGATCTTGAGCGCCGGCACCACCGGCAGGGCCATGAATGCCATGGTGAGGAAAGGCGAATGCAGTGTGCATCCCAGCGAGGCCACTTTCGCCTCCAGGGAGTGGGAAGCTGCGGCCACGCGTTCGGCCGGCTCGTCGGTCATGAGGCCGGCTATCGGCAGCGGAAGCACCAGCAGCTCGGCGGCATCAGCCACGGCCATGCCGCCTTTCGAGGCTATAAGGGCGTTGATGGCGGAGCAGATGTCGGCGTCGTTTTCGCCGATAGCGATTATGTTGTGGCTGTCGTGGGCCACAGAAGCGGCGATGGCGCCGCGGCTGAGATCGAATCCTTTGATGTAGGCTGTTTTGGGCGTGGAACGGCCATAGCGGTTGTACACCACTATCTTTGCCACGCGCTCCTGCTTGAGCGAAGCAACCGGCAGGACGAGGCACGGTGTGAACAGTTCGCCGTCGTGCACGCCTATCACCTTGACGCTCTCCGTGGCAGGGTTCAGGCTGATGTCGGCAGGGGTTATGGGTTGTGCGTTGAAGATGTTGGGGCGTGCTCCTGACGGCTCGTGGAGCAGGAGCTCGCCACGGTCCACGCCGTGGGCGCAGCTGTACACCACGTGTCCTTCTATCACGGTGTGCAGCACATTGAAGTCGTGCAGATTGTCCACCGCTATGAACGTGGCTTTGTCGCCCGGGCGCATGAGGCCCGAGGGTAGCCCGTAGTGCTCTACGGGATTTATGCAGGCCGCCAGCAGAAGATTCCACACAGATATGCCGCGCGCTATGCCGCGTCGCACCAGCTGGTCGATCTGTCCTTCAAGCAGGTCCTTGGGGTGCTTGTCGTCGGAGCACAACATCGACTGTGCCGGATACATATCTATTATATCGGCCAAGGCGTCGAAATTGCGGGCGGCGCTTCCGTCGCGCACAATTATCTTCATGCCGGCCGCTATGCGCTCGAGAGCATCGTCCAGTGTGGCGCATTCGTGGTCGGTGGTGATGCCGGCCGCAGCGTAGCGTCGCAGCTCATCGCCCTCAATGCCGCGGGCGTGTCCGTCGACCGGTTTGCCCGCCTCGAGAGCCGCCTGTATCTTGCCCGTGACTTCCGGATCGGCGCCGACCACTCCGGGGTAGTTCATCATTTCCGCGAGATACCAAATGTCGGGCCGGCGCAGCAGCTCGGCGGTGCGGGCCGCGTCGATGGATGCACCGGCAGTCTCCAGATACGACGACGGCACGCACGAAGGCATGCCGAAGAAACAGTTGAAGCGAGTTGCGCGCGCATTCTCTATCATGTAGTCGATGCCGGGCACCCCCAGCACATTGGCAATCTCATGTGGATCGCTGACGGAATTCACCACGCCGTGGGCCACTGCCGTCAGTGAATAGTTCACGGGCGTGAGCATGGTGCTTTCAATATGTATGTGGGCATCGGTGAGACCAGGCAAAAGGAATGGCGCGTTGTCCGGCTCCTTTTCCAGAGGTTCGATGGCCGCAATAGTGCCATCCCGCACGATTATTCTTCCGGGAGTTGTACTTTTTCCGCGGATATCCACTATGTGTCCTTCAAACACTTTGTCGCCGTTGTACCTGTCGGGGAAGCGGCATTCCGCTCTTAGCGAACCATTAGGGTCTCTTTCCATTGTGCAAAATTACAATTTTTTGCCAAAATGGCAAAAAAAACAAAAAAACAGCCGCGGAAGGTGAATGCCCCCGCGGCTGATGTCTTCGGCCCGTGTGCCGTATGGTTCAATAGAGTATTTTCTCCACGTGTGTGCCTGTGCGGCGGATATAGATCTGTCCTGCCACGGGGTGGGCCACACGCATGCCCTGTATGTTGTAATACTCGGGTGCGGCATCGGAATCCTCGGCCTCAATGTCGGCTATGCCGGTAGTGGTGTTGCGGCCGGGATGTATCTCAATGACATCGCCTGCCGCGGTGGGCATGGCGATGGTCTCCGGCGATGTGAATGCCGGGGCGTTGGCGCGGCTGCGCGAGCGGCTGAAAGTAGATGTGATGTCGCGGCCGTTAAGGTAGATGTGGTAGTCGTCCTGCAGGCCGGGCATGAGCACCCGCAGCGGTGTGCCGGAGTGGGAGGTGATGGTGACACAGTCGGCCGTGGAGTTGCTCCACTCTATGTCGACACTGAAATTGCCGACAGCCTTCAGGCCGCTCACACTGCCATCGGTCCATGCCGACGGTAGCGCGGGAAGGATGTCGAGCTGCCCGTATTCATCGCCTGGCTCTACTGAGCCGCGGTGGCTTTGCAGCAGCATTTCGGGTATGGCACCGGAGAGGCCGCATGAGCCGTCGATCTGGAACGATCCCTTGCAGCCCACGCGAAGGTCGTTGTAGATGGCTTCTTTTTTAATTATGGCATAGGCTATCTGACGGAGGGCAAGGTCGCCTTCCAGGCAGCGTGCGTAGCATGCCGTTTTCCAAGCGGAACACCAGATGGAGTTTTCCGCACCGTCTGTGTCGCCGCGGGCGAGCACTGTCTGGAATGCCGACTCAAACCGCTGCTGATCCCGACTGTAGGGGTCGATCTTGTCCAGAGGATATAGGCTCATGAGGTGCGACAGGTGGCGATGATCCTCGGAGGCGCTGGTGTTGACCCCGAACCATTCGCACCACAGTCCGTTGGAGCCGATGTCCACGCCGTCGTGCATTTCGCTTTGGAGCGTGGCGAGTTTCTCGGCCTGCTCTGTTTTTCCAAGTATTAGTGCTGCTTTACGGGTGGCATCCACCATCTGGTAGGCTATCTGTGTGGCATGAACGGCCGGAGAGGAACCGCCTCCGATCTCGGGCGAGTACACGCTGGAGAGCACTTTCTTGCCGTTGTATGTGGTCATGCAGTCGGCGAGATGCTCGCAGCAGCCGTAGAGTGTATCGAAGTATTCGGCCAGGAAGTTGCGGTCGAGCGTGAAGAGATAGTGCTGCCAGATGTGGGTGCAGTTCCAGGCTGCGCCTTCAGGGTATTCGCCGTTGTATTTATAGGATGAGCCGAACGGGCTGAGGCCCATCGCGTGGGTCCAACCTTTTTTGCCCATGTTCTCGGCGTACTTTTTCCATTTGCCGGCGGCGAAATTCTTCATGTAGCGGAACAGCGGCATGTGCGTCTCGCCTATGCCTGTGGGCTCGCTGGGCCAGTAGTTCATCTGCAGGTTGATGTTGCAGTGGTAGTCGCCGAGCCAGGGAGCGTGGGCCATATCGGCCCATGTGCCCTGCAGGTTGGATGGTTGGTCGGATACGCCGCGGGAGGAGGCGATGGCAATGTAGCGTCCCATGTGGGCGAGCAGGATGTCGAACATACGTGTGCGTGGCGTGGAAGATGCTGCGGCCGACGATATGCTCTGAGCTTTGTATTCGTTTAGAAGTTCGTTGGTGGGGCGGTCGTTTTCGGCATCGTAGAGGTCGAATTTCATGGCGTTGAAGAGGCGGCTGTGGTCGGCCACGGATTCCTGATAGAACTGCGCCCAGCCGTGCGGACGTTCTATCACCGCGGCTGCGGCGTCGACTTTTGCCTTTATGCTGCGGGCAAGCTCGGATGCGCTCTGGCCGCTGACGAAGGTGGTGTTGTTCATCTCGTAGTCTGTCCCGGCCCCGCATATCAGATAGAGATAGGTGGCGCCGGCCACCGACATTGTCTTGCCATCGGAGGAGGTGGTGCCATCGGTGACGACGCGAGCCACCACGCATGCGGTGGTGATGTTGCTGCCGCCGTTGCCGGTGAGGCTGATGTATTCGGGTCCGAAGCTCTCAGAGGCGCCCGTGATGTTGCCAAGGCCGAAGCTATAGCTCATTGTAGTGCCTTCTTTTGCATCGAAGCGCATGCCGAACACATCGTACGGCCCTGAGCAAAGATATTCTTGCGTGACGTATGTGCCGCCGTCGTGGCGGGCGTAGGTGACAACGCCGGTGGTCATGTCGAGCTGGCGCACGAGCTGTCCGCTGTTGTAGCCCATGGATGGTGCTTCCCGCTTTACCGAAAGGGTGGCCATGCCGTGGAAGCCGCCTTGCCATTCCTTGAATGTATTGCCTTCATCAAGGTCGGCGCTGAAGTTTGTCTTGTCGCTGATGTATATTGTTTCCGACTGGCTCCCGATCACGGATGCGCCTATGCGGCCGTTGCCGATAAGGAATACGTCCTTATAGTGGCCGTAGTGCCCTATGCCGGCATCGCCGTCGGCTTCCTGCTTGCCTTCGTTGTAGGCATCGGACGTGAACCAGATTGTCTCCTTATGTTCGGGCGTGTACGAGCCGTCCCAGTTGTCGAGGAGCGCTGCCGGAACAGTAGAGTCGGAGAGCTTGTAGGTGAGCACGTTCAGGGAGATGGTGCGGCCGGTGACGGTAGCGGTGAACAGGTAATTTAGGTCGGCGGAGGCTGTGAGGTTGGATGCCGCTCCTTTGGAGCCCGTCAGGGCGAAGGTGCCGTCGGCGAGGGCTGTGGATGTGGCGGCGCGGTAGGTGTTGCCTTCGTTGTCGGAGATGGTCACGGCGGCGCCGGCTGTGAGCTCTATGGCAGGAAATGTGTAGACAGCGCTTTGCTCGGCGTTCTGCCTGATGGTGTGGCCGCAGATGGTGAGCGATGTGATGGGCGCCACGTAGTCGGTCTTGGAGAGCGAGAGCGTAAAGCCGCCGTTGCCGTCTTTATTCACGCGCAGGGAGAATATGCCGGGCCCCTGTACGCTCACAGGAGAGGCGCCTTTGACAAGCGCTACGTCGGCTCCGTTCCATGCGGCGCCTCCCCATGCCTCGCCGTTGATGGTGAAGCCGATAGTGGTGGCAGTGGAAGTCTTGATGGTGAAAGCGTCGGTCCAGGGACCGGTGGTGCCGGCCAGTTCCTTGGCCTCATTGTAGCCGTAGCTTACGGCCACCGTGACGGGTGCTATGTACTCTTTTTTTGTTATGGCGAGGCTGAAGCTGTCGTCGCTATTTGCTGTGAGGGTGTAGGAGAATATACCAGGGCCCTGCACTGTCAGGGGTGCGCTTCCGCGCGCGAGCGCTACTGAAGCCGCGGTGCCGTCCCATGTGCCTCCGTATGTCTCGCCGTTGATGGTGAATGAGATCGAGCGTGCGGAGGCATCGGTGAGGGTGAATGCATCGCTCCATGATTTTGTGCCCTCAAGCTCCGCGGATGCGCCGCCGTCGTAGCTCACGCTTACGCTGAACAGCGGGGTTTCGGTGAGAGTGAGGGTGGGTTCGGCGCCGGTGGTGTCGAGCGTGAATGTGTATTTTCCGGATAGTGCGGGAATGAGTTGAATGTATTTGCCGCTATTACCTTTGGCGAGGATTCTTTTGTCGCCCGGCGCGGTGAATTCGTTCACGCTCTGCGAGCCGTGCCAGTGTGGAATCACGTAGCCTCCGCTGCTCCAGGGCTCGTTTGATGCGGAGCTTATTAAAAAATTGCGGAAGCCATCTATTTCCGGAACTTCTGATGCGTCGAAGTCGACAGTATAGATGCCTTCCGATGTGTTTTGCATTTTCAGGTAGGTCCCCGAGACTGGCCATTGAGATGAGTTTTCCATACAAAATAACCATAAATCTCCTGACGCAATTTCTTTGTTCGGGGATTTGAGGGATGTGTGTTTTGGGTCGGGGTCGGAACTATTTGCGAAAAGTAGTTGTGCGAGGCCCATAAATATCACGACTGACAAGATCGTGATCTTGGATTGGTTCATGGTATTGTGGTGTTGATGAAGTAGTGCAAATGTAGTCAAAAAAAGTAAAAAACTGCAATTTTAGGCTAAAATAATGCAAACTACACACCGAAATATAACATTTTATCCCTATCCGCCCTCAATTTCAACTTCAAGACCGTCGTAGGCGAGCGCTACGCCGGGCGGGAGCGCGACGGCCCGGTGCGGGGGCATGTCGTGGCTGATATGGGTAAGGTAGGTGCGCCGCGCGCCCACACTCATGGCGAAGTCGAGCGCTTGCGCGAGGTTCATGTGGGAGATGTGCTCGGCGGGGCGGAGCGCGTTCACCACAAGGGTGTCGATGCCGCGGAGCAGCTGCAGGGTAGAGGCGGGAATGGTTTTGGCATCGGTGATATAGGCCAGCGGGCCTATGCGGAAGCCTATGATGGGCAGGCGGTAGTGCATCACCGGCAGCGGTGTTACGCTGACGCCGGCGGCGAGAAATGGCTCGTGCGGGTCGACGGGCTGCATGGTGAATGCCGGCACTCCGGGGTAGGGGTGCTCGGCGAAGCAGTAGGGGAGACGCGTGCGCAGGTCGCGCTCCACATCGGGAGTGCAGTGTATGGGAAAATGGCGCCCGTCGCGGCACCAGGGGCGCAGGTCGTCGATACCCCCTACGTGGTCGTAGTGTATGTGTGTGAGCAGCAATGCATCAAGGTCGGGCGATCCGGCACGCAGCATTTGCTCGCGGAAGTCGGGCCCGCAGTCGATGAGCAGGCGCCGTCCGCCGGTCTCTATCATCGCCGATGCCCGCAGGCGTTTGTCGCGCGGGTCGGAGGATGTGCAGGCCGGGCACGCGCACCTCAATTGCGGTACGCCGGTCGATGTGCCTGTGCCGAGAAAGGTGAGTTTCATAGTCGGTATTGGGTGAGTATGCCGTCTTCGAAGATAAGGTAGATGCCATCGCCATAGCTCCATCGCTCCACCATCCCGGCGCGTGTGGGTATTTGCTCGGTGCGTCCGGGTGCGCCGAGTGCGAGGCGGCATTCGTCGCGTGTCATGGATGTGGCCACCCGTGAGTGGATTATGAGTTCCCACACTTCGTCGGTGATATGTGGATAGGCATCGCGGGGATTGGTGAAGGAGAAGAGCGAAGCAAAATTGCGGGGAGCGCGTGGGCCCGCCAGGCTCATCGCCACCATGGCCGTGTCGGAAGGAGTGTCGGCAGGCGAGAAAATCACAGCCGCAGGGTAGATGCCGTCCGGGCCGGGCTCGACGCCCAGTATGCGCACGGGTATGTGGCGCTTGCCGGGGCAGCTGCGCCCGTCGGTGCGGCGCCACAGCGGGGTGCTTATATAATATATGTGTCCGCGCATAAGGCTGTCGGCGGCCTGTACGGGGTCGAGCTCGATGGTGAACGGTATCTCGAGGCGCGTGCGTGAGGCTATTGTAGCCGGAGAGGCATCGACACGGTACATGAGAGTGTCGGCCTTGGCTGTTGTGAGGATGATGGTGGTGGCGCCCTCTCCGGTGAGCGACGGGGCCTCCTGCATGCCTATGTATGTGATGGCGGTGCCTTCAAGGCTGTCGGCACGGCTGTCGGTGTAAGGAAATAGCTTGGCAAAGCGGTTGTCGGCCACGTGAAACTGCTTGCCGCGCTGCCACTGTGCCGGGGGCTGGGGGGCCACCGTGGCGAGAAACTGCATTTCCGGTGTGAGGCGTGCCGCATCCTGTCGCCGCACTTCTCCCGCTGTGATGCGTGGCGTACTCTCGATGCCGGTGAAGCAGCCCTGGAGCGCCAGCGCGGCGCCCAGGGCTGCTGTTATAGCGGATAGTCTCATCGTGTGGCGGGGGTGATGCCGAGGTTGTGGAACACGAAGCTGTAGATGTCGGCCCATTCGTCGATTACTTTTCCGATGGGCTTTCCGGCGCCGTGTCCGGCCTTGGAGTCGATGCGGATGAGTTTGGGACGCGGTCCGGTGGGGGTGGCCTGAAGTGTGGCCGCGTATTTGAAGGAATGCGCAGGCACCACACGGTCGTCATGGTCGGCGGTGGTGACCATGATGGCGGGGTAGGGAGCGGCGGCTGTGCGGATGTTGTGGAGAGGCGAGTAGGAGAGAAGGTAGGCGGCCATCACGGGAGAGTCGGCCGATGTTCCGTAGTCGTGCGCCCAGTTCCAGCCGATGGTGAACAGATGGTAGCGCATCATGTCCATGACGCCCACACGCGGAATGGCCACGGCGAAGAGGTCGGGACGCATGTTGGTGCATGCTCCCACGAGCAATCCACCGTTGCTTCCGCCCTCTATGGTGAGGCGCTCGGGAGTGGTCCATCCCTGCTCTATGAGCCATTCGGCAGCAGCGATAAAGTCGTTGAACACGTTCAGCTTCTGCTGCTTTGTGCCGGCTTCATGCCATGCCTCGCCATATTCGGAGCCGCCGCGGAGATTGGCTTGAGCGTATATGCCGCCATTCTCGAGCCATAGGATGCGGTTGGGGTTGAACGACGGGTTGAGAGCTACGTTGAAACCGCCGTAGCCATATAGATATACGGGGTTGGAGCCATCGCGTTTCAGCCCTTTCTTATATGTGAGGAACATGGGCACGCGAGTGCCGTCGGCCGATGTGTAGAACACTTGCTCGGTGGTGTAAAGCTCAGGATTGAAGCCTTCGATGGCCGGGGCGTGCATGGCGGCCGATGTGCCTGTCGCCTTGTCGTAGGAGTAGGCGGTGGATGGGCTTACGAAGCTTGTGAACGAGTAGAATACTTCGGGATGTTTTTTTGACGCGGATATGCCCACGGTGCCGTAGCCGGGGAGCTGCAGCTCGCTGAGGGTGCCGTCGGCCGAGAGAATGTCCACATGGTGGGCGGCGTCCTTGTCGTAGACGAGTATCAGGTCCTGCTGCGAGGCGTAGGCGCCTTTGAGCACGGCGTCCTTGCGCTCGGCCACTACCTCTTTCCAGTGCTCGCGTCCCGGCGCGGCGGGGTCGATGGCTACGAGGCGGTAGTTGGGGGCGCCGATGCCGGTGTATGCGAGCAGGGAACCGTC
Source organism: uncultured Muribaculaceae bacterium (assembly GCA_910578095.1). GTDB lineage: Bacteria > Bacteroidota > Bacteroidia > Bacteroidales > Muribaculaceae > CAG-873. The sequence continues at coordinate 48,227 of CAJTOZ010000013.1, read as the reverse complement.
GGGGCGTGTGCCCACTATCTCTATTATCTGTTCCTGCGAAGGCTCGATGCAGATGAATGGTGCGCCGTCGCCGGCTTCGAGATCGCGCACGTATAGGGCATTGCCGTTGCCGGCACCGCTTGCGGCCACTACAAGCCAGCGCTCGCCATCGGCTACATCGGCTGTGTGGAAATGCAGCGGCTCGGCTTTGTTTTCGTAGACCACGCGGTCGGCTTCCTGAGGAGTGCCGAGGCGGTGGTAGAATATTTTATGGTATTCGTTGGCGTTGGAGTATTCCTTGCCGGCTTCCGGGCGGGCATAGGCGCTGTAGTAGAAGCCGTCGCCATGCCAGGCTGCGCCGGTGAACTTGGCCCATTCAATGTGGTCGGGCAGGAGAGCCCCGGTGGCTGTGTCGATCACGAAGATTTCAGTCCAGTCGCTTCCGCTTCGCGACACGGTGTAGGCCGTGTAGCGTCCGTCGCGGCTCTGGAAAAGCCCGGTTAGCGCCACGGTGCCGTCGGCGCTGAGATTGTTGGGGTCGAGAAACACTTCGGCGCCTTCGCCCTCGGGATTGTCGGCGCGGTAGATCACGGCCTGATTGCGCAGTCCGTCGTTTTCGGAGAAATAATATTTGCCATCGTTTTCCCGTGAAGGCAGCCCGCGCTTGTGGTAGTTGTTGAGCCCGGTGAGGCGTGCGTGGAGCGCGCTGCGGAAGGGTATGGCGTCAAGATAGGAGCGTGTGAGCTCGTTTTCGGCGCCGACCCAAGCTGTGGTTGCGGCTGCCGTGTCGTTTTCAAGCGGACGGAACGGATCGGCTACTGTGGTGCCGAAATATGTATCGGTGGTATTGTCGGTCGGCGCGGCAGGATAGGCTGCCGGAGCTTCGGGGGTAGCGGCCATGGCTTGGAGTGTCATCGCTGATAAGTAAAAGCAGAGATATTTATGTTTCATAACGAATGCTCGGAATGATGAATTACTATGAAAAATCGCTTTTTGTCGCTGAATTATATGCAAAATTACAAATTTTGCTCAAAAAATTTCATAATATCATACAAAAATACTAATTTTGCGGCGTGTGTTCCTTGGAAAAGGAGCCCTTTGCGGGCACCGGGCCTCAAAATGGTCAGTATGCCCGCCGTGTTTCGTATCGCTTAAAAAATTAATACTCAATATGTACAGCTTATGAAAAAGATTTCCCAACGCCTCCTGGCTGCAGCTGTGGTAGCTGCCGTAGGTGTGTCTGCTTCTGCTGAAGTCCTGAGCCCCGAGCAGGCTCTGAGCCGTGCGCTCCCGCAGGGCCGTATGGCTGCTCCTGCTCTTACGACTCCCGTGCTGGCCTATACCGCCGTTGCAGATGAACTCCCCGCCGTTTATGTGTTTGCGAAAGAAAACAAGGGTTTCATGCTTGTTTCGGCCGATGACGCCGTTACGCCTCTGCTTGGCTATTCCGACAATGGAAGCTTCGATGCCGAGAACATGGCCCCCGAGTTCAAATACTGGGTGGACGAATATTCCCGCCAGATTGCCTATATCCGCGACAACAATCTCGAGCCTAAGACGGAGCGTATAGCCCGTCCGGAGCGTGCCGAAATCGAGCCCCTCTGCAAAACCAAGTGGAATCAGGACGCTCCCTACAACCTGCTTTGCCCCACCGGTACCTATACCGGTTGTGTCGCTACCGCAGCCGCACAGGTGATGAAGTATTTCAACTACCCCAAGACCGCTCTCGGCAGCGATGCCAAGTTCAAGACCACTGTCAGCGGTTCCTCCACACCGTTCGAGATCGACTGCGAAGGCTGGGTGTTCCAGTGGGATAAGATGCTCGATGTATATTCCGGCACTGTTTCCAAGGAATCCAAAGAGGCCGTAGCGCAGCTCATGGTGGCCATTGGCGGCGCTGTCGACATGAACTATGGCGATGCATCTGTCGGTGGTTCCGGCGCGCAGACCATCAAGGTGGGTGGCGCAGCCGTGAAGTATTTCGGCTATGACAAAGGCGTGCAGTATCTTTCCCGCGACTGCTATACCCTGTCCGACTGGGAAAACATCATTTACGAGCAGCTGTCCACTGTAGGCCCCGTGCTTTACGATGGCCGCACCATCAACAATGAAGGCCACGCCTACGTTGTCGACGGTTATCAGGGCGACGGCATGTTCCACCTCAACTGGGGCTGGGGCGGTACCAGCGATGGCTACTTCCTGCTTGACTGCCTTGATCCCTATGAGCAGGGCGCAGGCGGTGCTGCTTCGGGCGCCGGCTTCAACTACGGTCAGGATATCACTATCAACCTTCGTCCCGACCAGGGCGGCGAATTTATCCCCAACATCACAGCAGTAGGCACCGGTCTGACAATGACCCCCGGCTACTTCAATCTCGGCCGCGCAGTGAGCGTGGGCTTCGGTGGCGCTTCCGGCCAGGGTTTCTTCAACCACAGCTACGGTGCTATCACAGGCCTGCAGTTCGGTCTCCACATCGTGGGTGAAGGTCAGGATTTCTATCGTTGGGATGAAGTGATCACCACTCCCATCGAGACAAACTACGGCCGCACTTCCTACAACGTGATGCTCGCAGGCGTGAAAGAGAATTCGAGCTATATCGTCACTCCCGCATTCCGTGTCGGCGACTACATCGCTCCCATCGATGTTCCCTACGGCACCGTGCGTTCCTATCAGCTGAAGACCACAGTGACACACGGCACACTCACCCCCATCACTTCCGATCTCGAAGTGTCCGATGTGCAGCTGTTGAGTGTCGGCAACAATCCTGAAGTGGTTGAAGTGGTGAAGCGTAATGCCAATATCAAACTTACCGGCAAGCTCTCCAACAACTCCGATGTGTACTACTACGGTCATGTGGCTCCCGCCATCTTAGCTAAAGAGCTTGGCGCATACAGCATAGTGCGTGCCATCACCAACTTCACCGTAAGCCTTGACGCAGGCGAATCCATGGAATGGAGCCAGAACATGCGCTTTACCAATTCCGTAGGTCTCACAGACGGCCAGGACTACTACTACGGCTTCGTGGATCCGGAATCCGGCCGTATCATCGGCTCCCTCACAAAGTTCCACTACGGAACAGTGCAGAGCGGTATCGATGATATCACGGTTTCCGATAGCGACGCTCCCGCCGAGTACTTCAATCTGCAGGGCATACGCGTGGCTGAACCGCAGGCCGGCCAGATCTATATCGTGCGCCGCGGCAGCAATGTCAGCAAGGAACTCGTAAAGTAATCATCTTCCACAACGCATAATACAACGCCCCGGGCCAGCATGTGGCACGGGGCGTTGTTGCTATCGAAGCAACATGTTCCATATGAAACACACCTATATTCTGCCTCTTATGGCCATTATTTCCGCCTGCGCCACATCGGCGCCCGCGCCCGGTGCGGATGCGCCTGTGTCGGCCCAAGCTGCAGTGGCGCCTCAGCGGCCGGCGCGGATGCTGCCCAAAGCTATCGTGTACAAGACAAATGTGCCGTGCACGGACAATGTGGTGATAAGCCTGAACAATGACGGCACAGGCGTGCTGAGCTATCCCGCTCCCACCGATGTCAGCGCCGACAGCGCTCCGCTGCAATTGCCGGACGGCTGGCTGCTCGACCGCCGAGGCATAGGACCCAATCCGGCGTTCATATCCATGACCTACAGGCAGTATGCAGCATTGCAATCGGCGCCGTCGCCTGCCGAGCTCCTGCGCATGGTGCTGCCCGATGTCCATGTGACGGAGTTGCGCCGGCTGTCGATGACACCGCAGCAGGCCGAAGCCGACACTGCGGCAGTGATGGCCGAAATACGCTCCGAATAGTATATACACACCGATTCAAACACTGAAAACCTTAACCATAAACACCATGAAACTACACCGTATCGCGGCACTGGCCATAGCTGCCGCCGCAATATCGCCGGCTTCAAAGGCCGAGACGCACACCGTGGGAGGCGTAAGTTATCTTCTCTCGATGCCCAAGGACATGAGCGAGGATTTCCAGGATTTCTCCAATACGTATTTCTTTGCCGACAGCCTCGTTGATTTCGACACAGCCACCGGCAAGGGACGCCTGGAGTGGAAGCGTCAGCAACTTATGCCCCGCCAGGCTTTCAACGCCAACACCTATCTGCACCAACCCTTGCAAAGCCTTGACTTTCCCAACACGGCCTATCCGCAGAATCCCCGGTTGGCGTTCAGCGTAGAGCCGGTGAATGAGCGTACACTGCGTGTGCGCGTGCGCACCTCCGATGTTACTCCCGACGACTCTGCCGAAGAGGTCATGCTTGTGGCCGAGCCCGGAGTGGATGCCTCGGCCTGGAAAACCACCCGCAGCGGAGCGGATGTGGTGTATTCATCGCCCTACGGCTCGCTTGAAATCCAGGCCTATCCCTGGCGCCTTGTGCTCAAGGATGCTTCGGGACGTGTGCTCACACAGTCGCGCGTGTGGTCCGACAACGACAGCACGCAGATAAAAGTGCCGCCTTTCAGCTTCATCAAGCGTGGAAGCGACAATTCCCGCAGCATCAATCCTGTGTTCTCGCTTGCTCCGGGCGAAAAGATCTACGGTTGCGGAGAGAGCCCCACAGCGCTCAACAAGGCCGGACAGAAGCTCAACCTGTTCGTGACCGACCCCCAGGGTCCCGAGGGACGCGACATGTACAAGCCCATTCCATTCTGGTTCAGCAATAAAGGCTACGGCATGTTCATGCATACAGCTGCACCTGTGACGATGGACATGGGCCACAGCTACATCGGCGCCAACAAGATATTCATGGCCGATGAGGATATGGACTTCTTCATATTCTTCGGCGAGCCCAAGGAGATACTTTCCGAATACACTGCCCTTACGGGACGTCCGGAGATGCCGCCTCTGTGGAGCTTCGGCACCTGGATGAGCCGCATAAGCTATTTCACCGAGCAGGAGGGACGCGATGTGGCGGCCGCGCTGCGCAAACACCGCATTCCGGCCGATGTCATACATTTCGACACCGGGTGGTTCGACGTGGACTGGCAGTGCGACTATGAATTCTCTCCCGAGCGCTTCGCCGATGCGCAGAAGATGATCGACGACCTCGCGGCGCAGGGTTTCCATATATCGCTATGGCAATTGCCCTATTTCGTGCCGGGCAACAAATATTTCCCCGAACTGGTGGAAAAGGGTCTGGCCGTGCGCAATGGCCGCGGTACGCTGCCCTATGAGGATGCGGTACTCGATTTCACAAATCCCGCCACAGTGGAGTGGTATCAGGATAAGATAAAAAAACTCATAGGCATGGGTGTTGGCGCCATAAAGGTGGACTTCGGCGAGGCAGCCCCCATTGAAGCCGTGTACCACAACGGACGCAACGGATGGTATGAGCACAATCTGTATCCGCTGCGCTACAATAAGGCTGTGGCCGATGCCACGCGCGAGGTGAGCGGCGAGAACATAATATGGGCCCGCTCGGCATGGGCCGGCAGTCAGCGCTATCCGTTGCACTGGGGCGGAGATGCCGCCACCACCAATACAGGCATGCAGGGTACCGTGCGTGCGGGCCTGTCGCTGGGCCTCAGCGGCTTTCCGTTCTGGAGCAACGATATCGGCGGATTCGTCACTTCTACGCCCGAGAGCCTGTACCGCCGCTGGCTTCCGATGGGATTCCTTACATCGCACAGCCGTGCGCATGGTGCGCCTCCCACCGAACCTTGGCTGTACGACAATAAAGACTTTACCGACTATTTCCGCCGGTGCGCGGAGCTGAAGTATTCGCTGATGCCCTATGTTCTGGAGCAGAGCCGCGAGAGTGCAGCCAACGGCTGGCCCATGTTCCGTGCCATGCTGCTGGAGTTTCCCGATGATCCCGGAGTGTGGGATATAGACGACCAGTACATGTTTGGCTCGCAGATACTTGTGGCTCCTCTTTTTGAAGAGGGAGACAGCCGGAATGTATATCTGCCCGGAGCCGCATCGTGGGTGGACTACCAGACCGGCAAGACCTACGCTCCGGGATGGAACAAAATATCGGTGGACGATGATGCGTTGCAGTGTGTGATTCTCGTGCGCGACGGTGCCGTGATTCCGCACGTGAAACCGGCATTGCACACCGGAGCGCTCGATTTCGACCGGGTGGAGCGCCGCGAGTATAAGGCGAAATGAACCTTGATCCATCGCAGCGCGCTGTAGTGGAGCACCGTGGTTCGAGAGCCCTGGTGCTCGCCGGCCCGGGATGTGGCAAAACCCACATCCTGGCCGAGCGCGTGGCGCGGGAACATGCGGTGTACGGCACGGCATTTTCCGATATGCTGTGCCTCACGTTCACCAACCGTGCCGCGCGCGGCATGCGCGACCGCATCGAGGCTCGCCTTGGTGCAGTGCCGGAAGGGCTGTTTGTGGGCAATCTGCACCGCTTTTGCGTGCGGTTTCTGCATTCCAACGGGCTCATATCGCCGGAGACTACAATAATTGACGAGGATGACGCCGCCGAATTCATAAACCGTAGCGCTCACATGGCCGGCGCCACGTGGCGAAGCGAGGTGCAGGCTGTGGCGGTGGACAGGTATATGCAGGCGCATGCTTATCCGGAGCGTTTGCGCCGGCGGCTGTGGTTTGAGCCGCAGGAGCAGCACTATCGCTGCGCCGAGGCCTATGACCGCTTCAAACGCGACCACGGGATGATGGATTTCGATGATTGTCTGCTGTGGGCCTACGATGCTCTGCAGAGTGGAGATGCCGCGCTTGAATATGGGCGTTTCGGATGGGTGCAGGTGGATGAGGTGCAGGACCTCACCCCGCTCCAGATGGCTATAGTGGGGCTGCTTGCCCCGGCGGCCGATGCGACAGTGATGTACCTTGGAGATGAGCAGCAGGCAATATTCGATTTTCTCGGAGCAGGTGCGGAAGTGTTGTCGCGGGTCAAGGACGAATGCGGTGGCCGGGTGTTGCGCCTCGGACGCAATTATCGGTCCACGCGGCTGCTCACCGAACTGTGCAACGCATTTGCCACAGCCGAAATGGGTATCGATGCGGCATTTCTGCCCGATTGTGTGCCGGGCGATACAACCGAGGAGGAGCAGCCTTCCATATGGAGCCCGCATCCAAGCCTGCATAAGGCTGCCGTTGTAGGGCTCGTGCGGCGATGGATGCGCGAGCATCCGGACGAAAGCGTGTCGGTGCTCGTGCGCACCAATGCGGAGCTGGCCGAGGTGCACCGCGTGCTGGAAAATGCTCATGTGCCCCACATGGCCGTGGGGCTACGGGACACATTCCGCCTGGTGGCTTTCAAAACACTGTATGCACATATGGCGGTGGCTGTTAACCCGATGCGCACCACCGAGTGGGCGCGACTGCTGTATCAGACAGGTTGTGTCAGGCGCCTGGAGGACGCCGCAGCCCTTGTGTCCGACATGCGCGATGCCGCCATGACACCCGCCGATCTGCTGAGTGCCGACGGCATGTCGGCAGTAGAGCGCGCGGTCGTGGGCATAGACAGCGGTGCATCGCTTGAGACCGAGGACCTGGAACGTTTGGCGCGCCTGGTGTTTCCGCATCGTCGCGGGGCGCCGTTGTCGGTGGTATTTGGGCCGGCCGGTGGGCCGCAGCAACTGCAGGAGTATCTCGCGCCTATGCTCCGTGCAAAGCTCAGTGAGCAGGAGCGTTTGGGGGAATTGCGCGATTTCGACACATTGCGTGCGCGGCTATATGCCCGCTACGGCGAGCTATACGCGCACACACGCCGCATGATGGCCGATGGCGAAACGTCGCCGGCCAATACGCTGCGTGCCGAACTTGATTATGTGTACCTCTGGTTGTTGCTGCAGGGCCGCATCACAGCCATTCCGCGATGGAGTTCCGTGCTCGAACTGTTGGCCTCGGTAGTGACCGATACTGTGGCCGAACCGCTGCTGGCCGACCAGTTGCGCGGGCATCTTCACGAGTTGTGCACGTTCAACGAAGGCGATATCTATGACCGTGGGCTTGCCGAGCGCCTCTCGGTGATGACCGTACATAAGGCGAAGGGTCTGGAAATGGACAATGTGGTGCTGTACAATGCCGCTACGTTCTGGGGCGCGCGGCTCGATCGCGCCCGTATCTTTTATGTGGCCTTTTCCCGTGCGCGCAAGCGTCTGGCGGTATTTTGCAGCGGCAGGCTGTCGCCGTCGGTAGAGAGTGTGTCGGCATTGTTCCGCAACGCATCTCCGGACGAGATTGCCCGCGTGGCGGAGTAAATAATTGCGGGATTTTGCGTAATTTTGCGGTATGAATCCAAAGGAAATACATATATCGGAATACAATTATCCTCTTCCCGACGAACTTATAGCAAAACACCCTCTGCAGCAGCGCGATGCGTGCCGGCTGCTGGTGCGCCGTCCCGACGGAACGCTTGAGGACAGAGTTTTTGCCGAACTGCCCGGTCTGCTTCCCGACGATGCGATGCTGGTGTACAACAATACCCGTGTGATAAACGCGCGTCTGAGAATGCGCAAGGACACCGGGGCGCTCATAGAGATATTTTGTCTGGAGCCGGTAGCTCCTGCCGACTATGCGCAGGCTTTCGCAAGCACGGAAAGCTGCACGTGGAGCTGTTTTGTGGGCAACAGCAAGCGCTGGAAGCAGGGAGAACTGACTGCCGAAATCGAGGTGGACGGTGTGCGCGCGACGTTGTGTGCCGAACGTGTGGCGCGGGCCGACAATGCATCGGAAGTGCGCTTTTCGTGGAATGAGCCGCAGCTGACATTTGCCCGCATTATCGGGGCCATAGGAGAAATTCCTATTCCTCCATACCTGAACCGTGCCACGGAGGCAACGGACAGTACCGACTATCAGACGGTGTTCAGCCGTATAGACGGTTCGGTGGCCGCGCCCACGGCCGGACTGCACTTCACCGACCGTGTGCTCGCCGATATTTCGTCCCGCGGAATTCCTCGCCTTGAAGTTACGTTGCATGTGGGCGCCGGCACATTCCAGCCCGTGAAGAGCGAGGAAGTGGGCGATCACGCCATGCACAGCGAGTTCATAGCCGTGGAGCGCGACGTTGTGGCTGCATTGGCAGCCGGCAAGCGGCGTGTGATTGCCGTAGGCACCACATCGGTGCGCACGCTTGAGAGCCTTTATCATATCGGCTGTCTTATCTCGCAAGGGAAGTGGGACGGCGAGGTTCCTCAATGGTATGCCTACGATACCGACCATCCCGGGCTCCCGGTGGCTGAGGCCCTGAACGCCATAGTCGGCTATCTTGATGCTTCCGGCCAGCGCACGCTTATGGGGGCCACGCGTATAATAATCGCTCCGGGATACACCTACCGCGTGGTGAGCGGCATGGTGACCAATTTCCATCAGCCTCAGAGCACGTTGCTCTTGCTCGTGTCGGCGCTGATGGGCGATGAGTGGCGTGCCATGTATGATCATGCCCTGTCGGTACCATATAGGTTCCTCAGCTACGGCGATGCCTGTCTTTTGCTGTCATAGTGGGGGTATTTAGCTTTTGCCTGATTTTTCGGTTTGTGCCGTAAAATGCTTGAGATTTCCGTCAATTATCCTGATAAAGGATTATGCTTATCCGTAAAAGTCCCCAAGGTTTTATTCTCAATGTAGGGACGTGCCTTTGGCGCGTAAAATTGGCATGCAGGCATATTATACATCGCAAAGCGATGTCCCAACATTGCGGGCGGTAACCTTATGATGTCAACTTGGGTAATTTTGCGGATAATCAATAAAGGATCGTATGCTGTGGAAGCCTATGGAGGCGCTCCTCTTGTGGCTGAATGAGATGGAGAGATAATAAAAAAATTGATAGTCTCGCGACTACCAATCCGTTAACCTTAAATCTATACCATGAAAACACGATGCAAAGATATATGATGCGGCGCTATTATGCAAATTTAAATGGCAAAAAAATACACATTTAACCATTTTTAAAGAGAAAAACGCCCAAACTGTGATGTTTGGGAGATTTTTGCCATCTGTGTCAGGCCCTAAAAGTCTATAAGTTTGTAGCGCCGCCGTGCCTCGGCCCGTCGCAGCAGCTCGAAGTGCCACCATTCTTTGCGAATGGTCTTGAAGCCGGCCGACAGCATGACGCGCCGCAGCAAGCGACGGTTGGCGAGCTCCTCTTTTGTGATGATGCCGCGGCGCAACAGTTCCTGTTCGCGGTCGATATTGGCTTCCGGTCCGAGATGGTCGACCGGTGTGCCCATGGGGAGCTCGCGCCCTAAGGTGTCGCACAATGTGATGTCGACGGCTATTCCAAAGTTGTGTGTGCCTCCGCCATTGGCCGGATTGGCCACGTAGCGAGCCTTTGGCGTGCCGCGCACTGTGCGGAACATATGGCGCTGAACGCTCACGGGGCGTGCCGCGTCCTTGATAAGGAAGCGGAGGTCGGGCCGCTGTCGCTGCAATTCTTTGGCTGCTTGTGCGAGAGCTCTTGCTGCATCGGGGTGGAGATAGGCGTGCGACAGGCTGTCGTACAGCACGCGTCCCGTGAAATTGTCGGCACGGGCATACATAAGTTCAACGTATGTCCCCGGCACTGCTTCAGTCACGTCCTTGTAGCCCTTTCGCTGCAACGTCGATTCGAGCTGTGTCAGAGCTGTTGCCGATAGTCCCGCTGAGAGAAATAAGGCAATGATGATTCGGCGCATTTTTGACGGCTCAGTGTTTTTCTGGTTGTTTTTTGTCGGCGCATTTGTCGGCCAGCGAGCATCCTGAGCATCCGCACGAACACGACGACGATCGGCCCCCTCGGCGTGCCGCGCGCCACACGCGCCATATTATATGTGCGAGGGCCGCAGCCATGATCACACCCACAGCGATTAATTGCCAATCCATGCCGCTACTTGTTTAGTTTGGAGATTTTTTTTGCCAGTTGTGCCGGGGTCAATTCGGCCGGGTATTGGTCGAATGTGAGGCGGAAAGTGCATCCATCGGCATATCGGCTGCATCCATATGCCGCGCGTCCACGCAGCAGGTGGCCCTTGCCGCAGCCCGGACATGTGATCTCGTCAAGGCTCTTTATCGGCTTTTTGCGTGGGGCACGGGGTTTGTCGGCTTTTGCCGTTTTGGCTTTTGCCGCTGTCTTGTCGGTCGCGGCGCCCTGCACCACTGCTATGCGGTGGCCGCTGTTGTCGTTCATCACGTCGGCCACAATGCGGGTGATCATTTCCTTGAGCTCCCCTATGAAATCGGCGGGGGAATATTCTCCGCGTTCTATGCGGCGGAGCTTGTTTTCCCATAGTCCCGTGAGTTTGGCGCTTTTCAGGAGTTCATCCCTGATAGTGGCTATCAGGTCGATGCCCGCCGGGGTGGCTGCAATGGATTTTCGCCGCCGCTCGATATAGCCGCGCTTGAATAAGGTCTCAATGATAGCTGCCCGGGTGGAGGGACGGCCGATGCCGTTTTCTTTCATCGCATCCCGCAGTTCGTCGTCGTCGACGGTTTTTCCGGCGGTCTCCATGGCGCGCAGGAGCGTTCCTTCGGTGTAGAGTTTCGGTGGCTGTGTGGCTTTCTTTACGAGGCGAGGTTCGTGCGGGCCTCGCTCACCCTGCGAGAATGCGGGCAGTACAGCTTCGGCCGTATCGGCCGTGCTATCGGCTTTTTCAGATTTATCGCCGGCAAATACTGTGCGCCATCCCGGCTCCACAATCACCTTGCCTGTGGCCTTGAAGGCTGTCTGCCCTGCGAGGGCTTCCACGGTGGTGGCTTCAAAGCGGCAATCGGGGTAGAATGCCGCGATGAAACGGAGGGCTATAAGATGGTATAGCTGGCGCTCAAGTCCCACGAGGGGCGCAGGCGACTGTCCTGTGGGGATGATGGCATGGTGGTCGGTGACTTTGGCGTTGTCGAACACCTTTTTGCTCTTGGGAATCTTTGTGGCGAGCACAGGAGCCGTGAGTGTGGCATAGGGTGTCATGCGCCGCAGGATGTCGGGGACTTTGGGGTAGATGTCGTCGCTGAGGTATGTAGTGTCCACACGCGGGTAGGTGGTGACTTTTTTCTCATAGAGGCTCTGGATGAGCTTCAGGGTGTCCTCGGCGGTCCATCCCCAACGCCGGTTGCATTCCACCTGCAGCGAAGTGAGGTCGAACAAGCGTGGTGGAGCCTCGCGGCCTGCTTTTTTTGTCACAGAGGTGATCTCGAGCTCGTGCCGGGCTACGCTTTCTATAGCAGCCTGCGCTTTTTCGCGGTCGGTGAATCGCCCGGCCGCGGCAGAGAAGTCGGCTTCGCGATAGGTGGTGTGCAGCTCCCAGAAGTCCTCCGGCTTGAAGTTGTCGATTTCGTGTTGCCGCTCAACGATGAGGGCGAGGGTGGGGGTCTGTACGCGTCCCACACTGAGCACATTGCGGTGGCCGCCTCCATATCGCAGAGAATATAGGCGTGTGGCATTCATGCCCAGAAGCCAGTCGCCGACAGCACGTGAGAGACCTGCGTAATAGAGATTGTCGAATTTCGATGCCGGTTCGAGCGAACGGAACCCTTCGCGTATGCTCTCATCGGTGAGCGATGATATCCATAGTCGGCGCACCGGACATTTGATGTCGGCCTTCTGCATCACCCACCGTTGGATGAGCTCTCCCTCCTGCCCGGCATCACCGCAGTTTATGACTTCCTCGGCGCCGGCAATGAGGCTTTTGATCACGGCAAACTGCTTTTTATAGCTGTCCACGTCGATGAGCTTGATGCCGAATTTTGCAGGCACCATGGGCAGGCGGCTGAGGCTCCACGGCTTCCATAGATCGGTGTAGTCGTGCGGTTCCTTCAGGCAGCAAAGATGGCCGAAGGTCCATGTGACCTGCCAGTCTCCTCCTTCAAAATAGCCGTCGCGGCGCACATTGGCACCAAGAATGGAAGCAATGTCGCGCGCGACGCTCGGTTTCTCTGTGATGCAGACTTTCACGCTTATTCACTTTTCTTGGCGTCCTGCCAGGCAGCCTCCATCTCGTCGAGGGACAGGTCGGCAACGGAACGTCCTTGCGCGGCTGCCGTCTCCTCGATGTGTGCGAAGCGACGCATGAATTTGGCATTGGTGTGTTCGAGAGCTGTATCGGCATTTACTCCGTAAAGGCGCGCAGCATTGACCACGGCGAAGATAAGGTCGCCGAATTCGGCTTCGATATCGGCTTTGTCGGCCGACATTACGGCCTGCTCCACCTCGCCCATTTCCTCACGCACCTTATCCCATACATCGGCGGGATTTTCCCAATCAAAGCCCACGTTGGCGGCTTTTTCCTGAATGCGGAATGCCTTTATGAGGGCAGGAAGTGCTGCGGGCACGCCGCTGAGCACGGTGCGGTTGCCACCTTTCTCGCGGAGTTTGATCTTTTCCCAGTTCTCAGACACCTGACGGGCATCTTCGGCCTTTGTGTCGCCGAACACGTGCGGATGGCGGAATATCAGTTTCGTGTTCAGAGCATCGGCCACATCGGCAATGTCGAAGCGTCCTTGCTCGTCGGCGATGAGGCTGTAGAAGAGGATGTGCAGGAGCACATCGCCGAGTTCCTTGCGGAGTTCGGCGGGGTCGTCGGTCATGAGGGCCTGTGCGAGTTCGTACACTTCCTCGATGGTGTTGGGCCGCAGGCTCTCGTTGGTCTGCTTGGCGTCCCAGGGGCATTTCACGCGTAGAATCTCCAGCGTGTCCATTACGCGCCCGAGAGCTTCGACGCGTTCGCTACGTGTATGTGACATGGTTAGTTACTTGTTGTATTCCGACAATCCGTCCTCAAGCCACTGCACGAATGCTTCGGCATTCTCATCGTAGCTGCGTGATGGGCCGAGAGGAAGGCCGTCGTTGTTGAGCATTACATAGAAAGGCTGCGTGGCACTGGCAAATTTGTGGCGTTGCAGGTAGCTCCAGCGATCGCCCACGGTCTCTATCTCCACGGTGCGCCCGTTTTCCTCCACGGTGTATGGTGTGGCGAGGCGCGCCTTGTCGTCGACCATGAGCTTGATGAGCACGAAATTGTCTTCTATGACAGAACGCACGGCTGGGGTATCGAACACCGCGCCTTCCATCTTGCGGCAATTTACGCAGGCGTAGCCCGAGAAGTCGAGGAGCACAGGCATATGGTGGTCGGCGGCATAGCGCATGCCCTGGTCGTAGTCGTCGAACTCGCGGAATTCACCGCCATAGAGGTTGAAATCCTGCGTGGTGAGCGGCGGCGCGAAGGCGCTGATGGCTTTAAGAGGCGCGCCCCACAGGCCGGGTAGCAGATAGACTGCGAAGCTGAACGAACATACGGCCAGGAAGAATCCTCCCACGGATGTGTGCTGTGCAGGGCTGTCGTGGCTGAAACGCAGTTTTCCGAGCAGATACATGCCCAGAAGGGCGAAGAGCACGATCCACAGGGCTATGAACACCTCGCGGTCAAGTATATGCCAGCCGTAGGCGAGATCGGCCACGGAGAGAAATTTCAGTGACAGTATGAGTTCTATAAAACCGAGCACCACCTTTACGCTGTTGAGCCATCCGCCGCTGCGGGGCATCTCCTTGAGCATGGACGGGAAGAAGGCGAAGAGAGCGAACGGAAGGGCGAGGCCGAGGGCAAAGCCACCCATGCCGAGGGCAGGGCCGGCAACATCGCCCTGCGATGCGGCCTCCACAAGCAGCGTGCCTATGATGGGGCCTGTGCAGGAGAACGACACGAGCACCAGAGTGAAGGCCATGAGGAATATGCTGAGCACTCCGGAGGTGCTTTCGGCTTTGCCGTCGACGGCATTGCTCCAGCGTGATGGCAGCTTGATGTCGAATGCGCCGAAGAAGCTGATGGCGAACACCACAAGCAGCACGAAGAAGAGAACATTGAACACGGCTCCGGTGGCAATCTCGTTGAGCTTTCCTGCGCCGAAGGCAAGGGTGATGGCTATGCCGAGAATCAGGTATATGGCTATGATGGCCCCGGCGTAGATGAGGGCATCGCCTACGGAGCGCGCGCGGCTACGGCCACGCTTGAGGAAGAAACTTACGGTCATGGGTATCATGGGCCACACGCAGGGTGTGAGCAGAGCCAACAGGCCACCGAGAAAACCGAATCCGAGCAAGGCAAGCGGGCTTGCTGGCAGCGTGTCGGTGGCGCTTTCAGTGTCGACGGGTGCCCACCAGGATGTCTCGGCCGGAGATGCTTGTTCGGCAGATTGGGCGCTTGTGGTGCCGGCTTTGTCCTTCCCGGCTGTGGAGGCGTCAGTGGCTGCAGCCTGTGTTTTGCCGAAGCGGAGATCGAAACTGCGGCGCGCGGGGGCGGTGCAGCTTTGCGCGTTGCACACCATGTAGGCTGCCGTGACGCGGATCGCGGCACCCGGACCGCTCACGCTGAACGGCAGGGAGAAACTCACTGTGCCATCCCACCATGTGAGGTTGAGCTGAAGCATGGTGTCGAAGTGCTCGCCGGCAGGGCGCGACGGAGTCCAGTCGCCGAGGATGTTGAGACCCTCGGCCGGGGCTACGGTGAGCTCTGTGGGGTACATGCTGGCATCCTCGGTGGGTTTGTCGAATCCATAGATGTGCCATCCCTCGGCCATGGCGGCGGTGAGGATTATGTTTCCCCGGTCGGGGGCTGTGCTGTCGATGCGCGCGCTCCACTCCACATGCTCCGGGAGCTGGGCGTGGCTGCGGGCGGGCAGCAGGATGGCCATTACGGCCAGTGCGGAGACAAGTATGTGTCGCAGTGTCTTCATTTCTTTTTCAATCGGGTATTGGGTATGGTGATGTTTTCAGTGCGCGGGGGCATGCAGTTGGTGCCGTTGCACATCATGTACTTTATTTTCAGAACGATTTGTGCAGTGGCGGGGTCGGTGATCGTGAAGTGTTGCGAAAAAGCCACGGTGCCTGTCCACCATTGCAAATCGATGCCGAAGGCCTCATCGCGTGCTGTCACCGGCACGGATGAAGGCGACATGTCGCCGCGGAATTTCACACCTTTGGATGCTCCGAAGTCGAATGTGGTGGCCACAGGTCCTCCTTCAGGCACCGTGGTGCCATAGAGGTGGAAGCCCTCTGGTATGATAGCTTTTACGGTGACAACTCCTTCGGTGTCGGAAGTCATGCGCACAGCCGTGCGCCACTTCACTTGTGTCTGCGACGCTGCGGGGAGTGCGATGGCCAGAATGGCCAGCAGCACTGTCAGAAATTTTTTCATAAATGTGGGAAAGTGATATTTCGGGTACAAAATTACTACACACATCTCTTTTTATAAACTTAAAAAAACGAAAAAAGCGGCTGCTACACCCTCCCTCAGTCGTTATTGTACAAAATAATTAGTAACTTTGCAGCATATTATAAACGAAACGCAAAAATCCGCCATCACGAATGGACGTTAAAAAAGTGCTTTACATCTCGCAGGAAATTCATCCTTATGTTCCGGCGAATGTAGTGTCGACCTTGTGCTGCGAACTTCCACGCGGCGTTCAGGAAAAAGGAATAGAGGTGCGAACCTTCATGCCTCGCTACGGTATCATAAACGAGCGCCGCAATCAGTTGCATGAGGTGATCCGCCTTTCCGGCATGAATATAATCATCGACGATACTGACCACCCTCTCATAATTAAAGTCGCCACGCTTCAGCCCACCCGCATGCAGGTGTACTTTATGGACAACGATGACTACTTTGACCGCCACACAACGGAAGGTCTTGAAGTGGACACGCATCCTGCCGACAATGATGAGCGCAGCATGTTCTTCGTGCGCGGATCGGTGGAAACTGTGAAAAAACTCCGCTGGGATGCATCCGTGGTGCATTGCACCGGTTGGATCACGGCTCTCACGCCACTGTATCTCAAGCATAAATACAACGAGGATCCGTCGTTCCGCACCGGCAAAATCGTGGTATCGTTGCTTCCCGATGCATTTGAAGGCACGCTCGATGCCCGTTTTGTGGAAAAGCTCCGTATGGACGGTTTCACGGACGAACAGTTGGCAGTGCTCGGCGATGCTCCCGTGGATTACCGCACACTGATGCGTATCGCTATCGACAATGCCGACGCTGTGGTAGAGGCGCTCCCCGGAGCCGACCCCGAGCTTATAGCCTATGCCAAGGCCAGTGGTAAACCATTCCTGGAATGCCAGCCTGAAGAGACACGCGCAGCGGCGATTGCCGATTTTTATACCACTCTCTGATTCATCACTCCGCCATGAAGCGACTACTCATAATTCCTGCCGCCGCCCTGGCTCTTGCGTTCGGGGCCTGCGAGGAAGAGACAACGATAGGCTCGTCAATCGTCGACGACGAGCTCAGCATCGTCATAGACTCCAACTTCACCATAAGCGGCCGCACGGTGGAAACAGGCGCCGTACAGTCGCGCACCCTCACGCAGCTTATCGGTAGCATAGATAACAAGGATTTCGGCTCGTTGAGCTCGACGGTCGTAACCCAGTTCATGCCCGCATCTTCCATCGATACGACGGGCATCAGCCTTTCCGACATAGACTCCATGAAACTGGTGATGCGCATGGATAAAAATGCGTTTACCGGCGACAGTATCGTGCCCATGGGCGTGAATGTCTATCGTCTGAACCGCGCGTTGCCTTCTCCTATCTACAGTGATTTCTCGCCGGCGGACTATTTCAATCCTTCCGACAAGTTGGGCTCAGCTGTCTATTCGGCCTCGGCCATAGGCCAGAGCGATACGGTGGCCGCCTCGGCCTACCGGTATATCGAGGTGGGTATGCCCAAGGAGCTCGCCTATGAGATATTCAACGCCTATAAGGAAAATTCGGCTGATTTCGCCAATCCGGATGCGTTTGTCGACAAAGTGTTCCCCGGTGTGTATATTTCCAACAGCTACGGTAGCGGACGTGTGAGCCGCGTCACACAGACGATGATGCGCATGTTCTACCACTACACCTATGTTGACGAAACAACCAAGCGCGATACCACCATATACAAGATAGGCAATTATATGGCGGTAACTCCCGAGGTCGTGACCAACAACAATATCCGCCTCCGCATGAGCGACAAAATAGTGTCGCGTCTCAACGCAGGCGAGAATATGATAGTGGCGCCGGCCGGCGTGGAAGTGGAATTCACTTTCCCTGCGCGCGAGATTATCGACAAGTATAAGGCAGGCAAGGCACAGGCATCGGTGGTCAATACGCTTTCAATGACTATTCCTGCCGATACCATCGGCAATCCTGAAGGCATTCCTGCGCCGCCGTATGTGCTGCTGGTGCTTGCAAGCAAGAAGGATGAATTCTTTGCAAACAATCAGTTGCCCGACAACAAGACGTCGTTCTACGCCGCCTATAATTCCACCAACAATTGCTACAGTTTCACGGCGATGCGTCAGTATCTGCTCGATCTGCTTGACAAGGAGGAGATCACAGCCGATGATGTGACTTTCCGCCTGTGCCCCGTGGACGTGGAGTTTGAAACCACCGGCTCAAGCTATTGGGACTACGGGACCACAGAAAGCGCCCTCGTGCCGTATGTGCAGGGCCCGGCTATGGTGAAAATTTCGCTCGACAAAGCAAAAATTTCTTTCACATATAGCAATCAAACCATAAATTATTAGTACCTTTGCACCGCAAAAGATACGAAAGGCCGCAATAGCTCAGTTGGTAGAGCATTTCATTCGTAACGAAAAGGTCGTGGGTTCGAGTCCCACTCGCGGCTCAAGAGCGCAGCGTCAGGATAAATTCCGGGCGCTGCGCTTGTTTTGTATCGTCGCATCATGTTTTTCGCGGGTACGGAAGACATGAGAATCATAAATTATTTGATTGCTTATCAGTGTTTTGTTCTTTCGGTCTTTTTATCTTTCTGTATCTCATGAGGGCTTGTGGTAATTTTATGCACCGTAAATGAAACTTTGGCGGTATATTTTTATTTTTTTAATTTTCCGAGAGTTGCATCGGTTGTGCTATTTTGTTACCTTTGCGAAAGAAATATTAACCTTAAAACGAAATAGCATATGAAACCCTATGTACTTGGTATTGATATCGGTGGCACAAACACGGTGTTCGGCATTGTCGATGCCCGCGGTGTTGTGATCGCGTCCGACTCTATTAAAACTGCAAAGCACAGCAATATAGAGGACTATATAGAGGAACTCTATACCGAGGCCAGCCGCTTGATCAAGGCCAACGATGCCGAGGACAAGATCCATGGCATAGGTATCGGCGCACCTAACGGCAACTACTATAACGGCATGATTATCGATGCTCCGAATCTGCCCTGGCCTTCGCCCATACCTCTGGCGCAGATGGTAAGCTCCAAATTCGGCATCCCCGTGGCTGTGACCAATGACGCCAACGCTGCCGCTATCGGTGAGATGACATACGGTGCTGCCCGTGGCATGAAGGATTTCATCATGATCACGCTCGGTACGGGTGTGGGCTCCGGCATTGTGATCAATGGTCAGGTGGTATACGGTCACGACGGTTTTGCCGGCGAACTTGGCCACATGATAGTAAAGCGCAACAACGGTCGTCTCTGCGGCTGCGGCCGCACGGGCTGTCTGGAAGCTTATTGCTCGGCCACCGGCGTGGCACGCTCTGCCCGCGAGTTTCTGGAAATACGCACCGAACCCTCGTCGCTGCGCAACCTGCCTATCGACCAGATCACGTCGAAGGATGTGTACGACGCAGCCATGAGCGGCGATAAGCTTGCCAAGGATGTGTTTGAGTACACAGGCACGATCCTCGGCGAGGCTATGGCCGATATGATGGTGTTCTCCTCTCCAGAAGCATTTGTGCTGTTCGGCGGTTTGGCCAAGAGTGGTGAGCTCCTTCTGAAGCCGCTCCGCGAAGCTATGGAGCGCAGCATGCTGGGTGTGTTTAAAGGCAAGGCAAAAGTGCTGCTGAGCGAGCTTAAGGATGCTGATGCCGCGGTGCTCGGCGCCAGCGCGCTTGGCTGGGAAGCAAAGCCTGCACCCGCAGCCCCCGCCGCACCTGTGGTGGAGTGAGCCTGAGGCTATCCTGATATAGTTCGGGCCGCATCTTCAGAAATGAAGGCGCGGCCCGATGCTTTTTGGGTGGTGTGCTTATTTTTTGAGTGCTGCGATAGCGGCCTCGTAATCCGGTTCGTGGGTGATTTCATCCACCAGCTGAGAGTATATGATCTTTCGGTCTTCGTCGAGCACGATGATGGCGCGAGCGAGCAGTCCGGCCAGAGGGCCGTCCACCATCTGCAGGCCGAATTTCTGAGCGAACATAGGAGAGCGGAACGCTGAAGCCACCACCACATTCTCAATGTCGTTGGCTGCGCAGAAACGCGATAGAGCGAACGGCAGGTCCATAGACACGCATATCACGGATGTGTTGTCAAGACCGGCTGCCTCCACATTGAAGCGACGCACAGAAGCGGCGCACACGGAAGTGTCGACACTGGGGAAAATGTTTAGAACTACGCGCTTGTCGAGAAAATCCATGCAGCTTATTTCCTTGAGGTCCTTGTCGACAAGTGTATAGCATGGTGCTTTTGACCCTATTTCGGGCATTTTACCATAGGTATGGCACGGGGTGCCGTTGAGGTAGACGGTTTCCATATTGAATGTTATTTTGCAATTGTGATTTCTTGCATAACAATCTGTGGGAGGTCTTTGTTGCGGCCCGTGTGTACATTTTGCACTGTTCCGGAGCGGTCGCACACGATTATCACAGGGGTGGTGGTGGCGCCGCAGTCGCGTGCGAGCCCGCGCGCGCCGGTGAGTATTGTTTCATCGGGGCGTGCTGTGCCTATAGCTTCGGCGATGGCTTCGGCGTGATTCCCTACGAATGCGAGCACAAGCGCTGCTGCCGCAGGGCTGCTGTCGATGGCTTGCCGTAGCTGGCTTACTGTTTCCGGGCAGCCGTCGACATCGGCATCCAGGATGGCTACGATTGTGGGTAGCAGGAGAGTGGCGCCGAGGCTGTAGTTGTAGCGCGAACCGTCGAGCTTAGGTGCGGAAATAGCCGGCAAGGGGCGGCCCGGAAGGTTGGCGAGAGTGTAGCCGCTCTCGCGGTATCGGCCGAAGGCTTCCGGATAGAGGGCCATGAGTGCGGGTTCGGACGGAGTGATGTCCATCGTGGCAACGTCGGGTGCGCCGTAGGTCACGGATACGGTTTGCTCGCTCAATTGTCCGGGATTGTAGCACATCTCGGACGACAGCGGTAGCCCGTTGGAAAGATCGAAGGTGTAGCTGAACGACAGGCCTTCGCATCCGTGGAATGTCTGCGTGCCACTCACGCATAGCGTGCCGTGCGCGGGATTTTCGGTAATGGTGTAGCTGTAGGTGGTGTCGGTGGCCATCTCCCGGAAGCGGGCGGCGATGAATGCGGGGAGCAGCGAGGCGAACTGTGCCTGCTGCTGCACGCCCAGATCAAGGCGCCCCGACGCGGAAAACGGCGCGGGACTGTCGTCGTAGTGGTATTCTTGCAGTCTTTTGTCGCGGAATCGGTAGTGATGGCCGGCGAAATAGGCGTTGAACCCTTGGCTGCGTCCGGATGGTGTGGTAAGCGTCCAGTCTATCAGGTAGTCGCAGGGGGCAAGAGTGTCGGGCTGCTGAGGCGTCATGGAGTTGAGGGCTATGTCGTAGGCCACAGGCTCTTCGCTTTGTGGCAGCAGTACTTCGTATCGGGCTGTGGCATGATAGGGCGTTGCGGCCGAAAGCCGGTCGGCTATTTCGCCGAGGCTTTCGGCCTGCAATCCCAGAGGGGCAACTGCGAGCAGCAGCGCACCGAGCATTTGTGACGAACTCATAAAGAAATAATTGAATACGTTGGTAAATAATAAACGTATGTGTCGGCCGAATGGTTTGCCCTCCTCGCGTTTTTTAATATAATTATCAAGAGGGTTTATGCTAAGCGCCCGCAGTCCGGTGTGTCCGGGCTGCGGGCGCTGTTTTTGGTGTCGCTGCAGAGCAGTGGTTTATGCCTCTACGGGAGTGATGTTGATGAACTTGCGTCCGTTCTTGCCTTCGGTGAAGAGAACGGTGCCGTCCACGAGAGCGTAGAGGGTGTGGTCCTTGCCGATGCCTACGTTGAGGCCGGGGTGGTGGACTGTGCCGCGCTGACGCTTGAGGATGTTGCCTGCCTTGGCGAACTGACCACCAAAAATCTTAACGCCGAGTCGTTTGCTTTCTGACTCGCGGCCGTTCTTAGAACTACCTACACCTTTCTTATGTGCCATTTCTGATAGTGTTTTTAGGGGTTAAGCAACAACTTGTTTGATCACGATTTTGGAGAAGCACTGGCGATGGCCGTTTTTGCGGCGATAGCCTTTGCGACGCTTTTTCTTGAATACGATCACCTTGTCGCCCTTTACGAGGGATTCGGCTACTTCGCAAACAACTTTTGCGCCTTCAACGGTGGGAGCGCCGACAAGCACTTCGCCGTCTTTGTCGGCGAGGAGCACGCGGTCGAACTCAACGGTGTCACCAGCCTGGGCCTTTTCGCCGAGGTAGTGAACATACAGGAACTTACCTTCTTCAGCTTTGAATTGCTGTCCCTGGATTTCTACGATAACGTACATGTATCTGAACTTTAATAAGTTACTCCGGCGGGCGGAGGCGGCGTTGCTGTGCGCCCCGCTTTGTTTCGGGCCCGTTGCGGAAAAATTGCCTGCAAATTTAGCGCTTTTTTGCGTGATATGCAAGTTTTTGACACTTTTTTATCGGCATTTAGTTGTGAGCGTCGTCTAAGCACTGAATTATTTTGCTTTGTTCTCTACTTATTCGTATTTTTGTCGCGTAAATTCAATCTTTACAACTGATAACGATGATTAAAAGACTGATGGTGGCCGCGGCGTTGTTTGTGGCGTCGGTATGGGCATACGGCACGGAGCCGCAGCGCGTGTCGATCCTCGGCGATTCGTACTCCACTTTTCTCGGGGCTGTGCAGCCGGCCGGCAATGAGGTGTGGTATTATCCCACCGATCCGGAAGAGAAGACGGATGTGACGGCGGTGGAAAAGACATGGTGGCATATCTTTCTGGAACATAGTGGAATGAAGCTTGAGCGTAATAACTCATATTCCGGCTCTACGGTGTGCCACCGGGGATATAACGGTGAGGACTATAGCAGTCGTTCTTTCATCACCAGAATGAACGATCTCGGATCGCCTGATCTTATCCTGGTGTTCGGGGCCACCAACGACCATTGGGCCGGAGTGGCGCTTACGCCGGAAGGCCGAGGGGCTACCGAACCGCACTCGCTCTACACTTTCCGCCCGGCTATGGACTATATGTTGCAGCAACTTGGCGTTCTGTATCCCGGAGCGCGCGTGGTGGTGATGCTTAACGATATTATTGACGGTCCGGTGCGCGATGCTGTGATAGAAATATGTGCCGCGCGCGGTGTGGAGTGTCTGCAGCTGAAGGATATCAGCAAGCGCATGGGGCACCCTGACAGTGAAGGAATGCGGGAGATCGCAGCTCAGCTGTCCGATTTTTTGACCTCGGCAGATAGAAAAATTTGATATTTTTGAGTTTAGGGGCGAAAAAAGTTTTGCCATGTCAAAAGTTATGCGTAATTTTGCCCCGCTAAATGCAAATCTTACAGCTAAGAAACACAAAAAATAAACACAAAGAATAATATGATCATTGTACAAGTAAAAGAAGGCGAGAACATCGAGCGCGCTCTCAAAAAATTCAAGCGTAAATTTGAACGCACCGGCGTAGTTAAGGAACTGCGTTCGCGTCAGGCATTCCAGAAGCCCTCCGTCACCAACCGCAAGAAGATGATGAAGGCTGTCTACGTTCAGCAGCTGCGCAGCGTAGAGGAATAAGCCAAGGAGGGCTCGACCCTTCGCTCACCTTTTATTTGCTGAGCCGCCGGCAGTGGCGGCGATGATGGCACGCAGTAGCAGTGCATGCGATAGGTTTCCGCTAACTAATATGTGGCAGCCACGCACGGCACTGCATTGTCGTATAGCTACGCGAGCGGGGTATATCTGCAAAAAAATAGCGGGCTGTTGAAAAAATCGGCTGCAAAAATTTGGAGATGCGAACAGCTTGTCTTAACTTTGCGTTATAGATTTAAAGAGGGCAAGAGAGCCTGCTGAAAGACATACCACATCAAAGTAGATTGGGAAACTCTTCAAATTATTCTGAAATGCCGAGACAAGCTTTGTCGCCCAATGGCGGGCCTCGACCGCGGATTTTCCGTCGGTGCCTCTGAGCCGGAGGATTACAAAGGACGACGAGCACTCAAATCCTGTCTTATCGGAGTTTCATCGCATCCTTTGGTGTGGCCTACAAGGGCAGGGCGCCCGGCTGAGCGAGCCGTGGCGCCCGCTTTGTGTGTTTTTTTGTTGCGTGGCTTTTGGATTTGTCGAGGCTATGTGCTATCTTTGCACACATTATTATATTATATAACCGAATATCATACTTGCTTAAACACAGTTTTTTGAAATGAGAAAGATTATTGCGCTTTTTGTGGTGCTGGCTGCCGCTGTGTGCGGTTTTTATGCCGGTGCGCAGATCGTGACTACATCCCCCGCGTTGCTTCAGGAGAACTCGCAGGATGTGGTGCTGTACTATCATGCCGATTCGCCTCTTGGCAATGGTGGTCTCAAGAATTACACCGGCGACGACGTGTATGCTCATATCGGCGTTACAACGGAAGCCGGCAACTGGCAGCACGTGCCGGCCGATTGGGGTACGAATTTGCCCAAATGTAAGATGAGCCGTGTGGATGCCAATACGTATTCCCTGAATATCGGCGATATCCGTTCGTTCTTCGGCGTGGGCGCCGGGGAGAAGGTGTCGCGTTTGTGCATGGTGTTCCGCAACGGCAACGGCACCAAAGAGGGTAAGACAAGTGCCGGCAGCGATATCTTTGTGGATGTGCATCCGGCAGGGCTGGCACTCAGCTTTGAATGCTCGGCGCCTGAGGTGGTGACCGCCGCTACTGTGGTGACGCTGAAGGCCGGCTCCTCCGAAGCGGCTTCCATCGAGATTAGTCTGGGGGACACGTCGCTGGCTAAAAAGGAGAATGTCACGGAGCTTTCCGCCTCCTACTCGATAGCTTCGCCGGGAACATATGTGTTCAAGGCGGTGGCTGCGCGCGGCGGAGAGACTTTGGAGCAGACTTGCGCGGTGACCTACGTGGCCGGTTCTGCGGCCAAGGGCTATCCCGGAGGTGTGCCTGTGCAGGGCGCCGTGGATAATGCCGACGGAACGGTGACATTTTGCCTTGCCGCTCCCGGCAAAACCAGTGTCGTGATTGTGTCGTCATGGGATGGATACAAGGTGCGTCCGGAAAATACGATGTACTATCAGGATTATAATGGCCGCCGGTATTTCTGGCTCACTTCGCCTAAGCTCGATAGCGGCAAAGATTATATGTACTATTATCTCGTGGACGGCATGTATGCCGTCGGGGATCCGTACGCCAAGCTTGTGCTCGATCCCTATAGCGACAAGTGGCTGCTTGGTGATGGTCTCGGCTATGAGGGCATGCCTGAATATCCTTCGGAGGTGGAAGGTGATGTGATGCTGGCTGTTTGGCGCCGCGATATGAACAAATACAACTGGAGCGCATTTGAGATTCCTGCCCACGACCGTCTGTATGTGTACGAGATGTTGCTCCGCGATTTCACGGGCACGGAGGGTCAGAGCAAGGGCAACGGCACTCTTGCGGCAGCCATGGAAAAGATTCCCTACATAAAGAGCCTCGGCGTGAATGCGGTGGAGCTGATGCCGGTGATGGAGTTCAACGGCAATAACTCGTGGGGCTACAATACCAATTTCTATATGGCTCCCGACAAAGCCTATGGCTCGCCCGAGGAGTATAAGGATTTTATAGACGCATGCCACCGGAACGGATTGGCTGTGATTCTCGACGTGGTGTTCAATCAGACAGACGGTCTGGCTCCGTGGTATCAGATGTACCCCGCCGGTACAAGTCCGTTCTACAACAAGACGGCCCCGCATGACTACAGTGTGCTTAACGACCTCAATCCGGGCTACGATCTGGTGGAGCAGCACTACAAGGATGTGTTGCGGTATTGGCTGACTGAATACAATGTGGACGGTTTCCGTTTCGACCTTGTGAAGGGCCTCGGCGACAACAGCAGTTATGGATCTGGCACGGAGGCTTACAACCAGAGCCGCGTGGACCGCATGAAGCGTCTGCATGCTGCGATAAAGGAAGTGAAGCCCGATGCCATACATATCAACGAGCTTCTGGCGGCTTCAAAGGAGGAAAACGCCAATGCTGCCGACGGGCAGATAGGATGGCATAACCTGAGCCACAACTCCGGCCAGTTCGTGATGTATTTCGGCGAGGATAATGCAGGCGTATCGGAGTTCTATACCCCGAACACCGACCGCACTCCGTGGCATTCGATGGCCTATGCCGAGAGCCACGATGAGGAGCGTGTGGCTTATAAGCTCCGCCAGTGGGGCGCACA
Source organism: uncultured Muribaculaceae bacterium (assembly GCA_910578095.1). GTDB lineage: Bacteria > Bacteroidota > Bacteroidia > Bacteroidales > Muribaculaceae > CAG-873. The sequence goes on along the minus strand of CAJTOZ010000013.1, from coordinate 21,971 downwards.
GGACGTTCAGACCGCCTATGTGCGCGGACGCCGGTTGGCTGCTCTCGGTGCGTGGATGGTGCTGACACCCGGTCCGAAGATGATCTGGCAGTTCCAGGAACTCGGCAATGAGGAAACCACAAAGAATGGTGATGGCAGCAACAATACCTCGCCAAAGCGCGTGAACTGGAATGCTCTGAATAATAACATCAACAAGCATGTGTATGCTGCCTATTCCACACTCGGTATGCTCCGTGCTGAAAATGAGGAGATGTTTGGTAAGGACGCCGAGTTCAGTTGCACATGGGGCCGCAGTTTGTCGGCGCCCCGTAGTCTGTGTGTGAAAAAGGGTGGGGTGTCCATCGTTGCATTCTTCAATCCGTCGGCCACCGCTGCGCAGGACGTGACTGTGTCCGGAACGGGTCTGGATGCAGCCGCGGCTGAGTTGATCTATGCCTGCGAAGGCTTTGCGAATCCTGTGCTGAGCGGTAATGGCGGTACGCTTAAGATCAATGTGCCCGCCAACAGCTTTGCCGTATATGCGACGTCCGGAATAAGTGGCATTGATGATGCGCTGGATGTTCCGGCTGTGCGTGTGACCGGCGGAGATGGATGTATAATAGTAGAAGGTGCTTCCGGCGTGCCGTCGGTTTATGATCTCGGCGGTCGTCGCCTGGGTCTTGAGGGCCTTGCTGCGGGTGTCTATCTGGTACACGTGGATGGCCGTACGTTTAAGGTTGCGGTACGGTAATTCTATATACTATTAATATATGAGGTTGAGTGTTGTCGTCGCGGTGTCGATGCTTCTCGCAGCTATAGCCTGCACGTCTCCCCGTCCCGACGGGGAGACGCAGCGGGTGGCGCCCGTCTACTCGCTGTTTTGTGATTCCTCTGCAGAAGCGGAGGTGCCCGGCTCTGTGCTTCCCGAGCTGACCGCTTTCATGAAGGTGCTCGGGCGGGGAGCCGATGCGGAATCTCTTGCGGAGTGGTCTCGCTCTCCGGCTGTAAAGGTGTTCACTCCTGATGTGGACAGCGTGTTTCCCTCTTTGGGGAAGATAGAGTCTGCGCTCGGCGATATTCTTGCATCGGCCTCCGTGGAGGGATTGGAGCTGCCGCGGCGCAGGTATGCCGCAGTGGTGTGGGGTCGCCCCGAGAGCATAATGTTTTGCGACACTGTGATGCTGATAGCGCTTAATCACTATCTTGGCGATGACTATCCGGGCTACAGTCATCTTGATGGTTATCGTCGCAGGGTAAAGACACCGCGGATGCTCCCTTACGATATTGCGGAGGCTCTTGTCGCCACTGCTATGCCATATCGTCATAGGGATGGATCGACAGTGCTGTCGCGTCTGCTGTATGAGGGCGCTCTTGCCGAAGCAAAATACCGTCTTGCCGGCGGGGATTGGCCGGCGGCGCTCGGCTATTCCGAGGATGAATATGCGGCCCTTTCAGAGCATGAGACTGAACTGTGGGAGCTGCTTGTGGGAAAAGGGCTGCTGTTCAGCACTCTCCCGTCGGATGCAGAGCGGCTTGTAGGGCCGGCTCCCTCTACTGCTATTTTAACCGATAACTCGCCCGGTAGGGCCGGGCGATTTATCGGTCATAAGATAGTTCGGGCCTATATCGCCGCGCATCCCGATGCGACACTCCGGGAGATGCTCTCGCCTGAGTTTTATGATTCGGACGCTACGCTGCGCGAGGCAGGCTACGTGGGACGGTAGGTTTCTACTTTTTGTTCTTTTCCTTTTCAAGCTGGCTTTCAATGGCGGCTAACGCAAGGTCGACGGCTTCTTCGAAGCTGTCGGCCACTTTTTTTGCTACCAGTTCGCCGAAGTGGGGGACTATGATTTTTGCCACGGCTTGCTTGTTCATGGCGGTTTCGGGCTTGAGCACGGTAAGGTTGAAGTCGGCGTAGCTTATGGATTCGTAGCGCCGGCCGAGCTTGTCGGCTTTTTTATTGATGAAGTCGGTGAGTTGGCGGGTAACATCGAAATGGATGCCCTGGATGCGTACTTCCATGATGGGTATATTTTTAGAGTTAAAATTTTACCGGCCCTTTCGGGCTGTTGTGTAGTAATAACGCGGAAGTGCGCGGAAGGGTTGAGGATGGCTTGCGCGGAGGCATAAAAAAAGTCTCGGCTTTCTCAAGCCAAGACGGAATATATATTGCAGTAAATTATGGAGTGGGCGCTGAGGGATTCGAACCCCCGACCCTCTGCTTGTAAGGCAGACGCTCTGAACCAGCTGAGCTAAGCGCCCGTTGAAACGCTTTTCAACGTGCTTTCGTGCGATGGCGGTTGTTGTTGGTGGGCGCTGAGGGATTCGAACCCCCGACCCTCTGCTTGTAAGGCAGACGCTCTGAACCAGCTGAGCTAAGCGCCCGTTATCGCCGAAAGCGTTGCAAAGTTACTACCTTTTTTTGAACTGACAAATTTTTGAGCCAAAAAAATGAATAAAAATGCGTTTTTTTTGAATTTGATTCCCGATAGGGCAGCATTTTGTCCGAAACGAGAACTATTATTGACTCGTGCGGCCTAATGGCTGACTTTGATGAGTGGGTTTATTTCTTTGAGATGGGCTATGAATTCATCGCGTTCTGCGGGTGAAATTTCGAGCGGCATGTAGCTTTTGAGTATAGATCGGTCGGTAAATGTTATTGAAACGCGGTCGAATGACAGAGCGGCCGCGTTCAGTACGCTGTGTGTCTTTTTCACTACGGCTATTTTGTCGATGGGGTATCGGCGCCAGCGATAAAGGTTCCGCACCCACAATCCGCTACCGCTTATTTTGTATTTGATCCCTGAGAAGACCGGGATTTCAATGATTAGGGTGATGGCGCACAGGATGGTTCCGGTAGTGAAGTCGCCGGTGAACAATGGGCCTATGTAGCAGCATGCGATTGACAGGACGACTACGGCCGGAACCCACCAGCCGATCTTGGAGTTGTATGTGCGCTTTCTCATCGGTGTCGTAATTTTCAGCGGGCGCTCTGGTGCGGGCGCGCGTGTGAATATGTCATTTGCAAAGATACAAAATTTGGCGCGGAATTGGGGCACGGGGTCGGCGGAAATATTTGGAAAAGATTTTGCGGAAATATTTGGAAAATAGCGGATTAATTCGTAATTTTGCGTCGATTTTATGGCGTATCTGCGCTTCGTGTATTGCTAACTGCGTGACAGTTACGGCGATACGGGGCGTGCGGTGCGCATGTTGAGTCGAAAAAGAATTTAGAAAAAGATAGAAATAAACCAAAGTTAAACCAAACAACTAAGATGCCTACTATTCAGCAATTAGTACGTAAGGGTCGCGTGGCGCTCGTGGACAAGAGCAAAAGCCCCGCTCTCGACAGCTGCCCCCAGCGTCGTGGCGTGTGCGTGCGTGTGTACACCACCACCCCCAAAAAGCCTAACTCGGCAATGCGTAAGGTGGCTCGTGTGCGCCTCACCAACGGCAAAGAAGTGAACTCCTACATCCCCGGCGAAGGTCACAACCTTCAGGAACACAGCATTGTGCTGGTTCGCGGTGGTCGTGTGAAGGACCTTCCCGGCGTTCGCTACCACATCGTTCGCGGCACTCTTGATACCTCCGGTGTTAAGGACCGCACGCAGCGTCGAAGCAAGTATGGCGCCAAGCGTCCCAAGGCAGGTGCAGCCAAGAAGTAATTCGGTTCCGAGTAATCGAGTGAAGTAATCTAAACGCACCGCGAGATTTAATTAAACACATTTAAACTCGTTTTTTGATTCTTGAAAGCTGCCCGGTTGAGTAAGCCTGCGTCGGAGGACGCGACGGCTGAAGCAAGAGTGAAGCACAACCAAGCAATCTGAAAACACAACACACTGACCAAAAATGAGAAAGGCTAAGCCTAAGAAGCGTCAAATCCTTCCCGATCCCGTGTTCGGCGATGTACGTGTGGCTAAATTTGTGAACCACCTCATGTACGATGGTAAGAAGAACACCGCATTTGACATCTTCTACACCGCTCTCGACAATGTTAAGTCGAAGCTTCCCAACGAGGAAATGACTGCCCTCGAAATCTGGAAAAAGGCCCTTGAGAACGTAACTCCCCAGGTGGAGGTGAAAAGTCGCCGTGTGGGCGGCGCCACCTTCCAGGTGCCTACTGAAATCCGTCCCGACCGCAAGGAATCTATCTCAATGAAAAACCTCATCCTCTACGCCCGCAAGCGTGGCGGCAAGACCATGGCCGACAAGCTGGCTGCCGAAATCGTAGACGCTTTCAACGAGCAGGGCGGCGCATTCAAGCGCAAGGAGGATATGCACAAAATGGCAGAAGCAAACCGCGCGTTCGCACACTTCCGCTTCTAATGTTTCATTGACTGTAAATCCTAACGCAAAATGGCTAAATCAGACGAACAGCTCAAATTTACCCGCAATATCGGTATCATGGCCCACATCGATGCCGGTAAGACCACTACGTCCGAACGTATTCTTTTCTATACCGGTCTGACACACAAAATCGGTGAGGTGCACGATGGTGCCGCCACCATGGACTGGATGGAACAGGAGCAGGAGCGCGGTATCACTATCACTTCCGCCGCTACCACAGCTTTCTGGAACTACAACGGCGAAAAATACAAAATCAACCTGATTGACACTCCGGGACACGTCGACTTTACAGTCGAAGTGGAGCGCTCGCTCCGTGTGCTCGATGGTGCCGTGGCTACGTTCTGCGCAGTTGGCGGCGTTGAGCCCCAGTCTGAGACCGTGTGGCGTCAGGCCGACAAATATAACGTGCCCCGTATCGGTTACGTCAACAAGATGGACCGTAGCGGTGCCAACTTCTTCGAGGTGGTGCGTCAGCTCAAAGATGTGCTCGGTGCCAACCCCTGCCCCATCCAGATCCCCATCGGCGCTGAAGAGACCTTCAAGGGCGTTGTGGACCTCGTGCGCATGAAGGCTATCTTCTGGCACGACGAAAGCATGGGTGCCGACTACACCATCGAGGAAATCCCCGCCAACCTCGTTGAAGAGGCTGAAGAATGGCGCGACAAAATGCTTGAGAAAATCGCCGAATTCGACGACGATCTCATGGCGAAATATTTCGACGACCCCTCCACCATCACCGAGGAGGAAGTCAAGAAGGCTCTCCGCAAGGGTACGCTCGCTATGGAGATTGTGCCCATGACCCTCGGTTCTTCCTTTAAGAACAAGGGCGTGCAGTGCCTCCTCGACAATGTGTGCGCATACCTGCCCAGCCCCATGGATGCCGGTGCGGTGGAAGGTCACGCCGTTGGCAACCCTGACGAAGTGCTGACCCGCGAACCCAGCAGCGACGCTCCCATGTGTGCTCTCGCGTTCAAGATCGCAACCGACCCCTATGTGGGCCGTCTGTGCTTCTTCCGTGTGTACTCCGGCGACATCAATGCCGGCAGCTACGTGCTCAACTCGCGTTCCGGCAAGAAAGAGCGCATCTCGCGTCTTTTCCAGATGCACTCCAACAAGCAGAACCCCAAAGAAATGATCGGTTGCGGCGATATCGGCGCAGGCGTAGGTTTCAAGGATATCCGCACCGGCGACACTCTCTGCGCTGAAGATGCACCCATCGTGCTCGAAGCTATGGACTTCCCCGATCCCGTGATCGGTATCGCCGTAGAGCCCAAGACCCAGAAGGACCTTGACAAGCTCGGTGTAGGTCTGCAGAAGCTGGCCGAAGAAGACCCCACCTTCCGTGTGGCTACCAACGAGGAGACCGGCCAGACCGTCATCAGCGGTATGGGTGAGCTCCACCTCGATATCATCATCGACCGTCTGCGTCGTGAATTCAAGGTAGAGTGCAACCAGGGTCGTCCCCAGGTTACCTATAAGGAAGCCCTCACCAAGCCCGTCGAGCTTCGCGAAGTGTTCAAGAAGCAGACCGGTGGTCGTGGTAAGTTCGCTGACATCATCGTTCGCGTTGAACCCGCCGACGAAGGCTTCGAAGGAGGTCTGCAGTTTGTCGACGAAGTCAAGGGCGGTAACATTCCCAAGGAATTTATCCCCAGCATTCAGAAAGGCTTCGTGACAGCCATGAAGAACGGTGTGCTCGCCGGCTTCCCTGTGGAAACTCTGAAGGTGACTGTCATCGATGGCTCGTTCCACCCCGTTGACTCCGATCAGCTCTCGTTCGAGCTCTGCGCTATCCAGGCATTCAAGAAGGCCAGCGAAAAGGCCGGTCCCGTGCTGCTTGAGCCCATCATGAAAATCGAAGTGGTTACCCCCGAGGAATCCATGGGCGACGTGATCTCCGACCTTAACAAGCGTCGTGGTCAGGTAGAAGGCATGGAAACAAGCCGCAGCGGCGCCCGTGTGGTTAAGGCCAAGGCTCCTCTTGCCGAGATGTTCGGCTATGTGACTGCCCTCCGCACCATCACCTCCGGCCGTGCCACCAGCACCATGACCTTCTCGCACTACAGCGAAGTCAGCAGCAGCATTGCCCGCAATGTGCTCACCGAGTGCCAGGGCCGTGTTGACCTCGTTAAATAATCCGATAATAATAAACCAACAATATGAGTCAGAAAATCCGCATCAAACTCAAATCTTACGATCACAATCTCGTCGACAAGAGCGCCGAGAAGATCGTCAAGACCGTGAAAGCTACCGGTGCAGTGATCAGCGGCCCCATACCCCTGCCCACCCACAAGCGTATCTTCACCGTGAACCGCTCGACCTTCGTCAACAAGAAGAGCCGCGAGCAGTTCCAGCTCTCGTCGTTCAAGCGTCTCATCGACATCTACAACAGCACCGCCAAGACAGTCGACGCTCTTATGAAGCTCGAACTCCCCAGCGGCGTTGAAGTAGAGATCAAAGTGTGATGCCCCGACTTCATACAAGCAACCAACAAAATAAGATATTCACTCCTAAACAAACACAGAAATGCCAGGATTAATTGGAAAGAAAATCGGAATGACATCCGTTTTCAGTGCCGACGGTAAGAACGTACCGTGCACTGTTATCGAAGTAGGCCCGTGTGTTGTTACGCAGGTGAAGACCACCGAAAAGGATGGCTACAACGCCCTCCAGCTCGGCTTTGAGGAGCAGAAAGAAAAGCACCTCACCAAGCCCGAGCTCGGTCACTTCGCAAAAGCCGGCGTAGCTCCCAAGCGCCACTTGGCCGAGTTCAAAGGTTTCGACGGCGAGTATAAAGCCGGTGATACCCTTACTGTTGACATGTTCAACGAAGCCGACTTTGTCGACATCGTTGGCACCAGCAAGGGTAAAGGCTTCCAGGGCGTTGTTAAGCGCCATGGTTTCGGCGGCGTAGGCCAGAGCACACACGGCCAGCACAACCGTCTGCGCGCACCCGGTTCTATCGGTGCCTGCTCGTACCCCGCAAAAGTGTTCAAAGGCATGCGCATGGCCGGCCAGATGGGCAACCAGCGCGTGACCGTGCAGAACCTTCAGGTGGTAAAGGTCATCGCCGAGCACAACATCCTCATGATTAAAGGCTCCATCCCCGGCGCCAAAGGTTCCATCGTTTTAATTGAGAAGTAAAATGGAAGTTGCAATCTACAATAAAGAAGGACAGGACACCGGCCGCAAGGCAGTCCTCAACGATCAGGTGTTCGCAGTAGAAGCCAACGAACACGCCATCTACCTCGATGTCAAGCAGTACCTTGCAGATCAGCGCCAGGGCACACATAAGAGCAAGGAACGCAGCGAAGTGAGCGGTTCCACCCGCAAGCTCCACAAGCAGAAAGGCGGCGGCGGCAGCCGTATCGGCGACATCAACTCGCCCGTACTCGTAGGCGGTGGCCGTGTGTTCGGTCCCCGTCCCCGCGACTATCGCTTCAAGCTCAACCGCAAGGTGAAGCAGCTCGCCCGTCGTTCCGCTCTGACCCTCAAGTGCCAGGCCAACGAGATCATCGTGGTTGAAGACTTCACTTTCGAAGCACCGAAGACTAAAAATTTCGTAAATTTTGCTAAAAATCTTAAAGTGGACGGCAAAAAGCTGCTCCTCGTTTTAGCAGAACGAAATAATGTTGTATCTTTGTCTGCTCGAAATGTTCCCGACACTCGTCTCATGAATGCCGCGGACATCAACACGTATGCAATCATGAACAACAATGCTATCATCCTGACGGAGGGTAGCCTTGCTGTGATTAACAACCTGTAAACCCCTGGAGGAACCGAAAATGGAAATCGAAATCAAACCCATCGTAACCGAGAAGGCCACCCGTCTGACGGATAAGCTCAATCGCTACACCTTCCGTGTTTCCCCCGAAGCAAACAAATACCAGATCAAGGATCTCGTCGAGAAGCTTTACGGGGTGAAGGTAGCGAGTGTCAACACCGCCGTCGTTCGCGGCAAGAACAAGAGCCGCTGGACCAAGAGCGGCCTGCTCCGCGGTGCTACCGCTCGCTGGAAAAAAGCCATCATCACTCTCGCTGATGGCGAAACCATCGACTTTTACAGCAACATCTGATAAATAAAATGGCAGTAAGAAAATTCAAGCCCACAACTCCTGGGCAGCGACACAAAGTTATCGGCGTGTTCAAAGGTACGATCACTGCTACCACGCCGGAAAAATCTCTTACAGTCGGTAAACGTGCCTCCGGCGGTCGTAACGCCGAGGGCCACCTCACCACTCGCTACCTTGGTGGTGGTCACAAACGCAAATACCGCTTCATTGACTTTAAGAGAAACAAAGACGGAGTTCCCGCAGTAGTACACTCGATCGAGTACGATCCCAACCGTTCGGCCCGCATCGCTCTTCTGTACTATGTAGACGGTGCCAAAGCCTACATCATTGCACCCAACGGCTTGGAAGTAGGCGCAACCGTGGTGAGCGGCCCCGATGCAGCTCCCGAAGTGGGTAACGCTCTTCCCCTGGGCAAAATACCCGTCGGCACGGTGATCCACAACATCGAATTGCGTCCCGGTCAGGGTGCCTTCATGGCACGCTCGGCCGGCACCTTCGCGCAGCTCGTGAGCCGCGAAGGCGACTATGCTATCGTCAAATTACCTTCGGGCGAAACCCGCAAGATCCTCTGCGCCTGCAAAGCAACCATTGGCGTGGTGGGCAACAGCGAGCACTCGCTGGAGCGTTCGGGCAAAGCAGGCCGCAGCCGTTGGCTCGGTCGTCGTCCCCGCAACCGCGGCGTAGTCATGAACCCTGTCGATCACCCCATGGGTGGTGGTGAAGGCCGTGCAAGCGGTGGCCATCCCCGCTCGCGCAAGGGTCTCTACAGCAAGGGTCTCAAGACACGCGCCCCGAAGAAGCAGTCTTCGAAGTACATTATCGAACGTCGCAAAAAGTAATCTGATAAAATAGCAAATATGAGCCGTTCATTAAAGAAAGGACCCTTCATCAGCGTGAAGCTTGAGAAGAAGGTTGCCGATATGGATGCTTCCGGCAAGAAGAATGTCATCAAGACCTGGAGCCGTGCATCCATGATCGCCCCCGAGTTCGTCGGCCACACCTTCGCCGTACACAACGGAAACAAGTTCATCCCCGTGTACGTGACCGAAAACATGGTGGGCCACAAGCTTGGCGAATTCGCCCCCACACGCAACTTCCGCGGCCACGCAGGCAACAAGAAGAAGTAAGGGCCCAAGCTAATCAATTTCATTGACAAAGAAAAGCAACACATACAATGGGTGTAAGAAAAAGAATATCTGCCGATCAGAAGAAGCAGGAACGTAAAACGGTAGCTTTCGCAAAGCTCACCAATGTTCCTACTTCGCCCCGCAAAATGCGCCTCGTTGCCGACATGATCCGCGGCAAGGAAGTGTTCCGCGCCCTTGGCATCCTCAAGTTCTCCAACAAGGAGGCTGCCGCACGGCTTGAGAAACTCCTGCGCTCTGCAGTGGCAAACTGGGAAGAGAAGAACGAAAAGAAGGCTGAGAGCGGCGAGCTCTACATCAGCACAATTTTCGTGAACCCCGCTCCCATGCTCAAGCGTCTGCGCACCGCGCCCCAGGGCCGCGGCTACCGCATCCGCAAGCGCTCCAACCACGTAACCGTTATCGTGGACACTATCAACAACACTAACAATCACGAGGCTTAATAAAAATGGGACAGAAAGTAAATCCTATCAGCAACCGTCTGGGTGTCATCCGCGGCTGGGACTCCAACTGGAGCGACGGCAGCAAGCAGGGTGAGAACATCCTGGAAGACTACAAGCTCCGCAAATATCTGAATGTCCGTCTGGCCAAGTGCAGCGTAAGCCGCATCGTGATTGAGCGCACCCTCAAGCTCATCACCATCACGGTGTGCACATCGCGCCCCGGTCTCGTGATCGGCAAGGGTGGCCAGGATGTTGAGAAACTCCGCGAGGAACTCAAGAAAATCACCGACAAGGACGTACAGATCAACATATTCGAGGTTAAGCGCCCCGAGCTCGACGCCGAAATCGTAGCTGCCAACATCGCACGCCAGATCGAAGGCAAAGTGGCCTACCGCCGCGCCGTCAAGATGGCTATCCAGAGCAGCATGCGCGCAGGTGCCGAGGGCATCAAGGTGCAGGTGAGCGGCCGTCTCAACGGCGCCGAAATCGCCCGCAGCGAAATGTTCAAGGAAGGCCGCACTCCCCTTCACACTCTCCGTGCCGACATCGACTACGCTCTCGTGGAAGCACACACCAAAGTGGGTGTCGTAGGCGTGAAGGTATGGATCTGCCGTGGCGAAGTTTATGGCAAGCGCGATCTTGCTCCGCAGTTCACACAGCAGAAGGAAAACCGTGGCGGCAATGGCGCCGGCGCTCCCCGTCGTGGTGGCTTCCGTCGTGCCAAAACCAATCGTTAACCTCCAAGAATAGCAATCACAGATGTTACAACCTAAGAAAACCAAATTCCGCCGCGCGCAAAAAGGCCGCATGAAGGGCAATGCCCAGCGAGGCAATGAGCTCGCTTTCGGCTCCTTCGGCATCAAGACTCTGGAGGCCAAATGGATTACCGGCCGTCAGATCGAGGCTGCCCGTATCGCGGTGACCCGCTATATGCAGCGTCAGGGCCAGATATGGATCCGTATCTTCCCGGACAAACCCATCACCAAGAAGCCTGCCGAAGTCCGCATGGGTAAAGGTAAAGGTTCGCCCGAAGGCTTCGTGGCTCCCGTTACTCCCGGTCGCATGATCATTGAAGTGGAAGGCGTAAGCTACGACATCGCCAAGGAAGCACTCCGTCTGGCTGCACAGAAACTTCCCGTTGTCACCAAATTCGTGGTGCGTCGCGATTACGACCCCACCCAAAACGTATAACGCATCATGAAAAAGGAAGAAATCAAAGAAATGACCACGGCCGATCTGCGCGAGCGTCTCGCGCAGATGGAGGCTGAATACCTTCAGCTGCAGGCCACTCACGCTGTGTCGCCTATCGACAATCCCGCCAAGATCACGGCCGACCGCCGCATGATCGCCCGCGTGAAAACCGAGCTGCGCCAGCGCGAACTCAACAATAAATAATCCCTCAAACCACTATGGAAAAGAGAAATCTCAGAAAAGAGCGCATCGGTGTGGTGTCCAGCAACAAGGGCGACAAGACCATCACCGTCATGGTGAAGTGGAAGGAGAAACACCCCATCTACGGCAAATTCGTGAACAAGTCGAAAAAGTATCACGCTCACGACGAAAACAACGAATGCAGCGTTGGCGACACCGTTCGCCTGATGGAAACCCGTCCTCTCAGCAAAACCAAGCGCTGGCGCTTAGTAGAAATCGTAGAAAAAGTTAAGTAATAACCATGATACAGACTGAAACCCGCCTGACCGTCGCCGACAACAGCGGAGCCAAGGAAGCCTTGTGCATCCATGTGCTCGGTGGCACCGGTCGCCGCTACGCTTCCGTAGGCGACATCATCGTTGTCTCTGTCAAGAGCGTTATCCCCAGCTCCGACGTCAAGAAGGGCACCGTAAGCAAGGCCGTAGTCGTCCGCACTAAGAAAGAAATCCGCCGTCCCGACGGTTCCTATATCCGTTTCGACGACAACGCCTGCGTGCTCCTCAACAACGCCGGTGAGCTCCGCGGCACCCGTATCTTCGGTCCGGTTGCCCGCGAACTCCGCGCCGCCAACCAGATGAAAATCGTTTCCCTCGCTCCGGAAGTTCTCTAATCAACCCTTAATAAAAGACAGTAATGAAACTTCATATCAAAAAGGGCGATACCGTTTATGTGCTCTCCGGCGAGGATAAAGGCCAGCAGGGCCGCGTGCTCGAAGTGCAGGCTGCCAAGCAGCGCGCCATCGTCGAGGGTGTGAACATCGTGACCAAAGCCACCAAGCCCAGCGCAAAGCACCCGCAGGGTGGCCTCGTGAAGGTTGAAGCCCCCATCCACATTTCCAATCTCGCCCTCATCGACCCCAAGAGCGGCAAACCCACCCGCGTAGGTTTCCGCAAAGAAGGCGACAAAACCGTTCGTTTTTCCAAAAAATCAGGAGAGGAGATTAAGTAATGACTGCAACTCTTAAAAAGGACTATACCGAGCGCATCGTCCCCGCTCTTGAGAAAGAGTTCGGCTACAGCACCGTAATGCAGGTGCCCAAGCTCAAGAAGATCGTCATCAACCAGGGTCTCGGCGAAGCCACTCAGGACAAAAAAATCATTGAGACCGCCATTAACGAGCTCACAGCCATCACCGGCCAGAAAGCCGTTGCCACCCTCTCTAAGAAGGACATCTCGAACTTCAAGCTCCGCAAAAAAATGCCTGTTGGCGTGATGGTGACCCTCCGTCGCGACCGCATGTATGAATTCCTGGAGCGTCTGATCCGCGTAGCTCTTCCCCGTATCCGCGACTTCAAGGGTATCGAAGGCAAGCTCGACGGCCGTGGTAACTATACCCTCGGCATCACGGAGCAGATTATCTTCCCCGAAATCAACATCGACTCCATCAGCAAGCTCATGGGCATGAACATCACTTTTGTGACCAGCGCCAACACCGACGAAGAAGGCTACGCTCTTCTCAAGGAATTCGGCCTGCCCTTCAAGAATGCTAAAAAACAGTAATCAGAAGATATGGCAAAAGAATCAATGAAGGCCCGTGAGGTCAAGCGCGCCAAGCTCGTTGCCAAATATGCCGCCAAGAAGGCCGAACTCAAGGCTCAGGGCGACTACGAGGCATATCAGGCCCTGCAGCTGCTGCCCAAGAACGCATCGCGCGTGCGCATGCACAACCGCTGCTCCATCACCGGACGCCCCAAAGGCTACATGCGCCAGTTCGGCCTCAGCCGCATCCAGTTCCGCGAAATGGCTTCCGCAGGTCTCATCCCCGGCGTGAAGAAAGCCAGCTGGTAAATCTCCCGAGCTAACAACTCCGAGTATTAAATATTGTTGGGAACAGCCCAATCAATTTAAACAATCAACACAATGACAGATCCTATAGCAGACTATCTGACAAGATTGAGGAACGCTATCAAGGCCAACCACCGTGTGGTTGAAGTCCCTGCCTCAAACTTGAAGAAGGAAATCACCAAGATTCTCTTCGAACAAGGCTATATTCTTAACTACAAGTTTATAGAGGGTGAAACCCCCGCCGGCATCATCAAGATTGCCCTCAAATACGATCCCGTGGACCGTGTCAACGCTATCCAGGGCCTCAAGCGCGTATCGCGTCCGGGCCTGCGCCAGTACACCGGCTACAAGGAAATGCCCCGAGTTCTCAACGGCCTCGGCATCGCCATCCTCAGCACTTCGCAGGGTGTGATGACCAACAAGGCTGCTGCCGAAAAGAAAATCGGCGGCGAAGTTCTGTGCTACGTTTACTAATCCAACCACAAAGAATCGAATATGTCACGTATAGGTAAAGCACCCATCGCCATTCCCGCAGGCGTAAGCGTCGATGTCAAGGACAGTGTGGTTACAGTAAAAGGCCCCAAAGGCACCCTGACACAGAAAGTCAATCCCGAACTCGACGTTAAAATAGAAGACGGTCACGTAACGCTGACCCGTCCCAGCGACGACCGCGAGCACCGCGCTCAGCACGGTCTGTACCGCGCTCTCATCCACAACATGGTAGTGGGTGTCAGCGAAGGTTATCGCAAAGAATTGGAACTCGTAGGCGTGGGCTACCGTGCCAATGCCACCGGCCAGGTGCTGGAGCTCTCCCTCGGTTTCTCGCACGCTATCTTCATCAAGCTTCCCCCGGAAGTGAAAGTGGAGGCCAAGAGCGAGCGCAACAAGAACCCCCTGATCATCCTTGAGAGCGACGACAAGCAGCTCCTCGGTCAGGTGTGCGCCAAGATCCGCTCCCTCCGCAAGCCCGAACCTTACAAGGGCAAGGGTATCAAGTTCGTCGGCGAGGTTATCCGCCGCAAGTCCGGTAAATCGGCTGGTGCCAAATAAGTAACACTGAAGCTATGAAAACGAAGATTCAAAGAAGAAATAAAATCAAGACCCGCATCCGCGGTAAAATCTCCGGTACCGCAGCCCGTCCCCGCATGACCGTGTTCCGCTCCAACAAGCAGATCTACGTTCAGCTCATCGACGACCTCGCCGGCGTCACCCTCGTAAGCACTTCGTCGAAGGGCATCGAGGAAGGCACCAAGAGCGAAATCGCTGCCAAGGTAGGCGAGAACATCGCCAAGAAAGCCCTGGAAGCCGGTATCACTGAAGTAGTATTCGACCGCAACGGCTACCTGTTCCACGGTCGTGTGAAATCCCTTGCTGATGCTGCTCGCAACGGCGGACTTAAATTCTAAATAAAAATGGCAAAAGCAATGAATAACCGCGTAAAGACCACCAACGACCTCGACCTCAAGGATCGTCTCGTTGCCATCAACCGCGTAACGAAGGTCACCAAGGGTGGCCGTGCGTTCACCTTTGCAGCCATCGTTGTTGTCGGCAATGAAAACGGCATCGTAGGCTGGGGCCTCGGCAAGGCCAACGAAGTGCAGGCCGCTATCGCCAAAGGCGTTGAGGCTGCCAAGAAGAACCTTATCCGCGTGCCCGTGCACAAAGGAACTATCCCCCACGAGCAGATTGCCAAGTTCGGCGGCTCCCGCATCATCCTTAAGCCCGCATCCCACGGTACCGGTGTGAAGGCCGGTGGTGCTATGCGTGCCGTGCTGGAGAGCGTGGGCATCACCGACGTCCTCGCCAAGAGCAAGGGCTCGTCGAACCCCCACAACCTCGTGAAGGCCACCATCGCCGCCCTCGGCGAAATGCGTTCGCCCGCTCAGGTAGCGCAGAACCGTGGCATCAGTGTCGAACAAGTATTCAAAGGCTAAAACTACCAATGGCACAGATAAAGATCAAGCAAATCAAGAGCCGTATCAACTGTCCCGCCGTGCAGAAGCGCACGCTCGACGCCCTCGGCCTCAAGAAAATGAACCACACGGTGGTGAAGGAAGACACTCCCAGCGTGATGGGTATGGTTAACAAAGTTCGTCATTTGGTAGAAGTGACCAACGCTTAAACTTTCAAGACTATGGATTTAAGTAATTTGCAGCCCGCTGTGGGCTCCGTACAGCGCAAGACCCGCATCGGCCGCGGTCCCGGCTCCGGCAAAGGCGGCACATCGACCCGCGGTCACAAGGGTGCCAAGTCGCGTTCGGGCTACAAGCACAAAATAGGTTTCGAAGGCGGTCAGATGCCCCTCCAGCGTCGCCTTCCCAAATTCGGTTTTAAAAATATCAACCGTGTGGAGTACAAGCCCGTGAATCTGGCTACCCTCCAGCAGCTCGCCGAGGCCAAGAAGATCGAGAAGATCGGCCTTGAGGAGCTCCGTGCCGCAGGCTTCGTGAATCGCAACCAGCTGGTGAAGATTCTCGGCGTCGGCACGATCAACAGCGCTCTCACTGTCGAAGCTCACGCATTCTCGAAGGCCGCACAGGCTGCCATCGAAGCTGCCGGCGGCTCCGTCAATAAACTCGACGCATAATGAGATTTGTCGAAACCCTCAAGAACATCTGGACAATCGAAGAGCTGCGCAAGCGTCTCCTCGTGACACTCGGGCTGGTACTTGTGTACCGCCTGGGTTGTTACGTGGTGCTCCCCGGCATTTCGCCGGCCGCTATCGACGCACTGGCCAACTTTACCAACAAGAGCGGCCTGATGCAGCTCCTCGACATGTTCTCCGGCGGTGCCTTCTCCCAGGCATCAATCTTTGCTCTCGGTATCATGCCCTACATCACTGCATCCATCGTGATACAGCTGTGCGGCATGATTCTGCCGTCTTTCCAGAAGATGCAGCGTGAGGGCGAGAGCGGCCGCCAGAAGCTGAATCAGTACACACGTTATCTCACCGTGCTGATTCTCTTCCTTCAGGCACCCGCCTATCTGATGAACCTGCAGATTCAGGTGAACAGCGCCAGCAACGGCATGGCTCCCATGACGTTCGGTTTCTGGACCGTTGTGTATCTGACCATCATCCTCGCTGCCGGCGCCATGTTCATCATGTGGCTCGGCGAGCGTATCACTGACCGCGGTATCGGCAACGGTATCTCGTTCATAATCCTTGTAGGTATCATCGCCCGCCTTCCGGGAGCGCTCTTCTTCGAGTTCACGAGCCGTCTGCCCGGTAGCACCGGCAGCCAGGGCGGTCTTGTGATGTTCCTGGTGGAAATCGTGTTGCTGTTCGCCGTCACTGTCGGTGCCGTGCTCCTCGTTCAGGGCACACGCAAGGTGCCTGTGCAGTACGCCAAGCGCATCGTAGGCAACCGCCAGTACGGCGGCGCCCGCAACTACATTCCCCTGAAGGTGAATGCAGCCGGTGTGATGCCTATCATCTTCGCGCAGGCCATCATGTTCATCCCCATCACTGTCGCCGGTTTCCGTGGCGGCAACTCGGGATTCATGGCAGCCTTCGGCGATATCAACAGCTTCTGGTACAACTTCGTGTTCTTTATTCTGATTGTGGCATTCACATATTTCTATACGGCCATCACCGTGCGCCCGAAGGATATTGCTGAAAACCTCAAAGCCAACAACGGATTCATCCCCGGCGTAAAACCCGGCAAAGCCACGATTGAGTATCTCGACACAATTATGAGCCGTATCACCCTCCCCGGATCGATTTTCCTCGGCATTGTCGCCATTCTGCCCGCATTCGCGCGCTGGTTCGGCATCAGCCAGAATTTCGCCCAGTTCTTCGGCGGCACATCGCTGCTGATCATGGTGGGTGTCGTGCTCGACACACTCATGCAGATAGAGTCTCACCTGATGATGCACCACTACGACGGCCTGATGAAAGAAGGCAAGATCAAGGGTCGCACCACCGGCCAGGCTTATTAACAAGTCCCTAAGTAAGTCTTTAAATGATTTATCTGAAGACACCCGAGGAAATCCAGCGCGTCAAAGCCGCCGCCGACCTTACGTCACGCACGTTGGGCGAGGTGGCGCGTTGGATAGCTCCCGGAGTGACCACACGCAAGCTCGACACCATTGCCCGCGAATTTATTCAGGACAATGGTGGCAAGCCTGCTTGTCTGGGCTATCAGGGCTTTCCCGGCACGCTGTGCATAGAAGTGAACGACGTTGTCGTGCACGGATTCCCGTCGAACTACGCTTTGCGCGAAGGCGATATCGTAGGCACCGACCTCGTGGTCGAGCTCGACGGCTTCATGGGTGATTCCTGCTACACATTCGCCGTTGGCGAGGTGGACGAGAAAGTGCTGGCCCTGTGCCGCACCACCAAGGAATCGCTCTACGAGGGCATCCGTGCAGCTAAAGTGGGAAAACGCATCGGCGACATTTCCAACGCCGTGCAGACATATTGCGAGCACCGCGGCTACAGCGTGGTGCGCGAGATGTGCGGCCACGGCATCGGCAAGTCGATGCACGAGGATCCCGAAGTGCCCAACTACGGGCGCCGCGGTATCGGCCCCGTGCTGCGCAACGGCATGTGCATCTGCATCGAGCCCATGATCAACATGGGCAGTCGCAATATCACGATCGACCGCGATGGCTGGACATGCCGCACGCGCGATCACAAACCGTCCGCCCACTATGAACACACTATCGCCATGGTCGACGACGAGCCGGTAGTGCTCACCACCTTCGACTACATCAGCGAGGTGCTTCAGGATAGATTTATTTAAAAACACGCTATATGGCAAAACAGTCAGCAATCGAACAAGACGGCACCATCGTCGAGGCCCTCAGCAACGCAATGTTCCGCGTAGAGCTTGAGAACGGCCACGAAATCACCGCCCATATCTCCGGCAAGATGCGCATGCACTACATCAAGATCCTGCCCGGCGACAAGGTGCGCGTGGAGATGTCGCCCTACGACCTCAGCAAAGGCCGTATTGCATTCCGCTACAAATAATCAGAAACACTAAGAGATATGAAAGTAAGAGCTTCAATCAAAAAACGCACCCCGGACAGCAAGATCGTGCGTCGCAAGGGTCGTCTCTACGTTATCAACAAGAAAAACCCTAAGTACAAACAGCGTCAAGGATAATTCTTGCTATTTTTGCTAATAACTAAGAAGAAACAAACATGGCAGTACGTATCGTGGGAGTGGACCTCCCCCAAAACAAAAGAGGTGAAATCGCCTTGACATACATCTTCGGCATTGGCCGGAGCTCCGCAAAGACCATCCTCGAGAAGGCCGGCGTGGACGTGAACATCAAAGTAAAAGACTGGACCGACGACCAGGCCGCCAAAGTGCGTGAAGTAATCGGCGCCGACTACAAGGTGGAGGGCGACCTCCGCAGCGAGATCCAGCTCAACATCAAGCGCCTGATGGACATCGGCTGCTACCGCGGCATCCGCCATCGCAACGGTCTGCCCGTGCGTGGTCAGAGCACCAAGAACAACGCCCGTACCCGCAAAGGCCGCAAGAAAACTGTTGCTAATAAGAAGAAAGCTACTAAATAATAGGATATTATGGCAAAAAAGACAGTCGCAGCAAAGAAGCGTAACGTCAAAGTTGGTGCTGAAGGCCAGCTTCACGTGCATTCTTCATTCAACAATATCATCGTGTGCTTAGCCAACAGCGAAGGTCAGGTGATCTCCTGGTCCAGCGCCGGTAAAATGGGCTTCCGCGGCAGCAAGAAGAACACTCCTTACGCTGCCCAGATGGCCGCACAGGATTGCGCAAAGGTAGCCTACGACCTCGGCCTGCGCAAAGTGAAGGCATACGTCAAGGGTCCCGGCAACGGCCGCGAATCCGCTATCCGTACCATCCACGGTGCCGGTATCGAAGTAGTCGAGATCATCGACGTTACTCCGTTGCCCCACAACGGATGCCGCCCTCCCAAGCGCAGAAGAGTTTAAAAATCAGTTGGCGCCGCGCCGTGCGGATGCAAAACCGCAACCGGCGCGGGCGACCCTCTGCTTTCAGCTTTTAGTTTCTAAATCAACCCTCATATCATTAAAACCGGGCAGTGCCCCGCGCTCCGGCAGCGATAGCCGCCGGCAGCGCACCACAGCAGCACCGTCAATGTGAATAGACCATATTTTTATCACCTCTCTATGGTCGCGGCTGCACTGATGACGGAATGACGACCGGCACAAGGCCCAAAACTGATTTTAAACAAAATGGCAAGATACATAGGTCCCAAGACCAAAATCGCACGTAAGTTCGGCGAGCCCATCTTCGGTGAGGACAAGACCCTCCAGCGCCGCAACTACCCCCCCGGCCAGCATGGCCAGAACAAGCGCCGCAAGACGTCGGAATACGGCGTTCAGCTGCGTGAGAAGCAGAAAGCCAAATACACCTACGGCGTGCTTGAGAAGCAGTTCCGCAACATCTTCGAGCGTGCAAGCGCCATGAAGGGTATCACCGGTGAGATCCTGCTTCAGCTTCTCGAAAGCCGTCTTGACAACGTGGTTTACCGTCTGGGCATCGCCCCGACCCGTGCCGCCGCCCGTCAGCTCGTGCTGCACCGCCACATCACCGTCAACGGCGCCGTTGTGAACATCGCATCCTATCAGGTTAAGCCCGGCGACGTAGTGGGCGTGCGTGAAAAGAGCAAATCGCTCGAAGTAATCGCCGACAACCTTGCAGGTTTCAACCACAGCAAGTATCCTTGGATCGAGTGGGACGAAGCTACAAAGGCCGGCAAGTTCCTCCACGTGCCTGCACGCGAGGACATCCCCGAAAACATCAAGGAGCAGCTCATCGTCGAGCTCTACTCTAAGTAATAATCTATAAACGCAAGATCCATGGCTATTTTAGCATTCCAAAAACCCGATCGGGTCCTCATGTTGGAAGCCGACAATTTCTACGGCAAGTTTGAGTTCAAGCCTTTGGAACCCGGCTATGGCATCACTGTGGGCAACGCACTTCGTCGAGTACTGCTGTCTTCTCTGGAAGGCTTCGCCATCTCGTCGATCAAGATCGACGGCGTGCGCCACGAATTCGATACCATTCCCGGTGTTAAGGAAGATGTCACCAACATCATCCTCAACCTGAAGCAAGTGAATCTCAAGCGTATTGTCGAAGATACTGAATTCGAAAAGGCTACCATCACCGTCTCGGGCCAGGAAGAGTTCAAGGCCGGAGACATCGGCAAGGTGCTCACGGGATTTGAAGTGATCAATCCCGACCTTGTGATTTGCCACTTGGATCCCGGCGCAAGCTTCACCATCGAGCTCACCATCAACAAGGGACGTTCGTGGGTGCCTGCCGACGAAAACCGCAGCGCCAACGACGCTATCGACCAGATCGCTATCGACTCCATCTACACGCCTATCAAAAACGTGAAGTACACGGTCGAAAACTTCCGCGTCGATCAGAAAACCGACTACGACAAGCTCACTATCGAGATCACCACCGACGGCTCCATCCTGCCCAAGGATGCACTCAAAGAAGCCGCCAAGATCCTCATCTATCACTTCATGCTCTTCTCCGACGAGAAGATCACGCTGGAGGTGAGCGAGAACGTGGAAAACGAAGAGTTCGATGAAGAAGTGCTCCACATGCGACAGCTCCTCAAGAGCAAACTCGTCGATATGGACCTGAGCGTGCGTGCTCTCAACTGCCTCAAGAGTGCAGAAGTGGAAACGCTCGCCGAACTTGTGGTCTTCAACAAGAACGACCTGCTTAAGTTCCGCAACTTCGGCAAAAAGTCGCTGACAGAGCTCGAAGAGCTCCTCACCAGCCTCGGCCTGTCGTTCGGAATGGATATCTCCAAATATAAATTAGACAAAGAGTAACACTAACGATGAGACACAATAAAAAATTCAACCATCTGAGCCGCACGCACTCCCACCGCGATGCTATGCTGGCCAACATGACGGCGTCGTTGATTCTCCACAAGCGAATCTTCACCACGCTCGCCAAGGCCAAGGCTCTCCGTGTATATGCAGAGCCCCTGATCAACCGCGCCAAAGAATATAACATGCAGAACTGGCGTCTGGTGTTCAGCCGTCTCAACCATAAGGAAGCTGTCAAGGAACTCTTCAAGGAAGTTGGTCCCAAGATCGCCGGCCGCAACGGTGGCTACACCCGTATCCTCAAGACCGGCAACCGTCTCGGCGACAATGCCAAGATGTGCTTCATTGAGCTTGTTGACTACAACGAAGCCATGCTGAAAGACAGCGCTGCTGCCAAGGGTGCCAAAAAGACCCGTCGCTCGCGCGGTAAAAAGGCTGAGGCTCCTGCTGCAGAAGCTCCTGCTGTTGAGGCTCCCGCTACTGAAACCGCAGAATAATTGTTTCTACGATATCCCGCAAAGGGGCTGTGCCATTGGCGCGGCCCCTTTTCTTATATCCTCTTTGCATCACAAGGGGGTAACCTACGGGGAGTAGGGTAGTGTTACGATGCCTTCTCCGGCTATTCAAGGCCGCTCTGAGGGGCTTTGTGCTGGCATAGGTGGGATGGGGAAGGAAGGGCCTACAGGACCGCGCGCAGGCGGTTTGTGGCATCTGTGCATTTGCCGGACAGGTAATCATATTCCTGCATGGTGATGAATGCTTTCGGCAGTGCGCCGGAGGCTATTGTGGTGGCTTGCTTGAGTATGATTTTTAAATTGATTATCCGCAAAATTACCCAAGTTGGCATCATAAGGTTACCGCCCGCAATGTAGATACATTGCTTTGCGATGTATAATATGCCTGCATGCCAATTTTACGTGCCAAAGGCTACAGTACATGACAATTTTTAGGTAACGG
>CAJTOZ010000012.1 GCA_910578095.1 uncultured Muribaculaceae bacterium | reverse complement strand
AAAAACATGTGGGCTATTCAGTCGAAACTTTTTGCACTTCGTTTCTGAAACTACGGAAAAAATTGTTCAGCAGAGAATTTACACACGTCCGGAGCCTGTTATTTCATATCCAGATACGTCACTTTGTCCATATCGCCGTAATCCAGATTCTCGCCGCCCATGCCCCAGATGAACATATAGTTGCTCGTGCCGGCAGCAGCATGGATGCTCCATTCGGGCGACATCACGGCCTGCTCGTTGTGAAGCCAGATGATGCGGTTCTCCTGAGGTTCGCCCATGAAATGGCAGATAGCGTTGCCCTCAGGCACATTGAAGTAGAAGTAGCACTCCACGCGACGGTCATGCGTGTGTGCGGGCATCGTGTTCCACACCGAGCCGGGCTTCAGCTCCGTCAGCCCCATCTGCAGCTGGCAAGGGCCCTCCTCGAGCACATTCGACACTATCAGCTGATTTATCACACGGTCGTTGCTCTCCTCCATCTTGCCGGCAGCAAAGCTGTTGGCCTTGATAGAGCCCTTGCGGCCGTCGATAGTCACGAGCTGCGTCTTGTAGGCAGTGTGGGCCGGAGTGCTGTTGAGATAGAAGCGGGCAGGATTGCCGGCATCCTTGCTCCGGAAAGTCACGTTCTTGTGGCCGCGGCCCACATACAGCGCATCCTTGAAGTGAAGCTCATACTCCTTGCCGTCCACGCTCACTATACCGTCGCCGCCCACATTGATCACACCGAGCTCACGGCGCTCCAGAAAATATTCAGCCTTGAGCGGGTCGATGGTCTCGAGCACCACCTCTTTCTCCACAGGCACCGTGCCGCCGTAGATTATGCGGTCATACATCGAGTATGTCAGGTTCACCTTGTCCTGCTCCATCACCTTGGGCATCATGAAGTGCGACCGCAGTTGTTCCGTGTCATAATGTTTCACATCGTCGGGATGCGAGGCTCGCAGGATGCTGTACGATGTCTGGGCGTTCGCGCCGAAAGCAGCCGCCAGGGCCGCCATGATAAGGATCTTTTTCATGTCGTTATTCAGTTTCTTGGATTTCAGTGGAGTTTGCTGCCGCCATAGCCTTTTGGTTGCGGATGATGTGGATACGGTTCCACCACATCATGCCCATCGTGAGAAGCACGAGCACTCCCGCGCCCACCCATTTCAGGCCGTGTGTCAGCTGGAATATCACCCACGCCAGAGGGCTCGAGGCAAAATCGAGGCTGCCGCCCGAGAAGCCCGCCGGGATAGCCACCGCGGCATCGCCCGTATTGGCATACACATCCGTGGCGGCGAGAGTGAAGTAAGGAGCCAGATTCGTCACCATGTACAGGCCCGCTATCATCACCACAAGCCCGATGATAAACGTCTTCACCACATTACCGCGGGTATAGGGCAGCACAAGCGGAAACACATAGAACATGCCCGCCAGCGATGCCAGAGGCAGAAACTCGTTACCCGGCAGAAGCACCGCCAGGGCAAGAGTGGCGGGTATAAGCAGCAGCGACACCACGAGCGTCGTCGGGTGGCCTATCACCAGCGCAGGGCTCATGCCTATGTTCAGGCCGTCAGCGCCCTTGAACTTGCGTGCAATGAGCGCGCGCGTTGCCTCCGATATGGGCTTCAGGCCCTCTATGAAGAGCACCGTCACGCGTGGTATGAGCTCCATCACAGCGCCCATCTTTATCCCGAGCCCGAGGATATAGGGAATGCTCTCCGTGAAGCCATCCCACGAAGTGCACGTCAGGCAGCCGATGCCTATGCCCACCAGCACACCTAAGAAAAGAGGCTCGCCCAGCAGTCCGAACTTCTTCTTCAGGCCCTCGGCATCGATTTCCAGCCGTCCCATTCCGGGTATGGCATCCAGGCCTTTGTTGAGAGCCCAGGCAAAAGGCACAAAGCCGGCGCAGAAAGGCTGCGGGATGCTGATGCCATCCATGCCGTCATAGAAGCGCTGGAAGCGCTTGGCTGTGATATCGGCCAGAATCAGGGTTATTATATAGCAGACGATAGCACCGAAGAAGCCCCACGCCAGCGAGTCGCAGGCAAAGTAGATCACAGCGCCGATGAATGCGAAGTGCCAGTAGTTCCACAGGTCGATGTTCACCGTGCGGGTGGTCTTCGTCAGCAGCATAAGCAGATTCACACCCAGACACACCGGGATTATGAATGCACCCACCGCCGTGTTGTATGCCACAGCGGCAGCCGCGGGCCAGCCCATGTCAAAAACCTTCAGCTGCAGGTCGTAGATGTCCACCACCGTGTTCAGGGCTGGTCCCAGAGCCGATGTCAGCAGGGCCGTCACTATCGACAGCCCGATAAAGCCAACGCCCACCTTCAGCCCCGACTTCAGGGCATCGCCCAGCCGGATACCTATGCAAAGGCCCAGGATAGTGAATATCACCGGCATCATCACGGCGGCGCCGAGGCCTATAATATACGAGAATACTTGTTCCATATTATTTTACGGTTATGGTAAGCGGATGCTTCAGGCGGTAGGCGGCGTCGGCCAGCACCTTGTTCCATGCCTCGGCGTCGGCTATGCCACCCTTGCTCCAGCCCGAGCCCCACAGATAGGTGTAGGTGCTTCCGGCAGAGTAGGGGCTTTCGGCCAGTATATGGCCTATGGCCTTGCCCTCGGGTTCGGCCAGCGGCTCGTAACGCATCGCCGTGGCCTCGGGAGCCACCACGCCCACATATATTGTGCCGTTGCCGTTCTCGGCATTGTCCGTCGGGTCGGCATAGCCCATGAAGCCTTCGCCGAAGGTGTAGGCGCTGTCGGCCGGTGTGTGCACCACAATGCCGGGGGCTATGCGCGCGCCCTCGGGCACAGCGCCGTCGTAGCGCACCTCGGTGCGGTTCAGCCACGAGCCGGCATCGAGCGATATCAGGCGGCTCTCCTTGGTGGAGTCGCCGTACTGCAGGCGCACGGCAAAGCGCAGCGGGCCGCGGTCCAGCACCTCATATTCCGTGAAATCCCACGGATACACTATCGCGCCCGTCGAGTCGATAAGCGCTGCTGTGCCGGCGCCCAGCGTGGCGCCCACGTCGTACACATCCATGCCCTCGCCGTGGTCCACATGGAATGAGATTCCGCGCTTCTTATCGTCGAACATTCGCTGCTCCACCACGCGGTGCGGCACGCACTTGGTCCACACGTCGTAGCCGAAGCCCTTGAAGCCTGTGGCCTGTAGCGCGGGCCCGTAGGCGCGGTAGGCCGAGCGGTCGTTTTCCCAAGCCATGTCGTCGAGGCGTTCCGGGAAGAGACGTCCCCATGCCAGGGTGTCCACCGCCGCGGGCGTGCCTTCCGAAATCGTGTACACCGCCGAGGAATGCGCGCCCACCGTGGCGCGGAATATCAGCAGCGAGTCGTGCGTCACCTGGTAGGGCAGGTCCACCTCATCGCCGCAACTCAGCACCGCGTTGGGCAGCATGGCTGCAAGGCCGGGCACATCGCCCACACGCACCTCCACCATCTCGCCGTCGGCGGCGAGGTCGCTGTCGTTGCCCACCGTGATGGTGGTCTTTGCAGGCGTGCAGGCTGCGAGCAGGCCCGCCGCGGCTGCATAAATCAGTGGGGTCCTCATCATTTGGGCTGTTTACCGATGTAGGCAAGTATGCCGCCGTCCACATAAAGCACATGTCCGTTCACAAAGTCCGAGGCGTCGGAAGCCAGGAACACGGCAGGTCCCATAAGGTCCTCGGGAGTGCCCCAGCGGCCTGCCGGAGTCTTGGATATGATGAACTGGTCGAAGGGGTGGCGGCTTCCGTCGGCCTGGAGCTCACGCAGCGGAGCCGTCTGTTCGGTGGCTATGTAGCCCGGGCCTATGCCGTTGCACTGAATGTTGTGCTCGCCGAACTCCGAGCATATATTGCGCGTCAGCATCTTCAGGCCACCCTTGGCAGCGGCGTAGGCGCTCACAGTCTCGCGTCCCAGCTCGCTCATCATGGAGCAGATGTTGATTATCTTTCCGTGGCCCTTCTTTATCATGCCGGGGATCACGGCCTTGGCGCAGATATAGGGAGCCACCAGGTCCACGTCTATCACACGGCGGAAATCCTCCACTGCCATCTCCTCCATCGGTATGCGCTTGATTATGCCGGCGTTGTTCACCAGGATGTCGATGGTGCCCACAGTCTTCTCTATGTCGGCCACCATGGCACGCACGGCAGCTTCATCCGTCACATCGCACACATAGCCCTTTGCTTCGATGCCGAGCTTCTTGTAGGCCGCGAGACCACGGTCCACAGTCTCCTTGCGCGAGCAGTTGAACACTATTTTTGCGCCGGCTTCGGCGAATGCTTGTGCAATGGCCAGGCCAATGCCGTAGGCTGCGCCCGTGACGAGCGCCACTTTGCCTTCAAGTGAAAAGTTTACCATAGATATATTATTCTTATTTGTTCTATTGTTCTTTTGTGTCTTTCGCGCTCACTCTTTGTCGATAGCCTCGAACAGCTTTATCGCATCGAGATATCGCAGCATCCCCTCGGCCACACGGCGCGCATCCTGCATCGCATGCACCACCGTGGCCTGGCTGCCGCCCACGTCGCCACCGGCAAACACACCGCGGCGTGTGGTCATTCCATAAGGCGTCTCGCGCGTTATCACATAGCCACGCTCGTCCACCTCTATGCCTTCCGTCGTGCTCACGATGCGGCTCGCGGGCGCGCTGCCCACAGCCATGATCACCTTGTCGGCTCCCACCTCCACATCGCCCTCAGGCGTATCGAGCACCAGAGCGTCCAGTTTTCCGTCCGTGCCGTGGATACTCTTGATCGACGTGTTCCAGCGGAACTTCACGCCCTCGCTCACAGCGTCGTCATACTCCGAGCGCAGCGCGGCCATGCGGTCGATGCCGCGGTGATACAGTATGGTCACCTCGGCAGCCCCGAGGCGCACCGACGTGCGTGCGGCATCGATGGCGGTGTTGCCGCAGCCCACCACAAACACCCTGTCGCCTTCGCCCACAGGCACCTCGTTGCGGGCTATGAAACCCTCGCGCCACAGGCTCACACGACGCAGAAACCACAGCGCGTAGCGCACACCGTTCAGGTCGGCGCCGGGCACCTCGAGCCGTTTGGGCTTGCCTGCGCCCGTACCCATGAAGATGGCGTCGAAGCCGCGCGCGAAAAGATCGTCCACCGTCAGGTCGCGCCCCACTGTGAGATTGCAGTGGATAGCCACACCGAGCTGTTCTATCTTCTTTATCTCCTTGCGCACAACCTCTTTGGGCAGACGGTACTCGGGTATGCCGAACATCAGCACACCCCCCGCCTCGCGCTCCATCTCTATTATCTCCACAGCCACACCCTTGCGTGCCAGCTCGCCCGCTATCGTGAGGCCCGCCGGCCCGCTGCCTATCACAGCCACGCGCCCGCGGTCCTTCTGCACTATATTCTCGCGTGTGAGGGCCATATCGCTGTCGAAGTCCGAAACAAAACGCTCCAGCTTACCTATATTTATGTGCTCGCCCTTCTTCCCGAGGACACAGTGCCCTTCGCACTGGCGCTCGTGGGCGCACACACGGCCGCACACAGCCGGCAGATTGCTGCGCATGTTTATGATGGCCATCGCGTTGCCCATGTTGCCCATCGACAATTCATGGATCCAGGATGGTATGTCGTTCTCCACCGGGCATCCTTTGCGGCACTGCGGCACCTTGCAGTTAAGGCAGCGCTTCGCTTCGCGGATAGCCTCGGCCATTGTATAGTCTTTGTTCTCCATTGCAATATTTAATACGTGTTCACTACGATTATTTACTAACGATTAAGTAATTTTGCTTTTGCATGCGAATTTAACGATACAAAATTAAGCTATTTATTATGAACTTCCGCAAAAACATCATATTGCCGCTTGCGGCCATGATGCTTTCGGCAGCGGCGCTCTCCGCCCGGGGCATCTCGCATCCCTCACTGCTCTTCACGCCCGAGCGCGTGGAGGCCGCGAAAAAAATGGCGCGCACCGACACCCTGCGGGCCGCCGCCGCACGGGACATCATCGCGCAGGCCGACGATCTGCTCGCACGCAACGACGTGCGCCGCATGGAGTATCTCGCGCTCGCCTATCAGTGGACCGGCCAGGACAAATATGCCGACAAGCTGCGCACCATGCTGCTCGACATCGCCGCCATTCCATCCTGGGCCGACAAGGAAATGATGGCGCGCGACCCACAGTGGCGTAGCGAGCTGCAGATGGCACACCGCGCGTTCCAGATAGCCCTGGCCTACGATGCCGTTTACCACCGTCTCAGCCCGGCCGACCGCGCCACCATCGCGCGCGGTGTATGGCGCCTCGCCGCCGAGCCGCTTCTGGGCGACTGGCTGCTCGACCCCGCGCGCATACACTCCCTCAACTCCATGGGCCACAACTGGTGGACATCATGTGTAGGCATGGGTGGCCTCCTTGCTCTCGCCATATCCAATGAACTGCCCGAGGCTGCCTCTGCCGCGCAGCAGGCGGTAGAGGCCCTTCCCGAGTGGTTTGAGTTTGCCGGCGATGCCATACAGCAGAAACCTCGCACATTCGACCGCGCCGGTGGCATGTACGAGAGCATCAACTACGCCAGCTTCGGCATCACCGAAGCCCTTCTGCTGCGCATGGCGTGGCTCAACTCACACCCCGGAGCCAAGCTTGAGCCGATACCACAGATGGAGCTTCTGCCCGATTTCTTCGCCCATGTGTGCTATCCCCGCACCGGACAGTTGCACAGCATCAACTTCGGCGACAGCCACAAAAACGTCACCGGCGAAAGCTCCATGCTGCTCGCCTACGCCATGGGTGTCAAGGATCCCGCCACATTATGGTATGCCACCCGCATAGAGCCCGGACAGCACCGCGAAGGCATGCCCGTCACATTCCCAATGGGCCTCCTCTATACCCCCGACCTCTCCGATGCTCCCGCCGAGCCATCCATGCCTCTGTCCAAGATGTGGTCCGATTTCGGATGGGCCACCATGCGCGATTCCTGGAAGCCCGACGCTACCATGCTCGCCGTCAAGAGCGGAGCCACGTGGAACCACTCTCACGCCGATGCCAACTCCCTCATCCTCTTCCACAAAGGCGTCGACATTATAAAGGACGCCGGCAACTGCTCCTACGGCAAGCCTGAATATCGCAACTACTTCTTCCAGAGCGACGCCCATAATATTGTGAAATTCAACGGCGAAGGTCAGCCGCAGTACCAGCAGTACCACGGCGCGTCGCTGCCCGGATCGCTCCACAATATGCTCGACGGCGGCCACACGAAATACATCATGGCCGACGGCACCGGGCCCATGTCACACCTCCTCTCCAGAAACCAGCGCCACTATCTCTGGCTCGGAAAAGTCATACTCGTCATCGACGACCTCCACAGCCACCATCCCGGCACATGGCAATGGCTCTGGCATCCAAACGGCGATGTGCGCAAGCGCGGCGGCGACATAGAGATCACCAATGGCCAGGCACGCGCCACCATCCGGCCCCTCTATCCCGAGCCCCTCGCACCCAGCAATTTTGTTCACGACTATCCCGAGATGCTGTGGTGGGACATCCACGAAGCGCCCACCGAAGATCTCAAGGCCACCGAGCAATACTGGAGCCTGCACCTTCCCGCCCACACCGACCGCGTCAAAGCCGTTACGGCCATCATTCTCGACGACCCCGCAGCTGTGGAGATCACACGCCGCGAAGGCAAAAACTGGATAGGCCTCCACATCAAGCAGGACGGAAAAGAGACCGACCTCTATATCAACCAGCTGGCCGACGGACGCCTCATGCACCTTAACTCATGGATCGAAGCCGACGGCTGGACCACCGACGCATACATGCTCGCCGTTTCCGATGGCGGCAGCGACATAGCCCTTATCCACGGCAGCTCCCTGCGCCGCGATGCCGACGTGCATTTCTCATCCCTCTCCAAACTCAACATGCTTGCATCCGACATCCGCGGAGCCAATCCGCAGCTGCACGTCAACGGTCAGCCCGCGCTCAACTTCTCCCTCCGCACCCCCGCCGCCACTGTCGGTATAAACGGCACCCGGGTGCGTCCCGCGGCCACATCCGGTGCGCTTAAAAAATTTAAAGTAAAAGACAGCAAGAAATAAAAAAGGTAAAGTTTTAGGTATTTAGGTGTGTACATCCGCGGTCCGTGAGGCCTGCGGATGTTTATTTATATTGATTATCCGCAAAATTACTCAAGTTGACATCCTAAGGTTACCGCCCGCAATGTTGGTACATCGCTTTGCGATGTATCGTATGCCTGCATGCCCCTTATACGTGCCAAAGGCGCGTCCCTACATTGAGAATAAAACCTTGGGTACTTTGGCGGATAATTATGTTATTTGTTGACAATCAATAAATAAGCTATGTTTCTTATGCTCCTTTGTCCTTTTTGTACCCTCGCCATGTAAGCTTGCAGTGCTCAAAAAAAACTATATCTCATCACCTCATGTCGCAATTATAGCAACATCCACCTTCCGCGCGCCGTATATTTGCCGCATGTACGCGCACCTCTTCACAAAATGGTATGGCCGCAGGCCCACACGCTTTCAGGAAGCCCTCATCTGCGCCCTCGAGCGCCAGAGATGGCGCCACGGCTATCTGCGCGCATGCATCGACACCACAGGCGCACCCATCGGCCAGCTATCCTCAATCCTCACAGCCTACCTCCGCTTTCTACGCGACACCTTCACCCCATGTGGCGACATCATTATTGCCGACCGCACCCGCGCCCGTGCCACATTCCATAAAAACACAGCATTCCCTCCCGCCGACAAATCCGTCCACGCCCTAAGCGGCCGCACACCCTACGGCACCCGCCGCGGCGTGCAGGCCACCCAGGCCATAGCCTTCAACCTCCACAACTACGGCAGCCACCTCAATGGCGATCCCCGCGCACGCGACACAATAATCAACCTCCTCAACACCGTCCCCATGAGCCGCGGCACCGCTGTCATCCTCGTAGGCCGCTACCGCAGCAACTGCCTCAGCTTCTTCGCAAGCTACTACCACGCCATGCAGGAGCGCCGCCACACAGCAGCCGGCAGAGCCGAAACCTCAGCAATCCTCCCCATAGCAGCCTCCCGGGCCATCAACGAAAGGCCGCAAAGAAAGCTAAGAAGCGCCGCAGGCCCAACTGCGCGCCCCGCGCGCGATTCTCTGCGGCCCCCGGCCGCAATTCACTCCGGGCGCAGCCCGGAATTAACTCCGCTCGCAGAGCGCGATAAACTCCGCTTATGCGCCGTAAGCGCATAAGCGGCAGCTGCCGCCGCGGGCCAAACCCAAAAGCAGCAAAGCGAAACTTGAAATTCTTACCATTCCCTTTTAAATCAGCGGGCATCCCCCACAATGTGGGGACGTGCCTTCGGCGCGTATAACATGGAAATAACTACAAAACAACCAATAACTTATGTCTCTTATTTCCTCTTGTTCTTCTGTACCCTCGCCATACGGGGTTGCAAAATAAGCACTATTCTCAATGCTCGGCAGACAGCCGCAAAACAATATCCACGTGATGTCAATAGGGCTATTTTTGTCGATATTCATATTAGGTAATAAACATAGCATATCCGTATTTTATGATGTAAAAACATAACTTCGGATGAATCTACTGACACTCCACGCCCTCGCCGCCGCTCTGACGCTCACATCGCCCGACGGCAGCCAGCGCATCGACATACGTCCCGAACGCAATGCCGACTCGGTGCTCACAGTCTCCTACGACGTCACTTTCCGCGGAAATCCCGTCGTGCAGGGCGGACGCATGGGGCTCGACCTCGACAACCGGTCGTGGGAGATGGCTCTCGCACTCGGCAAGCGCAGGCTCCCGCAGCCCGCGCACTGGATGGATACTTTCGTGCTCGATTCAATCACATATCAGAGCGCCGACACAGTGTGGCATCCTCTCTATGGCGAGCGCTCCACCGTGCGCGACCGATGGAATGGAGGTACACTGCACATGTCGCGCCACGATGGCTCCGACTATCGTCTCGACATCCAGGCGAGAGCCTACGACGAAGGCATCGCATTCCGCTATTTCTTCCCCGAGCACCCCGCCGCAGTATTCCACAAAGTCACCGACGACCTCACCACCTATCGCCTCCCCGAAGGCACAATGCTGTGGGCCGAGGAGTGGGCGCAGGCACCATTCCGGCGCATCCCCGCCGACTCTGTCACCCATCCTGTCGAGCGCGCCCTCACGCTCGAATTTCCCGGAGGCTACTGGGGAGCGCTCACCGATGCCGATGTCGACGACTGGTGCCTCACGCGTTTCGACAGCCGCGGCGACAACACGCTCGGCTCCGAGATGTATTCCCCCGTCGATATCGTCACATACTACGCCACACCGTGGAAAGTGATAATGGCGGCCGACACACCCGGAAAACTGCTTGAGAACAACGACATAATTCAGAATCTCAATCCGCCGTGTGCCGTACTCGACGCTGCCGCATGGGTCAAGCCCGGCACCATCATGCGCGAGACCACCATCTCCACCGAAGGCGCCATCCGCACACTCGACTTCTGCGCCGAGCACAACATACCCTACATGCTGTTCGACTGGCTGTGGTACGTACCATGCACCAGCCATGACGGCGACGCCACAAAAGTGGTCGACAAGCTCGATATGAAGCGCGTCACCGACTATGCCCGCGAGCGTGGAATCGGCATCTGGCTCTACGTCAACCAGCATGCGCTCATGAAACAGCAGCGGGAGCTGCTACCCCTCCTCCGCGAGTGGGGCATCGTAGGCATAAAAAGCGGTTTCGTACAGTATGCCTCTCACCGGTGGGCCACATGGCTACACGATCTCGTGCGCGATGCCGCCGACAATCATCTGATGATGAACATACACGACGAATTTCGTCCCTCCGGCTTCTCACGCACATATCCCAACCTCCTCACCCAGGAAGGAATCCACGGCAACGAGGAATGGCCCGATGCAACGCACAACGTCACACTCCCGTTCACACGCATGATCAACGGCGCCGCCGACTACACCATCTGCTATTTCGACAAGCGCTTGCGCAACACCCACGCCCATCAGCTGGCGGCATCTGTAGTGTTCTACTCCCCGCTCCAGACCATCCTCTGGTACGACAAACCCGAGCGATACAACGGCGAGCCCGAGATAGAATGGTTTGAGCGCCTGCGCACAGTATGGGACGACACCCGCGTGCTCTCCGGTATGCCCGGCCGGCACATCGCCATGGCACGCCGCAGCGGCTCCGACTGGTGGGTGGGCGCCATGACAGGCAACGACGCCCGCGAGCTGCCGCTCACACTGGACTTTCTCGAGCCGGGAGCGAAATACACCGCCCGAATCTTCACCGACGACCCCTCTGTGCCCACGGCCACGCAGGTGAAATGCACCACACGGAGCGTCAACTCAAAGACAAAAATGAACCTTAAACTCCTCCCACGGGGTGGAGCAGCCATGATAATAACAAAAGACTGAGTGCAATAGTAACACGAATATGAAGACGTACAACAAAATATTTCTTCCATTCTTTGCCATCGCGCTTGCAGGATGCGCCTCTGCAAGCAAAACCGCCGAGGTGAATGCCGAAAGCGACCTCGCCTACTGTAACGAAAAAGTGCACGCCGCACTGTCCCATCTGCCGGCCGACACCACCGTGATGCCGCGAAACATCCAGGGCGATGCCCGCGAGTGGGCATGCCGCCCCGTATGCGCCGAAGAGTGGTGCAGCGGATTCTGGCCCGGAGTGCTGTGGTACGACTACGAATACTCGCAGGACCCCGCCATACGAGCTGCCGCCGAGCAGTCCACCCGCTCCCTCGCGCCCATCCTGCAACAGCCCGTCTACGACCACGACCTCGGTTTCCTCATCTATTGCAGCTACGGCAACGCCTACCGCCTCACCGGCGACGACGCCTACCGGAAAGCAATAGTCAACGCGGCCGATTCCCTCGCCACACTCTTCAATCCGGCCGTCGGAACACTCCTCGCATGGCCCCGCCACGTCAAGGACTTTGGTGGCCACAACACCATCATGGACACCATGATCAACCTCGAGATGCTCTTCTTCGCAGCCAAAAACGGTGGCAACCCCTACTGCTATGACATAGCCGTCAGCCATGCCGAAACCACCATGAACCACCACTTCCGCCCCGACGGTAGCTGCTACCACGTAGCTGTCTACAATCCCGAAAGCGGCGAATTTCTGCGTGGATGCACACATCAGGGCTACTCCGACGACTCCATGTGGGCACGCGGGCAGGCATGGGCCATCTACGGCTACACCGTAGTGTACCGCGAGACACGCGACCCCCGCTTCCTCGACTTCGCATGCAAGGTCACCGATGTATATCTCGACCGGCTCCCTGACGACATGATACCCCTCTGGGACTTCGACGACCCCCGCGGCCTTGATGCTCCACGCGATGCCTCGGCAGCGGCCGTAGTAGCCTCGGCACTCCTCGAACTTGAAAACTATGCCGACGACACACACGCCGCGCGCTACCACGACGCCTCACGCGCAATGCTCCGCTCTCTCGGAGGTGAGGCCTACCGCAGCGGCGACGCCAACGATGCCTTCCTCCTCCACTCCACCGGCCATCATCCCGCAGGCAGCGAGATCGACGCATCCATCGTTTATGCCGACTACTACTACATCGAGGCCCTCAACCGCCTGCGCCGCAGCGAGCAAAACGCCGGAAGCCCACAGTTGGCTTACAAGTGATTATATGTTGAAAAGCAGAAAAATAGGTATTCCATATATTTGAAAAAATCATTAATTTTGCACGCCATTAAAACCTATTCATTCCACAGCTTTTGACAAAGATCCTCAGATATATATGCCTCGTGATTCTCGTTGCCTCCGCCGCTTTCAGCGCCGCTGCAGGCCGCCGTTGCAACGACTTCAGAAATATATCCGCCTCCGATCAGCTGATGGAAATGACCGTCACATCGGTGGTGAGGGATAGCACGGGCTTCGTATGGCTCGGTAACGGCCTCGGCGTCGACCGCTTCGACGGAGTGCGCCTGCGCCACTATCCCATCGAGGGAAACGACATGAAATATCGCCGCGTGAATGCGCTCGCTGCCATAGCGGGTGCCCTCTATGCGGGCAATGGCGATGGTCTGTGGCGGCTGGATGAAGGCGCCGACAGCTTCCGCCCCGCTCTCGCCGATACCTCGCGCGTGCGCTCCATCGGCATCATAAGCTCCATGCTGCCCACACGCGATGGCAATGGCCTCTATCTGGGCACTTCCACGGGCCTTTACCGCTACACACCGGCCACAGCCACCGCCGAAGCCGTCCCGTTGGTCGACCTGCGCCTCGCGGCCCCGAGCAACCATATCACCGGAATGGATATCGCCGGCGACACCCTTTTCCTCGCCACCGAAGCCGGTGTGATAGTGATGAGCGACGGCTCCCCCGTGCTGTATGGCCGCAGCGGAGGCTTCAACAGCGTTGTAGCCACGCCCGGACGCCTTTTTCTGGGCACATCGGACAGTGGCGTCATCACTTTCGACCGTCTTAACGGCGAATTCGCAGCCTGCAGCGGTCCCGGCAGCAACGTGGTCACCGACCTCGCGCTCGACAGCCACGGCATCCTCTACGTCGCCACCGACGGCGCCGGAATCGTCGCTATGAACACGTCTACCGGCAAGATAGTAGACCGCTTTCTGCATCGCCCCGGTCAGGAAAACGGCCTTAGCGGAAACGCCGTCTACACTGTCTACGTAGACCCGCAGGACCTTCTCTGGGTTGGCTACTATCAGCTTGGCGCTTCCTACACCCTCTATTCCTCAGGTGTCTTCTCCGTCTATGCTGTCGACGGCTATTCCACCTACGGCCGCGGAGTGCGCGTGGTGAAGCGCCACGGGCCCTATACACTGCTCGGCACACGCGATGGTGCCGTAGTGCTCGAGGAACTCCCCGACGGCAACGTAAAAGTGTCTCATTACACCACTCCCCAGCTGCGTAGCAATATGGTGATATCGGCCGCATGGTACAACGGCCGCTTCGTCATCGGAACCTATGGCGGCGGCATCCATTCGATAGATCCTGCCACCGGAAGAGTGGGGGATGTAAACAGCGATGCCGAGGACTATCCCTTCCGCCGCGGCCATGTGTTCAGCCTCACAGCCCATCCCGACGGCTCCATGTGGTGCGGAACATCGGCCGGCGTCTACCGCTATTCCCCGGGCGGCTCCGGAGAGCACTGGACTTCCGCCAACAGCCAGCTTCCTGAAGGCAATATCTACGCCATATTCTTCGACTCCAAAGGCAATGGATGGATATGCACCGAAAATGGCCTCGCCGTCTACGATCCCACCCGAGGCACCATAAGCCGCAGCATATTCCCGAAAGGATTTTTCAACGGGCATAAATTCAAGGAGGTGTATGAAGATTCGCACGGCCGGCTCTACTTCCTCCCCGAGCACGGCGACATCTACTACTCCAATATGGCCATGACCGATTTCGGGCCTCTCGCCACTCCCGCAGGCCTCGGCCGTGAGCCGCGCGCCCTCATAGAAGATGCCGACGGATGCCTCTGGTTGGCCACATCCAATGGTATCTTCAGCCGCGCCGCCGATGGCCAATGGATGGAATACGGCAGCTCCGACGGCGTGATATCGCCCCTTTTCATAGACTGCACCCCCATAGAGGATGCCTCCGGGAAGCTGTGGTTCGGCAACTCGCGCGGATTGCTGGGCGTACAGCCGCACGAAGTGGTGGAGAAGCGTGCCGTGAGCGAATTTGCCTTGCAGCTGTCCGATGTGCTCGTCAACGGCGAGCGCCTCGACGCCGTGCTCCACCGGGATGCCGGAGGCGACTACAGTATCGACTTCCCGCGTCACGCAGGCAGCATCACACTGCAGCTCACCCCTCTCAACTATTCCGACCCCAAGAACGTGCACTACGAATACATGCTTGAGAGCGATGGCGACGAATGGCATGATCTCAGCCACTCCTTCGACCTCTCGTTCTACGACCTGAGCGGCGGCACCCACAGGCTGCGCCTGCGCCAGGCCGGCCGCGCCGATACCGAAGTGTGCGTGGAGCTCCATGTGCCGTATCCCATGTGGATGTGGGTGTGTCTGCTCATGACACTTGTGGCCGTGGTATCGTTCTTCGCCTATATCCGCCATGCGCGCCGCTTGAGCGCAGCTCAAGCGGCGAAGCCGCTGCTTGCAGCGGAAGCCGCTGCAAGCGACGCTGCCGGGGCCGCGGTGCCCGAGGAGCGCCAGCGCAAATACAAGACATACAGCATGCGCCGCGATGAAGGACGCCGCATCAGCGAGCAGCTGGAGCGCATCATGAAGGAAGATAAGCCGTACACCAACCCCGACCTGCGCCTGGCCGACCTCGCCGAGATGGCAGGGGTCTCGGCCCACAAGCTGTCTTTCTATTTCAGCCAACATCTGAAGCAGAGTTTCTACGACTATGTGAACGCACGCCGCGTCGACGAATTCAAGCGGCTGGCCGCCTCCCCCGAAGCTGC
This sequence comes from uncultured Muribaculaceae bacterium, assembly GCA_910578095.1. Taxonomy (GTDB): domain Bacteria; phylum Bacteroidota; class Bacteroidia; order Bacteroidales; family Muribaculaceae; genus CAG-873. The sequence goes on along the minus strand of CAJTOZ010000012.1, from coordinate 57,519 downwards.
CAAATTCACCCTCACGGCTCTTTCATCCAAGGCCGGATTCAGCTCCCGCACCAGTTTCTTCCGCTATTTCAAGAAGGTGGAGGGTATCACTCCGGCCGAGTATATGGAGCGTGCCGGCCGCTGACCCCCCGCCACCGCGTGAGGGGGCGCCGTTAATATTCATCCTTTCCTTTTCGTTGATTCCGGACAGCGTGGCCACGCGGGCTCGCTGCTGTGGCGTGATGGTGCGCGCAGGTATCCAGTAACGGTATGTTCTGATAGCTTGTGGCGTTGCAGTCCCGGGCGGCTGCCGGGGCCGCCGGTGGAGCGAAAAAGTAGAAGCAGCCGGTTTCAATAGTTTCAAATAATTGTGTGAAACTCGAGTTTCAAAAAATTAAATAACTGTTATTCAGTGTATTATATTGTTAATATTTCACTAAATTGATTTGCATATAATCCTGTGTAAAAATTTTGCAAAGGATATTTTACAGTGATAATTTTGCAAGCGAATCAAAATCTGAATACCAATGAAAACCGACCAGATCATCACACAGGCTTATGTGCAGCTCCGCCCGCAAGTGGTGCGTTATATCGGTACGAGAGTGAACGACCCGGACGACGCGGCAGACCTGGCACAGGACGTGTTTCTGAAGTTGCTGGAGCACTCCCACGACGGAGGCTTCCTGCCCGAGCAGGTGCGTTATCTTATCTTTACTGTAGCGCGCAATGTCGTGAACGACTATCTGCGCCACCATTATGTGCGCCGAGAGGCCGACCGCTACATGATGGATTATCTGCCCAAATCCGACACGAGCACCGAATCCGCCGTGATCGCTGCCGACCTTGCCGCTGTGGAAGCGCGTTGCATCGCCGCTCTCTCAGCCAAGCGCCGCGCGGTGTTCGAGCTCCGTCGCTTCGAGGGCTTGAGCGCTGCCGAGATAGGCGCGCGCATGGGGCTTTCCACGCGCACTGTGGAAAACCATATCTTCACCGCCTCAGGCATAGTGCGCGGATATATGCGTGCATGCATATGATTCCTACGAAAGAAATTCAATATAGTTAACCATAAATCAAACCAACATCGCATGAATGACAACAGTAGAAGCGGACTGTCTCGCGCTACGCTGATAGCCATGGCCACAGCGGCCGTGATGGCTGCGGCTCCCGCAGAAGTCTATGCCGCCCCGGCTCCTGTGCCGGCTGCGGCTTCTGTCGTGAAGAGCGTGACGGGTACGGTAGTGGATTCTACCGGCGAGCCCCTCATCGGCGCATCTATTCTCGTGAAAGGCACCGACCAGGCTGCCGTCACGGACATCGACGGCAATTTCAGCCTTAAAAATCTTAAAGGCAATACCCTTGTCGTCAGTTACGTGGGTATGAAGACTCAAGAGGTGCGCATCGATGCCGACCATCTTAATATCACACTTCAGGAAAATTCCGAAGTGCTCAGCGAAGTAGTGGTAGTGGGCTACGGCACACAGAAGAAAGCCACCCTCACCGGCTCCGTGGCCGTTGTAGATGAAAAAGCACTCGAAAACAAAGGCACCCTCTCCAGCCCCGTGCAGGCGCTGCAGGGTCAGGTGCCCGGTGTGATCATCACCCGCCAGAGCTCGGCGCCCGGCGATGAAAGCTGGGGTATGAGCCTGCGCGGAGCGTTCTCCAAGAACAACAGCGAGCCTCTCGTCATCATCGACGGCGTGGAGTACGACAGCGTGAATGAGCTGCGTCTGCTCAACCCCTCCGATATCGAAAGCATGAACTTCCTGAAGGACGCCGCTGCCTCCATCTACGGTTCGAAGGCTGCAGGCGGTGTTGTGCTCGTCACCACAAAGAAAGCCAAGGAAGGCAAGGTGAAGGTGGACTACAGCGGCAGCTATACCTTCAAGAACATCGGTCTGCAGAACCAGGGCATGAGCCTGCTCCAGTGGGCCGACGGCGTGCTCGAAGCCCGTGGCAACGACGGCTACGACATGAACGATACCTGGATGCGCTACGCTACCCTGGCCAAGATGTACACCAACCAGTGGATAGCCGGCAACCCCCTGGGCATGACCAACGTGACGGAAATGATGTTCTTCGACACCGACTGGCAGGACGTGATGTGGGGCAACAGCTGGAGCACCCAGCACGAGCTCAGCGTGAGCGGCGGCACCGATAAGAATCTCTTCCGCTTCTCGCTCGGCTATATGTACGACGACTCCAACCTGAAATGGGGCAACAACCACAACCAGCGTATCAACCTGCGCCTGAACAACACGTTCCAGATCATGAAGGGCATGACGCTGCAGAGTGTCATCGGCTACAACCGTCAGGACCAGGTGGCTCCCTCGCAGATAGGCGCTGCCCTCAACGTGGGCCAGGCACAGCCCGGCTTCCCCACCAGCACCATCGATGGCAAGCCTTACGGCTGGGCCGAGCAGTGGCGTACGCCCAACTGGCTCGTGGAGCTCGGTGGCGACAACAAACTTAAGGTCAACGCCGTCAACATCAGCGAGACGCTGCGTTATGAGATCATCGACGGTCTGCGCGCCAACGTTGTACTCGGCTACAACCACTCCGAAGCCGTGCGCGACAAGCAGACACTCAGCATCGACTTCTACCGCTACAACGGTGAGGAACTCGCCTTTACGTCGCCCCTGAAGAAGGACAACAGCTACGAAAAGACACAGAGCTCCACCGACTTCTACAGCATCCAGGGCTATGTGGACTGGAACAAGACGTTCAACAACGACCACAACCTCACGCTCCTCGGCGGTGTGCAGTACAACATGAAGCAGTATGAGGGATTTGGTGTCTCCACCCTCGACATCCAGCCCACTCTCGGCATTCCCAACGGTTCCGGCGAGACCAAGCTCACCACACCCCGCAAGTGGGAGGAAGCCATCATGTCGTACTACGGCCGTGCCAACTACGACTACAAGAGCAAATACATGATCGAAGGCCAGTTCCGCTACGACGGCAGCTCCAAATTCCAGGCCGCCAACCGCTGGGCCTTCTTCTGGGGCACGTCGCTGGGCTGGCGCCTCACTGAGGAAGCATTCATGGAAGGTGTGCGACCCTACATCAACGAACTCAAGTTGCGTGCGTCCTACGGTAATGTGGGCAACCAGAACGGTATCGACCGCTATTCCGGCATGACATTCTACACCATGTACAACACCGGCGGCAACCTTATCGGCGGCTCGCTCGTGGGCAATATGGACGTGAAAGGCACCCTGCCCAGCACCGACCGTACGTGGGAGCGCGTGCACAACTACAACGTGGCCCTTGACTTCGGCTTCTTCAACAACCGTCTCACCGGTACTGTAGAGGCATTCTGGAAGCGAACCAACAACATGCTCATCGATGTGATCTATCCCGGTATCCTCGGAGCTGCCGCTCCTACCGCCAACAAGGGTAAGTTCAAGGCATGGGGCTATGAAGGCCAGGTGAACTGGAACGACCGCATCGGCAATGTGAACTACCACGTGGGCGGCACATTCACCTATGTGGAGAACCGTCTGCTCGACAACGGCGGCAGCGGCGCCATCGGCGCAGGTGTGCGCAGCGACCAGGAAGGTTATCCTCTCAACTCCGTATGGGGCTACCGCTATGTGGGCAAGATCCAGAACGAGGAAACTCTCGAGAAATACATCGCCCGCTATGGCGAAAACTACGGTGGCGCAGGTAACATCCAGCTCGTGCGTCTGGGCGACAACATGTTCCAGGATGTCAACGGCGACGGTAAGATCAACGAGCAGGACCTCGTGTACCTCGGTACCGACGATCCCAAGATCCAGTACTCCTTCAATCTGGGAGCCGAGTGGAAAGGCTTCGATGTGAACATGGTGTTCCAGGGCGCAGCCAAGCGCACTATCTGGCGTGTCACCGGCAGCGGCAACGACCCCGACCCCTGGCGCATCCCCATGCGTAACGCCTGGCAGAACGGTTCCAACCACTGGGTGGGCAACGTATGGAGCCCCGAGACACCGGACAACCGCTATCCGACGCTCACCATGCAGTCCAATATCTACGACTACAACTACCAGTGCTCCTCCTGGAGCGTGCAGGACGGCAGCTATCTGCGCCTGAAGAACCTCACCATCGGCTACACTCTCCCGCAGAGCGTGCTTGCCAAGCAGAAGGTGATCAGCAACCTGCGCCTGTATGTAACCGGTACCGACCTCTGGGAATGGAAAGGCAACACCGACGACTGGGACCCCGAGGCAAACCGCCGCATCACCGACTCCCGCCGCTACCCCTTCCTGCGCACATGGACCATCGGTGCCAACCTCACTTTCTAACAATATCACGAAACACATCATATGAACCGCATAGTTAAATATATGGCAATCGCCGCCATGGGCCTCGCATCCGCATCGTGCCTCGACCTGACGTCGAAAGAAGACGTCAGCGACAGCAATCTCTGGAGCGAAGCCGGCGACTTTGAACTCTTTGCCAACAAATTCTACGACTGGCTGCCCAACTTCGGCACCGTCTATGCCGACAATGTGCACTGCGACCGCCACAGCGACCTCATCAGCTACGACCAGGGCCGCGACGCTATCGCCACCGGTACGCACACCGTGCCTGAAGGCGACGGCGACTACACCGGCGCATACGACCGCATCCGCCGTTGCAACCTGCTCATCCAGAACGCCGGCCGCTACGGTGGCACCACCGAGAGCATCCGTCAGTCGCTGGGCGAGGCCTACTTCTTCCGTGCATGGAACTATTTCCAGCTTCTGCAGAAGTTCGGCGACGTGATCATTGTGGACGAGCCCATCGACACTGACAATCCTTTGCTCTTCAGCGGTCGCAACGACCGCGCCGAAGTGGCCGATTTCATCATCAACGACCTCTGGACCGCTGCCGATCTGCTCAAACCCACAGCCGACATAGCTGAAGGCCGTGTGGGCAGCGAAGGCGCCCTTGGCTTCCTGAGCCGCGTGGGTCTCTTCGAAGGCACATGGCAGATCAACCATAAGAACAACGAGGCCCGTGGCCGCGCATTCTGCGCCGAGGCCGCCAAGGCTGCCAAGAAGGTGATCGACGGTGGCAAGTTCTGGCTCTTCTACAACGCTGCCCTCGGCGACGCATCGCAGAAGTACATGTTCATCCTTGAGAACGTGCAGAGCAACGGTGCCGGCCTCACCAAAGCCGACAATCACGAGTACATCATCAAGCGCTGCTTCGATACCGAGCTCAAGACTATCGGCCGCAACCTCACCACTGAGATATTCTTCCAGCACCAGCGTGTGAATTCCAAGTTTGCCGACATGTACCTCTGTCAGGACGGTTTGCCCATCGAGAAATCCGCCCAGTTCCAGGGCCGCGACAAAGTCACTTCCGAGTGGCAGAACCGCGACCACCGCATGCGCTACACCCTCTGCCAGCCCGGCGACGACTTCTGGAACAACGAGAAGAGCCGTATCGACTGGAGCGGCAGCGATGCCGAACGCGCTGCAGCCGCACGCCGTAATGCCCTCCCCAACGGCGGCACCGGCTACTGGCACCAGAAGTGGTGCACCGAGCGCAAAGTGCTCGACGGCCAGCAGAGCTTCGACTGGCCTGTGCTCCGCTACGCCGAGGTGCTCCTGAACTATGCCGAAGCCACATTCGAGGCCAACGGCGGCCAGATCAGCGACGACGACCTCAACATCTCGCTCAACCTCACCCGCACCCGTGTGAACAAGCAGATGCCCAAGCTGAGCAACGCTTTCGTCAACACCCACGGCCTCGACATGCGTGAGGAAATCCGCCGCGAGCGCACCATCGAGCTTTTCCAGGAAGGTTTCCGCCTCGACGACCTGCGCCGCTGGAAAACCGCCGAGACCGAGATGCCCATGGATGTCACCGGCATAGTATGGACCGGCGAATGGCAGGAGAAATGGGCTGTGCCCGGAGTGCCCGTCAATGCCGACGGCCGCCTCATAATCGAGAGCGAGCGTCAGTTCCTGCCCAAGCACTATCTCTTCCCGCTGCCCACCAGCCAGCTGCAGCTCAACTCCAATCTCAAGCAGAACCCCGGCTGGTAACAATTCACAATTCATAATGCATAATTCACAGGAACAATGAAAAATGCCAAATATATAGCTCTTGCCGCCGTAGCCGCCATGGCCATGACTGCCTGCGACGACGAAAAGCAGCTCACGCTCAACGCCGACGAAGCGCACATGCTGGAGGAGATCACCTTCCATGTGAGCCCCACGCTGCCCCTGGCTGTAGGCATGGACTCCACTATAGCCTACAGTGTGGGCCCGGAGACCGCCACCAACAAAAATATCATCTTCTCCTCGTCGGACGAGGAGGTGGCCACCGTAGATCAGGACGGTACCATCCACGCCAAGGATGTGGGCCGCGCCATCATCACGGCCTATGGCGAAATCGGTTTTCCGGTGTTCAACGCCAATGCCTCTGTGATCGTGAATGTGATTCCCGAGATCATCAAGGCCACGCAGATCAATGTCACCAACACCACCCCCGCGGGTGAGGACGGCAAATACTATGTGAGCGACGAGCTGCAGATGGCCGCCGAGATTCTCCCGGCCGACCACACCTACGACCGTCTCATCTGGAGCACTTCCGACGCATCCCTGGCCAGCGTGGACGAGAATGGCCTTGTCACCTGCCTCGCTATGGGCGATGTGACTATCTATGCCAATGCCACCGACAAGAGCGGCGTGCGCGGCGAATACTCGTTGCACATCAACCGCATGGTCAACGCCGAGCGCGTGGAAGTGGAGCCTCTGGCCGAGGGTCTCTGCATCAACCAGGGCAGCGTGGAACTGAATGTGACCTATTATCCCGCCGATGCCACCATCGGTTCCGTGACATGGACCAGCGACGATGAAATGGTAGCCACCGTATACCGCGGCGTAGTGACGCCCCGCGGCTTCGGCACCGCCAACATCACCGCCACCTGCTCCGAGACAGGCCAGTCGGTGACCATCCCTGTGGAAGTGGTCAATGGCCTTTACATCTGGAATGCCGCCAACCAGTGGGCCGGCTGGATATGCTCCAACGATCAGGCTCCCGACGAACGCGGCGAGAATGTGTGGCGCGTGCATTTCCCCTCCACCACCGGTAAGTGGCGCCGCGACATCAAGATGGATGTGAACAACAACAGCATGTTCACCATGGCTTCCGAGCGTCCTGTACTTGCTATCAAGTGTACCATTCCCAAGGGTGGCGACAACACCTGGGACGTGCGCGATTCCGGCAACCCCCACGACAAGGCCGGCTACGATCTGCCCGACGGCACGCGTCTGATCATGATCGACCTTACGAGCAAGTTCGGCGAATGGGCTACCAAGACCCACGACTTCAACCTCTTCCAGCTCAAGGTGGCCGATATTCCCAATGCAAATGTCGACCCGGCAGCAGCCTGGTACGATGTATACTGGATCCGCACATTCCGCACCGCCGATGAAGCCAAGGCATTTGGCACGGCCGATGCCCAATAAATCCAACCCCACAAGGGCAGGGGGGCGGCAGATACGCCCCGCGGCAGATTCCGCTCCCCTCCCTTAACCTCAATCAAATATAAATACAATGAAAAAAGCATTTTCCATCATACTCTCGGCTGCAGCCGTGGCATTCGGCGCCACTGCATGCTCCGAAATCGAGGACGGCTGGACCGATATAGACTCCTGGGAGATTCCCGAGCCCGAGCTTGACTATACCATCTACGAGCCCAAGACCTATAGCTTCAACCATCCCTGCATGCTCCACACCCGCGCCGATATCGACTACACCAAGGCGCATCTCGGCCAACAGCCCTGGAGCGATGCCTACACGAAGCTCATCACCAACACCGGCTTCTGCAATGTGGCCTATACGGCGAGCCCCGTGAAATATCTGGCACGTCTGGATGCCGCCAACTGGGGCGGTGGCGGCGGCCGCTGGGACGACGCAGGTCTGCGCGACGAGTACTATCCCGGTATCCACAATAACTACACCAACTTTTTCCGCGACTGCGCCGCAGCCTATCAGCTCGGCCTCAAATGGCAGCTCGACGGCGACGGTCAGGCAGCTGCAGCGGCCATCAAGATACTTGAAGACTGGGCCGCTGTGAACAAGGGCCTGCTCCTGGGCGCTCCGGATGCCAAGAAATGGGCTAACGATGTGATCGACTCCAATGAGTATCTCATCATGTTCCAGATTCACCAGGCCGCCAATGCCGCCGAACTTGTGCGCGACTACGACGGCTGGGGCAACAGCGCCGGCTTCAAGAGCGTGGTGGACTGGATGACCACCTATTTCTATCCCTTCTGCTCGCGCTTCATAGCCATGAACAACACCGACCACTGGTGGATGAACTGGGACCTCGCATCCATGACAGCCATCCTCTCTATCGGTATCCTTTCCGACAACCAGGACATGGTGAACGAAGCCATCCTGCACTTCAAGCATGGCGAAGGCCCCGGCTGCATCATGCGCAAGGGTGTGCTCGGCGTGTTTGAGGATCCCGACGGCAGCGGCGAAATGCTGGCTCAGGGCAATGAGAGCGGCCGCGACCAGGGCCACAACACTCTCTGCGCTTCCATGGTGGGCGCGTTCTGCCAGATGGCCATGGGCATAGGCGAGGATCTTTTCGCCTTTGAGAATGGCCGTGCCATCGCTTTCGCACAGTATGTGGCCAAGTACAATGTGGTGATCCCGGAAGTGGGCGACAGCTACGAGACAGGCTCGCTCTCGTCCACCTCTTTCCGCTACAGCGAGAGCTCGCTTCCCTTTAATGAGTACACCTACAACGGTGGCATCATGACGGGTATCTCCGGCGCCGGCCGCGGCACTATCCGTCCGGGTTGGGACATATGGGCCGGTTATTGCAACAGCCACAACATCCCCGGCAAATACGTGAAGGAAATGGCCGAGCAGTTCCGTCCCGATGGCGGTGGCGGCCACTACGGCAGCTCTTCCGGCGGTTTCGACCAGCTGGGCTTCTCCACTCTCATGCACTACCGTGAGAATTGATCGATAGACTATCCATAGCAAGGCGGCGCTCCATCCGGGGCGCCGCTTTTCGATGAAATAGAGGTGGAATGGGCACAAGCTGATATAGCGATGGATTGTGAAGAGCCAACCCGATATAGCGAGGGTACAAGAGAACAGAGGAACAGAAGAAACATAAGTTATTTATTGATTATTAATCAATTTAATATTAGCAAGGTAGACGTATCTCCGTGCGGTGTCCGATAGGTCGCTTCCCGGGTTTACGTGCCGAAGGCACGTCCCTACACTGTTGGGAATCAGCTCTTTGGATCTGTTGGACATGGATTTTTTTCTGAACCGTTAAAAAAACGTTTTTAATGGTTGGCGATTAGGTAGTTGGCGCGCCACGCGCGAATTAATATATATCAAAACCAAAATTAAACAACAATACTATGGTAAAACATTTACTCACCGTGGCCGCAGTGGCCGTTGTAGGTTTCTGCTCCGTTTCGGCTCAGGAAACCGTTAAGTTTGCTGATGTGGCAGACTGCTGGGTGCGCTCCAACAATGCTACCTGGAAGGACAATAACGCTGACAAGCTCGAATTTCATGTGCAGGGCGAATCGGATGCCTTCTATGGTCTGATCAGTTTTGAATACGATAAGCCCGCGCAGATGAAAGTGCAGAGCGCAAAAATCCATTTTGTGACTGAACGTGTGAAAGCCCACAAATACAGCATCCGCGGCTTCGCCGGCAGTGTGGCCGACAACGATACCTATGCCAATCTTGAAACGGCCATCCTGGCTGCTATGGAAACCGAGCCCCTGTACTCGGGTCAGCTTGCAGGCCAGTATAACATGGCTATCGGCGATGTCAACAAGCTGAACGACGAGAGCAAGAACCTTGATGCCTGGGTCAACGAAATAGATGTCACGGACTATGTGAAAACTCAGGCAGGCAACCGAGTGAGCTTCATTTTCTCCAACGATACGGAAACCGGTCAGAACTGCATAATTTCCAAGGAAAAATCCGCTGAAAGTCTTCCTGCCTTCATTGAGAATGTCGAGGATGTGATTCCCTACATGGAGGTTGTGTTTGTGGAAGATGCAAATTCGGGCAGCGTGACCGTGGGTACCGTAGCCGACACACAGCTGCGCAGCGACAAGCCCAACGACAAGTACGGCGCCAACGGCGAAATCGAAATCCGCCATCAGGCCAATGGCAATGTGATGTACGGTGTCTTTGAGTTTGCACTTCCCGCTGAGGCCCTCGATGCAGCCACCTATGAGGTGACATCGGCCACTCTCCGTGTGGTGTGCACACAGAACAAGGGTAGCCGCGGCATGTCGCTTTACTCCTACGGCAACTCCATTGCCGAGGACGCAACTTTCGCAAGCGAGGAAGCAGCCGTGAACGAAGCTCTTGCCAACGACCCCATAGCTCAGTTCGATGCCAAGGGTTGCGGCGGCCGTGCCATGCACGACGGCCATTCGTCGGTGGCCAACTTTGCCACTGCCGAGGATTGGACCAGCTATATCGACGTGACGGAATTTGTGAAGGGTCTCAGCGCAGCCCGCGCCGTGGCCAACGGCAATGTAGCGTTCCTGCTTGCAAAGAGCGGCGAGCACAATGATTCTATGAAGTTTGCCGCCAAGGAAGCCGCTGACAAGGAAAACACCACCCACGGCTTCACTATCAAGGCTGCCGATATGGTGCCCCAGCTCACCGTGGTTTACAGCAAGAAGACTTCCACCGGCATTGAGGATGTGACTGTGGCCGATGAAGATGCTCCCGTTGAATACTACAGCCTGCAGGGCGTGCGCCTCAGCCAGCCCGCAGCCGGCCAGGTGGTGATCCGCCGCCAGGGCAATAGTGTGAGCAAAATCTATGTGAAGTAATCCATCCATCACATAAATATCGGAATCGCCGCGGGCCACATGGCTTGCGGCGATTTTTTGTGCGGACCTTAAAAATAATCATTTAAAATATCTTTCAAAAAAATGCGGTGGCGATTAGGTAATCGTGTGGTATCACGCGAATTATATGCTGTAAAACTAATAATACCAAAAATAATACTATGTTGAAACATTTACTTTCCGTAGCAGCCGCAGCGCTGCTCACTGCCGGTAGCGCCATGGCTCAGAGCATCGCTATTGGCGAGACAACCTACAGCAAAATGTCCGATGCGGTGGCCGCCGCTCAGGATGGCGATGTGATTGAAATCTCAGGTGAAGTTATTGTAGACAGTCGTATCAATTTTGAAGCAGAAAAGGTCTACAATGTGAAAGGAGCAGGCACAGATGCTAAATTTGTGCGTGGAGAAAAGTTCACGAGCAGCTTGTTTCTGATTAGAGGTAATGCTACCGTAAATTTTGAAAATCTCACAATTGACGGTAATAATGTAGCGAATGTTGGCAACAAGCCGATTGAAATAACAAATGCAGCAAAAAGTGTCTCATTCACCGATTGTAAGTTGGTGAATCACATAGCCGAACGTGTGATATGGGCACAGAAAATACCCGTAACGCTGAATGGCGTAATTGCCGAAAACTGCACGGTGACCTCTGGCGTAATTTTTGTCACAAGAGACAATAGCAATGTTACTGTTGCCGGTGCATCTGACTACTCAGTATTCTTTGAGGGTGTTACCGCACTTGTCGGTGGCGAAAACCTTTCGGGAAATATAGCATTGAATCTCAATGGCAATTTTGCAGCGGGCCGAGTTGTTGTCAGTGGCGGCACGGCAGTGGACGTTTTTTCTCTTGTGGATGCTCCAACCGGATATAGCCTTGAAGCTAAGGATGGCAATATAGTTGTTGTGTACAATAACTATGTGGTTCAAAACGAAACGCAGAACACATTCTATACTTCGTTTGATGAAGCCGTCGCAGCAGCAGCAGAGGCAGACGTACTGATTCTTCTTGAAGATGTGACCTTTGGAGATCGATTTATTAACAAAGTTAACAATCTAAAGCTCAAGGGGAAAACTCCAGAGATAAGGCTCATCCGTAATTTTGTCAATAAAGTATTTATTGGTCTTGACAAGAGTTTCAAGTTGGAAAACCTCGTGCTGGATTGCAATAATATGTCGAACAATAACTATGAGTTTGAAGCAGGCACCGGAACATTTACCCTTACCAATGTGAAGATTGTCAACAGCAAGACCACCAAGGGACTTTTCAATGTGAAGGACACCAACCGCACGCTTTCGCTCATAAATGTTACGATGGAGGATTGCGAAACTGAGGTTCCCAATATAGACTTAAAAGGCAAACTGACGCTTGAAGGCGATAACAATCTGTCGGTGAATGTAACTTTCAATCCCGGCACCATTGTAGCAAAAGATCTTACTAACGAGACACCTATAATGGTTACTCTTCCTGAAGGCACGGAGCTTGGAAAATCCATTGTGACCGGTACTGCTGATGCCACAAAATTCAGTCTCACCAATACCGGCTTGAAGCTTGAAGCCGGCGAGGGTAACAACCTTGTTCTTGCAAAGAGAACTTCTACCGGCATCGAGGATGTGGCCGTCAGCGATGAAAATGCTCCTGTAGAGTACTACAACATCAACGGTATGCGTGTCAATGGCGATAACCTCACCCCCGGCATTTACATCAAGCGCCAGGGTGCTGTCACCACTAAGATATATGTGAAATAACAGCATATAACATTATAAATAAAGATAAATAAAGGCCGCGGTGCAGTTTGAGATGCGCCGCGGCTTTTATTGTGGGTGTGTGGCGGGGTTATGCTCCAGGAGCGGAGGCTGCGAGATCGTCGGTGATGATGCGTGCGGCGGTGGCGGCGGCATCGGTGGTGCCGAGGGTGGCGCGCATGGCTGCGTAGCCGTCGAGCTGGGCTGTGCGCTCGGGGGAGCCTTCACGCAACAGAGGGGCGAGCCGGTGGGCCACAAGCTCGGGAGTGCATTCGTGTAGGAGCATTTCGGGGATGATGGTGTGTCCGGCTATTATGTTGGGTAGCGCCACGTGGTCGACATTGAGGATGCGGCGCATGATGTCGTAGGAGAGCTTGGAGCCGTTGGAGCGGTAGCACACCACCTGTGGCGTGGCGGCGAGGGCTGCCTCGAGGGTGGCTGTGCCGCTGGTGACGAGAGCGGCTCTGGCGTGGCGCAGGAGGGGGTAGGTGGCGCCGCGCACAATAGGGAGGGATGTGAGTGAGGCGTAGAAGGCGTCGTCGAGGCCCGGTGCGGCGGCCACTACGGGCCGGTATTGGGCGAATCGGTGGGCGGCCTGTTCCATCACGGGCAGGTTGGCGCGCACTTCGCCTCGGCGGCTGCCTGGAAGCAGGGCTATTATGGGCCTGTCGCGGAGACGGTGCTCGCGGAGGAAGTCCTCGCGCGGCGGTGCTGCTGCCAGTGCGGCATCGATCTCGGCCACGGAGGGGTTGCCTACATAGTCGGCGTGGAAGCCGCGCGCGGCATACCATGCGGGCTCGAAGGGGAAGATCGCGAGCATGCGCCGTACGGTGCGCCGTATGGCTTTTACGCGCCATGCTTTCCAGGCCCATAGCTTCGGGCTGATGTAGTAGTAGACGGGTATGCCGGCGGCAGCGGCGGTCTTGGCCACCTTGAGGTTGAAACTCGGATAGTCGACGGGTATGAATGCATCGGGGGCTGCGTGGCGGAGCCCTCGCCGGGCTGTGCGCAGGTTGCCGAGCACCTGCGGGAGGTGGCGCAGCACTTCGCTGAAGCCCATGAATGCCATGTCGCGGTAGTGGATGAGGGGAGGCGTGCCGGCGGCTGCTGCCATCAGGTCGCCACCCAGAAAGGTGAAGCGGGCATCGTGGTCGATGTGCCGCAGGGCTTGGATGAGTTGTGCGGCGTGTAGGTCGCCGGAGGCTTCGCCGGCTATGAGGAAGTAGTGCACGGTGGTGGTTTCTTTGAGAGTGTCGGCGTTATGATGTTTTGCGTCGCGAGCGGAAGAATGATTGCATGAGCTCGCGGCATTCGTCGGCGAGTACCCCGGCCACTATTGTGGCGCGCGGATGGAATGGCGTGCGGATGGTGTTGGCGGAGTAGCCACCTTTGGGGTCGGGTGTGCCGAAGACAATGCGCGATATGTGGCTCCATCCGATGGCTCCGGCGCACATGAGGCATGGCTCGACGGTGACGCACAGGGTGCAGTCGGGCAGGTATTTGCCTCCGAGGGTGGCTGCTGCTGCCGTGATGGCCTGTATCTCGGCGTGGGCGGTGACGTCGGAAAGTGTCTCCGTGAGGTTATGTCCGCGCCCGAGCACTGTTCCGGAAGGGCTGAGGACCACTGCCCCAATGGGTACTTCTCCCAATGCAGCCGCACGGCGCGCCTCGGCGAGAGCGAGGCGCATGCCGCGTATGTCGGCGGGTGTGGGCTCGGCTGTCATGGTGCGAACACGAGCCCTTCCCGGGCGGCTATGATTTCGCCGTCGAACACCTCGGCGGCTTGCTCGGTGAGCACGCTTTCGTCGGCGATGCTTTTGGAGTAGTGGCCTATGACGAGGCGCCGGGCGCCGGCGTCGCGTGCGGCGGTGGCTGCGTCGCGTGCGGTGGAGTGGCCTCTGGGTGCGGCCTTGAAGGCCTGGGCGTCGTCGTAGGTGGCTTCGTGGTAGATGGTGCGCACGCCGGCCACGGCGCGGGCCACTTCCGGGCGCCGCATGGTGTCGGAGCAGTAGGCGTAGGATGCCGGTTCGGCGGGGTCGCGGGTGAGCCATGCGTTTGGAATCACTCGTCCGTCGGGGGCTGTGAAGTCGGCGCCTTCGGCAATGTCGCGCCTGGCGGCCACCGGCACGCTGTAGAATTCGAGCATGTCGGGGCGAAGCGGACGTCGCGGGGCTTTCTCGCGGAAGATGAATCCGGAGCAAGGCACACGATGGTAGAGCGGGAAGGTGGCGATGGAGAGGGAGCGGTCCTCATAGAGGATGCGTGATGTGCCCGGCTCTATGATGTCGTAGTGCAGGGTGTAGGGTGTCTCGCGGCACAGCACGGCCATGATCTGCTGCAGCAGCCGGGCGCCTTCGGGGTGGATGTGTACGGTGATGTCGCCTTCCTTGCCGTGGAGCGCCATTGTGGAGAGCAGTCCCGGCAGGCCGAGGAAGTGGTCGCCGTGGATGTGGGACACGAATATGTGGCCGAGCCTTGAGAATTTGAGGCTCTGATGGCGGAATTCGAGCTGTGCGCCTTCGCCGCAGTCGATCATGAACAGTTTGCCGTGTGCGTCGACCACCTGGCACGATGGTTTGTGGCGTGCGGTGGGTGTGGCCGAGCCGCATCCGAGGATGTGGACCTTGAAGTCGGGCATCAGATGGTTTTGAACCGGAAGATTATGAACTGTGTGTAGAGCTCGCCGGGGCCGAGTATCTGAGAGGGGAAAGCGGGCTGATTGGGAGCGTCGGGCATGCCCTGGCATTCGATGGCCACACCGTCGTTGTCGTCGTATGCGCGTCCGTCTTTGTTGACAGGCGATGAGCCGGTGAACCAGTTGCCGGTGTATATCTGTACGGCAGGCTGCGTGGTGTCTACTTCCAGCACTCGTCCGCTGTGTGGTGCGGTGAGGGTGGCGGCGTGGGTGAGGCGGTGTTTCTGCCAGTCGTTGAGCACCCAGCAGTTGTCGTAGCCTTTGCCGTATTTGAGGGCGGGGAAATCGGCGCGGATGTCGCGTCCGAGGGTCTTGGCTTCGCGGAAGTCCATGGGGGTGTCGGCCACGGGCGCTATCTCGCCTGTGGGGATGAGGGTTTCGTCGGTGGGTAGCCAGCGGTCGGCGTTGAGCCGGAGTGTGTGCTGTAGCACGCTTCCGGAGTTGTGGCCCTCAAGGTTGAAATAGGCGTGGTTTGTGAGGTTGATGACTGTTTTTGCGTCGGTGGATGCGCTGAATTCGATGGCGAGTTCGTTGCGGTCGTTCCATCGGTAGCTCACCGCTGCATCGACGCGTCCGGGGAATCCTTCCTCGCCGTCGGGCGATGTGTAGTCGAAGCGTATGCCGTCGCCGATGAAGCGTCCGTTCCATATCTTGTTCTGGAAGCCGTTGCCACCGTGGCAGCAGTTGGGCCCGTTGTTGATCGGGAGCTGATATTCTTTTCCTCCTATGGAGAAGCGTCCGAGGGCGATGCGGTTGGCGTATCGTCCCGGTGTTTTTCCTGCGCACGGTCCGTCGTTGTCGTAGTCGGCGGGGTCGCGGTAGCCGAGTACCACGTCGTCGAGGTTGCCGTCCTTGTCGGGCACGCGCACGGCCACTATCGCGGCTCCGAGGGATGAGAGTGTCACGGATGCGCCTGTGGCGTTGGTGAGGGTGTAGAGAGTGATGTCTCCGTTATGGGTGGTTTCTACTTTCATGGCTGTTATATGTGTATATCTTTTTGGCAAAGATACTATTAAATACTGAGAATGCCAAAAAAGCGGGGCCTGTGGGGGCTCCGCTTTCATGATACTATTTTACCGTATAGTGATGTTATTTGTTTTCGGGGTTTTCAAATCCCTCTTTTGTCGCGCGCTCTTCCATGCGCTTTATGCGGAGGTCGAGGTCGGGGTGGGATGAGAACAGCTGGTTGACTTTGCTTGTCTTTTTGGCGCCGGCTTCGTCCTGCATGGCTTTGAGGCGCTTGAAGCTGAGGGCCATTGCCCAGGGGTTGCGTCCGTGGTCTTTGAGGAATTCGTAGCCGTAGTCGTCGGCGGCTTTTTCCTGCTTCTGCGAGTAGGTGGAGGATGCGAGTGCCTCGCCGAGGCTTCCGAGCTGCGAATCGGTGAGCGCGGCGGCCACATTGCCTGTGGAGCCTACGGCATCCTTGAGCGCGGAGGTGAGGAGCGACTGCTTGAATGCCTTTTTGGAGTCCTTGTGGGCCACGTGGCCTATTTCATGGCCGATGACACCGAGAAGCTCTTCATCGCTCATGATGTCCATGAGCGAGGAGAATACGCGCACGCTGCCGTCGGGGCATGCGAAAGCGTTGACATCGATGACGTCGTAGACCTTGAAGTTGAGGGGAATGCCCTCCACGGAGGTGAGGCCTTCGGTGAGGCGTGTGAGGCGCTTGGTGTATTCGTTGTCGGCAGGAGTGACGGGGTTGTGCTCGTCCATCCAGTCGATGTATTCTTTTACGTAGGCTGCCATCTGTTCGTCGGTGATGGTGAGTGCCTGCACGGCTTTCGCTCCGGACTTTATGAGCTTGGCTTTGTTGAGGTTGAGCTGGGCGAAAGAGGGGGTGGCAATAGCAAGCATGAGGGCTGCGACGGCCGACTTTATAAGGTTTTTGTTCATGGTTTGGTAATTTGAAGTGAAAATGCGGCGCAAAGTTAAGTATTGCGCCGCATTTATGCAAATAAAATGGTGTGTTACACGATGAGTTTTGTTTTGGTGTAGCTTTCGCGGAATGTCTTGGGCGAGCATCCTTTCTTGCGCTTGAAAATGCGGTTGAAATTGGATATGTTGTTGAAACCGCATTCGTAGCACACTTCGGCAATGGTCTTGGATGTGTCGACGAGGGTGCGTGCGGCGTGCCCGATGCGCACATCGATGATATACTCGGAGAGTGTGCGCCCGGTGCGCAGCTTGAAGAAGCGGCTGAAAGCTGTGGGTGTCATGCCTGCGAGCGCGGCCATGTCGTTGAGATAGATGGGTTTGGCGTAGTCGCGGTTGATGGTCTCCTGCACTTTGAGTATGCGCCTGGAGTCGCTGGGTGTGTGGGCGTTGGAGAAGGCTGTGGACGACAGGCGGTGGTAGTCTTTTGTGATAGAGAGGTGGTAGAGCACTTCGAGCAGCCGCAGCATGCGAATGAATCCGGGTTGGGCCTGAGTGAGGTCGTCGAGCCGGTCGTAGATCTTCATGATGGCGGGCAGATGGAATGCGATGCCCGTCTTGGAGTTGTTCAGCAGAGTGCGCAGGCTGCTCATCTGTGTTTTGCTCAGGAACGACCCGTCGAGGAAGTCGGGCGCAAACTGGATGGTGATCTCGCGCATGTCGCCGCCGGTGTGGTTGTGGTCTTCCCATCCGTGTTCTATCTCAGGCCCTACGAGCACGAGGTCGTAGGTGGAAAGCTCCTCAATGCTGTCGCCTACGATGCGCCGTGCGCCTTCGCAGTTGGTCACAAAATTGAGTTCGTATTCCTCATGGCGGTGTATGGGGTAGTCGAAAGTGGTTTTGTGGCGGTCGACGAGATAAAAACAGTCGCTGTCGCTTAGTGGTGTTATTTCTGTGATTGTGTGGCTCATGATGTGAAGTGCTTCTGGTAGAGGTTCAGTCTAAGGATATGGTTTCTGAAAAGGTATTAGATGTGTTACGTGGGCAAAGGTATGTTTAAATTTTTAATTAAACAAAAATTATGATACTTTTTTATCGGATTATTGACTAAAAATGGTGTTTTTTGTATATGTTTGGCTTAAAACTTATATTTGCATAAGCATGCGGGCGTCTGTGCTGGAGGGCCAGTCCATGTGCTCCCGCGCGGGCTTTTGCATGGCGCGAATTCGTAATGCGTATAGTAACTTTTCTAAAACCATATCACACGTATGACCCTTTCCTATAGCAAGTTGGTTCTGCTTTTGGCGGCTTCCATACCTATGGCCGCGCAGGCGGAGACCCTGCATGTGTCGACACCTTCGACATCTCTGGTACTTGAAGCCACACAAGGCAATCCTCTGAAATTTATGTATTATGGCGACCGCCTCACCGATGCCGACGCCGATGCTCTTTCCTCGGCCGGCGCTCCTGCCATGGACGCCTATCCCGTGTACGGCATGACATCACACCGGGAGACGGCGATGAGCGTGACGCATCCCGATGGCAATATGACGCTTGACATGGGCGTCACGGGTGTGAGCGAAAGCACGCAGCCCGATGGTGCCCGCGTGGTCACCGTAAGCATGGCCGACAAGCACTATCCCTTCGGTATCGACATCAATTACCGCACTTACCCCGGAGCGGATGTGATAGAGACATGGGCCGAGGCTGTGAACCGCGGCAAAGGCACGGTGCAGTTGCGCGAGTTTGCCTCCGGCTATCTGCCGGTGCGCCGCAACGATGTGTACCTGACATCGCTCTACGGCACATGGGCCAACGAGGGCCGCGTGGAGGAGCGCCCCGTGCAGCATGGCATGACTGTGATCAAGAATAAGGACGGCGGCCGCAACAGCCACACGGCCCACGCCGAGGTGATGTTCAGCCTCGACGGCAAACCTCAGGAGCAGGCCGGACGTACGATAGGCGCCGCGCTGTGCTACAGCGGCAACTACCGCCTGCGCATCGACACCGGCGACAATGATTATCATGAGTTTTTCGCCGGTATCAATGAGGACAACTCCACCTACAATCTGAAGAAAGGCGAGCGCTTCGCCACTCCTCCTCTGGCGCTGACCTACAGTGCCGAGGGCAAGGGTGGGGTGAGCCGCAATTTCCATAAATGGGGCCGCGAGCATCGTCTGGCCCACGGCACGGAGCTGCGCAAGATACTCCTTAACTCGTGGGAAGGCGTGTACTTCGACATCAACGAGGAGGGTATGGGCCAGATGATGGCCGATATCGCCGGTATGGGCGGCGAGCTTTTTGTGATGGACGATGGCTGGTTCGGCTCCAAATATCCCCGCAACAACGACTCGACATCGTTGGGCGACTGGGTGGTGGATACCCGCAAACTGCCCTCGGGCATAGCCGGCCTGTGCGCCACTGCCAAGAAAAACGGTATACGTTTCGGCATCTGGATAGAGCCTGAGATGACCAATAGCCTCAGCGAACTCTATGAGGCGCATCCCGAATATGTGATCAAGCCTACCAACCGCGAACCCGTGCAGGGACGTGGCGGCACACAGCTGGTGCTGGATATGTCGAACCCGAAAGTGCAGGACCTCGTGTTTGAGGTGGTGGACACCCTGCTGACAAAGTATCCTGAGATAGATTATATAAAGTGGGATTCGAATGCTCCCGTGATGAACCACGGCTCGCAGTATCTGTCGGCCGACAACCAGTCGCATCTGCTCATAGACTTCCACCGCGGATTGGCCAAAACGCTCGACCGCATACGCGCGAAATATCCCGATGTGACCATCCAGGCCTGCGCCAGCGGTGGCGGCCGTGCCAACTGGGGCGTGTTGCCTTGGTTTGATGAATTCTGGGTGAGCGACAATACAGATGCCGTGCAGCGCGTTTATATGCAATGGGGCACGAGCCACTTCTTCCCCGCTGTGGCCATGGCCTCGCACATCAGCGCATCGCCCAACCACCAGACACAGCGTATCATCCCGCTGAAATTCCGCACGGATGTGGCCATGAGCGGCCGCCTCGGCATGGAGATACAGCCCAAGAATATGACCGCCGATGAAATAGAACAGTGCCGCAAGGCCATAGCCGAGTACAAACAGGTGCGCCCCACGGTGCAGCAGGGCGATCTCTACCGCCTGCTCTCACCCTACGATGGTAAAGGGGCGGCATCGCTGATGTATGTGAATCCGGCCAAGGACGAAGCCGTGTACTATTGGTGGCGTCTCAACAATGATGTGAATCCGCAACTTCCGCGTGTGCCCATGGCAGGTCTCGACCCGGACGCCACATATACGGTGCATGAGCTCAACCGTATAGATGTGGAGCCGCTGCCCTTCGAGGGCAAGGCCTTCACCGGCCGCTATCTTATGGCCAACGGCCTGGAGATGCCTGAGCAGCACAATGTGGAATGGAGCAAGAAAAGTGACTACAGCAGCCGCGTACTTCAATTGAAAAAGAAATGAAAAACGAACTTTTCAAACCGATTTTTTTCAAACCTTATTATAAATCCGTGATATGGGGCGGCGATGCCATCGCTGCCCTCAAGGGCGAGCGCATAGATCTCGAGAAAGTGGGCGAAAGCTGGGAGATCTCGGCTGTCCCGGGACATGAGAGCGTTGTGGCCGAGGGCCCGCTCGCAGGTGTGAATATATGTGAGCTGATGGCACGCTATGGCGTGGATTTCACCGGTCGTGTGGCCGCCGAGCGTTTTGGCTCCACGTTTCCTCTGCTGATAAAACTGATAGATGCGCAGCGCGATCTGTCGGTGCAGGTGCATCCCGATGATGCTCTTGCCGCCGAGCGCCATAATTCGCCCGGCAAGACGGAAATGTGGTATGTGGTCGCAGCCAAGCCCGGCAGCCATATCTACAGCGGTCTGCAAGCTCCCCTTTCACGCGAGGAATATCCCGCTGCCGCCGCCGATGGCTCCATCATGGAGCGCATAGGCGCCCATGAGGCCGAGGCCGGACAGTTTTATTTCATTCCCGCAGGCACGTTGCATGCGATAGGGGCCGGTACGCTGATAGCTGAAGTGCAGCAGACAAGCGATATCACCTACCGTGTGTACGACTACGGGCGTCTGGATGCCGACGGCCGTCCGCGCGAGCTTCACACCGAGCTCGCCGCCGATGCCATAGACTACCGCTTCCCCAATCCCGTAGAGCCTACGGCACGCCGTTACGACAGTACGACCCCCGGCGCTGTCAGCTGCCGCTATTTCAATGTCGATTATGTGGCCGGCGGAACAGTCGAAGTGGGCGGAAATCCCGACAGTTTTACAATACTTATGGCCGTTGGCGGCCCGGCGGAGATCACCGGTCCCGACGGCACGCACACACACATGGGACGCGGCACCACAGCCATGCTTGCCGCTGCAGCGCCCCAGCATAGCGTGCATTCCGCCGGTGCGCTTCTTGTCATTACTATCAAATAAACACACACTTTATTTATAATATGAGAAAAGTACTTTGCGGCGTATTGGCCGCTATCGCCCTCACAGCTGCCGCGCAGACACCCGTTGAACGCCACGGGCAGTTGCGCGTGGAAGGCACGCAGCTGGTGGATGCCGCCGGGCAGCCCGTGCAGTTGCGCGGTGTGAGCATGGGGTGGCACAATATGTGGCCGCGTTTCTACAACGGTGGTACCGTAGAGCGTCTCACCCGCGACTGGGGAGCCGATGTGGTGCGCTGCTCAGTGGGTGTGGCGCATCTCGACAGCGGCTTCGACTGCGACAGCGTGGCGGCCTACGCCGTGGTGGATTCTATAGTTGGCGGCGCTGTGCGCAACGGCGCTTATGTGCTCGTCGACTTCCACAGTCATCCCAACAAGCTTGCCGATGCCAAGCGCTTTTTCACGCATGTGGCCGGTAAGTACGGTAATCTGCCCAACGTGATGTATGAGATATGGAATGAACCTACGGAGGTGCCCTGGTCGGAATGCAAAGCATATGCGGAAGAGCTGATTCCCGTGATACGCGCTCTCGACCCCGATGGCATCATCGTGGTGCCCACGCCCCGCTGGGATCAGGAAGTGGATAAAGCCGCCGAGGATCAGATACAGGGTATAGACAATCTGCTCTACTCCCTCCACTACTATGCTACCACGCACACCCAATGGCTCCGCGACAAAGCCGACTATGCCCGCTCGCTCGGGCTGCCGCTGATAATGAGTGAATGTGCCTCGATGGAGCACACCGGCGATGGTGTGATCAATCCGAAAGAGTGGGACGAATGGATGCAGTATGCCGACCGCAACGGTATATCGTGGATAGCATGGAGCATCAGCGACAAAGATGAGACATGCTCCATGCTGCGCCCGTCGGCCGCTTCCAATGGCATGGAGTGGAGCGACAGCGATCTGAAACCCTGGGCGGTGCTTGTGAAACACTATCTTAAACGCAACCGATGAAACGTACGCTTTTATTCGCTGCCGCATCTCTTGCGGCATCGGCAGCCGTGGCCGAGATACATCTGCCCGATATCGTAGGCGACAATATGGTGCTTCAGCAGCAGACCGACGCCCGCCTGTGGGGCTGGGCCACGCCCGGCGCCGAAATCAGCGCCTCCGCCTCGTGGATGCCTTCCGGACAGACAGCAAGCGCTACCGCCGGTGCCGATGGGTTGTGGGAGCTCACGCTGCCCACTCCTGCGGCTACTTTTGCCCCGCATTCTGTCCGAATCTCCGGCGACGGCTCCGACATCACCCTTGGCAATGTGCTCATCGGCGAGGTGTGGTTCTGCTCCGGCCAGAGCAATATGGAGATGCCTCTGCGCGGCTTTTTCACACAGCCTGTGGAAGGTGGCGGACGTGCCATCGCCTATAGCGGCTCCACGCCGGGAGTGCGTGTGGCCACAGTGCCAAAGACCGGCGACTATGAGCCTCAGCGCGAGACAGCCGGCGCATGGAAAGAAAGCAAACCGGCCAATGCCGGCGAATTCAGCGCGCTGGCCTACTTCTTCGCCTCTTCGCTTTCGGATATCCTCGGCGTGCCTGTGGGTGTGATATCCTGCTCCTACGGTGGCTCCAGGCTCGAAAGCTGGATGCCCGAAGATATGGTCAACGCTCTGGAGGGCGAGGACGTGCAAGCCGAGAAGGACGGGACGAAAAAAGTGGATGAGTGGCATCGCGCCGCGGTGCGGTACAATTCCATGCTGCTCCCCCTGCACCGCTACACCATAAAAGGATTCCTGTGGAATCAGGGCGAGAGCAATGTGGGCCAGCATGAGGAATATCCCAAGCGTCAGCGCGACATGGTGCAGCATTGGCGCGAGCTGTGGGGGCTGGGCGAGTTGCCATTCTACTTTGTGGAGCTCCCCGGCTGGAATTACGGCGCTCCCGATGCCGACTATGCGGCCCTTTTCCGCGAGGGGCAACACCGTGCGGCAGCCATAACGCCGCGCAGTGCCGTAGTGTGCACCTCCGATCTGGTGTATCCCCATGAGGTGGAGGATGTGCATGCCAGCAAGAAACGCGAGATAGGCGAGCGTCTGTCGTGGATGGCCGCCGCCGATGCTTACGGCATAGAGGGCATGCCTGTCAATTACCCCCGCTTCAAGGAAATGGATGTAGATGGCGACAAAGCCACGCTGCGCTTCACCGGGGCCGACGACGGCTTCACCCCCAACCAATACCTTGAAGGCTTTGAAGCCTGTGGCGCCGATGGTGTGTGGCACCCCGCCACCGCCTATGAGGGGCTGACCTCGCGCGATATTCACATCACCTGCCCCGAGGCCGGTGAAATAAAGGAAGTGCGGTATTGCTTCAAGAACTTTGCCGTCGGCAAGGTGCACAATATGATGGGGCTGCCGCTTATCCCGTTCCGCACCTCCGCGCCCACGCCCATGCCCACATGCTTCGGCGGTAAACAGCCGCCGGTAAAACGCCGTTGAATCATGAAAAAGATACTTTATGCTATAGCTTGCGGTGCCGGCGCGTTTCTGGCCGGTGCCGGGTTCTCAATGTGCGGTTCCGCTCAAGGTGCCGCGGAGGCTGCTCCCGAGTTTGTGCGTGTGGCCGACGGTGAGTTCTATATCGGCGATTCCGTCTACCGCTACGTGGGCACCAATTTCTGGTATGGCGCCATTCTCGGCTCCGAAGGCCGCGGCGGCGACCGCGCCCGTCTCGCCCGTGAGCTCGACCTGCTGCAGAGCACCGGCATAGACAATCTGCGTGTGCTCGTTGGCGGCGACGGCGAAGAAGGGCAGCCATCTCACATCATGCCCGTGCTTCAGACGGCTCCCGGAGTTTATAACGATACCATTCTCGATGGTCTCGACTATCTCATGGCCGAACTTGAGAAGCGTGGAATGAAGGCGGTGCTGTTTCTCAACAATGCCTGGGAATGGAGCGGCGGTTACGGCACCTATCTTGAATGGGCCGGCGCCGGAAAGCAACCCAATCCTGCAATCGACGGCTATCCGGCCTATATGGAGGCGATGTCGAAATTCGTGACCAACGATTCCGCCACGGCTCTGGCCATAACCCATGCGCGCAATATTGCAGGGCGTACCAACCGCTACACCGGGCGTCCCTACGCCGAAAGCCCGGCGCTGATGTCGTGGCAGGTGGCCAATGAGCCAAGGGCTTTTGCCGGCGACAGTGTCACGAAAGCTGCGTTCGCCGACTATATAATAGCCACCGCGCGAGCCATAAAGAGTGTGGACCCCAACCACATGGTGAGCACCGGTAGCGAGGGCATCCACGGATGCGAGTACGATATGGATCTGTGGCGCAAGATACACGAGGCCCCCGAAATAGATTACGGCATCCTGCACCTGTGGCCTTACAACTGGAGCTGGGTACGCGCCGAGACGCTCACCGACAGCGTGGACCATGCCTTTGAGAAGACCGTGGCCTACATCTCTCCGCACTACGAGGCCATGCATGCCGCCGGCAAGCCGCTGGTGCTCGAGGAATTCGGCTATCCGCGCGACAGCATGAGCTATGCGCCGGGTTCGCCCACCACCGGACGTGATGCGTTCTACAGCCGCGTGTTCAACCTCATAGCCACGTCCGGAATGATCAACGGTTGCAACTTCTGGGGGTGGGGAGGCTATGGCGTTCCGGCACATGAAAACTGGCAGCCGTGGGACGATTATACCTGCGATCCGGCTCAGGAGCCGCAGGGACTGAACTCTGTATTTGCATCCGATTCCACCACTCTTGCCATAATACGTGAGAGTGTGGAAGCTATAAAACGTAAGTAGCAATTGCCGTTTTTTTGCGGATAGACTATAGTAAGAAAAATGAAAAAGCTTTTTATATTATCGCTTGTGGCGCTGGCAGCCTCGGGTGCCGGAGCGCGCCACATGGGCGTGGAGGTGGATAAGAGCCACGATCTGTGGTGGAACGCCCCTGAGCGCCCCGTGCTCAATCTCTCGCTCAGCGATACCACCGGTGGTGCGAATGCCGCCGAACTGCATGTGTGGCTCACCGCCGACACCATGAGCGATGTGGCTGTGTTCGACACCGTATGCGCCGTGCAGCTTCCGGCCCGGATGAGCATCGATCTTCCGATTGCCAATCCCGGCTTCTACCGTTGCTACGTGGCCGACGACGGCAATGTGGTGGAGGAATTCGTCATAGGCTACGAGCCTACCAATATAGTGTCGTTGCCCGATGCTCAGCCTGATTTCGACGAATTCTGGGCGCGGGCCAAAGCCGAGCTTGCGCAGGTGCCCGTGGACCTCACGCTGACACTTGTGCCCGAGCGCTGTGGCGAGAAACGCGACATCTACATGTGTACCTACCGCTCGTGGGGCGGCGACACGATAGACGCCTGTGTGGCCATCCCGAAGCAGCCCGGAAAATATCCTGCCCAGGTGTATTTCAACGGCTACGGAGGCAAGCCATGGTCCCTCGATGCCGATGGGCGCCCCGACTGGATAGAGATGCAGGCCAGTGTGCGCGGGCAGTTCTTCAGCGAGCCGCGCAACAGCTATGGCGACTGGATACGCTATCATCTCGACGATCCCGACACATATTATTATAAGGGCGCCTATATGGATGCCGTGCGTGCTCTCGATGTGCTCGAGCAGCTACCCGGCGCCGACAAAGAGCGCCTGTATGCCGAGGGTGGCAGTCAGGGCGGAGCTCTGACGCTTGTCGCTGCAGCACTCGGCGACGGCCGCTTGCGCGCCATCGCTCCGTACATTCCGTTCATGAGCGATTTTCCCGACTATTTCCGCATCGTGGGGTGGCCGGCGTCGGCTGTGAAAGAGGCTGCATCGGAACTCGGTCTTTCCGACGGGCAGATGTATAGGAATCTTTCCTACTTCGACATCAAGAATCTTGCGCGCCGCATCGAGTGTCCTGTGTTCATGGGTATAGGGTTGCAGGACCCTGTGTGCCCGCCGCACACGAATATGTCGGGCTATAATCTCATCACATCCCCCAAGGAGCTGCGCATCTATCGCGACTGCGGCCATACGGTGGATTATTCCGACTGGAATTCCCGCCGCGATGCCTTCTTCGGCAAGTGGTGACATTCCTGCCTGCTTTTCTCCCGCAATAACACAGCCCGGACGTGAATGCTCGCGCCCGGGCTGTGTTTTATGGCTAATATTATTTCAACAAAATGATAAAATAATATCAGTATGCCGAAAAATGTGGATTGATGTGATTTTTGCACGGAATGTGTTGTACAGCCGTCTTGAGCGGAGAAATATGATAAAAATGTAAGTTCCGGCGGTCTAAATTCGCCAAAATATAATTAACAGCCGTTAAAACTAAGATAAAATGCTGTTATTTAACATAAGTTGTGTTTTGCATAGTTAAAGATAAAAAAGTACTATATTTATAATAAAAATAGTACTACCTTTGTATCGCTAAATACCCTTAAACCGTCATTGTAAAAGCACACATATATATAATAACATGTACAATCAATCAAAACCAATCCATAACTTAACCTTTTAAAAGCTGTTCATGAAAACAAGTAGCAAACTGAACGTCAAGCTCTTGCTTCTGGCACTCTTCGCAATGGTGTCAATGAGCCTGACGGCGCAGGTCACAGTTACGGGAACGGTCTACGACAACACGGGCGAAACCGTTATCGGCGCGTCTGTAGTTGAAAAAGGCCAGACCGGCGGTGTGACCACCGACATCGACGGCAATTTCACCATCAAGGTGAAAAGTGCCGACGCCACACTTGTGATTTCCTACATCGGTCTTCAGACCAAGGAAGTCGCTCTCAAAGGCCGTACGAAAGTCGAAGTGACTCTCGAAGCCACCAGCGAAGCTCTTGAAGAGCTCGTGGTTGTGGGCTACGGCACACAGAAACGCAGTGATATCACCGGTTCGGTGGCATCGCTTTCCGAAGATCAGATGCGTCAGACCATCGTGACCAACGCCGACCAGATGCTCCAGGGCAAGGTGGCCGGTGTGCAGGTGACGCAGAACTCCGGTGCTCCCGGCGGTGCAACCTCCGTGCGCATCCGCGGTGCAAGCTCGCTGAACTCTTCGAACGAACCTCTCTACATCATCGACGGTGTGCCCATGGGCGGCAGCACCAGCATCGGCGGTTTTGAATGGATGGGTGGCTCCAACGGCCAGACCACCGTCAACCCCCTCGCCTCCATCGCCCCGAGCGACATCGTGAGCATCGACGTGCTCAAGGACGCCTCGGCCTGCGCCATCTATGGCGCCGCAGGCGCCAATGGCGTAGTAATGGTTACTACGCGCCGCGGCTCCGCCGGCCACACCAACATCACCTACGACGGTTATGTGGCATGGCAGCAGACAGCCAAGCGCCTCGACATGATGGACCTGCGCGAGTACGCAGCCTATCAGACCCAGCTCTACAACGAGGGCATAATCAACGACTCGAACTACGACAAGATGTACTCCGATCCGAGCCTGCTCGGCGCCGGCACCGACTGGCAGGATGAAATCTTCCGCACCGGCTTCATGCAGAGCCACCAGGTGGGCGTGACCGGCGGCAACGACAAGACTGTCTTCGCCATGAGCGCCGGCTGGATGAAGCAGGAAGGTACCGTGATCGGTTCCGACTTCACCCGCTTCAACACCCGCTTCAACATCGACAACAACTTCACCAAGTGGCTCAAGGTGGGTGGCTCTCTGGCCTATACCCGCACCGACGAGACCATCACCCGTCAGGACGGTAACGACGGTATCATCATGCAGGCCATGACCATGATGCCCTCCATTCCCGTGCGCGATTTCGACGGCAACTGGGCCGGCCCGAACACCGTGAATGCCGCCTCCAAGTACAATCCCGTGGCGATGGCACTCATCACCAACAACACGCTGCTCCGCCAGCGCGTGACCGGTAACTTCTATGTGAACGCCGACTTCCTGAAGTACTTCACCTTCCGCGCCGAATATGCTTTCGACGCATCGCAGAACCAGAACAAATCGTTCCAGCCCACCTATAAGTTCGGTGTGAACGGCAACGATACCAACCGTATGATGCAGCGTGAAGACCACAACTTCTACTGGATGCAGAAAGACTACATCACCTACCATCAGCTCTTCAACGAGAAGCACGACGTAACTGTGATGGCCGGTTTCGAAGCCTCCAAGAGCAGCTGGGAAGGCACACAGCTCATCAAGAAGAACTTCTCCAACGACTACGTGCACGTGATGGGCGAGGATGGCGAGTTCCAGAGCAACAGCGGCTGGAAAGATGCCAGCAGCACTGCTTCGTTCTTTGCCCGTGCCAACTACGGCTTCGACAACCGCTACCTCCTCACTGCCACTATCCGTCGCGACGGTAGCTCCAAGTTCGGCCGCAACAACAAGTGGGGTACTTTCCCCTCGGTGGCCCTGGCATGGCGTATCAACCAGGAAAAGTGGTTTGAGGACGTCAACTGGCTCAACAACCTGAAACTCCGTCTCGGCTACGGTAAGGTGGGCAACAGCAACATCGACACCTACCGCTACGGCTCGGGCATGCAGACCGTGCTGACCCCCTTCGGCACCGGCTATATACCTCAGAACCTCGCCAACCCCAACATCAAGTGGGAGGCTTCCGAGCAGTACAATATCGGTCTTGACTTCGCCGTGCTCGACAACCGTCTGAGCTTCACCGTCGACTGGTACCGCAAGCAGACCCAGGACCTCCTGATGCAGATGTTCGTGCCCGGCCATATCGGCCCGAGCGGCGACGACGTGTGGGGCAGCATCGCACCTCCCTATGCCAACGTGGGCCAGACCCGCAACACCGGTGTGGACGTGCAGATCAACGCTATTCCCGTCACCACTAAGGACTTCAACTGGAGCTCCTCCGTCACTCTCTCGCACAACCGCAACAAGATCGTGGCCCTCAACGAGGATTCGCAGATCATCTACGGCAAAATCGACTGGTTCAACGCATTCGGCACAGCCACCATGTTCAAGGTGGGCGAGCCCATGGGCGTGTTCTACGGCTACGAGACCGACGGCCTCTTCCAGAACGAAGCTGAAATCGTAGGCTGGGCCACACAGACCGGCGGTAGCGAAGCCTACAACAACAAGATCGACAAGGTGAGCGGCGCATGGATCGGCGACATCAAGTTCGTGGACCAGAACGGCGACGGTATCATCAACGATGCCGACCAGAAAGTGATCGGCGACCCGAACCCCGATCTCGTGTACGGCTGGACCAACACCTTTACATATAAAGGCATCGAGCTGAACATCGGTCTTACCGGTCAGTTCGGCGGCGATATCCTCAACTGGGCCCGCTCGCGCGTGGAAGGTCTCAGCTCCATCTGGGACAACCAGAGCACCGATGTGCTCAACCGCGCACAGGCTATCCGCATCGACCCGAATGGCGGCGATGAGATCGCCAACCTGATGCTGGCTCCCGGCAGCAACGGTATCCCCCGCTTCAGCAACCTCGACGCCAACATGAACCAGCGCATGAGCGACCGCTGGATTGAGGATGCCACCTACCTGCGCATCCAGAACATCTCGCTGGGCTACACTCTCCCGTCGGCCTGGGCAAAGAAGGCATTCCTGCAGAACGCCAAGATTTATTTCAACGTGCAGAACGTGTACACCTTCACCAAGTACAAGGGCTACGACCCCGAAATCGGTGCCTACAACCAGAGCTCGCTCCTGCAGAACATCGACCGCGGCCGCTACCCCACGCCCCGCACATTCACTCTCGGTCTTAACCTCGCTTTCTAATTCCTAAAGCACATCATTAAATGAAACATATATTCAAGACCTCCGTGCTGGCTCTCGCCATGGCAGGATCGCTTGCAAGCTGCAACGACTTCCTGACCGTCGACCCCGTGGACAAGCCTGTGATGGAGACCTATTATGTGACGCCCGAAGCGTTGCGCTCTTCCACCTCGACGCTCTACGGAGCAAAGACTTGGAGCAATTTCCACATGAATTTCCAGTGGAAGCTCGACATGATCAACGGCGACATATTCTATACCTACGACCAGGAAGGTCAGTGGTTCTTCGGAAACTATACTCCCATCAACCAGTACATCAACGAAGGTTGGAAGGGTCTGTACAACGTGATCCTGTTCTCCAACTCCATCATCCACGACATCGTGCCCATCTGCGGCGGCACCATCACCGACGCCGACAAGACCCAGGCTCTGGCCGAGGCTCGTGCTATCCGTGGCTACTGCTACTACCTGATCGCAGAGATCTGGCACGACGCACCCATCGTGGAAAATAACTCGGAGACCATCTCCAGCGGCAACTTCAATCTGCCCCGCAACACGCAGGCCAGCATCTACCGCTTTGCGATGGAGGACCTCGACTTCGCAGTCGAAAACCTCCAGCCCACCAACAGCGACAACTGGCGTCTCGACGTGCGCAAGGCACGCGCTCTGCGCGCCAAACTGGCTGTGACCATGGCCTCGCACAGCGACTATGGCTACGACCGCGCCGCTCTTTACTCCAAGGCTGCATCCGATGCCCTCTTCTGCATCGAGAACACCGAGGCTCTGACCTCCATGGACTATGCCACACTCTTCGATGTGGATACCAACAACAGCCCTGAGAGCATCCTCGCCATCCAGTGCGCATCCCTCGGCTACAGCTTCGGCAACGGCCGCACCACCGCCTGGAGCCGCTCCGACCTCCTTGCCGACGAGCAGTGGGGCGGCGGCAAAGGTCCCACCATCTCGCTCCAGCAGATGTACGACCGCAACGATGCCCGCCGTCAGTGGGTGTTCATGCGCAACGGCGACTATTATCCCAATCTCTGCAAGGCCGACGGTGGCTACACCTACAAGATCGTGAACCGCATCGACGGCCAGGACACTCCCATCGAGGACCGCAACGAGATGAACGCCCACATCAAGAAATA
Organism: uncultured Muribaculaceae bacterium; assembly: GCA_910578095.1. GTDB lineage: Bacteria > Bacteroidota > Bacteroidia > Bacteroidales > Muribaculaceae > CAG-873. Next base: position 26,106 of record CAJTOZ010000012.1, on the reverse strand, counting down.
CATTGTGGGTAAGAACGCCGACACCGGCGGTAAGAGCGGTACCATCCAGGACGCTGCCAACAACATCTACCTGATGCGTCTGGCCGATGTCTATCTCACCTATGTTGAGGCAGTGATGGGCACCAACGACGCCACCAGCGACGCTACCGCCATGAAGTATTTCAACATGGTGCGCCAGCGTGCCAAAGTGACGGAACTCAACTCCGTAAGCTACATCGAGTTGCTCAAGGAGCGCCGTCGCGAGCTCGCGTTCGAGAGCCAGACATGGTTCGACACACAGCGCCTGCGCTACCGCAGCGGCGACCAGGCCGCTCTGGACTGGGTGAACAACGGCCACACTACCGGCTGGAACCGCTGCGCTCAGTACATGAACGCTGTGGTGATCGATCCCACCAACGAAAACAAGGACGACTCCTACAAAATTGTGGATTCTACCGCGGACTATGCCCTGTACGACCATATCAATCTCACCGCCTCGTCGTTCATCTGTCCCATCCCCGCTGCCGCATCGTCCAGCTCTCCCTCTCTGAGCGGAGCTCCTGTTGATTACTATGGCGAATAAGCTCAACGATTAACACAGATATAAATGAAACACATATTCAAATATACACTCCTCACGGCCGTCTGCGCCCTCGCTGCCGCAAGCACCGCTTGCTCCGACGACGACACCGATGCCAAGAAGGACCAGGGCGCCACTCCGGTGATCAAATACGCCCGCCCGTGCGACATCAATGTGGCCGATTCGCTCATCACGAGCGCTTCGCTCGGCCAGCAGGTGGCCTTCGTTGGCGACAACCTCGGCGATGTGCAGCAGGTATGGTTCAACGATATGAAGGCGCTTCTCAGCCCCAATCTCGTGACGAGCCACACAATCATTGTCAATATCCCCAACAGCATCCCCGGCGAGGTGACAGGCCGCGCCCGCTTCATCACCAGCACCGGCATCGAGGTGGAATATCCTTTCGACGTGACGGTGCCCGCACCCCGCGTGGAGAAGATGGATTGCGAATACGCCCATGCAGGCGAGGTGGTCAAGATCAACGGTGCTTATTTCGCCGACGATCCCAACGTGCCTCTGACCGTCTCCATAGGCGGTGTGCCTGCTGAAATCCGCAGCATCGCCCAGGATGAGCTCGAGGTAGTTGTGCCCGAGGGCGCAACAGAGGGCCCCGTGGTGGTGACCTCCATCTACGGCGAAGGCCAGTCGGGCTTCAACTACATGGACACCAACGGTATGCTCTTCGATTTCGACGGCCTCACCGGCCTCGGCACTGCGCAGAGCTGGCATGCACGTCCCGTGCGTGAAGATGAGATGAGCATCAGCGGCAACTACATGGTGATCGGCGCTCCCGACAAGACCCTCTCCGCTGCTGCCGACTGGGACGATGCCAACTACTCATTCGAGTATTGGGCCGGTTCGTGGAACACCCCCACTGACTACCCCGCCCGAGTGGGTGACCGCCTCTATGAAGTGGCTGACTTCACTGATTTCAACACCAAGGCTCTCAAGTTTGAGCTCTACATCCCCGCTTCCAATGCATGGCAGGCAGGAGCAATGCAGGTGTTCTTCGCACCCATAGATCTCGTAAGCTTCGGCAATGCCGGCACCGACATCTACGGCAACACCGTGGCTGGCTGTAACAACAACTTCTTTAAGAGCAAGGATGAAGGCGGCGCCGGCCTGGCACGTTACCTCTGGACTCCGTGGACTGCATCCGAAGCCTACCACACCGGCGGCAAATGGATCACTGTTACGATGCCTATCAAGGACTTCATCTACGACTGGGACGGCACCGGCGCAAGCCGCATGCTCACCGATGTCACGGATTTCGCAAGCCTCGACATGTACATCTGGGCCGGCGGTGTGACGGGCGTTGAATGCTCGCCGCTGCTCTACATCGACAACATCCGCGTGGTGCCCAACTAATTGTCTAATCGCAACGATACCAATCAAATCATGAAAAAGTTTTTCAGCATAAGCGGTCTTCTCGCCCTGTGCATGCTGCTGGTGACACCGGCAGTGACATCGTGCGACGACGACGATAAATACAACACCGAGCAGTACAAGGGCGGCGTATCGCTCAACGCGTTCGGTCCCTCGCCCGTGGCCCGTGGCGGCGAACTCCGCTTCCTCGGCAGCGGCATGGACAAGGTCACCAAGATCAGCATCCCCGGCTGCGATGACATCACCGACATCAAGGTGGTGAGCGCTGAGGAAATCCGCGTAGTGGTGCCGCAGACTGCCCAGCCCGGCACTGTGACACTGCACCATGCCGGCGGCACCATCGAGACCAAAAGTCTCCTGACCTATCTTGAGCCCATCTCCATCGACGAGATCACGCCTCTGCGCGTGAAGCCCGGCGAGGAACTCACCATCAAGGGCGACTATCTCAACCTCATCAACGAGGTGTGCTTCGCGTTCCTGGAGGACAGCGTGAACGTGTTCAAGGACGCATTCCTTGCCCACGAGCGTGCCGAAATCAAGGTTATCGTTCCCGAGGAGGCCGTGAGCGGCACTATCTTCCTGAGCGATGCCAAGGAGATGCCCAACATGATCGAGAGCGAGGTGGAAGTGGAAATCGTTCTTCCCTCCACCACACCCCTCGACCTCACAGGCGCCAAGGGTGGCGACGTTATCACCATCAAGGGTGAGGATCTCGACCTCGTGCGCAGCGTGGTGCTGCCCGACGACCGTGAGGTGGAATTCGAGCTCGTGGACGGCGATATCGTGTTCACTCTGCCCGACGACGTGACCGACGGTACCATAGTAATGATACCCGCGAGCGGTGTGCGTGTGGCCTGCGCCAACATCGGCGTAGTAGAGCCCACCGAGCTTGTGGCAACACCCGCCGAAGGCCTGCGTGCCGACGACATCATCAAAATCACCGGTCTCAACATGGATCAGGTGGTGTCCGTAGTGTTCCCCAATGTTGAGGAAGCTATCGTTCCCGCCACTCTCTCCGCCACCGAGCTGACCGTGGCATTCCCCGCTATGGCCCAGAGCGGCGACCTCGTGCTCAATCTCAAGAGCGGCAAGACCGTGGCAGTGGCCATTGCCACCGCCAAGCCTGAAGTTCAGGCCTACGATCCCGCTGAGGTGCCCGCTGCATCGCAGTTCACCATGAAGGGTAAGAATCTCGACCTCATCGTGGGCGTCACCTTCACCGGCGGCACCTTTGTAGAGGTGAGCGTGACCACTCCTGCCGAATACACTATGGAAGCTCCCGCCACCGCCGAAAGCGGCGCCGTGACGCTCCACATGGCCAACGGCGAGACCGTGGAAGCTCCCGCCCTTAGCATCAAGGCTCCCGAATGTGCCTACATCACTGTGCATCCCGAGGGCGACCTCACCGCCAACGGCCTGTTCATAGCCACCGTGGCCAACGAGGACAAACTCACCGAGGTGAAGGTGAACGGCGAGACCGTGAACCACATCCTCAACGGCGGTCAGCTCTACATCACGCTGCCCGGCAGCTGCGGCAAGAACACCACGGTGACTCTCGTGAGCAGCAACGGCGAAATCAGCTACACCTACGATGTGATTCCCGCCACCCACCAGGAGCGCATGGCCTACAATGATGGCCCGCGCGACCTCGGCAGCTGGGCCGGTGAAGATGCCGGTGGCGCGTTCCGCATCTACAAGGATGTGCTCGACGGCGTTCCCGCAGGAGCAAAGCTCGTGTTCCACATCAACAGCTATGCCTACACGCAGATTCAGGTGAACGACGCCAACTGGGGCTCGATGGACATGCTCCAGTGCAACGCCGGCGAAGCTACGGCTCTTGAATTCGAACTCACCGCCGAGCGTCTGAACCGCGTGCTCACCACAGCCGATGGCTGGAGCGAGACTGCAATGGTGATTCAGGGCGAAGGCTGTATCGTAAGCCATGTGACCATCGAATGGGAAATCTCGCTTGAGGAGGCCTTCTGGCAGGGCGAGACGAACCTTGACGGTTGGGGCGGTATGCAGGACTTTGCCTGGAATCAGGACGCCATCGACACCATCTTCAAGACATGGAAAGCCGGTCAGACACTCCGTGCCTACTACAACTCCAACGGCCCCGAGCCCAAAATCAAGTTTGCCAGCGGCACAAGCTGGGGTACGCTCCCGAGCGGTCTTGTTTATGGTGATGCCGAAGGATGGCTCAGTGGACCTACCGGCGACAATCAGTGCGTGGAATTCGTGCTCACTCAAGCCGACGTCGATGCTCTTGTCAATGAAAACGGTATGGTGATCCAAGCCAACAACCTCGTGCTTACCAAGCTCACAATTGAATAATAAGAATCAGAACGCACTCCCCGCTCCCGCGGGGGCGGGGAGTATGTCAAAACTATAACCAAAAGCAATGAAACTATTCAAAATTGCAGCCGCAGCGTTGCTTTGCGCCGCAATGGTGCCTGCGTTCAGTTCCTGCGACGACGACGAGAAATACAATCCCGTGCAGGATGAAAGCCAGAAGATCGACGCACCGGTTGCTTCCGTAGCCAATGGCGATGTTGTGTCCACCACATTGAGTGAGATTGTCCTCACCTACGCCAAGCCGGTGGCATTGAACTCTGCTGTGGCCATCACTCTGAACGATGTGGCTGTAGCTGCTACGGTCGATCCCGAAAACCGTTGCGAGGTGAAAGTGCCCGTGGCCCTCAAGGCCGGCACCGCCTACAAGCTTGATGTGCCCGAGCGTGCTGTGGCCGTGATCAATACCGCCTGGTTTGCACCGGCTGTGAGCATCAGTTTCAGCAGCGAGGCCATCCAGACCAACTATGCCGCGCTCACCAATGCTTCCGCTACCGCAGAGGCTAAGAACGTGTATGAGTTCCTGCTCGCCAACAGCGGCGTGAAAGTGCTGTCCGGCGCATCCGGCGGCGAGAGCAACAACAATGTTTTCTCCGACTGGGTGAACTCTGTGGCCGCGAAATATCCCGCGCTCACATGCTACGACTTCCTGCACCTGAACCGCAGCGGCGAAAACTGGATCGACTACAGCGATGTGGCAGCAGCCACCACGCAGTGGCAGAACAACGGTCTGGTGAGCTATATGTGGCACTGGAACGCCCCCACCGACAAAGATGCGCTCGACAACAAGGATTGGAACAAATGGTCGTTCTATTCCGCACAGACCGAGTTCGACATCGAGGAGGCTCTCAAGGAAGGCACCTGGCAGCACGACTTCATCATCTCCGACATCGACAAGGTGGCCGGCTACCTGAAACTGCTTCAGGATGCAGGCGTGCCCGTGATCTGGCGCCCGCTTCACGAGGCTTGCGGCAGCTTCAAATACAATAATCCCTGGTTCTGGTGGGGCCGCGCAGGCGTTGAAGCCACTGCCAATCTCTGGAAGCTCATGCACGACCGTCTGGTGAACCACCATGGCCTGAACAACCTCATCTGGGTGTGGACCGCCCAGTACGACAAGGGCTACGAAGCAGAGATGGCCACCGCCTATCCCGGTGATGAGTATGTGGACATCGTGGGCGTGGACCTCTACCGCGACCTCGACAACGGCGAAACCGAAGAAGACTACACCGCACGTATGAACGAAGCCTATGCCGCAGCTCTCAACATGACTTCCGGCAAGAAGATGGTAGCCCTCAGCGAATGTGGCTTCCTGGGCGATCTCGGCGCCAACGTGGACAAGGCCGGATGGTCGTGGTTCATGCTCTGGTACACCGATATCAGCTCCAATCCTTCCGAAGATGGCTTCGGCAACTCCACGGAATGGATCAAGAGCGTGTTTGAGAACCCCAATGTGATCAACCGCGGCGACATGCCCTCCCTCAAGTAATTGAATCATACCCAATAGGACTTATATATATAGTAATAGCACACAACAATTCCGGCACCGGACGCCGGTGAGGCGTCCGGTGCTTATTATTACAAAGTCTCTTTCCAGTACCGAACAATAGACAAGTCCTATATATATAACCAACAATCATCATTAAAAAAGGCACCCTATAAGCGATGAAGACACTTTTTATCAGTGCCGTGTGCGCGGCATCTCTCGGCATAATGGCAGCAGGATGCGGTGGCGCGCATAAGAACACCGAAACCTCAGCCGACAGTGCGGCTACGCCCGCTGCGGCTCTTCTGGCACGCCTCGACAGTGTGGCAGCCCGAGGCCAGGTGGTGTTCGGCCATCACGATGACACCGCTTATGGACATGACTGGCAGTATGAGCAGGGGCGCAGCGATGTGCTCGAGACTGCCGGCGAGTATCCCGGTATGATGAACTGGGATCTCGGACTTATAGAATACGGCGATACAGCCAATCTTGATGGCGTGCCCTTCGACTTCATGCGCGAAGAGATACGCTCCCAGCATGCGCGCGGAGGCATCAACGGCATCAGCTGGCATCCGCGCAACCCCGTGAGTGGCGGCGATTCGTGGGACACCTCGGTATCGCCCATGGCCGAAGCTGTGCAGGCCGGCACGGCTGTCAACGACACGCTGCGCGCCTGGATAGGCCGCACGGCCGACTTCGTGCTCAGCCTCACCGATGATAGCGGCGCCCGCATCCCTGTGTTGCTGCGCCCGTGGCATGAGCATACCGGCTCATGGTTCTGGTGGGGCAATGACCACTGCACTCCCGAGCAATACAAAGCCCTGTGGCATCTCACCCGCGAAGTGTTCGACGCCCGCGGAGTGGACAATGCAGTGTGGGTATATTCTCCCGACCGCATCGCTACTCCGGAAGAATACACCGAACGCTATCCCGGCGACGAATATGTGGACATCCTCGGCGCCGACGCCTATCATTTCGGTGGCGCGGAAGCCGCCGACGAGTTCTCCGCGCGAGTGCGCATGCAGCTCGACGCCGCCAAGGCACTCTCGGCCTCCAACGGCAAGATCATAGCTCTCAGCGAGACCGGCAGCGAGGGTCTGCCCATGGCCGACTGGTACACAACAGTGCTCATGCCCGTGCTCCGCGACTATCCCGTGGCTTATGTGTGCGTATGGCGCAATGCTGTCGACAGCGTAAAGCCCGGACATTTCTATGCGCCTTATGCCGGCCATCCCGCAACAGCCGATTTCAAGGCATTCACGGACGATGAGAAAATTCTCATGGCCGGATTCAACGACTGAACTTTCCCCAAAAAATAAAATACTGAGAAAAACAAAATTATCGCATATACACAACAATGGACATTTTCGAGAAACGTAAGAAAGAAGTGACCGAGCGCCATGAGGCCCTCCTGGCCCGCAAAAACGAGCCGGTGGAAGGTGGAAACGGCGTATATACCCGCTACAAGAATCCTGTGATCACCGCCGACATGGCGCCTCTCACATGGCGTTATGACTTCAATCCCGCCACCAATCCCTATTTCATGGAGCGCATAGGCGTGAACGCCACGCTCAACAGCGGAGCTATCAAGTGGCAGGACAAGTATCTGCTTGTAGTGCGTGTGGAAGGTGCCGACCGTAAGAGTTTCTTCGCTGTGGCCGAGAGCCCCAACGGTGTGGACAATTTCCGTTTTTGGGAACGCCCCATCACTATGCCCGATACCGAAGACCCCGCCACCAATATCTACGACATGCGTCTGACGGCGCATGAGGACGGTTGGGTGTATGGCCTTTTCTGCGCCGAGCGTCATGATCCTGCGTGCCCCGGCGACCTCTCAGCTGCCACTGCCACCTGTGGTATAGCCCGCACCAAGGACCTCGTGAGCTGGGAGCGTCTTCCCGATCTCAAATGCGGAAGCCAGCAGCGCAATGTGGTGCTTCATCCCGAGTTTGTAGACGGCAAATATGCTCTGTACACCCGCCCGCAGGACGGCTTCATCGACACCGGTAGCGGCGGCGGCATAGGCTGGACGCTCATCGATGATATAGCCGACGCCGAAATCACCCGTGAGGAAAAGATTCTCGACGAGCGTCTCTACCATACCATCAAGGAGGTGAAAAACGGCGAGGGCCCGCACCCCATCAAGACCCCGCAGGGCTGGCTGCATCTGGCCCACGGTGTGCGCGCATGCGCCAGCGGCCTCCGCTACGTGCTCTATATGTACATGACCGCCCTCGACGAGCCTTGGCGCCGCATCGCCGCTCCCGGCGGCTATTTCATGGCCCCTGTGGGAGAAGAGTATATGGGCGATGTGATGAACGTGCTTTTCGCCAACGGCTGGATTCTTGACGATGATGGCCGTGTGCTCATCTACTACGCCAGCAGCGACACGCGCATGCATGTGGCTGTCAGCACCGTCGATCAGCTCGTGGACTACTGCCTCAACACACCCGCCGATGGTCTGACCACCGCCGAGAGCGTGCGCACCATCAATCGCCTGATCGATAAGAACAACGAATACCTCGGCAAATAATAAGCCGTCCGCTGTGCCGTGGCCGCTCCCTTGCGGGGGCGGCAGCGCACAAAAAGAGCAAAGGGGCAAGAAAACGCAGGCGCTGTTTTGTGTTTGGTTGCTCTTTTGCGCTTTTATAGCGCCGGGCCTCTGCCCGCGTCCGGCAAAACCAAAATGATTATCTGCAAAAATATCCAAGGATTGATTCTCAACGGCATAATATACATCGCGGAGCGATGTCCCTACATTGCGTGGGATAACCTTTGATGTCAATTTTGGAGCCTTTGCTGATAACCGCAAATAAATTTGGTTTTGCACCCGACTAATTCGTATATTTGACTGTCGTCCGATATACTCACGCTCGGCAAAACACAAATAAATTTGGTTTTGCACTCGACTAATTCGTATATTTGACTGTCGTCCGATATACTCACGCTCGGCAAAACACAAATAAATTTGGTTTTGCACTCGACTAATTCGTATATTTGACTGTCGTCCGATATACTCACGCTCGGCAAAACACAAATAAATTTGGTTTTGCACTCGACTAATTCGTATATTTGCAAGACAAACAACATCAACCCACTAACCCCTTAACCCACGGGCCCGATGCGGCCCTGCTAATCCCATGGCAAACCTAACCCATAAAATCGGCTACGGATTCGGCGACATGGCCTCCAGTATGTTCTGGAAGGTGTTCAGCTACTATCTGCCGTTCTTCTATGCCAACGTATTCGGTATATCGCTCGTCGACACGGGCGTGCTCCTTCTCGTCACCCGTATCTGGGATGCTGTCAGCGATCCCATGATGGGCGCTATCGCCGACCGCACCCGCACCCGTTGGGGCAAATACCGTCCGTATCTGCTGTGGGTGGCCGCGCCGTTCAGCATCTGCGGCATCCTTCTCTTCACCACTCCCGACTGGGGCTATGCCGCCAAGCTCGTATGGGCCTATGTTACATACATACTCATGATGACGGTGTACACCGGCATCAATGTGCCCTACGGCGCCATGCTCGGGGTGATGACCGAGGATTCGCAGGAGAAAACAGTGTATTCCTCTTTCCGCATGTTCTTTGCCTATGGCGGCTCGTTCATAGCCCTCTTCGCGTGGGATCCGCTATGCCGTCTGTTTGCCGAGACTATGGGCATGTCGCCGCAGGGCAGCTGGCAGGCTGCGATGATAGTGATAGCCGCTTGCTGCTTCGTGCTCTTCCTGCTGTGCTTCAAGCTCACCCGTGAGCAGCTGACCAGTGTCAGCGAGGCTTCGCTCGGCAAAGACCTGGAAGCGCTCTTGACCAACAAGCCCTGGTGGCTGCTCAACGGAGCTTCCTTGTGCTTCAACCTCTTTAATACTGTGCGCGGCGCCACCGTGGCTTTCTTCTTCGCCGATATCATCGGCGGCGAGCAGCATATCGTGGTGTTCGGTCTGTCGATGCTTTTCTACTCGGGTCTGTTCTTAGGAGTGGGCGAAGTGGCCAATATGGTGGGTGTGGCTTTGGCCGTTCCCATCACCAAGCGTCTGGGCAAGAAATCCACCTTCATCATGGTCGACGCGTTGCTCATCGTGTTCAGTCTCGTGTTCTTCATGCTTTCTCCCGAGAGCAACGCCGGGCTGCTGATGATGCTACTGCTGCAGGTGGTGATCTCGGTGCTCACCGGCGTGATGTCGCCGCTGGTATGGTCGATGTATGCCGATGTCAGCGACTATTCCGAACTCAAGAACGGCAGCGCATCCACCGGCCTGATATTCTCTTCGGCTTCCATGGCCCAGAAGTTTGGCGGCGCCATAGGCGGCGCGGCTGTCATGTGGCTGCTGCATGGCTGCGGATATGTGGAGCGTCCCGAGGGTGCCGATGTGCTCAGCATGGCCCAGCCTGCGAGCGCCATCACATGCCTGTGGGCTCTCATGACATTCATTCCCGCGGGTGTGGCTCTGCTGTCGATGCTGATTGTGTGGCTCTACCCGCTCAATACAGCCCGCGTAGATGCCATAGTGGCCGAGCTCAGCGTCACGCGTCGTGGACGCCGTGCCATGGCTGAGGCCGCCGAAGCCGCTGCCGAAGCCGATAAGGTGGATGAATGAAAAATTTAGATACAAAAGGACATAAGGGACAAAATAAACAAAAAAAATAATTGATTATACGCAAAATTACCCAATTTGACATCCTAAGGTTACCGCTCGCAATGTAGGGACATCGCTTTGCGATGTATAATATGCCTGCATGCCAATTTTACGTGCCAAAGGCACGTCCCTACATTGAGAATAAGACCTTGGGTGCTTTTGCGGATAATCATAAAAAAATATTTTGTTGCTTGTGTCTTTTTGTGCCCCCTGTATCAACAAAGTTTACTATGACTGACGAAGAAAAAACGATAGCCGCGCAGCTGCGGGCCGAGGTGCTTGATGAGCTGCAGACCAATATCCTTCCCTACTGGATGGAGCGTATGACCGACCCGCGCGGCGGTTTCTACGGCCGTCGCAGCGGCGACGACACCCTCGATGCCGAAGCAGCGAAGGGCGCCATACTCAATGCCCGCATTCTCTGGACATTCTCGGCGGCCTACCGTGTGCTGCGCCGTCCCGAATATCTTGAGACGGCCACACGTGCCAAGCGTGAGATAATCGACCGTTTCTACGATCCCGAGTATGGCGGCATCTACTGGAGCCTCAATGCCGACGGCACGCCGCTCGACACCAAAAAGCAGTTCTATGCCATAGGTTTCGCCATCTACGGGCTGAGCGAGTATGCCCGCGCCACCGGCGATGCCGAGGCTCTGGACTATGCGAAGCGTCTCTTCCACGATATCGAGACACACAGCCGCGACCGCGAGCGCGGTGGCTATCTCGAGGCCGCTCAGCGCGACTGGACCCCGATTGCCGACATGCGCCTGAGCGCCAAGGACGACAACGCCAGCAAGACGATGAACACCCACCTGCACATCATAGAGCCATACACCAATCTGCTGCGCGTGTGGCCCGATGCAGAGCTGCGCGAGGCCACGGCATCGCTGCTGCGCCTCTTCCTCGACACCTTCACCGGACGCGATGGCCGCGGCCATCTCAGCCTCTTCTTCGACGACGACTGGCACCGCCAGGATGCCGAGATAAGCTACGGCCACGACATCGAGGCCTCATGGCTGATGCTGGAGACCGAGCAGGTGCTCGCCGACGACGATCTGCTCGGCCGCACGCTCGACACCACCCGCCGCATAGCCGATGCCGCGATGGAGGGACGTTGTTTCGACGGCTCCATGGTGTATGAGCGCCATGCCTCCGGCCGCTATGACGACGACAAACACTGGTGGGTGCAGGCTGAGAATGTGCTCGGACAGCTGTATCAGTACATTTTCCACGGCCGCAGCGAGTTTTTGCCCATGGCAGTGCAAAGCTGGGACTATATCCGCGACAATATCGTGGACCGCGAGCATGGCGAATGGCTGTGGAGCCGCCGTGGCACGACGGCCAACCGCGCCGACGACAAAGCCGGTTTCTGGAAGTGTCCCTACCACAACGGACGCATGTGTCTGGAGGCCGCCGAGCGAATAGAAGAGATACTCGCCGGGGAGTGATCCGGACGGATGATATTGTATGAGGTATCCCCCGGAAGTTTTCCGCAACTTCCGGGGGGTATTTTGTGTATTTGCATAATCCGGCCTTAATGGCTAAATTTGCATTCAAATGTCACACAGCCACACATCTATGCTGAAATATCTGATTGTTTGCCTGCTTCTGTTCCTTCATTTGAGCGCTACGGCTCAGGAATTTGCTGTAGCGAGCTTCGAGATTGCGCCTAAGGACCTTACGGCGCGTGTGAATTCGCGCATCGATGCCAATGGCCGCAAGTGCGCGGTGGTGAAAGTGTATGTGGCCGACAATATTGCTGCTGCGCGCGGGTCGGTCGTGGGCGACATCGTGTCCGCAGGCATGGAGAAGTGGGTGTATATGTCGCACGATTCCAAGCATTTGGAGCTGGTGTTCGAGCGTCATCTGCCTCTGCACATCAAATTTATGGATCATGACTATCCGAGCCTTTCCGGCCAGATGGTCTACATACTAAAGCTTTCCGAGGCCGGTGCGCCGGCCGTATCCCAGACTGCTCCGGCGGTGGTGGCTCCTGCGCCCGTGCCGGATGTGAATGAAGTGTACGGCCGTGCGGTGAAGGCGTATGACGACCATCTGTATGCCACAGCCTACGATCTGTTCATGAGCATCCGGGACGACAAACGCGCCCAGAATTATATTGGACTGATACATGAAAACGGCCATTTGGGAAAAGTGGACTTATCGGAGGCCGTGCGCTGGTACCGCAAGGCCGCCGAGCAAGGTCATGCCCGTGGCCAATGCAATCTTGGCTGTATGTATGAAAATGGCCAAGGCGTGGACCAGGACCTTTCCGAGGCAGTGCGGTGGTACCGTAAATCCGCAGAGCAGGGTGATGCCGCTGCCCAATGCAACCTTGGCTATATGTATGAAAGTGGCCGAGGCATAGGTCAGGACTATTCGGAAGCTGTGAGTTGGTACCGTAAAGCTGCCGAACAGGGTCAAGCCCGTGCCCAACTCAATCTTGGCTCGATGTATGCAAACGGCCGAGGTGTGGGGCAGGAGTATTCAGAGGCAGTGCGTTGGTACCGTAAATCGGCGGATCAGGGCTATGCCCTTGCCCAATACAGTATTGGTATTATGTATTATAACGGCTGGGGTGTGGGCCAGGATTATTCCGAGGCAGTGCGTTGGTTTCGTAAAGCGGCGGATCAGGGTTATGCCCGTGCCCAATACAATCTTGGTAGTATGCATTATAACGGCTGGGGTGTGGGCCAGGATTATTCCGAGGCAGTGCGTTGGTTTTGTAAAGCGGCGGATCAGGGCCATGCCCTTGCCCAATACTGTATTGGTATTATGTATGATAACGGCTTGGGTGTGGACCAGGATTATTCCAAAGCCGCGGGATGGTACCGTAAATCGGCCGAACAGGGTCAAGCGAGTGCCCAATGCAATCTTGGCTATATGTATTATAACGGCTTGGGTGTGGGCCAGGACTATTCGGAGGCCGCGCGCTGGTACCGAAAATCGGCCGAGCAGGGTGATGCTGACGGCCAATACAATCTGGGATGTATGTATGAAAACGGCCAGGGTGTAGGTAAAGACATTGAGGAGGCCGTGCGCTGGTACCGTAAGGCTGCCGCCCAGAACAATACATCGGCCATGGATGCGTTGACCCGTCTGGGGCGGTAGCGCATCGCGGCAACATGCCGTGAAGGGTGCGTTTTACGCATGCAGTTTGTTGATTGGATAGTTTTTGCGGATAATCATTTACTTTTGTGTTGCTTTTTTGCGTATTTGCATAATTCGGCCTTAATGGCTAAATTTGCATTCAAATGTCACACAGCCACATATCTATGCCGAAATATCTGATTGTCTGCCTGCTTCTGCTCCTTCATTTGAGCGCTACGGCTCAGGAATTTGCCGTAGCGAGCTTCGAGATTGCGCCTAAGGACCTTACGGCGCGCGTGAATTCGCGCATCGATGCCAACGGCCGCAAGTGTGCGGTGGTGAAAGTGTATGTGGCCGACAATATCGCTGCTGCGCGCGGGTCCGTGGTGGGCGACATCGTGTCCGCAGGCATGGAAAAGTGGGTGTATATGTCGCACGATTCCAAGCAGTTGGAGTTGGTGTTCGAGCATCATCTGCCCCTGCACATCAAATTTATGGATCATGACTATCCGAGCCTTTCCGGCCAGATGACATATATACTGAAGCTTTCCGAGGCCGGTGCGCCGGCCGTATCCCAGACTGCTCCGGCGGTGGTGGCTCCTGCGCCCGTGCCGGATGTGAATGAAGTGTACGACCGCGCGGTGAAGGCGTATGACGACCATCTGTATGCCACAGCCTACGATCTGTTCATGAGCATCCGGGACGACAAACGCGCCCAGAATTATATTGGACTGATACATGAAAACGGCCATTTGGGAAAAGTGGACTATTCGGAGGCCGTGCGCTGGTATCGCAAGGCCGCCGAGCAAGGTAATGATGCAGCCCAAAACAACCTTGGTTATATGTATGCCAATGGCCGCGGCGTGAGCCAGGACTATTCGGAGGCCGTGCGCTGGTACCGCAAATCGGCCGAGCAAGGTAATGCTCTCGGCCAAAGCAACCTTGGTTATATGTATGACGGTGGGTGCGGTGTGGGTCAGGACCTTTCGGAAGCCGTTCGCTGGTACCGTAAATCGGCCGAGCAAGGCAATGCTCTCGGCCAATGTAACCTTGGTTATATGTATGACAGCGGCCGCGGCGTGAGCCAGGACTATTCGGAGGCCGTTCGCTGGTACCGTAAGTCGGCCGAGCAAGGTAATGCTCTCGGCCAAAGCAACCTTGGTTATATGTATGAAACCGGCCACGGTGTGGGTCTGGACTATTCGGAAGCCGTTCGCTGGTACCGTAAATCGGCCGAGCAAGGCAATGCCCGTGGCCAATGCAATCTTGGTTATATGTATGACAGCGGCCGCGGCGTGAGCCAGGACTATTCGGAGGCCGCGCGCTGGTACCGTAAGTCGGCTGAGCAAGGTTTTTCCACGGGCCAATGCAACCTTGGTTATATGTATGACAGTGGCCGGGGTGTGGATCAGGACCTTTCGGAGGCCGTGCGCTGGTACCGCAAATCAGCCGAGCAGGGTTTTGCCCGCGGGCAATACAATCTGGGACACATGTATGAAAATGGGCGCGGGGTAGGGCAAAACGTAGAGGAAGCCGTGCGCTGGTATCGCAAAGCCGCCGCCCAGAACTACACATTGGCCCGGGATGCGCTCACCCGCCTGGGGCGGTAGCGCAACGCAGTTGCCTGGCGTGGGCGTTTGCGTTTTACGCGTGCAGTTTGTTACTTTACGCCAAAAAATGCAGACCATCACCACTCCCGCCGCAGCCGGCGTACTGCTGGGCGACTATATGGGCGGCATCATCGCCTCGCTCCGCGCCAGCGGGCACGCCCGCACCTCCGAGACATACAGCAGCGCTCTCAGCAGTTTCAGCAAATTTATGGCGCCCAAGCCCCCCACGCTTGCCGATTTCACCGACGACACCCTGCAAGCCTACGAGGGTTATCTTCTCGGGCGCGGACTGGTGCGCAACAGCGTGTCGTTCTACATGCGCATACTGCGTGCTGTCTACAACCGCGCGGCCGATGCGGGGCTTGTGGCTTTTCAGCATCCTTTCCGGCATGTCTACACGGGTGTGGACCGAACGGTCAAGCGCGCCCTGTCGGCTGCGGAAGTCGCCCGGGTGCGGGATCTGCCGTTGGCCCACCTGCCGCAGTTGGCTTATGCCCGCGATATGTTCATGCTCAGCTTCTATCTGCGGGGCATGAGCTTCATAGATATGGCGCTGCTGCAGCGCGACCAGTTGCGCTACGGGCGGGTGGAGTATGTCCGCCGCAAAACCGGCCGGTCTATGTCTGTGGCGTGGCTGCCGGAGATGCAGGCCATCGTCGACCGTTATCCGCCGGCATCGCCATATCTGCTGCCGCTGATAGGAGGCCGTATGCCGTCGGTGCGTCCGGCGTGCCGCAAGGTGGCCTATAATATCAACCGGAGGCTGAAGGAGGTGGGATGCCTGGCCGGAATCGCGGCTCCGCTCACGATGTATGTGGCTCGCCACTCGTGGGCCTCGGCCGCCTACAGCCGCGGGGTGCCGCTGAGTGTGATAAGCGAGGGTAT
This sequence comes from uncultured Muribaculaceae bacterium, assembly GCA_910578095.1. Taxonomy (GTDB): domain Bacteria; phylum Bacteroidota; class Bacteroidia; order Bacteroidales; family Muribaculaceae; genus CAG-873. Next base: position 10,101 of record CAJTOZ010000012.1, on the reverse strand, counting down.
GGGGCACGACAGCGAGCATACCACGCGCATATATCTCGCGTCGCTCGACAACGATGAAGTGGACCGGGCCAACCGTGAGGTGATTTCATCGCTCGGTTAGTGATTTTAGGCTGCTCGCACGTATTATAAATAATAATTGATTATATTTGCAAGCATCATGAAAAGCATTATAGCAGCAAGCATTATGTCGGCGTGTGCCCTCGCAGGCTGGGGTGCCGGCAACGACATCACCGTGCGCGCCGACCGCGCCGGAGCCGTGGTGCAGCCCACCATGTACGGCTTGTTTTTTGAGGATATAAATTTTGCCGCCGATGGCGGCCTGTATGCCGAGATGGTGAAAAACCGCTCGTTTGAGTTTCCGCAGCATCTGCAGGGCTGGCGCGCCTTCGGCAATGTGGAGCTCCGTTCCGACGGGCCCTTCGAGCGCAACCCCCACTACGTGCGGCTCTCGCCCTCCGGCCACGCCCACAAGCACACCGGCGTGGACAACGAAGGATTTTTCGGTGTGAGCGTGCGTCGGGGCGAAGAATACCGTTTCTCGGTGTGGGCCCGCAGTGCCACGGCCGATACCGCCCGCATGCGCGTGGAGCTGATAGACCCGTCCACATCGCGGCGCACCCAGGTGGTGGCTTCGGCAGCCGTGGCGGCCGCGCCGGGCGAGTGGCGATGCTACGAGGCTGTGCTGACCCCCGATGCCACTGTGGCCAAGGGGCGCCTGCGCATATTCCTTGAGGGTAGTGCCACGGCCGATATAGAGCATGTGTCGCTATTTCCTGCCGACACGTGGAAAGGACGTCGCGGCGGACTGCGCCGCGATCTGGCACAGAAACTCGCCGACCTGCATCCCGGGCTGCTGCGCTTTCCCGGTGGATGCATAGTGGAGGGCACCGATCTGCCCACGCGCTATCAGTGGAAAAACACGGTGGGACCCGTGGAAAACCGACCGCTCAACGAAAACCGCTGGCACTATACCTTCACCAACCGTTTCTTCCCCGACTACTATCAGAGCTACGGTCTCGGCTTCTACGAGTACTTCCTGCTGGCCGAGGACATCGGCGCCGAGCCCCTGCCGGTGATGAATGTGGGGCTGTCGTGCCAGTATCAGAATGAAGCCGACAGCGCGCATGTGCCTCTGGACAGTCTGCAGCCCTACATCGACGATGTGCTCGACCTCATAGAATTCGCCAATGGCGACACCTCCACACGCTGGGGGGCGCTGCGCGCCTCGATGGGACATCCCGCACCATTCGGCCTCAAGTATGTGGCCATCGGCAACGAGCAGTGGAGCGAGCCCTATACGCAGCGTCTCGCGCCCTTTGTCAAGGCTGTGCGCGAGCGCTATCCCGACATCCGTATAGTGGGTTCGTCGGGGCCGGATCCCGAAGGCGACAAATTTGACTACCTGTGGCCCGAAATGGCGCGTATAGGCGCCGACCTCGTGGACGAGCACTACTATCGCAACGAGGAATGGTTTCTGCGCAACGCCACCCGCTACGACGGCTACGACCGCCGCGGGCCTGCCGTGTTTGCCGGCGAATATGCCTGCCATGGCGCCGACGGCCGCAACTACAACCATTTCAATGCCGCGCTCATGGAAGCCGCGCTCATGACGGGCCTGGAACGCAACGCCGACATCGTGCACATGGCCACCTACGCACCCCTGCTGGCACACACTGAAGGCTGGCAGTGGCGCCCGGACATGATATGGTTCGACAACTTTGGCTCCGTGGCCACCTCGAGCTACTATGTGCAACAGCTCTTCGCCTGCAACCGTGGCGAGCGTGTGCTGCCCGCCACCATGGACGGCAAGCCCGTGGCCGGACAGAACGGCCTGTATGCCTCGGCCGTGACCGACGGCGATGGCGGCTTCATTGTCAAGATCGTGAACACCGGCGACACCCCTCAGCACGTGAACCTCACGTTCGCCGGTCTTAAAAAGAAACGTGCTCTCGAGACGGTAGTGGCCACAGTGCTGAGCGCCGACGATCCTCTGGACGAGAACACCCTTGACAATCCTGCCCGGGTGGTGCCGGAGACGGAAACCCTTTCAGCGGCCATAACCGAGCGCGACGCAGTGGCGCTGGAAGTGGCGCCACACAGCTTCGGAGTGTACCACGTGAGGTGAAGCCTCTGAAAAACGCCCATAGATTCCAATACGAAACCCCATCATAACATGAAAACCATCCGACAGATCCTTGTGGCTGTCATCGCCGGCGTGCTGTGTGCGCCTGCGGCCGCGGCCGCCAACGACTGGGAGAATCCAGCCGTATTTGCCGAAGGGCGTCTGGCTCCGCGCGCCACGGCCTATCCCTATGCGAGCCGCGATGCCGCGCGTGCAGGCGATTTTGCCTCGTCGCCCTACTATCTTTCGCTCAACGGCACGTGGAAATTCAATTTTGCCAAGTGTCCCGCCGATCGTCCCGCCGACTTCTACAAGCCCGGCTACGATACATCGGGCTGGGACGATATAGCCGTGCCTTCCAACTGGGAGATGCAGGGCTATGGTACACCCATCTACACCAACATCACATATCCTTTCCCCAAGGATTGGCCCAACATTCCGCACGACGACAATCCCGTGGGCAGCTACAAGCGCAGCTTCGAGCTGCCGGAGGGCTGGGACGGACGCCACACCATACTGCACTTCGACGGCAGCACGGCGGGCATGTATGTGTGGGTCAACGGCCACAAGGCCGGATATGTGCAGAGCACGAAGAACCCTGCCGAATTCGACATCACGCCCTTCCTGCATCCGGGCACCAACGAGATAGCATGCGAGGTGTACCGCTGGACCGACGGATCGTATCTTGAGGACCAGGACTTCTGGCGTCTCTCGGGCATAGACCGCGACGTGTATCTCTACAGCGTGGCGCCCGTGCGCATTCTCGATTTCTTCGCGCGCCCCGACCTCGACGCCGCCTATCGCAACGGCATCCTCGGCGTGGACGTTACGCTGGCCAACTACAGCGCCGCCGCTTCCGCCCCGCGCCTCGAGATGAACCTCTACTCGCCGTCCGGCAAGGAAGTGGCCCGCGCGGGCAAGGTGGTGGAGGTGGGAGCCGACGCCACAGCCTCCGTCACCTTCGCCGACAAGCTTAAGAACGTGGAGAAATGGAGCGGCGAGACCCCGGCACTCTACACCCTTGTGCTCACTCTTTCCGTGGACGGTAAGGTGGTGGAAAGCACCTCCGCCCGCATAGGCTTCCGCAAGGTGGAGATCAAGGACAGCCAGCTGATGGTCAACGGCAAGCCTATCGAGGTGCACGGCGTGAACCTGCACGAGCATCATCAGACCACCGGCCATGTGGTGGACCGCGAGACCATGCTCAAGGACATCCGCACCATGAAGCAGCACAACGTCAACGCCGTGCGCATGAGCCACTATCCGCAATCGCCCCTCTGGTACGAGCTCTGCGACATCTATGGGCTCTACCTCGTGGATGAGGCCAACATAGAGATACACGGCTACGGATCGTCGCCCTGGGACAAGGTGGAGCCGGGTGTGCATCCCGCCGCTACCCCTGCATGGCACGATGCCATCCTCGACCGCGAACTGCTGCTTGTGGAGCGCGACAAAAACCATCCTTCCGTGATTGTGTGGAGCGTGGGCAACGAGCATGGCAACGGCAGCAATTTCGTGGACGCCTACGACTGGATAAAGAGCCGCGACACCACCCGCCCCGTGCAGTCGGAGCAGGCTGTGGAGGAGCGCAACACCGACATCGTGTGCCCCATGTATCCCGATATGCGCGGCTTCCGTGAGTATGCCTCGCGCACCAATCCCGGGCGTCCCTACATCATGTGCGAGTATGCCCATGCCATGGGCAACAGCAGCGGCAACTTCCAGGAATACTTCGATGTTATCCGCTCCAGCCCGCAGATGCAGGGCGGATTCATTTGGGACTGGGTGGACCAGGGACTGCTGACAAAAGACGAGAACGGCGACCCGTATTGGGCCTACGGCGGCGATTTCGGCGCCTACCGCTACACCCACGACGAGAACTTCTGTCTGAATGGTCTCGTGCAGCCCGACCGCACTCCCCATCCCGGCCTCGCCGAGGTGAAGAAGGTGTATCAGGACATCCGCTTCTCCGACGGCGCCATGCGCGGAGGCGATGTCACGGTGGAAAACCACTTCATGTACCGCAATCTCCGCGACTACGAACTGCGCTGGGAGCTGCTGGAGGACGGACATCGTGTGGCCGGTGCCACCCTCGACGCCATCGATCTGCCTGCGGGCCGCAGCAAAAAACTGCACCTGCCGCTTCCCGCCATGAATCCCGAGCATGAATATTATCTCAACATTTTCGCCTATACGCGCCATGGCGACGATATCATTCCCGCCGGCCATGAGGTGGCCCGGGAGCAGTTCCTTGTGGGTGAGCGCACTGCCGCTCCGATGCTGGCCGACGGCGATAGCCCCGTAGCCGGCAAGCGCGTGGCCGACAATTATGTGTTTGACTGCGATGGCGGTGTGAGCATAGCCATAAGCGCCATCACCGGCGATCTTGCCTACTTCAGCGAGGACGGCCGCCGCGTGGTAGAGGCCATGACGCCCAACTTCTGGCGCGCGCCCACCGACAACGACTGGGGCAACAATGCCCACCGGCGTCTCAACGCCTGGCGTTGTGCCGCCGACAACCGTCGCCTCACAAGCGTGACGCTCGATGCCAACACCGTGACGTCCATCTGGCGCATGCCCGAGGTGGACGCCACGCTCACGGTGCGCTACGCTGTGTATGCCGCCGGCTACATGGATGTGGATGTGAGCCTCGAAGGCGCCGACGATATGCCCGAACTTATGCGCATGGGCATGCAGCTTACGCTGCCCAAGGCCTACGACCGCTTCAGCTATTATGGCCGCGGACCGGTGGAGAACTACTCCGACCGCAACACCGCTGCCTTCGTGGGCCGTTGGGAAAGCCGCGTGGCCGATGAGTTCTACCCCTACATCCGCCCGCAGGAAACCGGCAACCACACCGATGTGCGCAGCGCCGCACTCACCGATGCCGCCGGTGCGGGCGTGGGTGTGTATGGCCGTCAGCTGCTCAATGTGAGTGCGCTCGATGTCACGCCCGCCGACCTCGATCCCGGGCTGTCGAAACACCAGATGCACAACAGCGATGTGCGCCACAGCCGCGACCGCGTGTATCTCAATGTCGATCTGGCCCAGCGTGGCCTCGGCGGCGACACCTCGTGGGGTGCCGCGCCCCACGAGCCCTGGCTGCTCCTCGGCAAGAGCTACAGCTATGGGTTCCGCCTGGCGCCCGTGCGCTGACGCAGCCATCGCTCGCCTTATCCAATCCAATACAGAGAAGTCCGCAACGGGCTTCTCTGTATTGCTTTTATATTGGGCACAAGCCTAAATTACGGCGCATAATTATAAGCAAGCTTGTATAGCGGGGGGTACAAAAGAACAGAATAACAGAAGATACATAAGTGATATTGATTATCCGCAAAATTACCCAGGTTGACATCATAAGGTTACCGCCCGCAATGTGGGGACATCGCTTTGCGATGTGTAATATGCCTGCATGCCAATTTTACGTGCCAAAGGCACGTCCCTACATTGAGAATAAAACCTTGGGGACTTTTGCGTATAATCATATATGTTATTTATTGATTACTAATCCTTTTGTTTCTTTTGTAATTTTGTGCTCCTGTGCCCGCAAAAAAACTAAGGTGATTTATGCGCCGACGTTTCGGCTTGTGGCATATATTGGATTTTTTGGAATTTTGGGATTTAACGCTTTGACTATTGCAGGGATGAAAAAGTATGCTTAACTTTGCGGCATGAAACTGCAGGCCTCCATATCACCGTTCTACGATGCTCATGCCGGCATGGTGTCTGCAATTACCCCCCCCCCATCGATATAAGTCGTTGATATATAAGCAATTGCGAGAAAATTCCGCAGTTGTATGTCATAAATGCGCTCCGAATGTGCCCCGCTGCACGCTCGGAGCGCATCTGCTATATGCGCCACCGCCATTGCGCATGTAGCCCGGACCCATTATCCATCCTTACAATAATACAATAAACCAATATAAACAATACGGGCGAAACCCAACCAATAAACCAATATAAACAATTTCTTATGAAAAAACTTTTACTCACCCTCCTCGTGCTGCTCAGCTTCGGCTTTGCTGCGAGCGCGGAAACATTTGACTTTCAACCGTCAACGACCTCGGGGTTGCCCACAAGTGCAACCACGGATGCTACTGAAAAAACATTCAACAATTTTACTCTTACATTTTACCAGACGTGGTGGCAGAAATCAAAAGAGTTGGGGTACATAGCCTTCAAAAAAATGTAACTGATGCCTACGTTCAATTTTCAGGAATTGAAGGTAAAAAAGTAACAAAAATTCGCCTTGAGGTTTCTAATAATGGATATGCAAGTTCTGTCTTTAAAATCTTCGTTGGAGATACTAATGCTGGAACTATCACATTTGCAAACAAGAAAGGAGAGCTTGAAATTCCTGAAAACATACAGGTCGCAGGTGCGCCGATTAAAATACAAACAGGAAAATCTGGCAATCAGTGTACTTTCTCAATAGCTGAATTTACATTTGCGGATGTAGAGGAAGAGAAACCAACCGAAAAGATTGAACTTGCAGTAGAAAATCTCATAGTAAAAGCAGGTGAAGAGGCACTTGTGGCAGATGAAACTTATGACCTCGAAAAGAACACGACTGTCACATTTGCTTACGAAACAGAGGAAAACGCCGACATCACTTACAGCTACATTGTGAACGATGAAGCTGAGGTAGAGGGCAACTCCTATACCTTTACCGGAGAAGATGACGTGTTCCTGACCGTAAAAGCAACATCAACCAACACTGTTGAAAAATCTTTCATTCTCAACAAGTGGTATCCCGCAAGCTGCCCCGCTCCTAAAATCAGCCTCGCAGTAGCCGACACGGAGGTATATGCCGGTAAAGTTGTCACTATCGATGGCAACGGCGCCGACAAGACTGAATGGAACGTAAACGGTACGCCCATTGATGGCACAAGCTATACAATCACGGAAGCAGTGGGCACCGAGCTCATTTTCACTGTTACAAACACGACTACCATCCGTGTCAATGGTGAATTTAAGGAGAAACAGTCCGAAATCACACGTACTGTTACCGTTGTTGAGAAATCAGAGGTTACGTTCGATTTTGCAATTAATTCATATGGTCTCACACTCTACAACAGTACTAATTCTAAATCAGGCAACAAACAGTTATACGAAAAAGATGTAGAAAATCCTGTCACGAAACTAACCGAGGGCATTGTCTCCATTGACTTAACTGGAAATTATCGATTATGGGAAGTTAAAACCGGGAACCAACTTCGTGCGATGAGTGGTGCTACTCTTACCATATCCGTACCCTCCATTTATTACATAACAGCAGTCACGTTCACAGGTTCGAGTTACGCTCTATCTACCGAAAGTGATATAGAAGGTGAGCAACTATCATCTGTAACATATAATCGTGGCAGTGATAACAAAGCTGAATTAAAATCCATCACCGTCAAATATGCTCTGCGTCCCACCGAAATCGTTAACTTCACCCACGATGGTATCGTGAGCAAGGCTCATGTGGCCAGCCTGAAGTACACGCTTCATGTGGCCAACCACAAGGACGATTCGATGTACGCCGTCACGCTCACTCTCAAGGATAAGGACGGTGTTGAAGTCTCCGCAACCAACGAAGAGCACTCGCTCGTGGAAGCACCTGTGGCCATGGCCCCCGCCCGTGCAGCTACTGCTACCCACTATCTCAGCGGCAGCGTAGGTTTCGACGACCTCACTCCCGAGATGACGTATACCCCCACAGTAAGCTACGGCCTTAAGGGCGCCGAGCCCACCGGTTCCGTGGAACTTCCCGCCATCACAATGCTCACCACCGGCATCGAGGATGTGACCGTGGATGGCAACGAGGCCGCCGAGTACTTCAACCTCCAGGGCGTGCGTGTGGCTCAGCCCGAAGCCGGCCAGATCTACATTGTGCGCCGCGGTGCCAAGGTAGTGAAGGAACTCGTTAAGTAAAACTTTGCCCGAAAGGGCGAAGCATATTGTTTATTGAAAGCGACGCCGCGCACGTGAGTGCCCGGCGTCGTGCCTTTAGATGGCACAAATAGCATCGAGATATGCAAGCTTGTATAGCGGGGGTACAAAAGCACATAAAAACATAAGAAACATAAGTTATTTATATTGATTATTAATCCTTTTTGTTGCTTTTGTCGTTTTGCTCTTCTGTACCCGAGAAAAATCTAAGGTGGCAGTACCCTACATTGCGGGCGATGGCACTATTAATATCAGCCCGGGTGTTTTATCGGATAATCATTATGAAATTTAAGCACTTTTAGTTAACACGGTAGCGTATGTATGACGGAAATTTTGTAACTTTGCGGCAAAATAGAAATACAATAATCCAATATAATTTAACTCACTAACACTCAATAGAGTCAAAATTATGAAAATCGAAAAAATCATTGGTCGTGAAGTGCTTGACAGCCGCGGCAATCCCACTGTGGAAGTAGATGTGATCCTTGAGAGCGGTGCTCGTGGCCGCGCTTCCGTTCCCTCGGGTGCATCCACCGGCGAAAACGAAGCTCTTGAGCTCCGCGACGGCGACAAGAGCCGCTACATGGGCAAGGGCGTTCAGAAAGCTGTTGCCAACGTGAACGGTCCCATCGCTGAAGCCCTCAAGGGCATGAGCGCTCTCGACCAGATCGCAATCGACGAGGCCATGCTGGCCCTCGACGGCACCGAAACCAAGAGCAACCTCGGCGCCAACGCCATCCTCGGCGTTTCGCTCGCTGTTGCCAAGGCTGCTGCCGACTATCTCGATCTGCCCCTCTACAAATACATCGGCGGCTGCAACACCTACGCTCTGCCCGTGCCCATGATGAACATCATCAACGGCGGCGCACACTCCGACGCTCCCATCTGCTTCCAGGAATTCATGATCCGCCCCATCGGCGCTACCAGCTTCCATGAAGGCATCCGCATGGGCACCGAAGTGTTCCACAACCTCAAGAAGGTGCTCCACGAACGCGGCCTCAGCACCGCTGTGGGCGACGAAGGCGGTTTCGCTCCCGCTCTCGACGGCACCGAGGATGCACTGAACGTGATCATCAAGGCTATCGAAAAGGCCGGTTATGTGCCCGGCAAGGATGTGACCATCGGCCTTGACTGCGCTTCCAGCGAATTCTTCGTAGACGGTATCTACAACTACCAGGAACTCAAGGACGGCCAGAAGAAAGAAGCCAACGGCCAGAAGCTCACCAGCGCACAGCAGGCCGAGTACCTCAAAGGCCTCGTTGAGAAGTATCCCATCGACTCCATCGAAGACGGCATGGCCGAAAACGACTGGGAAGGCTGGAAGATCCTCACCGACCTCATCGGCGACCGTTGCCAGCTCGTGGGCGACGACCTGTTCGTTACCAACGTGAAGTACCTCAAGAAGGGTATCGAAATGGGCTGCGCCAACTCTATCCTCGTGAAGGTGAACCAGATCGGCTCTCTGACCGAAACCCTCCGCGCTGTAGAGCTCGCCCAGCGCAACGGCTACACCGCTGTGATCTCCCACCGCTCCGGCGAAACCGAAGATGCTACCATCGCCGATATCGCCGTTGCCACCAACGCCGGCCAGATCAAGACCGGTAGCGCAAGCCGCTCGGACCGCATGGCCAAGTACAACCAGCTTCTCCGCATCGAGGAGCAGCTCGGCGCTGCCGCTCAGTACGGCTATGGCAAGAAAACCAAGCGTCCCGAATAAATACTGAATCCCTGACCAACAAGAAAACGGCCATGCTCCTTCCGGGGCTTGGCCGTTTTTCTGTATGGTGGCGCAACTTTTGGGCTATAAGTCGAAGTATGGGTGTATAAACCTAATCAGGTTTTTCGCGGGTACAGAAGCACAAAATGACAAAAGAAACAAAAGTTATTTTTTTATGATTATCCGCAAAACTACCCAAGGTTTTATACTCAATGTAGGGACGTGCCTTTGGCTACAGTACATGACAATTTTTAGGTAACGGTTTGTGGTGGATGGCACACTCTTTCAGCGTCCGAGTTCCAAATGTCGGCGATTACAAAATCCAGGC
>CAJTOZ010000011.1 GCA_910578095.1 uncultured Muribaculaceae bacterium | reverse complement strand
GGGGGTGGGAGCCACAGGTTGAGCCACAGGTCGAGGTTGTCGCCTCGCCTGCCCGGCGGCGGGTCGCTCTCGACTATGAGATGGCCCACGGGGACGTTGTAGCGCAGCACGGTCTTGCCATCGGCAAGCATAGCCTGGAACTCGAGGAAATTTTCGGTGGGCGAGCCGCCATGGTTGCCGGGCAGTCCGAAGCAGCGTATGTCGGCCTCCACCATGCCGATGTCGGGTTTGGAGGATGTGCGCGAGCGCGACCATTCGTCGGACGCTATGGGATGGGCCACGGTCACGGAATTGTCGTTTGGCCGGTCTGCGGCGAGCCTTCTGCCCGAGGCCATCCCGCTGATGCTCCCGCGCGCCGCCCTCAGGTTGCCTATGTTCTCGGTGTGGATGGTCACGTGGAGGGTGTAGATGATGTTCTTCGGGTGCAGGGTGCCTATCACCTGTGTGCCACCGAGGGAGTGGCGCACATGGTCGGTCATGATGGTGTCGGTGGCGAGCCATTCGGGTGGCCATGCCACATAGCTGCGTCCGTCGGATCGGCCGCCGTACCACTTGGGCTCCTCCTGCTCGGGGGCGAAAGCCTCGGCGGTCTCCACGGCGTCGAGGCCGCGGAACCCGATATAATTGTATTCGTCCTCGGTGAGGTTGAAGACGGTGGCCCAGTGGCGTCCTTCCGCCAGGCGCGGCGACACGTAGGCGGTGTTGTTGTCGATGCTATGGTTTTTCTCACCGGTCTCGGTGTGGTGGCATATCACAGTCATGCCCGTGGGCACGGTCTTGCCGTAGTCGCTCCAGTCCACGTTGAGCCGCAGGTCGGACTTGGATCCGCCGTCGGGCTCGGGATAGAAATGGATGGTGGCATCGCATGAAGCAAGCGCCACACACATGACTGCGATGGGCAACAGCCGGAATATCACCATTTCATCCACCTCCTTTCCTTGCGCTGGCTGTAGAACTTATAGGAAATGGCAAGTCCGGCGCGGGTGAGCCCCCAGTATGTGCCGCCGCCACGCGACACCTCGGCGCCGTTGCGGCCGGTGTTGTGGTATTTTATCCATTTGTAGGAGATGTAGCCGGCGCCTATTTGCGCTTCCATGCTCCAGCGGCGCGCCTTGTCGAGGTGGAAGGCGAAGCCGTAGCCTATGCCCAGGCCGAAGGCTGCGTGGTTGGGATCCTGATAGCGGTAGTCGCCGGCGAAGCTCACGTTGAAGCCTATCACCGAGGTGTGCACGCCGAAATAATGCCCGGCACCGGCATCGCGGAGCCAATAGCGCAGCTCGGGCTGTGTGGCCAGCAGGCGGATGCGCCAGCGGCGGGTGATGTCGTAGGGCGAATACCACACCGGCACATCGAGGCTCCAGTGGGGCCACAGTTCGAGCTCGAAGCCGAGATTGGCACACAGGGCGGCATCCCACAGCAGGTTGGTCTTCAGGGCAAAGAAGCGTTGCCGCATTGCCGCGTGCTCAGGGATATCCACTGCCATGAGTGAGAAAGAGGGGGTGGATGTCAGCGGGCGGATGTCTGTATATGCCGGTGCGGGATTGTCAATGCGGCAGCAGAGCCAGCGGGTGTCGTAGTCCACCAGCACGGAGGCTCGGCGCAGGTAGGGCAGCACGTGGTGGCGCATGGAGGCGTAGGGAGCGCCCCCATCGAGGCTCTTGAGGCGCCGTTCGCGGGTGTCGCCGTCGATGTTGGCTGTCCGGTCGAGGAAGCTGAGCACCACGGCTCCATAGGGGATGGTGCTGTCGGCGGCGAGCATCATGCGCATGCCGTCCCAGTCCTCGGGGATAGTGGATATGGCATAGATGCTGTCGGGAAACGAATAGCGCTCCCGGAGGATGGAGATGAACGCTCGTGCACGACCGTTGGCAAGGCGCACATTGTTCAGGTAGGGACCTTCGGGCGATGCTGTGCCCACCACGGTGATGCGTTCCACGCGCATGCGCGGATCGAGCACCATGGAGTCGATGCGTGCGAGCACCTGCCCGAGGGCGCTGTCGTTGCTGTGGTATGTCTTGTCGAAATTGGTGAGATTGACTTTGAAATCGATACGGGCCTGAGCTTGTGCCGATATGGAGAGGGTGTCGGTGGCGGGTTCGGAAGCCACGCACGGAACAGCCGAAATCAGGGCAATAAGAATCAGCGCCGCCAAGCATATTGAAATTGCATGGCGGGCTACGTTTATGCCTGGGTTGCATTTTAATTCTTTATGATATGCGGGTGCCGTAACATCCATTATAAAATAAAGATTTTTATGTTCCGAGAGCTATGATTAAAATGATATAGGTTGCGTTAAAATGCTGAAACTTACTTAAAAGCGGTGCAAAGTTAATAGATTTTGTAAAACAAATACAAATTTTTACCCCCCCCCCATTTAGATTTTTTAACCAAATTAATGTTAATTAATGATTGCCACGGGCGTTCCTCAATGAATTTGAGTTCATTCACACATTCTGACAAAGCGGAATAGGCTGCCTAAACTTGTTAGACAGCCTATTTTTATATGGATTTATATGTGTTCAGTTACATTACTTCACTTCCTCAAATGTAAAGGATGTTGGCTAATAAAGTATTGTGCCAGAATGTTCCAAATATGGCAACTTCAGAATCTATTGTTATCAAGCTAAATCAGTAACGCCTGCATAGGTTAAGGTAGATTCAAGAAGTCACGGAGAGATAGCATTTTGATACCGTTTTGGGTGTTTGGCGCCGAATCGCGTAGTGTGACAACCAACTTTTCGTAATTGTCACCAATTGATCTGAGATTACCAAACTCGCGGTCAGCCGTAGCTTTGTCATAGACATTAACCGCAACTTGAATGTATTTTCGCTCCCCATCTTTTTCAGCGACAAAATCAATTTCTTTGTTTCTTTGAAGCATACCTATCCTGATATCGTAATCTTCGGCTGACAGTCTATTGTAAACGGCATTCTCAAGAATCGATCCGATATCCATTGGACGATAGCCTATAATAGAATTGCGTATTCCGATATCCTCAAAATAATATTTTTCACCTATCTCAAAGAATTTCTTTCCCTCTATGTCCCATCGTCGCACTTTATTAGTGATATAGGCATCGCAAATATAGTCGGCATATGTTTGTACACTATTCACGGTCCCGGCTACACGTTGCGATTTTAAATAGTCGGCTATGCGTTTTGCCGTAAAAATCTGTCCGGTATTATCGGCCAGGAAAAGCAGTAACCTTTGCAAAAAATCATTGTTACGGATGGAATGTCGGCTTACGATGTCTCGGTAAACCAAAGCATCGGTAATTCCGGTGAGATATTCATTCCATGTCTCACGTAGGGGAAGATTCCTCAAATATGGCATTCCTCCAAATCTCAAATATAGGTCTAAGCTTTCATCCGAATCTCCAAGTGAATGAAACAGAAGAAACTCATCATAACAAAGAGGGTGCACTCTAATCTCTATGCTTCGTCCGGCAAGCCGCGAGGCGATTTCGGAAGACAACATTGAAGAATTGCTTCCAGTGACATAGATGTCGTTCCTGGCATCGAGACATAGCGAACGAATAACCTTGTCAAAATCCTCAATCTCCTGGATTTCATCGATGAATATATAGTTCATTGATGAATCTGACAGGTGCTTGACAATTTCCTCGTTTAAATCAGACGCGCTTTTGATATGAGAAAAAGCAAAATCTTCAAGATTTATGCGAATGTAATTAGCTGTTGGTGATGACTGGCGGAGCATATCCTCAACAGAATTTAATATAAAGCTCTTCCCAACGCGCCGTTGCCCAGTCAGTACCTTTATCACACCTTTGCCTTTATATCTCAAAACCTTGTCAAGATATTTTGGCCTCGGAATATTTTCTGCTGTTTTAATCATATTCAAAAGTTTTTGCAAATATAGCGATTGTTTTGAATATATCAAAAACATTTAGGCTCAAATATTTCTGGAAGCTTTATGGCTCCTTCATATGTCACTTTCATCAATTTAATTAAAGAATAATCCATCAAAAAAAGGGTTGCAATCGCAAGGACTGCAACCCTTTTCAGATGGATTTATATGTATTCAGTTACATTACTTCACTTCCTCGAATATCGAGAGTGTTGGTTAATAGAGTATTATGTCTACGTGTTCCAAATATGGCAACTTTAAAATCTATTGTTATCAAGCTAAATCAATCAATAATACATGCTTGCATAGATATGTATCTGGCAACTGTATGGCTTTTCCAATTCATCAGTGTGCTTCTCAAATTTATAACGCAGAGAATAGCCTTGTAGTTTCTTCCCGAATTCCTCCATTCGTTTGCCTCGAGCGGTCTCCTGATAGTATGGGCTTACACAGACAATGATGTTATTATTCGATTTATCTTGGCTTAGGATATCAGCGATTCTGTCTCCTTCAAATTCTTCGAGATCTATAACATTGGAGAATATATGTATTATTGTATTGGTGGTTGTGTTGATGTGCTCTTTTGTTATTTGCTTGTCGTAGGTTTTCACGCGATGGTTCAATCAACGTGAAGTCCTTTACAAAATCATTGTCAATCCATTTTGAAGCAATATAATCCGAGAGAACCATTTCGGCAATACCTTGACCGCAGCCGTAGTCTATGATGGATATGCCTTCTTCCGACCAAATTTCTTTTGGAATATTTTCAAAAGCTTGAAGGAGTTTTGCCTGATGAATACTTCCATAGAAATGGAGATAAGCCTTTAACTGAGACTTTGAGTCGAGGAGTGCAGCTCCATGGTCAAGATTTTCTTTCAGGGATTTCCTTTTGCTTTCAGATAATGATGCGAACCACTTTTAGGCATTCTTGAGAATATACTCAAAGGTGTATGCCGATTTGCGGTGTGTAATGCATGGGCTTAAAAAATTGAGTCGTTATTTGGATTGGGGCGGTGATAGTTGGCAAGTGCTGATTGTGGGGTAGTGTTGGCATAACAATATGCGCAGCCGTGTGGACAGGTGTTATATGCGCCTATGTCCTTTGATAGTATGCAGCCACAATGCTTGCGCTGGCCGCCGTCAGTGCGAGCGTTGAAAAGAAAGTTTTGAAGAACTGCGTCGTTAGGTGCCAAACGGGCTATCAGTTCCGGATCTATGCACCTGTTATGCTCAATATTGAATTGTTCTAAGGCGATTGGCTCGGAGCAGGTGGCGAGTCGAAGCCCCCATGATGCGTTTAACTTAGACAGTTTTTTAGCAAAACTCAACATCGATTCATTGTCCCATTCTTTATATTTGATTCCGGCCTTAATCAGATTCTTTCCCACTTTCTTATATGAAGCGATGTCGGCAAAACTGAAAACGAGTTTTTCTGTGTGGCCGCATAAGCACTTCGCAATATTATCAATCTTTTCAAGCAATGACTCTTCAGAAACGGTATCGGTCAAAACAAGAGGGTCAAAACGCCAGACAACTGAGCCTTCTCCCAAAGTGTCAACAAGACGCTTGAAAGTATCAATCCGAAGCTGCAAAGCAGGCACATTGGCTTCAAAACCATCTTTCTCATAATCGTTGAGTGTATATTGCACATAGCAACCAATTCCGCTCTCTCTAAGTATATGAAGATGGGGAATGAGAGGTGCAGGATTCTTTGACCAAAACACGACAAAGCGAGTATTGGCGAACGACACATAACTGTCTTTGCCATTAAACGGGTTGCGCCACCTTACATACCCTTTCCCTAACCGGCCGAAGAACCAATCGGCATAGAAAGCCGGAATATCCGTGGCTCTACTTGCTGAGATAACTACGGGAGCTTGCGCTATCACTTCCTGTTTGTGGTCTGTGATGATTTTTATGGTTTGATGCTTCATTATCTTGTCTGTCATATGGCAAAGTTAATACCATCTGTGCGCAAGTTTAGAACCTATACGTGTTAATATTTATGAATTAGGGCAATGCAAAACAACGGGCACATTGTCGCTGATTACGAAACGTTCCAAATATGTGCCAAATATAAACAGTGGTATGTATCAATCTAAATAAAGAATAATCCATCAAAAAAGGTTGCAATCGCAAGGACTGCAACCCTTTTCAGATGGATCTATATTTATTCAGTTACATTACTTCACTTCCTCGAAGTCGACGTCGGTGACGTGGTCGCCGTTGTTGTCGCCGGAGGGGGCGGCGCCTGCACCGGGAGCACCTGCTGCGCCGGCCTGAGCCTGTGCGTTGAGGATGTCCTGCTGGGCTTCACCGAATTTTGTCTCGATTTCCTTGATTGCGGATTCGATGGCTGCGATGTCCTGGCTCTTGTGGGCCTCTTTCAGACGGTCGAGGGCGCTCTGGATGGCCGATTTCTTGTCGGCGGGAATCTTATCGCCGAGTTCGCTGAGCTGTTTCTCGGTCTGGAAGATGATGGCGTCGGCCTGGTTGAGTTTGTCGACACGTTCTTTTTCCTTGGCGTCGGCAGCTGCGTTGGCTTCGGCTTCTTCCTTCATGCGCTTGATTTCGGCGTCGGTGAGGCCGCTGGAGGCTTCGATGCGGATGCTCTGTTCCTTACCGGTGGCTTTGTCTTTGGCGCTTACGTTGAGAATGCCGTTGGCGTCGATCTCGAAGGTCACCTCAATCTGAGGAATGCCGCGGGGTGCGGGTGCGATGCCGTCGAGGTGGAACTTGCCGAGGAGTTTGTCGTCCTTCGCCATGGGGCGTTCGCCCTGCAGCACGTTGATTTCCACGCTGGGCTGGTTGTCGGCGGCGGTGGAGAATGTCTCGCTCTTGCGGGTAGGGATGGTGGTGTTTGCTTCGATGAGCTTGGTCATGACACCGCCGAGGGTTTCGATACCTACGCTCAGGGGCACAACGTCGAGCAGAAGCACATCCTTGACGTCGCCGCTGAGGACGCCGCCCTGGATGGCTGCGCCGAGGGCTACTACCTCGTCGGGGTTGACGCTCTTATTGGGCTGTTTGCCGAAGAAGTCGGTAACGACTTTCTGGATGGCCGGGATACGGGTGGAGCCGCCCACAAGGATTACTTCGTCGATGTCCTTGGCTGTGAGGCCGGCATCGCGGAGTGCGTCTTCGCAAGGCTTGATGGTGGCGTGGATAAGTTTGTCGGCGAGCTGCTCGAACTTGGCACGTGTGAGGGTCTTCACAAGGTGCTTGGGCACGCCGTTGACGGGCATGATGTAGGGGAGGTTGATTTCCGTGCTGGTGGTGCTGGAAAGCTCGATTTTGGCTTTCTCGGCAGCTTCCTTGAGGCGCTGAAGGGCCATGGGGTCTTTGCGGAGATCCACGCCTTCGTCCTTGAGGAATTCGTCGGCGAGCCAGTCGATGATCACGTGGTCGAAGTCGTCGCCGCCGAGGTGGGTGTCGCCGTTGGTGCTTTTCACTTCAAACACGCCGTCGCCGAGTTCGAGGATGGAGATATCGAATGTGCCGCCACCGAGGTCGAACACTGCGATTTTCTGTTCTTTGTCGCTTTTGTCGAGGCCATAGGCGAGGGCTGCGGCGGTGGGCTCGTTGACGATACGTTTCACGGTGAGGCCTGCGATCTCGCCGGCCTCCTTGGTGGCCTGACGCTGGGAGTCGTTGAAGTAGGCGGGCACGGTGATGACAGCTTCGTGGACACTTTCGCCGAGGAAGTCTTCGGCTGTTTTCTTCATTTTCTGAAGAATCATGGCGGAGATTTCCTGAGGTGTGTATTCGCGGCCGTCGATGTCGATGCGGGGGGTGTCGTTGTCGCCGCGCACTACTTTGTAGGGGACGCGGTCGATTTCGTTTTTAACCTGTTCGTAGGTTTCGCCCATGAAGCGCTTGATGGAGTAGATGGTGCGCTTGGGGTTGGTGATGGCCTGGCGCTTGGCGGGTTCGCCAACTTTGCGCTCGCCACCGTCGACGAATGCTACAACGGAAGGAGTGGTGTTGCGGCCTTCGGCATTGGGTATTACAACGGGGTCTTTACCTTCAAGAACTGCGACGCAGGAGTTGGTGGTTCCTAAGTCGATGCCAATGATTTTTCCCATAATTGTATTGTATTTTTAGTTTTGAATTAATATACTTGTTTGTCTTGGTTTTGCATATATAATAACAAATCCCGTGCCAAAATAGTTTGGTGCGGGATTTGTTGTTGTGTGTCAGTGGTTTATGCGTTGCCGTGCGATGGCTGACAATTTGTCAGCCACGGCGGGCCGGAGGGGATGCGCATCAGTATCCGAAGATGTCCTCGGTGGTGAGTATCACCACCTTGCCCATGGCGCGGAGTGCATCGATGTCGATGTCATCAAGGTCGGCAAGGATGGCTATGTGGTAGGTGCGGTCCTTGACGTTGGCCTGCTGATAGGCCTGGATGTCGTCGAGTGTGAGTGTGGGCACGGTTTCGAATATCTGCTGTGAGAGCTCTTTGTCGAGGCCAAGGTTGCGGGCGTTGATGTAGGCCCATGCTATATCGTCCTTGATGGTGCGCTCCGTGCGCATGCGGCTGTCGATGCCTTGTTTTGCGAGGTCGAGGGCGCTCTGGCTGCGCGGCATGTTGTTGATGATGTCGTCGAAGGCGTGGATGGCGTCGAGCATCTTGTCGTTCTGTGTGGCAATGAAGGCCATGTAGGTGTAGGGCTGGGTGAGGCGCGATGGCGCGGAGAGGGCGGCGTAGGCGGAGTAGGCCAGCGAGCGGCTTTCGCGCATCTCCTGGAATACGATGGAGTTCATGCCTCCGCCGAAGTACTCGTTGTAGAGGGTGCGCACGGGTTCGCCGGCGGGGTCGTATTGCTCGCCACGGTTGCTGAATTCGCGCATGTAGAGCTGTTTGGCGTTATATGGCGCGAGGTAGATCACGGTTTCGGGCGTGGTCTGCAGGGTGAAGGGCTCTCCGGCGGGTGCGTCGGCGAGCTGTGGTGCGGTGAGGTGCAGGTCGTTGATGGCTGCTACGACGCTGTCGGCGTTCATGTTGCCGTAGTAGATGGCGCTGTGCTTGAGTTTGCGCAGGTCGCGGAGCGATGCCAGAATTGCATCGGGGCCGATGGCTCGCAGGGAGTCGAGGGGCAGGGTGGTGGAGCGTGCGGGGTTGTGCTCGCCGTACATGGCATAGTTGCTCAGGCGGCTGAAGTTCTGCGCCTGGTTCTTTTTGCTGTTTTCACGAGCCTGGGAGAGGCGTTCGAGATAGGCGTCCCATGCTTCGGGTGCGAGGGTGGCCTCGCTGAGCAGGGTCTCGTAGAGACGCATGGCGGGAAGCATGTTTTCGCTGAGACCGTTGATCACCACATAGCTGCGGTTGTTGCCGGAGACGATGCGGTAGGAGCAGGCGAGGTCGTAGAATGCGCGGCTTATCTGCTCTGGTGTCATGGTGGATGTGCCCGATAGCGAGAGGAGTTCCTCGGCTATGTCGAGGGTGGGTTCGTGGCCTGTGCCCTTATCATATATATATGTGAGGGAGAACAGGTCGTTGGATGTGTTGGGGGTGTAGAGCAGCTCGATGTCCTGCTTTGCTGTTGTACGCATGAGGTCCCGGTCGAAGTCGACGAACACTGGTTCGATAGGCTCGACGGTGCTGTTCTGTATCTCTGTGAGGAATGCGCTGGCGGCATCGCGGTTGGTGGCGATGGGTGTGAGTTCCGGTTTGGGCATCTTCACCACGGATGTGTCTTCGCCCTGCCGCTTGTAGATGGCGGCATAGTTGTCGCGGCCGAAATAGCGGCGTGCGGCATCGACAACGTCGGCTTTGGAGATGGAGTCGATGGCGTGGAAATCGTTGACAAGGTCGGAGAGTGTGGCGCCGTTTACGAATGCGTCGACGTACATGTCGGCTCTGCGGTCGTTGCTTTCGAGGGCGTTCTGCAGGTAAAGCTTGCGGTTGGCGGCTATGGCTTTTACGAGGTCTTCGTCGAATTCGCCGGCGATGAGTTTGTCGATTTCTTTCAGCAGCAGTTCTCTCACCTCGTCGAGTGTCTGGCCGGGCTTAGGCATGCCTATGAGGATGAATGCGCCCCCGTCGGCCATGGAGTACATGCCAGCTCCGGCTCCGAGCATTGTTTGTGCGAGGTTGATGTCGATATCGATGAGACCGCAGTCGTTGTTGCTGAGCACTTCGGAGGCTACGTCGAGCAGGTTGATGTCGCTGTTTTTGGCTTCGGGAATGCGCCATGCCAGATACAGCCGCTCGGCTTCCGGGCCCACGACTTCGCGCTCAATGGGCGAGGTGATGGGTTTTTCGGCCATGACGGCGGGTGCGGGCAGGGCGTTGTTGGGCTTCAGATGGCCGAAGTATTTGGTGATGATATCGACCATGTTGTCGGGGTCGAAATCGCCGCTCACGCATATGGCCATGTTGTTGGGCACGTACCATTGCTTGTGGTAGTTCTTGACGTTGGTGATGGAGGGGTTCTTGAGGTGCTCCTGGGTGCCGAGCACGGTCTGCGTGCCGTAGGGGTGGTTGGGGAAGAGCGCGGCGAGCATTGCTTCGTTGAGCTTGCGGCCGTCATTGGTGAGGCTCATGTTTTTTTCCTCATATATGGTTTCCAGTTCGGTGTGGAAGCCGCGGATCACCGGGTGCTCGAAGCGGTCGGCCTGTATGCGCGCCCAGTTCTCGATCTGGTTGGATGGAATATCCTCTACGTAGCATGTCACATCGGTGCTGGTGTATGCGTTGGTGCCGTTGGCTCCGATGGCCGTCATCAGTTTGTCGTATTCGTTGGGGATGGCGAGTAGCGAAGCCTGATAGCTTATGGAGTCGATTTCGCGGTATATGGCGCGGCGTTCGATGCTGTCGGTAGTATGGCGGTAGGTCTCGAACAGTTGCTCGATGCGGTCGAGGAGCGGTTTTTCGGCGGCATAGTCGGAGGTGCCGAACTGTTCGGTGCCTTTGAACATCAGGTGCTCGAAATAGTGGGCGAGACCTGTCGTTTCGGCGGGGTCGTTCTTGCCGCCCACGCGCACGGCAATGTAGGTCTGGATTCGCGGCGTGTCGCGGTTGACTGTCATGAACACCTTCAGGCCGTTGGGCAGGGTGTAGGCTTTGGTGTGCAGCGGGTCGCCGGGCACACTGTCGTAGGCATACTTGCCGGCGGTAGCATGCATGGAGCAGAGCAGGAGCGCCACTGCTGACATCAGATGCAGGAATTGTTTTCTGAACATGATGAATTATGGAAAAAGTTGAGATTGGATTATTTAAAGTAGTATTTGCGCACGCGCGCATTATGCCGCAAAGATACGAAAAATCAGCCCAGTATGCTCCGTACAAGTGTTAATAAATTATATTTTCGGGCGCGACGTGTGTTTTTTGAATGATTAAGGTGCTGATTTGCAGCAGATATTGAAATTTTAACCATCAAATGATGAAAAAATTTGCGTGAAAGTTTTGTCAGTTCAAATATTTGATATAACTTTGCAACCGCAAACGGGAAACAACGCGCTTCCCGGCTGCAAGAGAAATTTGAAAACGCCTCTTTAGCTCAGTTGGCCAGAGCACGTGATTTGTAATCTCGGGGTCGTTGGTTCGAATCCGACAAGAGGCTCTTTAATAAAGAAGATATAGCATTAACTATATGGGCGAATACCAGAGTGGCCAAATGGGGCAGACTGTAAATCTGCTGGTTTTTACCTTCGGTGGTTCGAATCCATCTTCGCCCACAAAATAATAAAAGCTTCTGCGGAAGTAGCTCAGTCGATAGAGCATCAGCCTTCCAAGCTGAGGGTCGCGGGTTTGAGCCCCGTCTTCCGCTCTAAAGATTGCAGAAACGCAATGCCAATGTAGCTCAGGGGTAGAGCACTTCCTTGGTAAGGAAGAGGTCGCGGGTTCAAATCCCGCCATCGGCTCTAAGTTGATAGCCACGATAGCGTCTTGTCGTTATCGAGGCTAACTGTTAGAAATCAATCATTCAAACCAAATATAACAGCAAAAGTTATGGCTAAAGAGAAATTCGAAAGAACCAAGCCGCACGTAAACATCGGCACCATCGGTCACGTTGACCACGGTAAGACTACCCTCACCGCCGCCATCACCACTGTGCTGGCAAAGGCCGGTCTCTCGGAAGTGAAGTCCTTCGACCAGATCGACAACGCCCCCGAGGAAAAGGAGCGCGGTATTACCATCAACACCGCCCACGTTGAGTACGAGACTGGCAACCGCCACTACGCTCACGTTGACTGCCCCGGACACGCTGACTATGTGAAGAACATGGTTACCGGTGCTGCTCAGATGGACGGCGCTATCATCGTAGTTGCTGCAACCGACGGTCCCATGCCCCAGACCCGCGAGCACATCCTTCTCGCCCGTCAGGTGAACGTGCCCCGTATCGTTGTGTTCCTCAACAAGTGCGACATGGTTGACGACGAAGAGATGCTCGAACTCGTCGAAATGGAAATGCGCGAACTTCTCTCGGCTTACGAATACGATGGCGACGAAACTCCCATCATCCGCGGTTCCGCACTCGGCGCCCTCAACGGCGAGCCCGAATGGGAAGCTAAGGTTATGGAACTCATGGAAGCTGTCGACACCTGGATTCCCCTGCCTCCCCGCGACGTGGACAAACCCTTCCTGATGCCCGTCGAGGACGTGTTCTCGATCACCGGTCGTGGCACCGTTGCTACCGGCCGTATCGAAACCGGTATCGTAAAGGTTGGCGACGAAGTTCAGATCATGGGTCTCGGCGCCGACATGAAGAGCACCGTAACCGGCGTTGAAATGTTCCGCAAGCTCCTCGATCAGGGCGAAGCCGGCGACAACGTAGGTCTGCTCCTCCGCGGTATCGACAAGAAGGACATCAAGCGTGGTATGGTTATCTGCCACCCCGGTGTTGTGAAGCCCCACAGCAAGTTCAAAGCTTCTGTCTACATCCTCAAAAAGGAAGAAGGCGGCCGTCACACTCCCTTCCACAACCACTATCGTCCCCAGTTCTACATCCGCACGCTTGACGTGACCGGTGAGATCACTCTCCCCGAAGGTGTTGAAATGGTAATGCCCGGCGACAACGTTGAGATCATCGTCGAACTCATCAACCCGGTAGCTTGCGCTCAGGGTCTCCGCTTCGCTATCCGCGAAGGTGGCCGCACCGTAGGTTCCGGTCAGATCACCGAAATCCTCGACTAATCAATCGGGATGCGCGCCCCCGGGCCGCAATCAATGAAATAAAGAATGGCCGGCTATCCGGCATCCGCCTAAAGCCGGCCATTCTTTTCAATATACGGGAATAGCTCAGTCGGTAGAGCACTGGTCTCCAAAACCAGGTGTCGGGAGTTCGAGCCTCTCTTCCCGTGCAAAAGAAATATAACAATGGCTAAAATCAAACTACTTGCGAATATAGAGGAGTCTTACAACGAGCTTCGTTATAAGACTTCTTGGCCTACCAAAAAGCAGTTGGTAAAATCTGCCTTGATCGTGATGATCGCTTCCGTGATAATAGCTCTTATCATTTTCGTCATGGATCAGGTAGTGGACCGCTTGATGCACCTTATTTACAACTTGTAATCGCAAATCATCTTTCTTAGTCGTGGAAAAGGAGACTGAATCGAAAAGAGGATGGTACGTGCTGCGTGCCATTTCGGGCAAAGAAGCCAAGGTAAAGGAAGTTCTGGATGCTGCAATCAAGAACACCGACCTGGGCCGCTACCTGTTTCAAGTGCTCATTCCCACCGAGAAGGTGCTGATGGTGCGTAACGGCAAGAAGGTTGTGAAAGAACGCAACCTTTACAGCGGTTACGTCTTCATCGAGGCCGACCTGCAAGGCGAGGTGATACACGAGCTTACGAACACATCCAATGTCATTGACTTCCTCCGCGGACGTGACAAAGCTTCCGCTCCGGAGCGTCTGCGCCACAGCGAGGTCATGCGTATGCTCGGCACCGCCGATGAAATCAACGATGCCGCCGACGGCGACGTGAACGACTACATGGTGGGCGAGAGCGTCAAGGTCAACGAAGGTCCTTTCATGGGCTTTATCGGTGTCATTGAAGAGGTCAACCGAGAGAAGAAGAAGCTCAAGGTGAGCGTCAAGATTTTTGGTAGAAAAACTCCTCTGGAGCTCGACAACTCGCAGGTGGAACGCGAATAAGCTAAGGGTGTGGTTACGAACATCCGGCGCTATGCTCGCAAGATTTACAATAATTTTTTAAGTTAACAACAATGGCTAAAGAAATTGCTGGACAAATCAAATTGCAGATTAAAGGTGGAGCAGCAAATCCCTCACCTCCCGTAGGTCCCGCACTGGGTTCCAAGGGTATCAACATCATGGAATTTTGCAAGCAATTCAATGCCCGCACCCAGGACAAAGCCGGTAAGATTCTGCCTGTAGTAATCACATACTACACGGACAAGAGCTTCGACTTCGTCGTTAAAACTCCCCCCGTGGCCGTCCAGCTTAAGGAAGTGGCCAAGGTGAAAAGCGGTTCGAAAGAGCCCAACCGTACGAAAGTCGGTGAAATCACCTGGGAGCAGGTAAAGGCAATTGCAGAAGACAAAATGCCTGATTTGAACTGCTTCACTGTAGAGTCGGCTATGCGCATGGTTGCCGGTACGGCCAGAAGTATGGGTATCACCGTCAAAGGTCAGTTCCCCGATAATAACTAATAAACTTCAATTGAAATGAGTAAACTTACAAAGAACCAAAAAGTTGCCTTGTCGAAGATTGAAGCCGGGAAAGCCTACAGTCTCGCCGAGGCTGTGGAAAAGGTGAAAGAAGTGACCTACACCAAGTTCGACGCTTCGTTCGACATTGACGTACGCCTCGGCGTAGATCCCCGTAAGGCCAACCAGATGGTGCGTGGCGTTGTTACGCTGCCCCACGGCACAGGCAAGCAGGTGCGCGTGCTCGTGCTCTGCACCCCCGATGCTGAAAACGCTGCAAAAGCTGCCGGCGCTGACTACGTAGGTCTCGACGAATATATCGAAAAAATCAAAGGCGGCTGGACTGACGTCGACGTTATCATCACTCAGCCCGCTATCATGGGTAAGATCGGAGCCCTCGGCCGTGTACTCGGCCCCCGTGGTCTGATGCCTAACCCCAAGAGCGGCACTGTGACTGTAGACGTTGCCAAGGCTGTTGAGGAAGTGAAGAAGGGTAAGATCGACTTCAAAGTCGACAAAAACGGTATCGTGCACTCTTCGATCGGCAAGATCTCTTTCACTCCCGAGCAGATGCGCGACAACGCACGCGAATTCATCGCCACGCTGATCAAGCTGAAGCCCGCCACTGCCAAGGGTACCTACATCAAGAGCATTTATCTTTCGAGCACCATGAGTCCCGGCGTAAAGGTGGACACCAAGTCGGTCGAAGCCTAAACCCCTAAAACTACGACACAATGAAAAAGGAAGATAAAGCACTCGTAATTGAGAATATCGCCAAGACCATCAAGGAGTATGCCGGCTTCTATCTCGTAGAAACCGCCGGACTCGACGCTGAAAAGACCAGCGAGCTCCGCCGCGCCTGCTTCAAGGCCGACGTGAAGCTGATGGTTGTGAAGAATACCCTGCTGCACAAAGCTCTCGAAAGCCTCGACGGCGATTACACGGAGCTCTATCCTGTGCTCAAGGGCTCGACCTCGCTCATCTGCACCAATGTGGGCAACGCTCCCGCAAAGCTGCTCAAGGACTTCGTTAAAAAGGACGAAACCCTCCCCGCGCTCAAAGGTGCATACGTGGAAGAAACCGTTTATGTCGGTGCCGACCAGCTCGATGTACTCGCTTCCATCAAGAGCAAGAACGAACTCATCGCCGACGTTGTGGCTCTGCTGCAGTCGCCCGCCAAGAACGTGGTATCTGCTCTCCAGAGCGGCGCTACCAAGCTCCACGGCGTTCTCGAAACCCTCTCCAAGAAAGAAGATTAATCCCAAACCGAATCAACAAACAAACAAAATCATACTACAATGGCAGATCTCAAAGCTTTTGCAGAACAACTGGTTAACCTCACCGTCAAGGAAGTAAACGAACTCGCCCAGATCCTCAAGGACGAGTATGGCATCGAACCCGCAGCTGCTGCTGTAGCTGTTGCCGCCGGTCCCGCCGCCGGTCCCGCCGTAGAAGAGAAGACCGCTTTCGACGTAGTCCTCAAGTCGGCCGGTGCCAACAAGCTCAACGTCGTTAAGAAGGTGAAAGACCTCGCCGGTCTTGGCCTGAAGGAAGCCAAGGAACTCGTCGACGGCGCTCCCTCGACTGTTAAGGAAGGTCTTTCCAAGGCTGAAGCCGAAGACCTCAAGAAGCAGCTCGAAGAAGTTGGCGCTGAAGTCGAACTTAAATAATATTGCCTGTTAATCAGGCTCGTAGGTAAAGACTCTCCCGAGGGGAGTAGTCTTTACCTTTTTGTGTCTAAATCAAATTTGAGTTCCCCTTAACCCTATTTTTCCCCTGATGTCAGTTTCTTTAGATAAACCCCGTGTGAATTTCGCATCGGTGAAAAATCCTCTGCCTTACCCCGATTTTCTCGAGGTGCAGCTCAAGTCGTTCCGCGACTTCCTGCAGCTGGACACGCCTCCGGAAAAACGCAACAACGAGGGCCTTTTCAAGGTGTTCGCAGAGAATTTCCCGATTGCCGACACACGCAACAACTTTGTGCTGGAGTTTCTTGACTACTACATCGACCCTCCCCGCTATACCATCGAGGAGTGCCTCGAGCGTGGTCTGACCTACAGCGTGCCCCTCAAGGCCAAACTCAAATTGTACTGCACCGACCCGGATCACGAAGATTTCGCAACAGAAATCCAGGATGTATATCTGGGCCCGATTCCTTATATGACAGAATCAGGCACCTTCGTCATCAACGGCGCAGAACGCGTAATCGTGAGCCAGCTGCACCGTTCGCCGGGTGTGTTCTTCGGACAGAGCACCCACGCCAACGGTACGAAGCTTTACTCGGCGCGTATCATCCCGTTCCGCGGTTCGTGGATAGAGTTTGCCACTGACATCAACAATGTCATGTACGCTTACATTGACCGTAAGAAGAAGTTGCCGGTGACGACACTGCTTCGCGCAATCGGTCTTGAAAGCGACAAGGACATCATCGAGATCTTCGGACTGGCCGAAGAGGTCAAGGTCAACAAGACCAACCTCAAGAAAGCTGTGGGCCGCAAGCTTGCCGCACGTGTGCTCAAGACCTGGATCGAGGATTTCGTGGACGAGGACACCGGCGAAGTGGTCAGCATAGAACGCAATGATGTGATCATCGACCGTGAGACCGTCATCGAGGAGAGCCATATCGACGAAATCCTCAACAGCGGCGTGCAGAACATTCTTCTGCACAAGGAAGATGCCACATCGAGCGACTACTCCATCATCTTCAACACCCTTCAGAAGGATACTTCCAATTCCGAAAAGGAGGCTGTGCAGTTCATCTACCGTGCCCTGCGCAACGCCGAGCCGCCGGATGAGGCAAGTGCCCGCGAGGTGATCACCAACCTCTTCTTCAGCGAGAAGCGCTACGACCTCGGCGAGGTGGGACGCTACCGCATCAACAAGAAGCTGGATCTCGGCACCTCGATGGATGTGAAGGTCCTCACCAAGGAGGATATCATCGCCATCATCAAGTATCTGATCGAGCTCATCAACTCCAAGACTGATGTCGACGATATCGACCACCTCAGCAACCGCCGCGTGCGCACTGTGGGCGAGCAGCTCTACAACCAGTTCGGTGTAGGTCTGGCCCGTATGTCGCGTACCATCCGCGAGCGCATGAATGTGCGCGACAATGAGGTGTTCACTCCCATCGACCTCATCAACGCCAAGACCATTTCGTCCGTAATCAACACCTTCTTCGGCACGAATGCCCTCAGCCAGTTCATGGACCAGACCAACCCTCTGGCCGAAATCACGCACAAGCGCCGTCTGTCGGCCCTCGGCCCCGGCGGTCTGTCGCGTGAGCGCGCAGGTTTCGAGGTGCGCGACGTACACTACACCCACTACGGACGTCTCTGCCCGATCGAGACCCCTGAAGGTCCGAACATCGGTCTTATCAGTTCGCTGTGCGTGTATGCCAAGATCAATGACCTCGGCTTCATCGAGACGCCCTACCGCAAGGTTGAGGACGCCAAGGTGAACCTCAACAACGATGAAGTGGTATATCTCACCGCCGAGATCGAGGAGGGCAAGATCATTGCCCAGGGCAATGCTCCTCTCAATCCCGACGGAACATTCATCCGCGAGCGTGTGAAAGCCCGCCTTGATGCCGACTTCCCTGTGGTAGCCCCCGGCGAAGTACAGCTCATGGACGTGTCGCCTACACAGATCGCATCTATCGCTGCATCGCTCATCCCCTTCCTCGAGCACGACGACGCCAACCGTGCGCTCATGGGCTCCAACATGATGCGTCAGGCAGTGCCTCTGATGCGCAGTGAGGCTCCTATCGTAGGTACAGGCATCGAGGGACAGCTCATCCGCGACAGCCGCACGCAGATCACGGCCGAAGGTGCCGGTGTCATCGAATATGTGGACGCACGCGTGATACGTATCCGCTATGACCGCACCGAGGATGAGGAATTCGTGGCATTTGAAGATGCTGTGAAGGAATATCACATCCCGAAATTCCGCAAAACCAACCAGAGCACCACAATCGACCTGCGCCCCATCTGCAATGCGGGCCAGCGTGTGGAAAAAGGCGATATCCTCACCGAAGGTTATGCCACAGAGCGCGGCGAGCTCGCGCTCGGACGCAACCTCAAGGTGGCCTTCATGCCTTGGAAGGGCTACAACTATGAGGACGCTATCGTGCTCAACGAGCGCATGGTGCGCGACGATATCCTCACCAGCGTGCACGTGGACGAATACTCCCTTGAAGTGCGCGAGACCAAGCGAGGCATGGAAGAGCTCACCAGCGATATCCCCAATGTCAGCGAAGACGCTACAAAGGACCTCGACGAGCGCGGTATCATCCGTGTGGGCGCACGTGTGGTGCCCGGCGATATCATGATCGGTAAGATCACGCCTAAAGGCGAAAGCGATCCCACCCCCGAGGAAAAACTCCTGCGTGCCATCTTCGGCGACAAGGCCGGCGATGTGAAGGACGCGTCGCTCAAGGCTTCTCCGTCGCTGAAAGGTGTTGTCATCGGCACCAACCTCTTCAGCCGCGCCGCCAAGAAGAAAAAGAGCAAGAGCGCCAATGCCCAGCTGCCCATCCTCGACGAAGAATACGAAGAAAAGCAGACAGCGCTGCGCGAAGTGCTCGTAGGCAAGCTCATGACCCTCACCTCCGGCAAGACATCGCAGGGCGTGAAGGACTTCCTCGGAAGCGAGCTCATCCCCAAGGGCGCGAAATTCACGGCCGCCACGCTCAAGGAAATCGACTACGATACCATCAATCTGAGCAAGTGGACCAACGACCAGCACAAGAACGATCTCATCCGTCAGACCATTGTCAACTATCTGCGCCGCAGCAAGGAAATCGATGCCGAACTGCGCCGTAAGAAGTTCGACATCAGCATAGGCGACGAACTGCCCTCCGGCATCATGCAGATAGCCAAGGTGTACATCGCCAAAAAGCGTAAGATCGGTGTCGGCGACAAGATGGCCGGCCGCCACGGCAACAAGGGTATCGTGTCGCGCATCGTGCGCCAGGAAGATATGCCCTTCCTCGCCGACGGTACTCCGGTCGACATCTGCCTCAACCCGCTGGGTGTGCC
This sequence comes from uncultured Muribaculaceae bacterium, assembly GCA_910578095.1. GTDB lineage: Bacteria > Bacteroidota > Bacteroidia > Bacteroidales > Muribaculaceae > CAG-873. The sequence goes on along the minus strand of CAJTOZ010000011.1, from coordinate 53,623 downwards.
TTCGCGAATGAACCTCGGACAGATCTTCGAGACCGTGCTCGGATGGGCCGGCCGCGAGCTCGGCGAGAAGTTCGCCACCCCCATCTTCGATGGTGCCACACTCGACGACCTCAACGAATGGACCGACAAGGCCGGCCTGCCGCGTTACGGCAAGACCTACCTTTACGATGGCGGCACCGGCGAGCGTTTCGACCAGCCGGCCACCGTGGGCGTGATATACATGCTTAAGCTCGGCCACATGGTAGAGGACAAGATGCACGCACGTAGCATCGGTCCGTACTCTCTCATCACGCAGCAGCCTCTCGGCGGTAAAGCCCAGTTCGGCGGCCAGCGTTTCGGTGAGATGGAAGTGTGGGCGCTCGAAGCTTTCGGCGCAGCCCACATCCTTCAGGAGATACTGACCATCAAGAGCGACGATGTCAACGGACGCAGCAAAGCCTACGAGGCCATCGTGAAGGGCGAGCCTATGCCCACTCCCGGTATCCCCGAATCGCTCAACGTGCTCCTGCACGAGCTGCGCGGCCTCGGCCTCAGCATCAGCCTCGAAAACTAATCGACAACACCGTAAAGCATACACTCAAATATGGCTTTCAAGAAAGAAAACAAACCCAAGAATACCTTCTCTAAAATCTCCATCGGGCTCGCATCGCCCGAGGAGATTCTGGCGCGGTCGTCCGGCGAGGTGCTCAAGCCCGAAACCATCAACTACCGCACCTACAAGCCCGAGCGCGACGGTCTGTTCTGCGAGCGCATCTTCGGCCCGGTGAAGGACTACGAGTGCCATTGCGGCAAGTATAAGCGCATACGCTACAAAGGCATCGTGTGCAACCAGTGCGGTGTAGAAGTCACAGAGAAAAAAGTGCGTCGCGAGCGCATGGGCCACATCAAGCTCGTTGTGCCCGTGGCCCACATCTGGTACTTCCGTTCGCTCCCCAACAAGATCGGCTATCTGCTCGGCCTTCCCTCCAAGAAGCTCGACATGGTCATCTACTACGAGCGCTACGTTGTCATAAACCCCGGTGCAGCCGAAGCCGACGGCGTCCAGAAGCTCGACCTCCTCACCGAGGAAGAGTATTTCAACATCCTCGATAAGCTGCCCGACAACCATCTGCTCGAAGACGGCGATCCCAACAAGTTTGTCGCCAAGATGGGCGCAGAGGCTCTCTTCGAGCTGCTGCAGAACATCGACCTCGACAGCCTCAGCTACCAGCTGCGCCATCAGGCCGACAGCGACGGCAGCCAGCAGCGCAAGACCGAAGCCCTGAAGCGCCTTCAGGTGGTGGAGTCGTTCCGCGCATCGCGTGGCCGCAACAAGCCCGAGTGGATGATTCTGCAGGTTGTGCCTGTCATTCCCCCGGAAATCCGTCCTCTCGTGCCCCTCGACGGCGGCCGTTTCGCCACCAGCGACCTCAACGACCTCTACCGTCGTGTGATCATCCGCAACAACCGTCTGAAGCGCCTCATCGAGATCAAGGCTCCCGAAGTGATTCTCCGCAACGAGAAGCGCATGCTTCAGGAAGCCGTTGACTCGCTGCTCGACAACAGCCGCAAGTCGTCGGCCGTCAAGAGCGACGCCAACCGTCCTCTCAAATCGCTCAGCGATTCGCTCAAAGGCAAGCAGGGCCGTTTCCGTCAGAACCTTCTCGGTAAGCGTGTCGACTATTCCGCCCGTTCGGTAATTGTCGTCGGCCCCGAACTCAAGATGCACGAGTGCGGCCTGCCCAAGGATATGGCCGCCGAGCTCTACAAGCCGTTCGTGATCCGTAAGCTCATCGAGCGCGGCATCGTGAAGACCGTGAAGAGCGCGAAAAAAATCGTCGACCGCAAGGAACCGGTGGTATGGGACATCCTTGAATATGTGATGAAAGGCCATCCCGTGCTCCTCAACCGTGCCCCGACACTGCACCGTCTCGGTATCCAGGCATTCCAGCCCAAGATGATCGAGGGCAAGGCCATCCAGCTGCACCCGCTCGCATGTACGGCATTCAACGCCGACTTCGACGGCGACCAGATGGCTGTGCACCTTCCCCTCGGCAACGAGGCTGTGCTGGAAGCCCAGATGCTCATGCTCGGCGCCCACAACATCCTCAACCCTGCCAACGGCGCGCCTATCACCGTACCGTCGCAGGATATGGTGCTTGGTCTGTACTATATCACGAAGCTCCGCAAGGGCGACAAGGGCGAAGGCACCGTGTTCTACGGTCCTGAAGAAGCCCAGATCGCCTACAACGAGGGCCGCGTGACGCTCCATGCTCCCGTCAGCGTGATGGTGGACGATGTAGACGCCGAGGGCAACCCCGTGCGCCACATCGTTGAGAACACCTCCGTGGGCCGCGTGCTCGTCAATCAGTTCGTGCCTGCCGAAATCGGCTACGTCAATGAGATTCTGTCGAAGAAATCACTGCGCAACATCATCTCGCGTGTGATCAAGCGTTGCGGTATTCCCCGTTCCGCCCAGTTCCTCGACGATATCAAGAACCTCGGCTACTATATGGCGTTCCGCGGCGGTCTGAGCTTCAACCTCGGCGATGTCATTATCCCCGCCGAGAAGGAAGAAATCGTCAACGAAGGCTACAAGCAGGTGCAGGAAGTGATGGACAACTATTCCATGGGCTTCATCACCAACACCGAACGCTACAACCAGATCATTGATATCTGGACACACGTCAACAGCCGCCTCACCGAGGTGCTCATGAAGCAGATGACCGAGGCCAACCAGGGCTTCAACTCCGTATTCATGATGCTCGACTCCGGTGCCCGTGGTTCGAAGGACCAGATCCGTCAGCTGGCAGGCATGCGTGGCCTTATGGCCAAGCCGCAGAAAGCCGGCGCGGAAGGTGGTCAGATCATCGAAAACCCGATTCTTGCCAACTTCAAGGAGGGTCTGAGCGTGCTTGAGTACTTTATCTCCACGCACGGTGCCCGTAAGGGTCTTGCCGATACCGCTCTGAAGACCGCCGACGCCGGTTACCTCACCCGCCGTCTGGTCGACGTGGCACACGATGTGATCATCACCGAAGAGGACTGCGGTACCCTCCGCGGCCTTGTGTGCACCGAGATCAAGAACAACGACGAAGTGGTGGCCTCCCTCGGCGAGCGCATCCTCGGCCGCGTGAGCGTGCACGATATTATCGATCCTCTCACCGGCGAGCTTATCGTAGCTGCCGGCGAAGAAATCAACGATGTCGCCGCCGACCGCATCGAGGCTTCGCCCATCGAAAGCGTCGAGATCCGCTCCGTCCTCACTTGCGAAAGCAAGAAGGGTGTGTGCGCCAAGTGCTACGGCCGCAATCTCTCCAACAGCCGTCTCGTGCAGAAAGGCGAGGCTGTGGGCGTGATCGCAGCACAGTCCATCGGCGAGCCCGGTACACAGCTCACCCTGCGTACCTTCCACGTCGGTGGTGTGGCCAGCAACATCGCAGCCGTCAATAGCGTGACTTCCCGTTATAAAGGTATCCTCGAGATCGAGGAGCTCCGCACCGTTCTCACCGACGAAGTCGATGCCAACGGCAAGAAAGTGCAGGTGGTGCTCGGCCGTCTCGCCGAAATGCGCATCATCGATCCCAACACGAAGATGATGCTTGCCAATGCACAGATTCCTTACGGTTCGAAACTCTATTTCAACGATGGCGACACCGTGGAAGTGGGCGATGTGATCTGCGAATGGGACCCCTTCAACGCAGTTATCGTCAGCGAAATGGGTGGCCGTATCGTCTACCGCAACCTCGCCGAAAATGTCAACTACCGCGTCGATATCGACGAGCAGTCCGGTCTGGAGGATAAGGTCATCATCGAATCCCGCGACCGCGCCAAGGTGCCGGAAGCCGATATCGTTGATGCCAACGGTCAGGTGCTCATCACCTACGCACTGCCTGTGGGTGCCCACCTCATGGTGGAGAACGATGCCGAGATCAAACCCGGCGACATCTTCGTCAAGATTCCGCGAGCCACCGGCGGCGCCGGCGACATCACGGGCGGTCTGCCCCGTGTCACCGAGCTCTTCGAGGCACGCAACCCGTCGAATCCCGCTATTGTCAGCGAAATCGACGGTGAGGTGCACTTCGGCAAGGTGAAGCGCGGCAACCGCGAGATCACCGTCACCCCGAAGGTCGGCGACATCAAGAAGTATCTCGTGCCCCTGTCGAAGCAGATTCTTGTGCAGGAAAACGACGTTGTGCGCGCCGGAACACCCCTCTCCGACGGTGCCATCACCCCCGCCGATATCCTCAGCATCATGGGCCCGACGGCCGTGCAGGAGTATATCGTCAATGAGGTGCAGGATGTGTACCGCATGCAGGGCGTGAAGATCAACGACAAGCACTTCGAAGTGATCGTGCGCCAGATGATGCGCAAGGTCCAGATTCTCGATCCGGGCGACACATGCTTCCTGGAACAGCAGATTGTGGACAAGCGCGACTTCATGGAAGAAAACGACCGCATCTGGGGCAAGAAAGTCGTGACCGATGCCGGCGACAGCACCGAACTGCAGCCCGGCCAGATCATCACGGCCCGCAAGCTCCGCGACGAGAACTCCTCGCTGAAGCGCCGCGACCTCAAGCTCGTAGTCGTGCGCGATGCAGTGCCCGCCACTTCCGAGCAGATACTCCAGGGTATCACCCGTGCTGCCCTGCAGACATCGAGCTTCATGTCGGCCGCATCCTTCCAGGAGACCACCAAGGTGCTCAACGAAGCTGCCATCAACGGCAAGACCGACTATCTCGCAGGCATGAAGGAAAATGTCATCTGCGGCCATCTCATCCCCGCCGGCACCGGCCTGCGTGAGTATGAGCGTCTGGTAGTGGGCAGCCGCGATGATATCGCAGCAATCTACGATGAGGCCGAGCAGGTTCAGGACGTAGACCATGTAGAAATCAAAGGATAATATCCTTTACCATAACTGTCAGGCGCCGCTCCGGCTATCCCGGAACGGCGCCTGACTATTTTTTTGCAGACCGCGAAAAAATGATTAATTTTGCGGCAGAAAACAAACACGTACATCACTATGCGCCACTTATATATACTCACAACCATGCTTGCCGTCATGCTCACGGCATGTACCGGTAGCGGCACTACTACGGAGGAGGGGCCTTTCCGCGGATATTGGAGCGCCACCGAAACAAACGACGATGGCGATGGCGGCAGTTGCCTGCATATACGTCTTGATTTCTATGACCGCACGGTATGCGCCGATGGCTTTGAGAATGTGCTCGGAGTGATGAGCATTTCCGAGGACATGGCGGTGTACACCCCGGTGACGGCCGACCTGATAAAGGAGGTGGAGATCGTGGGCGCCAATGAAGCGCGTATAAAGTACGTGCAACAGGAATCCGGCAGTCTATGGAGCGGCACGCTGAAATACCATCCTTCCAGCCGGGCACTCACATTTGAAAACGGCGAGCGGCTGTCTTCCGACTCTCTTCCGGAGGTGAAGCCCTATGCAGTGGACCCTTCAAAAATTGAGTTCGCTTTCGTGAGCGACAGGCCAAACTACAAGGTGATACCGCCCTACAACATACTGCTAAAACTGCCCGATCGCGTGTATTATCGCAATGTTGTGGCCGATGAATCCATCGCACCTCCTTTCGGCGATGTGCAGCTACGCTGCTATTTCCCCGAAACCGACCGCGATGTGCTCATAACCAACGAGGTGGGAATGTCGCCGCTCGGATCCAATTACCGTGCCACCATCATAGATTGCTGGGCACTTCCCGAGGAGCCGGGCCTGATGCTCATCATCTGGACCGGTGGGCGGCAGTACCAGGAGTCGACACTCTACCGTGTGGACGAGAGCAACAAGTTTGTGGATGTGGACTATGTGATAGGCCGCCGCCCTGCGCGGTATGATGCCGATGATAAGCCCGACCCTGCCGACATTTCCAAGATGGTGCGCAATGGCAAACAGGTGCGCGTTTACGACCCCCGCACGCGTGAAACACGTATCTACGATCTTTCGGGACGGCGTATCTGATCTCTGTGTAATAATAAACAGGCGCCCCTGCATGAATAGTCGTGCAGGGGCGCGTTGTTGTGGCGAGGTGCCGCCCGGTGTCATTCAAGGCCTGCACGCTGCAGGAAAGCACGGCGCACATCCGGAGCCATGCCCTGACGCTCGAGCACACCGTGGATATCGCCAACAATGGCGTTGAAGCGGCCGGTGTATACGTCCAGTTTCTCCGGAGCCGCGCCGACAGCTTCGCGGAGGGTGCCGGCCGAAGCAAGCTCATCGGCGTGGGTGTCGCAGCCATGGAACTTGATGTATTCGATGGCCGCTGCCATACGGCGCGCCCGTCCGGCAAGACCATCGGCAAGCTCACACCCCGGGATGTTGAAATCCATGCTTATCTCATGGCGCGTGGTGCAGTCGACGTCAGGCATACGCACCACTACGGCGAAGTCGCGGCCATCGTAGCTCCATTCCGCATCCTTGCCGTCCACCAACACTCTTGCCGGCGTTCCGGATGCTATCGCGCGCAATGTGTAGTCGCGGGAGGCTGGCATGCCCTCATAGCTGCCACTGCGAGGCTCCATCACCACGTTCAGGCTGCTGTCGGAGCGCTGTGAGCGCACGGATGTGGTGGCATAGGCGGTGGAATAGTCGGGACTGTCGCCGGCATCTTCATATATGGAGAAACTGTTTTCGCCGCCGCCGGGATATACGTGGAGTTCCACGGGCTCGTCGTTGCGGTCGAGGCGCATCACCCCGTCGGCATACATGGGCAGTATGGACGCCGCGCGCACGTAGATGCCATACTCATCCGGTGCGAAATGGCGCGTAAGGGTGCGTCCGCCCTCGAGCAACGTACCGGTAGCGGTCTCGAACCATTCGCCATCCGGAAGCCATACGCTGACGGCGGCGTATCCATTGTCGCCGGCCGGCGATGTGACCGGAGCTATGAGCATGTTGTCGCCGAACATGTATTGTGCCTTGAATGCGTATGCTTCATCGGCCTCGGGATAGTCGTAGTACATGGGGCGGCACAGCGACACGCCTTCCTCATGTGTCTTGCGGGCCATGCTGTAAATGTAGGGCAGCATGCGGTAGCGCTGTCGCACCGTTTCGCGTATGATGTCGCGGTACTGGTCGTCGAACACCCAGGGCTCCTTGTTCAGCTTGGAATCCTTGCTGCTGTGGGTGCGCATGATGGGGCTCACTGCGCCGAATTGCAGCCATCGGGTGTACATCTCGGGATCGATAGGCTTTCCATTGCCGAGATGGCCGCCGATATCGTGGCTCCAGTAGCCGTACAGCACGTTGGAGGCAGTGGAGGTGAAGTATGGCTGGTATTCCAGTGAGGCCCACGAGATAGTGGCGTCGCCGGAAAAGCCTACCTGATAGCGGTGGTTGCCCAACCCTCCCCAACGGTGGTACAGGAGCGGACGGCGCATTCCTGCGCGTTCCATATCGGAGAAAAAGCAGTAGTTTATCCACCAGGTGTTGTCGAGGTTTTTCAGGCGTGGATCCTTAAGGTGCTGCTGCCAGTCGAGCCACCAGAAGTCAACACCGGAGCGTTCCATCGGGTGCAGCATTCCGTCGAACATCGCCTTCATGACGGCTTTGTCGGAGCCTATCCATTCGATCTTGGAGCTGTCGGCTATGCCGAGTTGTGCGGCCAGGCGTCCGTAAGGTTCCTCGTAGGCTTCCACTCCATCGGCCGGATGAAGGTTTATGGTGGTCTTTATTCCGCGCGAGTGCATGTGGTCCATGAAAGCCTCGGGGGAAGGGAATAGCGAGCGGTTCCAGGTCCATCCGGTCCATCCTCCGCGTCCAGGGTCGGTATAGTGCCAGTCCATGTCCACCACAAGCACGTCGAGGGGAATGCCGTAGGCGTCGAATTTGTCGGCGAGCCGGCGCAGTTCGGTATCGGAGTATGCCCAGTAGCGCGACCACCAATAGCCGAAGGCATAGCGGGGAGGCAGCGGCACTTTGCCGGCAAATAGAGTGAAGTCGCGCAGCGCCTGCTTGTAGTCGTGGCCATAGGCCATGAAATACCAGTCCTGTGAGCGGGCGCTGTCGCGCTCGGCCACCCAGTTCCAGCCGTCTTCGCCGCCATTGTCGAAAATATAGCCGTCGGAATCGTCGATGAAGGTCCAGCCGTCGGTGGCGAGTATTCCGTCGTCGAGGGAGCGCCGTTCTCCCTTTTTCATGTCGCTGACCCATGTCTGTGTCTGCATGTCGCCTTCCAGGCCGTCGAGGGTGCGTGTGGTTCCCTTGAGATTGCCTTTCTGAGAGTCGCCCGGGCGCCAGTCGAATGCAGGATGCATGCCTTTGGCCGAGCGTATGCGCAGATTGTCGCGGGAGAATGCTCCCGAGCCTTTTGTGTATGTTACGGTCATGCGCGGGGTTGTGATGGTCACCTTCCCCCGCCGGTCGTCCACGCGGTAGTCTGTGGCCGGGTAGTCGCGCTCCGACGCGAGCAGCGAAGGGGAGTCGAGAAAGCGCCCTTCCGGGTGCCATTCCATGCGCACCACACCGTCGGCCACCACCGTGAAGCGTGTGTCGGCATCCTGATAAGCGATATTTTGTGCCGCGTGGGATGCGAATGACACAAGTCCCACGGCTAAAACCATGATGAGAGATTTAATGTGTGTGATATGCATAATCAGTGAATTTGCCAGTAATCTATATTGAAGAGTTCGCTGTCGCCGCCTCTAAACAGCATGTAGACATCGTGTGTGCCGCGCGCGTCGAAACCGTCGGCTACAGGTACATTGACATGCAGTTTGCCGCCGGCCTCCACTTCTACGCGCGCGAGCGGTTTGCCGCCGAGATGGTCGAGATAGAATTCCACGCAGCCTCCATCCTTGATGCTCTCAAACACCACAGAGACGCTTTCCGGCGTGCGTTCGCCGAATTCCACCTCTCGCAGCCGCAGCCAGTCGCCGTTGTGCACCGATGTGATGTAGTGGTCTTTGCCCGGCCGGCGGTCGGTCTTCAGTCCGTAGCTTGCGGCCATGGTTTCGGCCTCCACGCGCTCGAATGGATTGAGAGTGCCGGTGCCTTTGGACAGTTCTCCGGTGGTGTGCGGTATGAATGGCAGGCTGTCGCCGTTCCATTTGAATTCTTCCACCGTTGTGGAGCGGCGGAAGCCGCCGCCGTTTGCACCGCGACCGTTGTGGTAGAACATGAAATGCCGTCCTTTCAGCTCCACGCTGCCGCCGTGGATTGTAAAACTGGCCGGAGATTCATCAATGATGCGTCCGCCGTAGGTCCATGGGCCGTGTATGTCGCGGCTGTAGGAATAAGCCATATGTTCGGGCACACCGCCGGCAGCGTACACTATGTAGTAGATGTCGCCGCGGCGAAACACCCACGGTCCTTCCTCGTAGCCGGTTTTCATCATCATGGTGTTTGTGGCGTAGTCGCGTTTCTCGCGCAGCGGACCGAAGGATTCTGGATTGTTAAGTCCGGCTACCTCACGCACTTCTCCGGCAAGAGATATCATGTCGTCGGCGAGCGGGGCGTACCACAGTCCGTTGTTGCCCCAGAATAGCCATGCCTGGCCATCGTTGTCGATAAATACCGAGGGATCGATGAAGCCGAGTGCCGTGGCCGGAGCCAGCGGTTTTCCCAAAGGGTCGGTGTAAGGACCGTCCGGAGCCGGTGCCACAGCCACTCCGATGCTGTGCATGCCGGGGCGTGCGGTATCCTCGGCGCATATGTACCAATACCATTTGCCGTTGCGCTCCACGGCCTGCGCTGCCCATGCGTTGTCGCCCTGTTTGGCCCAGCTGAAGGTGGCAGTGCTGATGGGGGTGCCCCTGTATGTCCAGTTGAGCATATCGGTGGAGGAGAAGAGCTGCCAGTCCTTCATTTTGAAGTACTGGGCGTCGTCCTCGTCGTGGCCGGTGAAAAGATACACTGTGTCGCCATGCACGTAGGGGGCAGGGTCGGGGGTGAATGAAGTGCTGATTATGGGGTCGGATGCGTAGGCGCATCCAATGGCGGCAGCTGCTGCAAGCAGGGCCAAGGGATGTCGTAATGTCATGATATCGATGATGGGTTTATATGGTGCAAATTTAGCAAATACTACATAAAAAAGACCGCGCCGGCGTAACTTTTAGCCGGTGCGGTAGTAACAACTGTGCCTGTCGGAGCCCTATTTGATGGCCGCGAGGCCTCCGAGGGCTGTTTCTTTGTACAGGGACGGGATGTCGTGGCCTGTCTGCTTCATCACCTCCACTATGCGGTCGAAGCTGACGGAGTGACGTCCGTCGCTGTAGGCGGCGTAGAGATTGGCGTCGAGCGCACGCGCGGCGGCATAGGCATTGCGCTCTATGCAGGGTATCTGCACCAGGCCGCACACAGGGTCGCACGTAAGGCCGAGGTGATGCTCAAGGCCCATCTCGGCGGAGTACTCTATCTGTGCCGGGGTGCCGCCGAACAGTTGCGATGCCGCTGCAGCCGCCATGGCACATGCCACGCCGACCTCGCCTTGGCATCCGACCTCGGCGCCGCTCACACTGGCGTTGAACTTGACAATGTTTCCGAATAGGCCGGCGGTGGCCAGCGCTCTCAGGATGCGTTTCTCGCTGAAGTGCTTGGAATGATAGAGGTGGTACAGCACAGCGGGCACTATTCCGCAGGAGCCGCATGTGGGTGCGGTGACGATTTCTCCGCCGGCGGCGTTTTCCTCGCTCACCGCAAGAGCGTAGGCATAGATGAGCCCGCGGCTTTTGAGGCTGTCGGCATAGCCGGCGGCATGCACGTAGTAGCTGACGGCCTTGCGGCGCACGCCGAGACCTCCGGGCAGCACGCCCTCGGCCTCGATGCCACGCTCCACGGCGGCTTTCATCACACGCCACACTTCGGCAAGATAATCCCAGATGTCCGGTTGTTCATACATGTCGACATATTCCCAATAGCTGCGTCCGGTCTCCTCGCACCATTGCTGGATGTCCTTTATGCGTGTGAGAGGGTAGATGCTTTCTCCGGGTGTGCGTGTCTCGCCATCTTCCACTATGTCGCCTCCGCCTATACTGTAGTATGTGCGGGAAGCTACCAAAGAGCCGTCGGCGGCGAATGCGCGGAATGTCATGCCGTTGGTGTGGAACGGCAGTATGGTGTCGGGAGCCCATAGGATCTCGGTGGGCGCTACGGGGGAGAGCACATCAAGGATGGCTACATCGGTGAGGTGGCCTTTTCCGGTGGCCGCCAGACTGCCGTAGAGTGCGGCCTCAAAGCGCGCAGGCGCTTCCTGAAGCGATTCCAGAAAGCGCGTGGCGGCCTTGCGCGGCCCCATCGTGTGCGAGCTCGAGGGGCCGAGACCTATCTTGTAGAGTTGCTTTATAGACTCCATTTAGAAACGGAAACCTGTGCTGAGCACGATGCTGCTCGTGTGTTCGTCGATCTTGCCGGTGGGGGCACGGAATCCGTCCCAGTCGGCGAAAGCATGGTATTCGCTGCTGCGCGATTTGTAGACGTAGGCTGCGTCGATATACCATCCTTTGTAGCGATAGCCGGCGCCGAAGCTCAGCTGGTTGGTGGTCTTGTTGAAAGTGTAGGAGGGGTCTGTGCCTGCGGTGAGCACTTCGATATCGCCCCGCTCGGCTTCTTCCTTGACAGATGCTCCTTGCCATGCGTAGCCGGCACGTATGCTGAACTGCGGGGTCACGCGGTACTCGGCGCCGATGCGCAGGGCGTTGGCGGCCTGGAAGTAGTCCTTGATGTCCTGATTCACGTAGTCGGCGCTTACGAAGTCGCCATACCATCCGTTCTGATGCTTCACTTTCATGTCGGGGTAGGCTATGCGTTCGTAGTCGAGGCTTATGATGCCTTTGCCGCCTATGACACCGGCCACACCCACGTTGAGGTGCCACGGCGAGTTGAGGCGGGAGTCGAAGGATGCTCCGTCGGTGTATTCGTTGCCTTCCAGTGTTGAGCCGGAACCGGCGGGGGTGTACCGATAGTCGGTTTCGGCTGCGGCAGCGTGCTGGAGGTTCCACCAGGTGGGGGTCTTCACGGAGAGACCGATACGGAATTCATTGATAGGCTTGATGATGACACCGAAGTTGAGGTTCCATCCGTTGCCGCTGACGCTCTGCGAGTTGTAGAGGTCGAAACCGGCGTTGCCGTTGACAAACTTGCCTGCGGAATTGGGGATGTACGCGCCTTCCATGCTTTCGGAGTAGAGCACATCGCGGGTGTAGCTGAGGTCGGTGATACCGATATTCACACCCCAGTTGACCACATCGCTCACATTGCCGCCGAAACTGAAATTGTATTCATCGACGTATCCGCGCTCGCGCGACTGGAATACGGCATCGCCGTGGGTGCCGTTCATGTACAGCCCCACATATTCATCGGATGCGCGGTTGTTGGGGTTGATGATGTATGAGTTGTAGGCCAGAATGCTGAGCCAATTGATGTCGGAATCGGCGTATGGGTTGTATTTGTTTTCCACAAAGTCCATATCGCCTGCGTATGTTCCGTTGGTGAATGCTGCGATATAGTTTGAGAGAGAGGTCTGCGTGGGGTTGGTGTAGCCGTTGGTGATGCGGTCGAAGGAGGCCGTGCGGTTGTAGCTCGCTCCCCAGGCGAAGCTGCGCATGGTGCCATCGAGACGCACTACGCCCACATAGCCGAAATTGTTGCAGTAGGCTTTGGTCTGTTTCTCGCTGAGGGAGCCTTCTGAGCCGGCTGTCTTGTAGTTGCGGAAACTGATGTCGAGCGTGGCGCCGATCTCGCTGCTGCGGTATACGCCCAGCGATGCGGGGTTGAGCGTTACGGCCGAGAGATCGCCGCCGAGTGCGGTGAAAGCGCCTCCCATGCTCATGAAGCGGGCCGTACCGCGCAGGTCGGTCTGCGAGAGAGTGTAGGCATCGGTGGCGCTCTGTGCGAGCATAGCGGCAGGAATTGCCAGAGCTATTGCTGGAAGGAGGAGTTTTTTCATAATGCGTGTGGTTGAAAACGTGAGTGTGTGATATGAAAACGATTTTCCGGCTCTGAATGTTCCGGAAAATCGTATTTCTGTGGGTTTTAGCGGCGTCCGCGGCTACCTCCGCCGCTATGACTGCCACCTCCGCCTCCGGTGCTTCTGCCGCCTCCGAAACTGCCGCCTCCGCTATGGCTTCGGCCGGTGTTGTAGCTGCCCGTGCTGCGGGTGCCGGTGTTGCGGGTAGATGTGCTGCGGGTGGATGAGTTCACGGAATTGTTCCGCAGGTTGGTGCTTCCGGTGGAGCGGCGGGTGTTGTAGCCGCCGGTGCTGTTGATGCCTGTGGCGCGGCGTGTGGTGCCGTTGACGGTGGCTCCGGTGGGGCGGTTTGGCATTCGGTTGCCGCTGCTTATGCCGGTGCGGTTATTGCCATATCGGCCACGGCCCATTGTGGTAGTGCCCGACGAAGAGGGTCTGCCGCTGGCTCCCGGCCGCATTGCGGCTGCGCCGTATCCGTTGTTGCCCGGGCGACGGTTGGTGGAGAGACCGTTATTGCCGGGACGGTGGGTGGATGCCATGCCCGAACCAGTGGCCGGACGATGCGGGCGGTTGGAGCCGGGTCCCGACGGACGCCATGCGTGGTTGCCGCCCCAGGAGGGTCCGGGAGGAGGCAGAGCGGGTCCCCAGCCCCAGGCAGGTCCCCAGCCGCCGGCCCACGACCAGTAGGGGTCGTACCAGCCACCCCAGCCCCAGCTCCACGACGGACCCCAGCCCCAATTCCAGGAGGGGCCCCAACCGAAGCTATAGTAGGGATTCCAATAAGGGGAGTACCATGAGGAATAGCGCCATCCCCACGACGGTCCCCACCAGTTCCACGGGTCGATGTCGATCACATTGACGTTGATCACCGTGGGCTGTTCCGTGGCGTAATAATATTCCACCAGTTCCTCATCGCCGCTCTGCGCCACGATATCGGGATTGTGGAATCGCTCGAGACGGCGTGTGTAGGTGAAGTCGGCATCGGATTCCGGCGCGCCGGCTACGCTGTCGGGCGTTGAGGCGGGCACGCGGCGGTTGTACTCGTCGACGTTCATCTGCAATCCTGCTCCGGGAGCCGGTGTATAGGTGTCGGCAGCGGGATAGTCGGCAGCCACCGGTGCTGATGTGCGTGCGCCGGTGATATAGGCGTTCTGCGTCTGCTTTTGTGGGGCAGGCGCGGTTTTTTTCGCCTTGTCGGGATTGTAGTATATGTCGTCCTCGTAGTCTTGCGCGGCAGCCGGGAGAGCCATAACTGCCAGCGAGGCTATCAGGGGTATGTAGTGTCGCATTTTCATAGGTGTGACTTTTTAGAGAGATTTGCTTTATATGCTTAGACGTTCCATGCGCCGAAAAGTTTAAAACACTATGGGGCATAGTACGCTAAGGACTACAAAACTACGTAAAAAAATGCATGCATCCAACAGTGCCCCCGCTTTTTAGCTAATTTTAAGTCGCTGCGCGTCGGGTTTTCGCCTATGGAGAGCGGGTCAGGCGCGTGCGGCGCTGAGGCGGCGGTCGCGGCGGCGCGATATGGACTCAATGGCTACAGCAGCCGCGAAGTAGGCGAGCGTCAGCCCCCATAGCCACATGTATGGCTCGCTCTGTTCGGCGAGTGTGGCGCCATTTGAATTTATGCGCACGAAGCCTTCCACTCCCCATGTGGCCGGCACGCAGTCGGCCAGGCAGTAGAGCAGCGACGGCATGGCGAAGCGTGGCCATGTGAGCCCGGAGAGGAAGAGAAATATCACCGAGGTGAACACGATGTAGATGAACGCGTCCTCACGCTGACGCATCAGGTGGCTGAGCGCCATGCCGAACATGGCCGACGCCATCAGCAACGGCAGGCAGAAGAGAAGCCATTGCAGAGGGGCTCCCTGATGGGGCAGATCGAACCACTCCGGCACGTAATGGAGCATGTAGATGGTGGCCGGGATGTAGAAGAAGGTGTAGGCCAGAGCCTTTCCGAGCACAGTGGGCACCACGCCGCCGCGAGCGCCCGAAAGGATTCCGCGGCTGCGTTTCTCGGCCTCGGTGCCTGCTATGAGGCATATACCGAGCACCATGCTTTGCTGCAGGATGAGGATGACGATGCCGGGGATGATGAACGATGCGAATCCCTGCTGGGTGTCGCCCAGGAAGTTGGTGTCCACTTCTACGGGCGATGCCGAGATTGTGGATGCGGGAAGACCGAGGGTGTTGATGCGTTCCTCGGTGAGATTGTTGATGGTCTCGAGCTGTACGGAGGTGAGTGCGCTCAGAGCCGCACGGTAGCGCAGCAGGAGGCTCATGTCGCAGAAAAATGTCACGTGTGCCTGCTCGCCCTGTGCGGTCTTACGGGCATAGTCGGCGGGTATTTCCATTACGCCCACCACCTTCGACGCGGCCCACATCCGGCGCGCTTCCTGCATGTCGGCGGCGTAGTCGTAGAGCTCAAGCTCGGGCGTGGCATCGGCCATGCGCACAAGGCTGCGCGACTCGGGCGTGCGGGAGTGGTCGACCACGGCAAAGGGCAGACTGTCCACTACCTCGGTGTTGTAGATGAGCGTGTAGACGATGGGATAGAACAGCGGCAGCACCACGAAAAAGAGCATTACGCCTACATCGTGCGTGATGACGCCCATCTCGTTGCGGAATGCCCGGCAGAAGTCGCCGAAGCCGTTTGCTATGGATTTGAAGGGATTCATATTCTGGAGTTGGTTATGGTGGGATCAGGGCACGTAGACGGGGTGCTGGCATGCCTTTTTCAGCCGTCCGAGCAGACACGAGCACACAAGCGGGAATGCTATGAGGGCTGCGAAAAAGTAGCGGGAATAGTAGAGAGGCACACCGTCAAGAGCCTGCTTCACATAGATAAGGAAGTAGTAGCGCACGGGCAGTATGTAGCTGAATATGCCGATGGAGCCATACATGCTGGCGACGGGATAGGAGAATGCCGCTATGGAAAAGGTGAGAATGCCTGTCAGCGAGGCTATGCTCAGAGCCAGACGCGGGTTGGGGAGAGCGGAGGCTATCAGCACACCCAGAGCCTGGGAGGCTATCACCATCAGCACCATGGCGAGAGCCATTATCCACGGGCTGCAGTAGATGGGGAAATGGTAGAACCCGAACAGCATACCGAGCATGGCCAGCCCTACGAGGCTCCACACCAGTGTCTGCGGCAGGAGCTTGCCTGCCATGGCTCTGAGAATGGAGCCGCCGGCGGTGTTGAGCCACCTCACGGATGTGCCGTTCTTTATCTCCATAGTGATGCTGTACACTGTGATGAGCAGAATCATCAGTTGCAGCAGTCCCGGCATGAACGATGTGGTGAGGTAGTAGTTATAGTTGGTCCATGGGTTGCCGATGGCGTTGGTGTCGACCACTACGGGCTGCAGCAGCGCTTTGGTGGCGTCGTCGGTCATGCCTATGGCGGTCAGTTTGGTCTGTGCGAGGCCGGCGGTGGTGAGCACGGCGCCGGTCTTGAATCCCTTGAACGACAGTGTGCCGGGCACGAAAAAGCTCATGTTTGTGAACAGGCTGAGCGAGGGATTTTTTCCTGTCACGGCATCGCGCTCGAAGTTTTCGGGAATCAGGAAGAAACCGAATGTCTCGCCCCGGCGCACAGAGGCCATAGCCTCATCGAAACTGTCGTAGTGGTATTGTATGTCGAGCAATTCCTCGGCATTGAGCATGCGCGTCACTTTGCGCGACGAGGGCGTGATGTCATTGTCGACGATGCCCACCGGCGTGCGCAGCGGCAAACCGCGGTCCATGAGCTCGACGAAGAACACGGTGGTAAGCAACGGCACCGCCACCATCGCGAAGATGATGAGCCTGCGCGATGCCAGTTCCGCCACCCCGAGGCGTAGTGATTTGGTAAATGCCGACATTGAGCTGTTGTTGAGTGTGAGTTACTTGTTGAATATTACCGACATACCGGGACGCAGGTGCTCCACTTTCTCTACCGGACGGGCCTTGATCTCGAATGTGCGGCTGTCCCACGAGCCGGTGGTCTTTGTGGCACGCCATGTGGCGTAGGAGCCCAGGTCGCGTATGTAGTAGATTTCCGCTTCCACCTCTTTTTTGTCGAGGGCAGGGATCATCACTTTCATGCGTTTGCCCATGGTGAGCTCGTTGAGCATTTCCTCGCGCACGTTGAACACGATGAAACGGTCGTCGGCTTTGAGCACACTCATGATGGGAGCTCCGAGCGACACGAGTTCGCCCACCTCGGGATACACCTGGTCGATGGTGCCGTCGCAGGGCGATGTGAGGAAGGCGTCGGCGAGTACGGCTTTCACCTGGTCAACGCCGCCGGCAGCGGCTTCGACGAGCGCGGCTGCGCTCTGCTTATCTTCGCTCTGCGCGCCGGCCACGGCGAGGTCGTACTGGCTCTTGGCTGCGTTTTCGGCAGCAATGGCAGCATCGTAGGCGGCTTTGGCCTCATCGCGTTTCTGCTCTGTCATCACGCCTTCAGAGAACAGCCGCTGCATGCGGTCGTAGGTCTTTTTTGTGATGGTGGCCGCCGCTTTGGCCTGCTGCCAGATATCGTAGGCGCCCTGCACTATCTGCTTGCGGGTGCCGGCATCCACCTTACGGTTCTGCTGGCGTGCCACGTCCTCCATGGCGAGTGCCTGCGAGAGCTGCGCCTCGGCCACGGCCGAGTGGATGCGCACGAGAGTGTCGCCTGCGTGGACAGAGTCGCCCTCATGGACGAAGAATTCGACAATGCGTCCCGGGAGCTTGCCGGAGATGCGCACGGTGGTGCCTTCCACCTGGCCTTCGACTATTTCTGCGGGTTTGTTCATGAAGCAGAAACCGATGATGGCGATGACGGCCACTACGGCCACGATAATGCCTACGGTGATGAGCAAGGAGCGGTTGGCCTGCTGTTCTGCCCGGGCGGGTGTGATATTGGAGTTGTCGCTGGTTGACATGACGGTATGATGGTTAAGATGTTATGCTTTTAGAGAGTGCCGAGCACCTTGGAGAGGTAAGTGTCGCAGAGGTGCACGTCGATGAGTGCGTCGATGAGTTCGGAGTGGGCTTTGAGCCATGCGGTCTGTGCTTCCATTACATTGTCGGTGGTGGCCACGCCTTCCTTGAACGCGAGGGTGGCTGTGCGCAGGTTCTCGTCGGCGCTTTCCTGATTGACGCGTGTCATGGAATATGTCTTCACTGATTCCTGGGCACGGAATGCGGCCTGTTTCACCTGTAGGTCGACCATTTCCTTCGCATCCTGCATTTTAAGCTCCATTACGGTCTGTTCGCTCTCGGCTGCCTTGTACTTGTTGTAGTTGCCGCCCCAGTGCCAGATGGGTATTGTGAGCATGGCTCCCACGGAGAAAGCTCCGTTGAATTTTTTCGAGAAGCCGTTGAACATGTTGGGGTTGCTGAACGAGTAGCTGCCTACGAGGGCGAGGTTGGGGAGCATGGATGCCATGGCCACGCGCTTCTGCTGGCCGGCTATGTTGATGCCCATCTGCAGGGCGCGCAGGTCGGGGCGCGCGCTGTACACCTGTTCCATATCGTAGTTTGTGGCCGGCATGGCAGTGTCGGTTATGCCCTCGATATCCTCGTCGGCCAGAACCATCGGCGAGTCCAGGGGCAGGCCGCATATCTGCGCGAGTGCCATGCGCGATAGCACAAGGCCGTTTTCCACCTTGGTGAGATCGACGCGTGCGGAATTGAGTTTGACATCGACACTGAGTTTGTCGGCTTTGGTGGCCACGCCTTCCGCGACCATCAGGCCTACGTTGCGGTCGAGCGAGTCGAGCAGATTGACGTAGCTTTCGGCCAATTGGTATTTCGACTTCAGCGATACCACTTGCCAGTAGGCTGCGTCGACGGCGTAGATCACGTTCTCTGCTTCATTGTCGCGCAGAGCCTCGGCGAGGTCCTTGGCGTAGTGCGTGAGCTTGTTCATCGCCACAATCTTGCCGCCCATGAATATGGGCTGTGTGAGGGTGATGGCGCCGAAAAACACATTGTGGATATCGTAGGTCATCGCCTCTTTGGGGATGAGGGCAACAGTCTCCGGCACGTACTGTCCGTCGGGGCCCTTTATGGGTTCTCCGGTGGCGGGGTTGGTGACGAGGTTGAAGTCGTAGCTGCCGGTCTTGGGATTGAATGTCTTGGTGGGCAGCATCTGGTCGGAGGAGAAAATGGAGATGTCCTTCTGGTTGTACATGTAGCCGCCTGCGAAGTCGATGGCCGGCAGATAGGCAGCGAACGCTTCGCGGCTCTGGTACTCGGCCGTCTTTATTTTCTGGCCGGCCACCTTCATGTCCTTGTTGTTGACAAGAGCCATGGACCGGCACTCCTCAAGGGTCAGGGCGGCGCCCGGAGCCACGCTCTGGGCTGCTGCGGCGAGTGTTACGGCAATGGTGGCAAATGTGGTGAGTATAGCCCTCATAGGATGTATGTTGAGTTGAAAGTGTATATGCTCGGTGTTTCTGTGATGGCAGACACTTTTGGTTATGGCTTGCAAAGTTACGCAGAATCGTGGCGGGTTGCAATAGCGCGCACAAAGCAAAAATGTCCTAAATGTTCGAAACTTCTACTTAATACAACATATGGGCGGCGAAATAGTTCTAAACGAAGGACGCGCCTCCGCCATGTGTGGCGAACGCGCGTCCGGTGTAAGGAAATGTTGTGCCGGGCTTACTGGGCCGTGCCTTCCTGCAGGCCTTCGCACCATCCTGCGTAGGCAGGCTTGCGGGAGTAGTTGAGATCCCAGATGCCGATGGGCTCTCCGGCACGCCAACCGCTGCCTTCGGGGCTGTCGGTGGCGGCCCACTGCACGATGCCGTACTGCTGTTCTTTCGGGATGATTTCGAAGAACTTGGTGATGATGAACTTATAGTAGTCGCTCATCAGCTGCTTCTGCTCGAAAGTGAGATCGCCGGTCTTGATGGTGTTGCCGTTTTCGTCCTGGATACCCATGTCAAGCTCCGACACATGCACGAGCTTGCCACTGGCGGCGAGCTTGGTGAACATGTCCACAACGCACTGCTCCTGTTTGGCCTGCCATGCGGGATCGAGGCTGTAGCTGACGTGCATCTGTGTGCCGATACCGTCGATACGGGTCTCGCCGTCGGCTTCCCACTGATTGATCATGCGGATAAGACCGTCGGTCTTGGCTGTATTGTTGTAGGCAGCCTCAAGGTTATAGTCATTGACGAAGAGGAGGAGCTCGTCAGGATTACCGCCGTACTCAGCAAAGCCTTCGCGGGCATATTTGACAGCCTTGCGCACGTAGTTGTCGCCGAGGTAGTCCTGCCAGTAGAAGTTGTCGGGATCGTTTTCACCGTGCTTCACGCCGTAGTTGCCGCCATCCATGATGGCTTCGTTGACTACGTCCCATGCAGTGACATAGCCGTCGCAGGCTTCCATCATGCCGTAGATCCAACGCTTGAGTTCTGCCGAGAGGATTTCGTCCTTTTCTGCGGGGGTCAGGGGGATGGCATCGGCATCGGATTCTACCTCGAACACTACATTGTTGATGTAGAATGTGGCAGCTCCGGGTGCGGATGCGAGGTTGAAAGCAACGGAGATGAAGCCGCCGTCTTTGGCCCAGTCGGCCGGTACGGTGCCCTCGTACTCAAGTGTCTGCCATTCGGGCTTGGCCTTGAGGGTGCCTATACACTGGTAGTGGTGGTAGGAGCCGGGTTCGCCGTGTGCCTGGGTTTCGATGCTGCGTTCGTCTGTGCATGCGTAGTCGAACTTCACACGAATTTTAGCACCTTCCTCAAGAGCTTTGTTGCTTTTGAGGAAGAACTGTGAATCCCAGGCATTGGTGGGATTGGCTCCAATCTCGGATTTGTAGACGTTGCCACTGCCGAAGGGGTTGGCCACGATGGGAGCGGATTTGTCGCCCTGTCCGGGTTCGCGTGAAATCAGATATGCGCACTCGCCCTGGTCGGCGATGGCTTCGCCATCTATCACCGATATCATCACAGAAGCGGCCGGGGCTTTCTCTGTGGTCACTTCAACGTCGTCGATGAAGAAGTCTGCGGCATCGGGGGTGGAGGAGAGGTTGAAGGCAATGGTGATGAAGCCACCGTCCTTAGCCCACTCGCCGTCAACGGAGCCCTTGAATTCGAGGGTCTGCCATTCGGGCTTGGCGTTGAGGGTGCCGATGCACGACCAGTGGTGGTAGGAGCCAGGGTTGCCGTGGGCCTGGGTGTCGATATTGCGCTCGTCTGTGCAATAGTAGCGGAACTTCACGTTGATGTTGGCTCCAGCCTCGAGAGGCTCGTTGAGTTTGATGAAGAGCTGTGTGCTCCATGCCTCGGCGGGGTTGGCATCGATGTGCACCTTGTAGGCCTTGGTGCCGTCGGGTGCCTCTTCTACGGGAGCGGTCACCTGGTTGCCGTTTTCGCTGGAGATGACGTTATCGCACTGCCCTTTTTCGGCATCAGCTTCGCCTATTAGCGAAGTGATGACGGCTTCACCGTCGCCGCCGGATTCCACTTTTTTGTCGGCGATAAGTCCGTTGAGCCACTTGAGTGTCTGCTGTGAGTGCCAGCAGAGGGTGTGGCCGAAGACTTTGAGACCGCCCTTCTGAGCCACTTCGAGAGCGGTACGGATACGGCCGAAGTCCATGGTGCCGTCCTCGGCCACCACGAAGTTGTATTTCATGTGGTTGCCAAATGTGACCTCGTCGTAGTTCGATACGACCAGTGAGTACTCGAGGCCGCGTTCTGAGAGCTTTTCTGCATCGAGGGCTCCGCCGAGACGGAATTTCGGACCTACGTTGCCATAGTTGATATAGGACTTCAGCGTGCCGTATTCATTGAGATACTCGTATTGCGATGTCTCCGCAGGCTTCTCCACCTTGTAGGTGGGATCGAAGTCGTCGGCACACGATGCGAGCGATACGGCTGCTGCGCCGAAGGCCAGTATGTTGAGAAGTTTCATATAGCTCGTTGTATGGTATTAGTATTTGAATTCAGGAGTGAAGCTCTCGCCTGTGACGTTGCGGCTCTTGACGGCCATGGTGTCAAGTGTTTCGATCTTGCGCACACCGAAGTCGATGGTGTACTCGAGATACAGCGCGTTGCGGTCCTTGTTGCCCCAGCTGTTCTTATCGCCGTTCTTCACGAATTTGCCGATGCCGGATGCGGTGTATCCGGGTGTATCGCTTGTGATGACGCATTCGTCTTTACCGTCGAAGCTGAGCAGGAGATCGCAGGTGAGGGTAGTGGGGTTGCCTGCGGCGTCAGTCACGACGGTGCTGACGGGATATACGGCCGTGGTGAGATTGCGGGTGCCCACTTTGCGGAGTTCATCCTTCTCTACATTGGGAGCGTGGCGCACAATGGTGGTAGTAGTGCCGTTTTCTGTCACTTTGTCGATACCGCGGGTAGCATATTCGGCGTCGTATTTGTTGATGTACTTCACGCAGTAAAGCACGAAGTCCTTGGGCTGGGTGGCCCATGCGTTGCTGTTGGTGCGCGGAGGCATGTCTCCTTCCACAGCCGGCACGCCTGTGCGGATATGGTCGGCACCGGTCTGGCTTTTCATCACTACGGGAATAACGTAGGTGTTGGTCAGGGCCGCGGGATCGGCGAAGAATGCATCTGTGAACTCCACTTCCACTCCGCCCATGTGGGAACCGCCATAATTGATGGTGTTGGAAGCCAGTTTGTAGTAGCTTTCGGGCATCGCTTTGACGGGGGTGTTGCCGGAGAAGTAGAGGTGGTCGGTGAGGGAGTTGTCCACGCCTATCTCTACGGTGATGTTGCGTCCTGCATAGGCCCCACCCATAGTGGAATAGATGGTGCACTTGTGGGCATTGTCCATGGACGTGTCGTAGGTGTCGTCGCCCATGACGAGGGTGCGCACCGGATACTGGGTGGCGAAATACACGCTCACACCACCTTCATAGTCGGGGAAGTCATTGTCGGCGTTCTTGCAGGACGTGAATGCGCCGGCAAGAGCTACCGAGGCGAGAATTGCTGAATATTTGTTGAATTTCATGTCTGTATTGATAATGATGGTTGGAAATTATAAACGGAGAGAGATGCTTGATTATTACTTCCAGCCGTCGTTTTGCACGAGGTTGCTGAACTTGACGGTCTCGCCGTAGGGTATAGGGCCGTAAATCATGTAGGTATCGTACTTGCGCGATTCGACGTCGATCACTTCATAGACGGGGCTTCCTTCGCTACCGCTGATGCGCATTCCGCGTGCGGTGTCGGTGATATCGGCCTTCCAGCGACGGAGGTCCCAGAAGCGCTTGCCCTCGAAACATAGCTCGATGCGTCGCTCGTTGCGGATGAGATCGCGCATTGCATCCTTGCTGCCACGGCAACTTTCGAGGTAGGGGTCGCCACCATATTGTCCGATGCCGGCGCGGTTGCGTATTGCCTTGATCACGTCGTAGGCGCTGTAGCCATGGCTGCCGGAGCCGGTGGGTCCCCATGCCTCGTTGGCAGCTTCGGCATAGGCGAGGTAGATCTCAGTGAAGCGGATGCGCGCGGGAATGTGGTCCTTGTTGTCCTCTACGGAGGGATCGCAGTTCACATCGTTGCGGAGCAGTTTGCGCATGTAGTAGCCGGTGCGGGTGGAGTAGCCCTGCTCGGCGTTGAGAGCATCGTTGTTGGTTCCGTATGTGGCGGTGGTGATGGTAGCGTTGTTGTGGCCGCACTTGCTGCCGTTGAACACTATGTATGCCTCCAGACGTGGGTCGCGGTCTGCATAGGGGTTGTTCTTGTCGTAGCCCGAATGTGCTGCGTCGGTGATAGGGTAGCCGTTGGCCATGGGGAATGCGTCCACGAGGTTCTGTGTGGGATTTACGCGTCCCTTGCCGCGGAGCGTAGGAGCGAAATACTCTTCCTCGAGGCTGCGTCCGGCGTCTACATTGGCGCGCCAGAGAACTTCGGCGGGATTGACGAAGCTCTTGTTGTTGTTTACTTCGCTGGCGGAATACCAGAGGTGGCCATTCTGGGCGAGGCCGCTGACGCCACCCTTGGAGTCTATCACTTTTGCCGCACGGTTGGCGGCGTCTTCCCATGTGATGCCGCTGCCTGCGCTGAATGCGTCGCTGGCGGCCATGAGGGCTGCCTGGGCCGAGATGGCGTTGGCTATGCGTGCGGTGAGACGGCCAGTGAAGATGTCGCCGAATACGTCATTGTACTCGTCGGACGACAGGCCGTAGCTCTGGAATTTGGCGGGGATATCGGCCGCGCTGCTGAGATTGCCGTAGTCGTTTGGCAGGAGTTCGGCAGCCTGGTCGGCATCGGCCAGAAGCTGTTCCATGCATGCTTTGAATGTGGCGCGGGGCTGATTGAAGTCACTCTGCGAGTTTTCGGGTTCAAGCAGCAGGGGCACGCCGAGGAGTTCACCGCCCACGTAGCCGCCGTGCTGGCGCAGCAGGTGGAACATGAACAGGGCGCGCAGGCCGAGAGCCTCGCCTTTGATGCGGCGTGCGAAGAGCTCGTTTTTCTTCTCGTTGTCGGAGAATTTGACTTCGTCCACGCGAGAGAGGAGTTCGTTTATGAACTGGATGGAGCCGCGTCCGTTTTTCCATATGGAGAGTGTGCCGTTGTTGGCGTTCCATGCGCCGGTGGCCAACTTCAGATATTCGTTGGCGTTGTCGTTGCACACGGCGTCGTCAGTAGCCATGTCGCTCTGCACGTTGCTGGTGTAGGGCATCATGATGTATGCGCTGTACAGAAGCTGGTCGGCATAGTTGGCGTAGTCAATCATCTGGTCGGGGTCTTTCGAGGGCTCGAAAGCGGGCTCGAGTAGATCGGAACAGGACATCGAGGCCACCGACAGTGCTGCTGCGACTGCTATTTTATTGAAGTATTTCATAGTAGCGTTCATTGATTAGATGGAAAGGGAGAGACCGACATTGAAGAAACGATACTCGGGCGCTGCGCCGATCTTGCGGTCGAGCAGCTTGCGATTCTTGCTGATGGTGAAGAGGTTGCTGCCGCTTACATAGATTTGTGCTCCGGTGAGGTGACATTTCTTCATCAGCGATTCTGGCATGTCGTAGCTGAGCTGGAGTTTGCCGAGGCGGAATGCGTCGGTGGAGTACATCCAGTAGTCGCTCTGCACGGTATTGTTGGCTCCGCTTTCTGTGGTTAGGCGGGGCAGCGTGGCAGTGGCGGCTGTCTCTGGGGTCCATGCGTTGCGCATTTCAGCTGAGTACTTGTCGGTGCCGGTGGCGTAGTAGTACTTGTTGCCTGCGAGGGAAGCGTTGGCGCCCCAGTTGCCGGTGCCGAGAGCGAAGAGCGTAAAGCCCTTGAAGCTGACACTGAAGTTCAGGCCGAGCATGAAAGGCGAGCCGTACCATCCGGCTTTGCCCAGATACACCTGGTCTTTGCTGTCGATGATTTTGTCGCCGTTCTGGTCCACGTACTTGATGTCGCCGGGTTTGGCCGGGCTGCCGAGCGTGCTTTGGTCGGGCCATGCGGCTACTTCCTCTGGGCTTTGGAAGATGCCGGCGCTCTGGTAGCCCCAGATGCCGTCGATGGGTTTGCCCTCGCGGTTCTGATAGGCGTAGGTGTTGACTTCATCGCGCTTGGTGGCCTTGGTGTTGTACCAGGTGCCTACTACGCCCACGTTGAGTTTCACATCGCCGAACTGCTTGTTGAATTCCACTCCGAAGTCCAGACCTGTGCGGCGGTTGGCATTGTAGTTGATCCAGGGAATCATTGATGCCTCGGGATACCAGGTGGTGAAGTAGTCGGGATAGATGGTGGGTTTCTCAACGGGCAGGCCGCTCATCTCGCTGAGGAAGAAGTCTACGTGGGCCTTGACCATGTTGTCGAAGAATGCGCCGCGGGCTGTGGCGGAGAATTCCTTACGTTTGATATAGGTGAGTTCGAGATTCTCACCGCGCACGGGGTAAAAGGCTTCGGCTCCTTTGCTGTCGCCCCAGTTGAACCAGCCGCCGGTGCCCCAGTTGCCGCGCCACATGTAGTAGTCGGCGAGGTCGAGGTCCTGATGCAGGATGCTTCCGCTGACGGAGAGCGAGAGGTCGTTGACGGCATTGGATCCTTTGAAGAAGTCCTCGCTGATGCGCCATCCGAGGGTGAGCGACGGCGAGAATGCGTTGCGGTGGCCGGGAGCCAGCTTGGAGGAGTGCACCTCAGCGGCCTGGAAGTCCGCGAAATAGCGACCTGCGTAGTCGTAAGCGGCGCGGATGCCGAGGTTGACGTTGGTGGTGCGGTGGTAGGCTCCGGAGATTGTCTTCTGCCATCCGTTGGCGAGGATCATGGTCTCGATGTTGTGCACTTTGTTGAAGGTGCGGCGATACTGGAAGTCGGCGTTGAACGAAATGGTCTGGTTGTCGGAACTGTTGCTCACGTTCTGTACGCCGCTCTTTTCGTCTGTGCCTTCCTTGGTGAGTGCCACGATGACGTCGCGTCCGTTGTAGTTGCTCCATGTGGGGATGTATACAGCGTACTTGTTGTCGAACGAAGTGTGGTACGACGTTGCGTAGTCGGTGGCGAACTGGGCGTGGAAGCTCAGACCTTTGAGCAGGCGGTCGAGGTTCATGTTGACACCCGTGTGGAACTGGAAGTTGCGATAGGTGTTCTTGCTGTAGCCGGCAGCCAGATAGTCGGCGAAGATGTTGGTATTGTCGATGGTGGAGCCTGAGAGGAAACAGCCGTTGAAAATGTTGTTGCTGCCGCCTACAGTCTCAAGGGCTGCGAGGGCGTTGGGGTCGATTAAATCGACGGGAATCAAGGGCGAGATACGGTTGGGACGGAAAGTTGAGGCCGTTTCCCAGTAGTTGCCCTTGGCTTCGCGTGAGTTGTAGAAGGTGGTGTAGGTTCCTATGTAGGCCTGGATCCAGTCGGTTATGTCGACGTCCACGTTGCCGCGCACGCTGAAACGGTTGTTGTTGTTGTCCTTGGCCTGTCCTATTTTCAAGATGTCGTCCTCATAGAAATAGGAGATGTTGGTGTAGAAGCGCGCGCGCTTGTTGCCGCCCTGAATCTGCATAGTGGCATCGTAGCGGTTCTTGACCTTGCCTACGTAGTCGCTGCTGTAGAAGTCCAGATTGGAGTAGCGGTAGGGGTTGGAGCCGGAGGCGTAGTTGTAGATTTCACTTGGGCTGTATTGCACTCCGAGGCCGTCGAGATCGCGGGCCTTGTTGTACAGGCTCATGTATTCGGCGGAGCCGAGGTATTCGGGGATATCTTTGCGGGTGCTCCATCCTGCATTGGCGTTGACACTGATGCTCAGCGGCTTCGCTTCACCGCGTTTGGTGGTGATGAGAATGGCGCCTTTGGCTGCGCGGCTGCCATAGAGCACGACTGCCGCAGCGCTTTTCAGGAATGTGATGTCTTTTACCTCGATGGCGAGAATGTCGCCGCTGCTGCGGGGCACGCCGTCGACGAGCACGAGATAGCCGCCGTCGTTGTCGGAGTCGTTGGCCCAGAGCGAACCGCCGTTCCAGCCACCCACGAAGCCCTGCATGTTGTCGAGGGCGCCGATGGTGTGGTCTTTTTTCTGGTTCTGCTCAACGTTGACCACGGACACACCGCCTACAATTTTGCTGGGTGCTTCCAGACGGAAGTCGTTGCCCGCTGCTGTGGCCTCCTGGATGCTGTCGGCTGCGATGTCCTGCGCGAAAGCGGGGATGCTCATAGCGGCCGCCATCAGCATGGCTAAGGCTCTGTTTTGTGTCGGTATCATATATTGAAATGTGATATTCTTAGGGTTTGTAGTTTATTACTCTTTACCATCCGGGGTTCTGATCGAAGCCTTCGTACATCTGAGTGTCGTTGCGCTTGAGGGGGAACCAATAGTGTTTGGCAGTGAATGGACGCACGAGAAGCACTTCTTCTTCGAGCTCGGCTATGCGTGCGTCGGCGGGGTCGTTGGCCTTGAGCCAGTCGAATGTTTCCACGCGTTTGAAGTTGTGTGCTGTCTTCTTGGTGTATTTGGGTTCGGTGAGGAGCAGCCAGCGCTGGAGATCGTTGAAGCGCATACCTTCGAAGGCGAGTTCGACAGCGCGTTCGCGGCGCACTTCGTCGAGGAATGCATTGCGGTTGGCTTTGTATTTGTCGGCCACGTGGCCTGCACCGCAGCGGTCGCGCACTACATTGATGGCATCGGCGGCGGTCTTGGAGTAGTTGTCGCTCTTTCCGCTTGCTCCGCCCACAGCACCTGCAGCTTCGGCGTACATCAGATAGATATCGGCCAGACGCATGTAGGGGATGTCGGCATTACAGTTGTCGCCATATCCTCCGAGTTTGTCCACTTTGTTGCACATGTGGGGTACGAGCTTGTTCATGAGGTAGCCTGTGGAGCTGGCGGTGTTTTGGTTGCGGTAGTCGCCGCCGGTGTAGAGCGGTGAGTATTTCTGGTTGTCGTCGGCCGAGCCGTTGATGAATTTGAAACCGTCGAATATGATGTCGTGGTAGAAACGCGGGTCGCGGTTCTTGTAGGGATGTCCGGGATCGTAGCCGGAGTCGGGGTCGTCGATGGGCAGTCCGTTGGCCATGCCGTAGTACTCGACATAGTTGGCCGTGGGGTGGTGCACAAGGTTGTCGCTGCCTACCCAGCCTGCAAGCTGGTTGGGGCAGAACGTGGCCACGTAGTTATAGCCCATGTAGGAGTTGGGGCCTCCGTTGCCCCAGGTGAGGTTGATGGCCTGGAACATAGTCTCGCTTGCACCCGGCATCTTTCCGTTTTGGCGGTAGGTGAACCAGATCTCGCTGTAGCAGTCGCTGGCACCGTCGGCTTTTTCGTGGTCGTAAAGGTTCTTGTAGGCATCTTTGAAACCGGCGAGCTTGTAGAGGGTCTTGCCGTTCTCCACGAGTGTGAGCAGTTCGCCGAAGGCTTTGGCTGCTTTCTCGCAATAGGCTGCGTCGTAGTCGTAGGTGTGGGTGCCACCGGTCTGGGGTCCGTTGACCATCAGGGGGGAGCCTGCCCAAAGCATGGACTTGCCGAGATAGCCGAGTGCCATGGCTTTGTTGATACGGCCCTTGTTGTGGCCTATGGTCTTGCGTCCTACGGCGGTCTGGTCCCAGTCGAGGGGGAGCAGGTCGGCGGCGGCGCGGAAGTCGGCCGCGCACTTGTCGGCTGCTTCCTGGAAGGAGAGCCGCTTTTCTGTGGGCGATTCGCTGGCGGGGATGGTGCGGTCGAGGTAGGGTAGTCCGCCGAGGAACTGCATCATCTCGAAGTGCCACCATGCGCGGAAGAAGAGCATCTGTCCTTGGAGCAGACGGCGCTCCTCGTCGGTGCCGGTGAGTTTGTCAAGGTTCTCCAGACCCATGTTGCACTTGCGGATGCAGTACCATGCGTGTCCGTAGAGGGAGTGTTCTCCGGGGTTGTTGCTGCGCGGATTCACGCTGCTCTTGTCGAACCAGAATCCGTTTTGGCCGAGCGAGCCGCCCTGCCATTTCCAGAAGTCGCCGAGGTCTACCTGGTGGAGCATGTGCCAGTTGCCAGCAGGCACGAGGTACTCGTCTTCTCCGAGGTTCCATGTTTCGGTCCAGTAGTGGGCGTTCTTCATGGGCACGCAGTTGTAGATTTCATCAATGAACCCCTGGAAGTTGGTATAATCCTTGAATGCGTCTTCGGCGTTGACAGTGGAATCGGGGTCCTTTTCCAGATAGTCTTCGCACGAAGTCATGGCAGTGGTGGAAGCCAGAGCGATGAATGCGCTTGCGAGGAATTTATATATGTTCATTTTCATTGTTTTCGTGATATTAGAGTGAGAACTTCACGCCGAGGTTGAAGCGGCGGGCTGTCGGGTAGGCAGTGGCGGCATATCCGTGGTCGGATTCGCGGTCGTCCGGGAGACGGCTCCAGAACCAGAGGTTGTTGCCGTTGAGGTACACCTTGAGGTTACTGAGGCCGAGCTTCTTGATCCAGCCGGCGTTCCAGGTGTAGGCAATTTCCACGTTTTTCAGACGCACGTAGGATCCGTCGTAGAGCCACTGTGTGCCGTTGCCGCGGGAGTTGGGTGTGGAGAGGTAGCGGGGCACGAGCATCTCGCCGCTGCCGTCGGCGCTCCACCATTCGCGGAGGTTGTACACGTTGTGCAGCTGTTTGTCGAAACTGTCGAGAGTGACAACGCGCGATACGTTGGTGACGCCGTAGAACTGGGCGAACACGCTGAATCCCTTCCATTCAAAGCCGAGGGTGGCGTTGTAGGTGTTCTGGGGTGTGGTTGTGTAGCCGATAGGTGCGGAGTCGTTGTCGTCAATGATGCCGTCACCGTTGAAGTCGACAATATAGTAGTCGCCGGGAAGGCGCTGCTCGTTGTTGGTTTCGAAGGCTGGTGCACCGTAGATCATGTCGTAGTTGTTGAGGAAGCCTGCATCGATGTAGCTCTTGTGCTGACCGATGGCATAGCCTGCCTGTTTCTGGTAGCCGGGCTTGAGTTTGGGGTCGTCGCGCTCGATGATCTTGTTGGCAGCGTGGGTCATGTTCATGTTGGCCCATACGCGCATGTCCTTGTTGATGGGGTAGTTGAAGCGCAACTCTATTTCGAAACCTTTGGATTCGGCCTTACCGAGGTTTGCCGTGGGGGCAGAACCACCGAAGTAGCTGGGCACGGAGCGTTCGCTACCTTTGATGAGGATGTCGTTACGCTTGTCTTTGAATATTTCGACGGAGCCGGCGAACATGTCGTTGAGGAAGCCGTAGTCGATACCGAAGTTGAACTTCTTCACTTTTTCCCAGTGGGCGTCGGGGTTGCCCATGATGGTCTGATAGTAGTATTTGTAGGGAGCAGTGTTGCCGGGACGCCCGGAGCCGTCGATGACAGCGGAAGATGCACTCCCGTTCCAGCTGCCGAAACCCCATTGGTCCATGAAGAGCCAGCGGTCGCCGGTGTCGTCACCGATCTCACCGTAGGATGCGCGCAGTTTCAGGTTGTTGACATAGGGCAGAAGGGCCTTGAAGAAGGGCTCGCCGCTGATACGCCAGCCGATGGCGCCGGAGTTGAAGAAGCCGAAGCGGTAGCCTTTGCCGAACTTCTCGGAGCCATTGTAGGCACCGTTGTATTCGATGAGGTAGCGGCCGTCGAAGTCGTAGGTGGTACGGAACACCCAGTCCTCACGGTAGCGGGGAATCTCGCTGCCGTAGGCGTCTTCCTGGCGGGTCCACACACCGGTAGCGCTGACGGCGTGCTTGCCGAAATCGCGGGCCCAGTTGAGTTGGAGCTGGTAGTTGACGTGGCGCTGTGTCTTCCAGTTGATCACTTCGCCGCCGTTGGTGCTGAGGTTGTCCATGGGGCGGTAGTCGAAGTTGGTGTTGGCATCGGAAAGGTTTTTGTAGGATACCTCGCCGGTGACGGGGTCGATCCACTTGTTCTGGTAGCCGGAGTAGTTGTCCTGCACGCCGCGTTTGGAGTCGTAGAAGAGGTTGTCCCATGATATCATACCGCGGAAGTTGAGGCCCTTGGTGATGAAGTCGAGGTTCTGCTCAAGCACGAAGTCGGTGTTGATGCGGGTGTTCATGGTGTTCATGTAGCCAGAGGTAAGAATCTGGGATACGGAGTTCACTACTTGCGATGCGAATTCGGGATAGTAGCCTATTGAGCCGTCGGAGTATATGGGCATGAACTGGTCGGGGGCGCTGTTGTACACACCGGCCCATGCTTGTGCGGCATTCCAGTCAACGTTATATTCTCCGCTTGCGCTGAAGGGGGTCTTGCGCACACCGTTGCTGCCGGCCACGTTCACCTTGAATACGGTGGTCTTGGTCAGGGAGAAGTCAAGGTTGGAGCGTACGTTGAGGCGGTTGTAGTTGAAGCCGTTGACGAAACCGCGTCCGGGGTTCTGCGAGCGGAACATGTCACCTTCGTTGACGAAGTCGACTGCTGCGTAGTAGCGCACGAAATTGGTGCCGCCGGCGATGTTGATGTAGGCATTGTAGCTCATTGCTGCGTCCTTGAAGAGCTCGTTGCGCCAGTCCACATTGGGATAGCGCTCGATGTCCTCTATCGAGGTGCGGTAGCGGTATTTGTTGATACGCGACTGCGGGATGAGGTAGTTCCATGAACCGGGGTTGAGCGCAAGTTCATGCTCAATGGCGCGGTTGGTCATGGTGAGAGCATCGTAGGAGTCGTATTTGTCGGGCAGACGCGAGATTGTCTTCATCGTAGCGGTGAAGCCTACGTCGATTTTGGCCTTGCCTTCAGTACCGCGTTTGGTGGTGATGAGGATGACACCGTTGGCGCCTTTCACACCATACACAGCCGTGGCGGATGCGTCCTTGAGTGCGGAGATGGTCTGCACGGAGCTCATGTCTACGGAGCTCATGGGGCGTTCGATGCCGTCCACGAGCACCAGCGGGCTGCTGTTGTTCCAGGACGATGCTCCGCGGATGGTGATCTGGGGCTCTTCGTCGCCGGGCATACCGCTGCTCTGTGTGGTTACGACGCCGGGCATGTTGCCGGTGAGGGCGGCGCCAATGTCGTGCACACCGGCTGCGCGTGCGAGCACATCGCCGGTGGTCTGGGTGATGGCGCCCACCACCGATGCCTTCTTCTGCTGGCCGTAGCCCACTACGACTACCTCCTCAAGGGCGTTGCTGTTGGGCTTGAGGGTGACGTCGATGGTCTTGCGTCCGTTGATTTTGATTTCCTGGGGTTCCATGCCCACGTAGCTGAACGTGAGTGTAGCCGTTTTAGTATCGGCCACCTGGATGGTGTAGTATCCGTCGATGTCGGTGGTCACGCCTGCCTTGCTGCCTTTGAGCATTACGCTGACGCCGATCAGGGGCTCGCCCGTATCGTCGACCACAGTACCTGTCACTGTTTCTGCGTGGGCGGTGAAAGCTCCGCACACGAGCAGCAGTGTCAGCACTGAAATGCATCGAAGTAATTTCTTTACATTTTCCATGTGTTGGTGATTGGTTAGTTCAGGTTATTAATGTGTTTTCGCTTTTCTCTTGCAAAGATTCTTTTTCGGTTGTGTGTGATGGTACTGTTTTCTGTGTTTTTTGTTTTTCCGGTTTTTAGATTTGTTTCTCCTATATACTATTATTTAATGTGAATTATCTCTCGGCCCGTATGGCGTACGGCCCTACGGTGGTGCCTGTGAAGCCGCCTGCCTCGGCAGTGGATGTGTGGCGTGCGTCGATACCTGCGGCCACCTTTATCTCATTGTTCCCGCCATCGGTGGAGGCGGTGAAATCGTAGGTGAGGCCATCGGAGGAAATTTTGAGAGCGACAGCATTGTTGCCGGAGGGAATTTCCGCGGTGGCTATGGTGGAGACGCCGTCGGGCGACACTTTGTCGACGAAAAGAATATCGTGGCCTTCTGCGTCAAGGGCGCGGCCGAAGAAATACTGGTGTTTCTCGTCCTTGAATATGAGGAGGCCTGCCTGCGAGGTGCTGTCGGGCAGGAATGTCATCTCGGTGGAGCAGTTGAAATTATGGTGCTGCAGGCGGCGTGCCACAAATGCGGGCGTGCCTTTGCCGCACGCGGTTTCGTCCGTGCATTTCAATGCCAGATAGCCGGGCGTGGAGCTGAGCGAGTAAAGGCTGTCGGCCGCGGAGCGCAGGGTCATCCAGCGCTGGTCCAGGGCTGTGCTGTCGAAATAGTCGGTCACCGCGAAATTGCCGAAGGTGGCATCATCGCCGCGCACAGCTCCCTCGCGGCGCGGATTCATGGCCACGGGTTGCATGTCGGGGTTGATCACGGGCCAGCCGTCCTCGGTCCATTCCACAGGCAGGAGGAATGTTTCGCGTCCCAGGTTCTCGAAGCCCTGTCCGTTGGGGCGGCAAGCCAGAAATACGGCCATCCAGTCGCCTTCGGTGGTCTGTATCAGGTCGGCATGGCCGGCGCAGGTGACGGGGTTCGGGCGGTTGCGGTCAAGGTTGCGCTGCGTCAGTATCGGGTTTTTCTCGTAAGGCGTGAATGGTCCGAATGGCGATTTGCCGCGGTATATCACCTCGCTGTGCCAGTCGCCGGTGCCTCCTTCGGCTGTCATCAGATAGTATTCGCCATTGATTCTGTATATGTGCGGGCCCTCGCACCAGATGGGCTTGTCCTGAGGGCGCCATCCTTTGTTGACCACGATGCGGCGTTCGCCCACGCACTTGTCGGTGGCGGTGTCGAACTCCACCACGCGCACCGTGCGGTGGCCGCTGTATTCCGGCTTGCCATCGGGAGCGTCGTCGTTGTTCACGATGTAGGCCTTGCCGTCCTCATCGAAGAAGAATGCCGGATCGATGCCCTGCACCTCGGGGAGGTACACGGGGTCGCTCCACTGGCCGCCGAAGGGGTCGGTGGTCTTCACGAAAAAGTTGCCTGCGCCCACGTTGGTGGTGATCATGTAGTATGTTTTGTTGGCCGGATTGTAGCTGATGGCGGGGGCAAAAATACCGCCGCTGATGTGCTGGCCGGGGAAATTGTCGAGTTGCGATTCGCGGTTAAGCACGTGGCCTATCTGGCGCCAGTTCACCATGTCGGTGCTATGGAAGATGGGAACTCCCGGGTAGTAGCAGAAAGTGGAGGTGACCAGGAAATAGTCGCCTTCACCGTTGGTGCACACGGAGGGGTCGGAGTACCATCCGGGCAGTATGGGGTTGTGGTAGCTCGCGCTGTCCGCAAGCGGACAGATAGCATATATGCTATCGTTTCCCTCGTAGCGGAATGTGTCGAACAGAGCTACGCCCGGCTGAGGTTCCTGGCTCTTCTGCGTGGCTGTGCAACCTCCGGCTATGAGGGCGGCGAGTGCTATTGCTATTGGGCTTTTCATGGTGTGATGATAATGTTTCCGGTTTATGGATGATTTTTATGCAAAATTAGACAGACTAAACAGATTTTAATATTTGCGGTGTAACACATGTTTAGGTAGTTGTAACATCTTTGTTCAGTAAGCAAAAAATCAACCCCCGGTTTGTTTCAAATATCTTGCGCTATGTAACATCGGTGCTGGCAATCAGCATGTTGTCTTTTCGCTGTTTTCTTTGTGTATGTATTCTGTGGGTGTCATGCCGAAAAGGCGTTTGAAAGAAGTGGTGAAACTTCCGGCGTTGCAGAAGCCTGTGAGGTCGGCCACTTCGGCCACGCTGAGCTTCTTTTCGCGTAGCAACCGTGCGGCCTGCCGCAGCCTTGTGTTGCGGATGAAATCGCGCGGCGACTGATTGGTGAGCGTCTTGAGCTTGCGGTGCAGATGCACTCGGCTAAGGCCCACATCGGATGCCAGTTGTTCGACAGTGAGTTCGGTGTTGGCCATTTCCCGGTTGAGCACAGCCATTATGCGGCTCATCAGTTTCTCGTCGCTGCTTGTCACATTGATTTCATCTATCTTGTCGTCGTGTTCCTGATTGCCGCTGTAGCGGTTTTTGAGCTGTCGGTACCGGGCGAGCTGTCCGGCTATTTTTGTTTTTACAATTTCAATGTTGAAGGGTTTGGTCACATAGTCGTCGGCGCCGGCTTCGAGGGCGTTTATGTTGTCCTCGTCGCGTGTCATGGCGGTGAGGATTATGATGGGTATGTGGTTCAGGTTGATGTTCTGTTTTATGGCCCGGGTGAGGGAGAGACCGTCCATTTCCGGCATCATGATGTCGCTCATGATCAGTTCGGGCGCACGCCGGAATATTATGTCGAGCGCCTCCCTGCCATTGGTGCACACGCTCACGCGATATTTGGCCGAGAGCTCGTGGGTGAGGTAGTTGCGTATCTCTTCATCATCCTCCACTATCAGTATGCGCTCGGCATTGCTTGTGGCAGTGTCGGCCGATGGCTCTTCGAGATCGGGCAGCAGCAGTGTTTTTGTGTCGCTGAGGGGCATGCCTTGTCTGACCACCGGGCGTGCTCCGGGGAAAATTTCCGATGCTTTCTCCTCGTTGTCCGTGGCTGTGTCGGTGCCTGCGGGAATTACGACGGTGAAGCAGGAACCTCCGTTGCCGTCGGGGTTGTCGGTCACGCTGATGGTGCCTCCGTGCAGTTCCACAAGCTGTTGCGTGAGATGCAGTCCCACGCCGGTGCCTCCTGCCGTGTTGCCGTGGGCCTGATAGAAGCGTTCGAAAATGCGCGTCTTGTCGTTGTTCGGTATTCCTATGCCGGTGTCGGTGACGGTGATTTTCACCATGTTGTCGTGCTGTGTGAGGCCGATGGATATACGACCGCCTTCGGGGGTGTATTTCACGGCGTTGGACAGCAGATTCATTAGTATCTTGTCGAAATTGGCGGTGTCGATACAAGCCGATATATCGTTGTCGGCGTGATCGAATTCGAGGCTGATGTTTTTTCCGGCGGTGACTTGTGCGAAAGTCTCGCAAAGATCGTTGATGAACGGCACGAGGGGTGTGCGCCGCAGTGTCAGACGCATCTGACGTTTTTCGATTTTGCGCAGGTCCATGAGTTCATCGATAAGGCGCAGGATTCGCTTGGCGTTGCGCAGTATCAGGCCGTATTCGTGGCGCCGCGCGGCATCGGTGTCGGATGCTAGCAGCTTCTGCAGGGGGCTTATGACGAGCGACATAGGCGTGCGGATCTCGTGGGAAATGTTCACGAACGACTGCAGGCGTGCCTCGTTGATCTGCTCTGCGTGGGTGAGATTTATGAGTTCGGCGCGGTGGCGCATGCGCGTGCGGTAGCTACGGGCGCTCCATAATAGCAACAGGACCGCGGCTGTGGCGTATAGAGCTTTTGCCCATGCCGAGGCGTACCAGGGATGGGCGATGTCTATAGCTATGGTGCGTGTGTCGGATTCTGTGAGGTTGTCCACCACCTTTATGCTCAGGATATGGTGTCCGGCGTCAAGATTGTGGAAGTTTACTATGTTTGTGCCTGCCGGCAGTATTTCCCACGGCTTGCCATCGATGGAGTAGGCGAAGCGCACGGCTTCCGGGCGGGCGAGCTCGCGCGTGCCGAATTCTATCGAAAAGGAGTTCTGGTCGTGCTTCAGCTTGAGTTTGGACGCTATGTGCAGCGGCGTGTCGGCGGCTGCGCGGCTGCCGTGCAGATACAGGCCCGCGATGCGCGGGGTCCAGACGCGTCCGGGGGTTGTGATGTCGCGTGGGTTGAAGTGGGTGATGCCTCCGGTGCCGCCGAAGTAGATGTGTCCGGCGGCGTCCTTGCACACACTGTTTTTGTAGAATTCATTGCCTTGCAATCCGTCGTCCACCAGGAAGTTGGAAAACACACCTGTGGAGGGGTCGAAGCGCGACAGGCCGGAGTTAAGGCTCAGCCATACATGGCGTCCGTCGTGACTGACGGCGTAGACGGTGCTGTTGTGCAGGCCGTCGGCCACGCTGTAGCGTCGGGATGAGCCCGTGGCCGGGTTGTAGCATATCACGCCGTCGGTGGTGGCAAGCCACAGTGTGCCGTCGGGCGCCTCGTCCATGGAATGGATCACATCGTCGGAGAACAGGTGGGAGATGGTGGGATCGGCCAGCGACACGTTGTCGACAATCTGCAGCCCGGAGTATGTGCCCACATACAGGGAGTTGGTCTTGGCGGAATAATACAGGCTGGCTATCCACGGGTCGATTTTGGAGCGCCAGGGAAAATCCTTGACGGGCTTTCCCTGGGTGAGGTCGTATTTCATCAGGCCGGAGTTGAGCAGTCCCACCCATACGT
This sequence comes from uncultured Muribaculaceae bacterium, assembly GCA_910578095.1. Taxonomy (GTDB): domain Bacteria; phylum Bacteroidota; class Bacteroidia; order Bacteroidales; family Muribaculaceae; genus CAG-873. The sequence continues at coordinate 16,209 of CAJTOZ010000011.1, read as the reverse complement.
TGTGCTCGCGGTCCTCGGCCATGGCAAAGCACACGTTGGCCGGGCAATTGGGGCCGTCGGAGAAGTCGATTCGCTTCATATTGCCGGTGTTGCGGTCCATTATGCCTACGCCGTTGAGATATGTGCCCACCCACAGGTTGTTGTGACTGTCCTCGAATATGCACATCGGCACGGCGATGCCGTCGTTGTAGAAATGTGCCCGCAGGGAGTTGTCGGGATTGAGCGCATAGATACCGTCGTTGTCGGCACCCACCCAGAGCACATTGTCGTGGTCGCGGTAGAGCGTCGACACACAATTGTGCCCTATTACGTTGGCGCCTACCGACTTATGGCCTATGTAGGAAAAAGAGTTGGGTTGCTGCGGGAGCATGGCCACCCCCGACTGATACAAACCTATCCATATATTGCCCTCTTCATCGCGCATGGCGCAGTGTGTTTTCAAGCGGTCGGAATCGAATCCGGAATTGCCGAAAGTGAATTTGCGGTTGTTTCCTGTGGCCGGCGTGTAGATCATGATTCCGTGACCGTCGATGGCCTGCACGATGTCGCCGTTGTTGTCGGTGAACAGCGATTTTATCTCTCTGCCGGTGCTTTCGGTGAGTTGCTGAAAAGTGTTGCTGTCGCTGTTGAATCTCATCAGGCCGTGGGAGGTGGTGCTGGCGTAGAGTAGCCCGTCGCGGCCTATGGTCATTGATGATATGCAGGGATCGTTTTGTGCCCCGAAGTAGTGGGTTACGCTATTGTCGGAATTTATGCGGAAAAGTCCGGATTCGTTTTTGGACAGCCATAGGTTGCCGTCGTTGTCCACCACTCCGCAATGTATGTTGCGGCATTCGCGCGCCAGCCAGGGAATGTTGTGTATGCTCGGGGCATCATGCGCACCGGTGCGTAGTATCTTCACGGAGTCGCCTATCGTCCAGTATTCTCCCGGTGCCCGTCGGATGGCATAGTTTACGGATGCGGTGAAAGGCGCACCGTCGTCCATGGTTAAGCGCGGCCCGAAGGAGTCGGATGCGGGGTGATATTGCTGCAGACCTCTGCGCGTGCACACATAGATGCGGTTGTCGTCATCCTCGAATACGGATTTTACAAAATTGTTGCATAGCGACGTGCTGTCGTCCGAGGCATGACGGTAGATGGTGAACTTGTTGCCGTCGTACCGGTTCAGCCCGTCCTCCGTTGCTATCCACATCATGCCGTCGCGGGTCTGATGCAGTTGGTTGACAAGACTGCTGGAGAGGTCGTGGTCGGTGGTGAAAATGCGCACGGCCTGTGCATAGCCGCATAGGGCTATGGCACATATCGCAAGCAATGCGGTGAATTGTCGTTTCATGCCGGGATGTTACGTAGAGGCACGCCCGGAGGCGGGCTATTTGTGTTTTCAGGTGATTATATAGGTTTTATGTAACACAAAGTTACACGATTTAAATATAACTAACAAAAAAATGTTACATATAATGTGGAATTCATATATGTTATTTAACAATGTTACATGTGCACCCTATTACGTTACATCCGGTGCTGCCCATTTTCTTTCATGTTTGTAACTTTGCGATACAAAAAAGATTTTTACCATGAAACCGATAAAAACTATAGTGAGCCTTGCTTGTGTTGCCGTGTCGCTGACCGCGGCAGCTCTGGACCATAAAAATATCAGCCATGACACGCTGTCGGCAGAGCGGTTTGCGCTCATTGCCGATGGAAAGCCGGCGCTTATTGTTGTCGACGAGTCGGAGAATTCGGCCGTGCGTATAGCCGCTTCTTCATTGGCTGCCGATTTCGGCCGCGTGTGCGGTGAGAATGCCGAAGTGGCCTCTTCGCCATCGGCAGGGGCCCGTGTGGTAGTGGCAGGCACATACGATGGCCCAACTCTGAAGGCACTGTCGCGCGCCGGAGTGGTGGACCTTTCGGAATTGAAAGGCAAGAACGAGCAGTACATTATTACAAATGTGGCCAATCCCTGGCCGGGCGTCGACGAAGCGCTCGTAGTGGCCGGTAGCGACCGGCGCGGAGCCGTGTATGGCATATATGAGCTCTCGGAACAGCTCGGCGTGTCGCCGTGGTACGATTGGGCCGATGTTCCGGTGCGTCATCGCGATAATGTGGCTCTTGATCATGGCCGCTATACCGCCGGCGAGCCCGCTGTAAAATATCGCGGCATATTCCTCAACGATGAGGCGCCTTGTCTTACCGGTTGGGTGAAAAATACTTATGGCACCGACTACGGCGACCATCGTTTCTACGCCCGCGTGTTTGAACTTATTCTGCGTCTGCGCGGCAACTTCATGTGGCCGGCCATGTGGGCGTGGGCGTTCTATTCCGACGATCCCGAGAATAGCGCTACGGCCGATGCGATGGGTGTGATAATGGGCACCTCCCACCACGAGCCGATGGCGCGCAACCATCAGGAGTGGGCGCGCAACCGCAACAAATACGGCAAGTGGAATTATGCTGCAAACAAGGAGGTGATAGACCAGTTCTTCCGCGAGGGCATCGAGCGCGCCCGTGGCACGGAGGATGTGGTGACCATAGGTATGCGCGGCGATGGCGACGAGGCCATGAGCGAGGATGCCGATGTGGCATTATTGAAAAATATCATCGACAATCAGCGTCGCATCATTGCCCGTGCTACCGGACGGAAAGCGAAGGAGACACCTCAGGTGTGGGCGCTTTACAAGGAAGTGCTTGATTATTACGATAAAGGCCTTCGTGTGCCGGACGATGTCATCATGCTCGTATGCGACGACAACTGGGGCAATGTGCGCCGCCTGCCCAACGCTGAAGAGAGAAAGCATCCCGGTGGTTGGGGTATGTACTATCATGTGGACTATGTGGGCGCGCCACGCAATACCAAATGGATAAATGTCACCCCGATACAGGGCATGTGGGAGCAGCTTCGTCTCACCTACGACTATGGTGTGGACAAGCTTTGGATTCTCAATGTCGGCGACCTCAAGCCCATGGAGTATCCCATCACGCTTTTCCTCGATATGGCCTGGAATCCCACCCGCTACGATGAAACCAATTTCATGGAACATCCCCGTGAGTTCTGCGATCAGGTGTTCGGAAGTGAATATGGTGCGGAAGCCGCGCGTATACTCAATCTCTACAGCAAATACAACGGCAGGGTGACAGCCGAAATGCTCGACGCCTCCACATACAACGCCGACAACGGCGAGTGGCGCCGTGTGGCCGATGAATATGCCCGCCTTGAGGCCGAGGCTCTGCGCCTTTATCTGAAATTGCCTGCCGAGGCCCGCGACGCATATTTTCAGCTGATACTCTTCCCGGTGCAGGCCATGGCCAATCTGTATGAGATGTACTATGCTCAGGCAATGAACCATAAACTGCACGCGGCAGGCGATCCTGTGGCCAATGAGTGGGCCGATAGGGTAGAGCGGTGCTTCGCCCGCGATGCAGAACTCTCGGAGGTGTATAACAATGAAATAGCCGGAGGCAAGTGGCGCGGAATGATGACGCAGAAGCATATCGGCTACACGTCCTGGAATGACAATTTCCCTGCCGACCGCCTTCCCGAAGTACGCCGCGTGGAGGATGGGCGCCGCGATCAAGGCGGCTATACATCTACAGCCCGCCACGGAGTAGCTGTGATAGAAGCCGAACACTTCCACAAAGCCGAGCCTGCCGCCGCCGCACAGTGGGCCGTCGTTCCTGATATGGGGCGCACACTCAGCGGTGTGGCTCTGATGCCCTACACGGAGCCCACGGATGGAGCATCGCTTTCCTATCGTGTTATGCTCCCCGGTTTTCAAGGCGACTCCGTCGATGTGCGCGTTGTGGTTAAGTCCACGCTTGATTTTCTCAATATCGGTGGCCACTGCTATAACGTAAGTCTGGACGGAGGCGCTCCGGTCACAGTCAATTTCAACTCCGATCTCAACGAAGCTCCCGAAAACATATATACGAAGTTCTATCCCACCGTGGCATCGCGTGTGGTTGAGAAGGTGGTGCGTCTTCCTCTCGGAAGCGCAGCGGCCGATGGAGCGCACACACTCACTCTCAGCCCCCTGGCCCCCGGCATTGTGTTCGAGAAAATCATAGTCGACTGTGGAGGCTATGAGCCGAGCCATCTTTTCATGGATGAAACGCCGTACAGGAAATAGACGACACTGATGTTACGCTTGAAAAAGCAAATGTTACACGCGCGGGTATGATATTATAAATATAACACTTAAATTTGCATTATCAACCTGCAACCTGATATCTCCATGAAGCAAATAGCAATTCTGATAGCGGCATTATTGGCCACAGCGACCGTGAGTGCGGAAGTGCGTTTCGATCGAGACGCCGCAGCTCCGTGTGTGAGTATAGACGGGACCCCGTTTATTATCCTCGGCGGAGAGCTTGGCAATTCGTCGGCCACATGCGATGCCGATATCGAGACTATCTTCCCGAAACTCGCCAGGATGAATCTCAATACCGTCCTTGTACCGGCTTATTGGGAGCTTGTGGAGCCAGAAGAAGGACACTTCGATTTCGCCCTCACGGACAAAGTGGTGGACGAGGCCCGTCGCAACGGATTGAAAGTGGTGTTCCTCTGGTTCGGAGCATGGAAAAACTCCATGAGTTGCTACGCTCCGGAATGGTTTAAAGCCGACAGTAAACGCTTCCCGCGGGCGCGCACCGCTGCCGGCCGTCCTCTCGAGATAGCCTCCGCTTTCTCTCCCGCTGTGCTGGAAGCCGACCGCAAGGCTTTCGGGGAATGGCTCCGGCATGTGGAAGACTACGACAAGGACAACACGGTGGTGATGGTGCAGATAGAAAACGAGATCGGAATGCTTGAGGATGCGCGCGATCATTCCGACCTCGCCGAAGCCGAATACGCGGCCGGAGTGCCGGAGGCGCTTATGAAGCACCTTTCCAAACACAAGAAGACGCTGCACCCGACGCTGCTTGAAAAATGGAAAGCGGCCGGCATGAAGAAGAGCGGGGCGTGGGCCGATGTGTTCGGCGACGACCGTTACGCCGACGAATACTTCATGGCATGGAACTATGCCCGCTATGTGGAGGCTCTCGCCCGCGACGCACGGGCCATAACCTCCCGTCCGCTCTATGTGAACGCCGCGCTCAACAGCCGTGGCCGCCGCCCCGGCGAGTATCCCTCGGCCGGTCCGCTGGCCCACCTCAAGGACATCTGGCATGCGGCTGCGCCCACGGTGGATTTTCTTTCGCCCGATATCTATGACAGCGGTTTCACAGACTGGGTGGGGCAGTATGCTCTTCCGGACAATCCGCTGTTTATCCCCGAGGTGCGCCGGGACGACCGCAACGGCGCTCAGGCCTACTATGTGCTGGGTCATCATGATGCGATAGGCATCAGCCCGTTCTCGATAGAAAACGGCAGCGACAATGCTTCCGCTCCGATGGTTGCCGCTTATGCCACCCTTCGCGAAGCCATGCCGCTGATAGCCCGTTATCGTGGCACAGATGCCATGGACGCGGTGATGCTCACGGCCGATGCTCCCGAGCAGGTGCTGACCGATGGAAATACGCGCATCACGCTTTCCCACTATTTCACGCTACCGTGGGATCCTCGTGCCACCAACGGCACCCCGTGGCCCGACAAAGCGGCCATACTCATAAAAACATCTCCGGACGAATATGTGCTCATCGGATCCGGCGTCGTGGCCAAATTTGAGGATGAGTCCGAAGTAAAGGCTCCTACCGGGAAGCTTGGCGAGGATGGATTCCTTGACACCGGGGCCGACAGGGTGGCGGACAACTCCGGAAAATACCACGCCCGGCAGCGCGTGGGCCTTGCACGAGTGGAAGAGGTGGCTGTCGCCCCCGACGGCACCATGAGCCGCGTGCGCACATTCAACGGCGACGAGACGCATCAGGGACGCCATGTGCGCATCAGCGTGGACGACAACAAGATAATACGCATCCGAACATATCAGTATAAGTAGACCATGAAAACACGTTTTCTCACTATAATTTCCGCTTCAGCGCTCCTCGCTTCGGCAGGCGCGCAAGCTGCAGTGCATATGCCGTCCGTTCTCACGGACGGCATGGTGGTGCAGCGGGGCGAACCCGTGCGCCTGTGGGGCACTGCCGATCCCGGCGAAACCGTCACGGCGCGTACCTCAGCAAAGAAAAGCAAAGCTGTCACCGTTACCGCCGACAGCCTTGGACAATGGCAGCTTGAACTCGCTCCGCTCAAGGCCGGAGGCCCGTACACCATCACCGTCGGCGACATCACATTGTCCGACGTGCTCAGCGGCGATGTGTTTCTTTGTAGCGGTCAGAGCAATATGGAGCTTCCGGTGCGCCGTGTCACCGACATGTTCGCCGACGAAATAGCCTCTTACGAAAATCCGTCCATCCGCCAGTATGTAGTGCCGCAGACCACCGCGTTCGACGGCCCGCAATCCGATACGCGTCGCTCGGCGTGGCTCCCGTGCACGCAGGACAACGTGATGAACTACTCGGCTCTGGCCTATTTCTTTGCCAAACAGCTCAACGAGACCACCGGTGTGCCCGTCGGAATTATCAACGCCAGCTGGGGCGGTACGCCCGTCGAGGCCTGGATGAGCGAGGAAAGCCTTGCGCCGTGGCCCATGGCCGTAGCCAAGAAAAAAATATATGAGGATGACGGCTACCGCAACCGCATAAAAAAACTCGAAGGCGAAAACTACGCCCACTGGAATGCCGTGCTATATGCCTCCGACCCCGGCCGTACGGCTTCCGTGCAGTGGTCGGAACCCGCATTTGACGATAGCAAGTGGGATGAGGTGGACCTGGTTGAATCCTGCTGGGGTAAAGACATCCGCACGCGCCGCAATCTTAACGGATCGCACTGGCTGCGCCGTCACGTGGCGGTATCTGCCTCGCAGGCTGCGGGCCCGGCCACGCTGCGGCTCGGCTGTATCGAAGGCGCCGATTCGGCCTTTGTCAATGGCGTTTTCGTCGGCACCATCGGCTATCAGTATCCCCCACGTATATATAATGTGCCCGCAGGCGTGCTCCACGAAGGCGACAATGTGGTCACCGTCCGCGTCATAAGCTCAGGCGGCGAGCCCAAAGTTGTGCCCGACAAGCCTTACAAACTGATCTTTGCCGATGGCAGTGAAACCTCCCTCGAAGGCCTGTGGCGCCATCGCCAGGGAGCCGACATGCCCTCAGGCCCCGGCATGATGTTTTACCACTACACACCCGCCGTGCTGTACAACGCCATGATCACTCCCCTGTTCCGTTATCCTGTGTCGGCAGCGGTGTGGTACCAGGGCGAATCCAATGTGTCCAACCGCTACGACTACGCAGCCATGCTCAAAACCATGATTGCCGGATGGCGCGACGGTTTCGGCCGCGCCGACCTGCCGTTCTACATCGTCGAGCTGGCAGATTTTCTCCATTCGTCCGATGTGCACGGCCGCAAGGCATGGGCCGAGATGCGCGCCGAGCAGGCACGTGTGGCCGACGAAACCCCGGGAGCCACACTCATCCGCAATAGCGATCTCGGCGAATGGAACGACATACACCCGCTTGATAAAAAGACACTCGGACAGCGTGTGGCTGCCGCTGTGCTCCAATCTCTACCGAAAAAATAACCTTACCATACCATGAATAAAGACACGCAAAAACTCCAGAGCAAAGGCTTTTACAAGCTGACGTGGCTCCAGCGCATCGGATTCGGTTCCGGCGACCTGGCGCAGAATCTGATTTATCAGACCATCAGCATGTATCTGCTGTTCTTCTATACCAATGTATTCGGCCTCGATCCCGCAGTTGCGGCCGTGATGTTCCTTGTGGTCCGCATCGTCGATGTGGTGTGGGATCCCATCGTAGGCGCTTTCGTCGACAAGCATGATCCATCGCTCGGCAAGTACCGCGCCTATCTGGTGCTCGGCGGCATTCCGCTCACAGCCTTTGCCATACTCTGCTTCTGGAACGGATTTTCCGGCTCGTTGCTCTATGCATATATAACATATGTGGGGCTGTCGATGTGCTACACTCTTGTCAATGTGCCGTACGGAGCTCTCAATGCATCGCTCACCCGCGACACACACGAGATCACGGTGCTCACCTCCACACGCATGTTTATGGCCAACCTCGGCGGCCTTGCAGTGGGAATGGGCATACCTATGCTCGTGAAGTATTTCGACCCTACCGAAGTCTCCGATCTTTCTTCACACGACTATGCCTGGTTCATGACCATGACCATATATGGCGTGGTGGGTCTCGCGCTGCTCATATTCTGCTTCACGCAGTGCCGTGAGCGTGTGGTGATGGATAAGAGCGAGACGGAGAATGTGCGCGTCAGCGATCTGTGGCTGGAGTTTGTGCGCAACCGTCCCCTGCGTATACTCGCATTCTTTTTCATCACCGCTTTCGGCCTCATGGCCATAAGCAACAGCGCCGGCGCCTACTACATCACCTACAATCTCGGCGGCAGCGCCGAGGAGCTCTCGGTGTTCATGGGCCTCGGTTCCATTCCCGCCTTCATCTTCATGCCCATGATTCCCTGGATCAAGCGGCAGGTGGGAAAGAAAGGTATGTTCTATATTTTCCTTGCCACAGCGATATTCGGCATGGCCATGCTGTATGTGATCTCGATGGTCGATACCCTTAAGGACCACATGTGGCTCGTTTACGTGGCCCAGTTCGTGAAATCCACTGGCATAATCGTGGCCACAGGCTATATGTGGGCCCTCGTTCCTGAGGTCATAAGTTTCGGCGAATACACCCACGGCAAGCGTATCAGCGGTATTGTCAATGCTCTCACCGGCATCTTCTACAAGGCCGGCATGGCCCTCGGCGGAGTGGTGCCCGGTCTGGTGCTGGCCTATGTGGGCTTCGACAAGGATGCCGTTTCCCAAAGCGCCTTCGCACAGCAAGGCATACTCTGGCTCGTGGCTGTGATTCCGGCAGCCCTGCTACTGCTCGCCATGTTCATTATCTCCCGTTACGAACTCACTGACGACCGCATAGATGCTATAAATGCAGAAATCGAGCGTCGACACAATAATTAACGCAACAGACCATGAAAAAAATTCTTGCAACGCTCTTTTACGCGTCCGGCGCAATTGCGGCAGCTGCATCAGTGCCCACCGTGGCCGATACACCCCTCAAGGATGTGTTCGGCGATAAGTTCCGCGTGGCGGTGGCCATCAACGACAACCAGGCTAAGGAGACCGACGCCAAGGGAGCCGAGGTGGTGAAACACCATTTCAACACCATCGTGGCCGAAAACGTGATGAAAAGCGAAGAGATCCATCCGCAGAAAAATGTGTATTTCTGGGACGATGCCGATGCATTCGTGAAATTCGGCGAGGACAATGGCATGACTGTCATAGGCCACTGCCTCATATGGCATAGCCAGCTCGCACCGTGGTTTCCCTACGACGACGAAGGCAACTATGTGAGCGCCGACACGCTCAAAGCACGTATGCGCGACCATATCCACACCGTGGTGGGCCGCTACAAGGGCCGCGTGAAGGGTTGGGACGTGGTCAACGAAGCTATAATCGAGAACGGCTCGTACCGCAAGACGCCATTCTACGAGATTCTCGGCGAGGAGTTTATTCCCCTTGCGTTCCAATATGCCCATGAGGCCGATCCGGATGCCGAGCTGTATTACAATGACTACGGCATGAATGTGCCCGGGCGCCGCGATGCCGTAGTGCGCATGGTCAACGACCTCAAGCGTCGCGGGTTGCGCATCGATGCCATAGGCATGCAGGGACACATGGGCATGGATTATCCCGATTTTACAGAATTCGAGACGGCCATCAAGGCATTTGCCGGCACCGGTTGCAAAGTGATGATAACCGAGTGGGACATGAGCGCGCTGCCCACACTCACGCGTTCGGCAAACGTAGGCGACGCTGTCGCTTTCCGTAAAGCAATGAACCCCTATCCCGACGGGCTGCCTGCCGATGTGGCCGCACTCTGGAATAGCCGTATGGACGCATTCTTCAGCATGTTCATGCGCTATTCTGATGTGATCAGCCGCGTCACCGCATGGGGTGTCAGCGACGGCGACTCCTGGAAAAACGGTTTCCCGATGCGGGGCCGTGTGGATAGCCCGCTGCTGTTCGACCGCAATTATGAGATGAAACCTTTTTTGAGGAAATTATCCGAATATCATAAGACCGAGATAGAATAAAGTGAAGAAACTGTTCATGGCCGTATTGCTGGCCGCTCCCGGTGCGATAGCTCAGGTGCCGGCTCTCTCGGATGCTCCGCTGAAAACAATTTTCGGCGACAAATTTCAGGTTTCGGTTGCTGTAAACGACGACCAAGCAAAGAATATTGACAAGGACGGAGCCGCCGTTATAAGGCATCATTTCAACAGCATCGTTCCCGAAAATGTGCTCAAATGCAGCATGATCCATCCCGAGAAAGACCGCTATTTCTGGGATGATGCCGATGCCTATGTCAAATTCGGCGAAGAAAACGGCATGACTATTATAGGCCACTGCCTTGTATGGCACTATTTCCTCCCCGAATGGTTTGCGCGCGATGACAAGGGCAACTATGTCAGTGCCGATGAACTGAAGTCTCGTATGCGGGATCACATCCACACAACGGTGGGCCGCTACAAAGGGCGTATCAAAGGATGGGATGTAGTGAATGAAGCCATAAGTGCCGATGGCCGTTACTGCAACACTCCTTACTACGAAATACTCGGAGAGGAATATATACCTCTGGCATTTCAGTATGCACATGAGGCTGATCCTAATGCTGAACTTTACATAAATGATTTCGGCATGAACGAACCCGGACGCCGGGATGCCTACGTGCGCATAATCAACGATTTGAAGCGCCGTGGGCTGCGGGTGGACGGCATAGGCATGCAGGGGCACATGGGAATGGATTATCCCGACCTTGATGACTACGAGAGATCCATTGAAGCATTTGCCGCTACGGGTTGCAAAGTCATGATCACCGAGTGGGACATGACTGCTCTTCCGTCGCTCACCAATACTGCCACTATTGACATGAAAGTTGATGACAACATTGCCATAAATCCCTATGTCAATGGCTTGGACGAGGATGTGGACAAGCACTGGAACAGCCGCATGGATGCTTTCTTCAGCATGTTTCTACGGCATGCCGATGCCATTGACCGTGTCACGGTGTGGGGTCTTTCGGATGCGACATCATGGCGCAATGATTGGCCGGTGACGGGCCGCACAGACTATCCGGTGTATTTCGACCGCAATCTGCGCATGAAACCTTTCCTTAAAAAACTCTCCGATTATCACAAAACTAAAAAATAATCACGATATTTGCATTTGTCCAACTTCAGTGGTCCAAAGCCTCGCACTTAAAGCCGGCATTTTTCAGCCCCTTAAGTCGGACCTGCGAATTTTAAATCAATCAGCTATGAAACGATACCTTTTTCCTGACGACTATATGGCCGACCCCAGTGTTCACGTGTTTGACGGCCGCATATACATATACCCCTCGCACGACTGGGAGTGCGAGAACGTGGAGAACGACAACGGCGACCAGTACGTGATGAAGGACATGCACGTGCTGTCCATCGACGGCGATCCCATGACGGGTAAGGTCACCGACCATGGTAAGGCTCTCGATATAGCAGACATACCTTGGGCCGGACGCCAGCTCTGGGATTGCGACTGCGCGCGCAAGGACAACAAATATTATCTCTACTTCCCCCTCAAGGATAAGAACGATATATTCCGTATCGGTGTGGCCGTGGCCGACCGTCCTGAAGGACCGTTTGTTCCCGAGCCCGATCCCATACGCGGCAGCTACTCCATGGATATATGCGTGCTGCCCGATGCCGATGGCGAGTACTACCTGTACTTTGGCGGCCTGTGGGGCGGACAGCTCCAGCGCTACCGCGACAACAAGGCTCTCGAATCGGCTGAACTGCCCGAGGGTGCCGAGCCATCCCTGCCCAGCCGTTGCGTGCGCCTTACCAAGGACATGCTGCAGTTTGCCGAGGAGCCGCGCCCTGTGCAGGTGGTCGATGCCGAAGGCAAGCCCTTGCGCGCCGACGACCCTCACCGCTTTTTCGAAGCCTCGTGGGTGCACAAGTACAATGGCAAATACTATTTCTCGTATTCCACCGGCGACAGCCACCTGCTCTGCTATGCCATTGGCGACAACCCCTACGGCCCCTTCGTATATCAGGGCGTGATACTCACTCCCGTGGTGGGCTGGACAACCCACCACTCCATCATCGAGTATGATGGCAAGTGGTATCTTTTCCATCACGACAGCGTGCCTTCCGGCGGTAAGTCGTGGCTGCGCAGCCTCAAGGTGTGCGAACTTAAATACGACGATGAAGGCCGCATCATAACCATTGATGGCGGCGGCAGCGCTGAACAATGAAACCGGGTGCAATTTTCTATACTATGCTCGCGCTTGTCTGCGTCGCTTGCGGCGCAGACAAGCCTGCGGGCGAATCATGCGCGATAGCTGCGGAATACCTGGCGGAGCATTACCCCGGAACAGTGTCGCTTGACATCGACACCGCCGATACGGCTCTTTCGGTGCCCGACGCTTTTCGTGTGCGCCGCGAGGCCGATGGCTCCGCGCGTGTCACCTCGCCCTCTGAGGCGGGTTTGCTTTACGGCGCGTGCGCGCTCGTGCGCATGAGTGCCCAGGATGGCACCGCACCGCTCGACACCGTAGAAGTGCCGGCTTATTCTCTGCGTGTGCTCAACCATTGGGACAATCTTGACGGCACGGTGGAGCGCGGATACGCCGGCCGCAGCATCTGGAAATGGGACGAACTTCCGGACAAAATTTCGCCGCAGTATGCTGACTATGCCATGCGTTGCGCCGAGGTGGGTATCAATGGTGCCGTGCTCAACAATGTCAACGCATCTCCGCGCATTCTCTCCTCCGACTATCTGGAGAAGGTGAAAGCCATAGCCGATGTGCTCCGCCCTTACGGCATACGCACCTATCTCTCTGTAAATTTCGCTTCTCCCATGGCCCTCGACAGTCTGCCCACTGCCGACCCTCTCGACCCGGCGGTGCGCCGATGGTGGAGCGACAAGGCCGATGAGATTTACGATCTGATCCCGGATTTCGGAGGTTTTCTGGTGAAGGCCAACTCCGAAGGGCAGCCCGGCCCTTGCGATTTCGGGCGTAGCCATGCCGAGGGAGCCAATATGCTTGCCGAGGCGTTGCGTCCGCATGGCGGTATTGTAATGTGGCGCGCATTTGTATATTCGCCTGCCGATGCCGACCGCGCCAAGCAGGCTTATCTCGAATTTCAGCCTCTTGACGGCTCTTTTGCCGACAATGTGATATTGCAGATAAAGAACGGCCCCGTGGATTTCCAGCCACGCGAACCGTACAGCCCGCTCTTCGGCGCCATGCCTGCCACCCCGCAGATGGCCGAACTGCAGATCACGCAGGAATATCTGGGCCATAGCAACCACGTGGCGTATCTCGCGCCCATGTGGCAGGAGTTTTTCAGTTATGTCGATCCCGCTTCGCTCGTAGCTGTGGCCGGAGTGGCCAATGTGGGCGACAGCGAATGCCTCACCGGCAATCCGGTGGCCGATGCCAACTGGTATGCCTTCGGACGCATGGCATGGAATCCACGCCTGTCTCCGGCGCAGATAGCCGATGAATGGACCGCCCGCAGCCTTTATGCCGATGCCGCTTCCGTGCCCGATAGCGTGCGCGCGGCCGTGCGTGATATGCTTCTGGCTTCCCGCGAGGCTGTGGTCGACTATATGATGCCTCTGGGGCTGCACCACCTTTTCGCTTTCGGCCACCACTATGGGCCTGAGCCCTGGTGCGATGTGCCCGGCGCACGTCCCGACTGGCTCCCCCGCTACTACCACCGTGCCGACCGTGTAGGCATAGGTTTCGACCGCACTTCCGGGGGCAGCAATGCCGTGGCCCAGTATCCCGACAGCCTGTATGCGCTTTTCAATAATATCGACAGTTGTCCCGAGGAGTTCCTGCTATGGTTCCATCATGCGCCCTGGACGCACCGCATGCGCTCCGGCCGTACACTCTGGGACGAATTGTGCTATGCCTACGACCGCGGCGTGCGCACGGTCGACGGGTTCATCCCGGTGTGGGAAGCTGCCCGTCCGTATCTCAAGCCCGGCGTGTACGAAGCCATGGCTCCGCGCCTGCGCACACAGGCAGCCGATGCGCGGTGGTGGCGCGACGCGTGCCTGCTGTATTTCGCACAGTTCTCGCGCATGCCGTTGCCTGCCGGCATCGAGGCTCCCTCCCGCACTCTTGAAGAATACATGAAGGTGCAACTGCCTATCTCCAATTTTGAGTGTCCCTCAGACTCTCTTCTCAACCTATATCGATGATATCAACCCAAAACATAACATTGCAATGTATTTATTAGGCTACGACATCGGCACATCGTCCGTGAAGGCATCTCTGGTAGATGCCGCTACCGGCCGTGCCCTTGCCTCAGATTTCTATCCCAAACAGGAAGCTCCCATCAAGGCTCTGCAGGCCGGATGGGCCGAGCAGGACCCCGACAGCTGGTGGGAGTATCTCAAGCAGGCTACCGCCTCCGTTATCGCCAAGGCACATGTGGCTCCGGCCGACATCGCTGCCATAGGCTTTTCCTATCAGATGCACGGTCTTGTGTGCATCGACCGTAATCTCAAGCCCCTGCGCGATTCCATAATCTGGTGCGATAGCCGCGCGGTGCCATATGGCCGCAAAGCATTTGAAGAGCTCGGTGCCGAGCAGTGCCTCAGCCATCTGCTCAACTCTCCCGGCAATTTCACCGCCGCGAAGCTTGCGTGGGTCAAGGAAAATGAGCCCGAAGTGTTTGAGCGCATATACAAGATCATGCTTCCGGCCGACTACATAGCCATGCGCATGACAGGCGAGATAGTCACCAATCCCGAGGGGCTCTCTGAAATGATGCTCTGGGACTTCAAGACCGATGCGCCCGCAGCATTCCTCATGGATTATTTCGGCTTCCCGGCCGATATCCTCCCGGAAGTGCGCGGCACGTTCTGCGAGCAGGGACGCCTCACGTCCGAAGCCGCTGCCGAGCTGGGTCTTGCCGAAGGCACCCCCATCACCTACCGCGCCGGCGACCAGCCCAACAACGCCCTTTCGCTCAACGTGTTCGAGCCGGGCGAGATTGCTTCCACCGCCGGCACATCCGGCGTGGTGTACGGCGTCAACGGCACCATCGACTACGATCCCCTCTCGCGTGTCAACAACTTCGCCCATGTCAACCACACCGCTGCCGCTCCACGCATAGGCGTGCTGGCATGTATCAACGGCACAGGTATACTGAATTCGTGGGTTAAGCGAAACATCGCCCCGGCAGGTATCAGTTACGACGACATGAACGCACTTGCAGCCGAAGTGCCGGCCGGTTCTCTCGGCATCAGCATCATGCCTTTCGGCAACGGTGCCGAGCGTCTGCTCGAGAATGCCGATCCGGGATGCTCCATACATGGAGTAAACTTCAACACCCATGACCGCCGCCATATCATCCGCGCGGCGCAGGAAGGTATAGTGTTCTCATTCATGTATGGCATCGAGATAATGCAGAAACTCGGCCTGGCCGTCGACCGCATCCATGCCGGCCGCGCCAACATGTTCCTCAGCCCTGTGTTCCGTCAGACGCTTGCCGATGTGAGTGGCGCCACGATAGAGCTTTACGACACCGACGGTAGCGTGGGCGCAGCCAAGGGTGCAGGCATGGGCGCGGGCATATACAAAAACCGCGACGAGGCCTTTGCCTCGCTTGAGCTCCTTGACCGCATCACGCCCGACGCAGCCACACGCCCTGCCGTGCTGGAGGCTTACGCGCTGTGGAAAAGCCGCCTCGAAGCATAAGCGCATCAGACGGATAAAATACACTTATACCACTAACGGATAAACCGATAAACAATCATAATAAACCCCTTACGACAATGGCAAAAGAATATTTTCCTGAGATCGGAAAAATCAAATTCGAGGGCACCTCGAGCTACAACCCCCTTGCATTCCGCTACTACGACGCCGAGCGCGTAGTGTTGGGCAAGAAGATGAAAGACTGGCTCCGTTTCGCAATGGCCTGGTGGCACACACTGTGCGCCGAGGGTGGCGACCAGTTCGGCAGCGGCACGAAGAAATTCCCCTGGAACGCCTCGTCGGACGCCGTAGAGCGTGCGAAAGCTAAGGCCGACGCCGGCTTCGAGATCATGGAGAAGCTCGGCATCGAATACTTCTGCTTCCACGACGTCGACCTCGTGGACGAAGGCTCGAGCG